>NZ_JBJIAI010000001.1:0-613166 GCF_045311035.1 Mycobacterium sp. SMC-13
CACCAAAGAAGCCCTACGATGCCTCAAACGCCACCTCAGCCGAACCGTCTACCGCAGCCTCCACACCGACCTGCACCTCAACCGATCACACCAAAAACCCGAAACAGCACTCGCTGCTTGACATAGGAGCAATGGCCGCTCGCGGTCAAAGGGGCTTGAGGCGGATCGGGGTCTCGGCGAGCAGGCCGAGGGGATCGACGTAGTCGGCGTCGGACGACGCGCCCCACATGGCGCCCCAGTGCAGACAATTCGCGCAGCCGGGGTGCCCGGCCAGCAGCGTGCCGATTGGCGAACCCGCGGCGACGACGGCGCCGGCGCGCACCGCCGCCCGGACGGGCTCGTAGCTGGTCCGCAGCCCTCCCGGATGAGCGACCGACACGACCGGCCGGCCCGCGAGCTCCCCGGCGAACACCACGGTGCCCGGGCCGGCGGCGTACACCGTCTGGCCGGCGGCACCGGCGAGGTCGACGCCCCGGTGCCCGCGCTGCCAGTTCGGCCGCGGCGCGTCGAACGTGCGCACGACGGTCGGTCGCGGCCGCAGCGGCCAGTCCAGCCGGTCGTCGGTGGCGTGCGCCACGCCGGTCGAGCCGAGTCCGGCGAGCAGGAGCGCCAGTAGAATCCGCATCAGGCCAGTTCAGCGCTTCGGCGGCGGCTTCGGCACCCCCAGAAACCCGATCTGTGGACAACCCGCGCACTGTGGACAAAAGCATCCCCGGGAACCGTGTAAACTTCCCGTTGCAATCCGCATTCGTGGGTTGACTTCGCGCGCCTGCACAGCGGCTCGATCTCGGGTCGCCACCGCATGCCGGGCGGTCCCACCTCGGACAACCGAGTCGGGTCCGGCACGCAGCAGACGCCAGGGTCCGGAATCACCCGATGCCGGACGACAACCGATAACTGAGTGAGGCACCAACATGGCCGTAGTGACCATGAAGCAGCTGCTGGACAGCGGCGCACACTTCGGGCACCAGACCCGTCGCTGGAACCCCAAGATGAAGCGGTTCATCTTCACCGACCGCAACGGCATCTACATCATCGACTTGCAGCAGACGCTGACCTACATCGACAAGGCGTACGAATTCGTCAAGGAGACCGTTGCCCACGGCGGCACCGTGCTCTTCGTCGGTACCAAGAAGCAGGCCCAGGAGTCCATCGCCGACGAGGCCACCCGCGTCGGCATGCCCTACGTCAACCAGCGCTGGCTGGGCGGCATGCTCACCAACTTCTCGACCGTTCACAAGCGCCTGCAGCGCCTGAAGGAACTCGAGTCGATGGAGCAGACCGGTGGCTTCGAGGGTCGCACCAAGAAGGAAATCCTCATGCTGACGCGTGAGAAGAACAAGCTCGAGCGCAGCCTCGGCGGTATCCGGGACATGCAGAAGGTTCCGTCGGCCATCTGGGTCGTCGACACCAACAAGGAGCACCTGGCCGTTTCCGAGGCCATCAAGCTCGGCATCCCGGTCATCGCGATCCTGGACACCAACTGCGATCCCGACCAGGTCAACTACCCGATCCCGGGTAACGACGACGCCATCCGCAGCGCCGCGCTGTTGACCAAGGTGATCGCCTCCGCGGTTGCCGAGGGGCTGCAGGCCCGCTCGGGTGCCAAGACCGAGGCCGAAGGCGCCGAGCCGCTCGCCGAGTGGGAGCAGGAACTGCTCGCCGGGGCCACGGCAGGAACCGAGACCGCGTCTTCTCCGGAAGCCGCCACCGAAACCACCACCACAGAAAGCTGAGATGGCTAACTACACCGCTGCTGACGTAAAGCGACTGCGGGAGCTCACCGGCTCCGGCATGCTCGACTGCAAGAACGCACTGGTTGAGACCGAGGGTGACTTCGACAAGGCCGTCGAGGTCCTGCGCATCAAGGGTGCCAAGGACGTCGGCAAGCGCGCTGAGCGCGCCACCGCCGAGGGCCTGGTCGCCGCCAAGGACGGCGCCCTCATCGAGCTGAACTCCGAGACCGACTTCGTCGCCAAGAACGCCGAATTCCAGGCTCTCGCGGACCAGATCCTCACCGCTGCCGTCGCGGCCAAGGCCAACGACGTGGAGACCCTCAAGGCCGCCACCGTCGACGGCACCACCGTCGAGCAGCTGGTCGCGGACCTGTCCGCGAAGATCGGCGAGAAGCTCGAACTGCGCCGGGTCGCCTACTTCGACGGCACCGTCGAGACCTACCTGCACAAGCGTGCCGCGGACCTGCCGCCGGCCGTGGGTGTGCTGGTCGAGTACAACGGTGCTTCCGAAGAGGCCGCTCACGCGGTCGCGCTGCAGATCGCCGCGCTGAAGGCCAAGTACCTCACCCGTGAGGACGTGCCCGCCGACCTGGTCGCCAACGAGCGTCGTATCGCCGAGGAGACCGCCAAGGAAGAGGGCAAGCCCGAGGCCGCACTGCCGAAGATCGTCGAAGGCCGCGTCACCGGCTTCTACAAGGACGTCGTGCTGCTCGACCAGCCGTCGGTGTCCGACAACAAGAAGACCGTGAAGGCCCTGCTGGACGAGGCCGGCGTCACCGTGACCCGCTTCGTGCGGTTCGAGGTCGGCCAGCAGTAAGAACTTGGGCAGCACACCCGCTGCTCACTGACAAAACCCCGCGCACAAACCCGGCGATCCCGGAGTGCGCGGGGTTTTGCTTTGTCCGGCTAGGGCCGGGGGAGCTTGCGGTGCAACGGATTCGTGGTCACCGGCGCGCGGCGGCGACTCGTGGGCAGGCTCTGGACGACATCAGGGCGGTCCGCCGTGGCGCGGGTGGCGTCCTGCGCCCGCATGCCCGGCGAGTTGCCGGCACCCAGGGCGGGCGCTCCGATTCGGCGCCTGGCCGCGCCGCTGCAGCTCGGACACGGCGTATCGGCGGGCACGCTCGCCATCGAATGTTGTTCGGTGAAGTCCGGGCAACCCTGTCCACACCGGAATACGTAGGTAGGCACAACGACACCATAAGCCCTATCCGCCAACGTCATCCGGATGTAACTTGCCCGAACCGCAGACGAGACACCTTCAGTATTGAATACTTCCATTCGGAAGCAAGTGTGTTTGTGTCGCTAGGAGGTCAATGTGCCGGAATTGCTGTTCCCCTTGGATTCGGCGAAGAAGTTCACCGACCAACAGTTGGTCGGCCACAACCGATGGCACCCGGACATCCCGCCGGCCGTCACCGTCAAGCCGGGGGACAGCTTCCGGGCGCACTGCCGCGAGTGGTTCGACGGCGCCATCCACAACGACGACTCGGCCGAGGACATCCTCAACGCGCCACTCAAGGGCGTGCACTGCCTGTCCGGGCCGTTCGCGATCGAGGGCGCCGAGCCGGGTGACCTGCTGATCGTCGACATCCTCGACGTCGGGCCCATTCCGCAGGAAGACTCGGGGCCGCTGGCGGGGCAGGGCTGGGGATACACCGGCATCTTCGCCAAGCAGAACGGCGGCGGGTTCCTCACCGACCAGTTCCCCGACGCCTACAAGGCGATCTGGGACTTCTCGGGGCAGAAGGCCACCTCGCGCCACGTGCCCCATGTGAAGTACACCGGCATCGTGCATCCCGGCCTCATGGGCACGGCGCCGTCGGCGGCACTGCTGGCCAAATGGAACGCCCGCGAAGGCGCGTTGATCGCCACCGATCCCGACCGCGTGCCGCCGCTGGCATTGCCGCCCGAACCGCAGGACGCGATCCTGGGCTCATTGCGCGGCGATGCCTTCACCAAGGCTGCCGCCGAGGCCGCCCGCACCGCGCCGCCTCGCGAGAACGGCGGAAACCAGGACATCAAGAACCTCACGAAGGGCAGCCGGGTGTTCTATCCGGTGTTCGTCCCCGGGGCGAACCTGTCGTTCGGCGACCTGCACTTCTCGCAGGGCGACGGCGAGATCACGTTCTGCGGCGCGATCGAGATGGGCGGGTTCATGGACCTGCACGTGGACCTGATCAAGGGCGGCATGGAAACCTACGGCGTGCATGAGAACGCGATCTTCATGCCCGGCAACACCGACCCGCAGTACTCGGAATGGCTGGCGTTCTCCGGCACCTCGGTGACGCTCGACGGCGAGCAGAAGTACCTCGACTCGGATCTGGCGTACCAGCGCGCGTGTCTGCACGCGATCGACTACCTGACGAAGTTCGGCTACAGCCCGGAGCAGGCCTACCTGCTGCTCGGGTCCGCGCCGATCGAGGGCCGGCTCTCCGGCGTGGTGGACATCCCGAATTCCTGTGCGACGGTGTACATCCCGACGGCGATCTTCGATTTCCCGGTGGCGCCGTCGGCGTCGGGGCCCTACCAGATCGATCCTGGAATGGGCGCGCCACACGCCAGTTTCTGATCCCGCAGCCGGCAGCCAGTTCCCCGATTACCTTGGGGGACTGGCTGTTTGGCGGGTGCCGGTGTCAGCCGCGCAGTTCTGCCGGGGAGCTCGAACCCTGCAGGACGCCCAGCAGCTCGGTCAGGGCTTCGGGCTGCAGCGACGCTGACGTGCACAGCGCGGCCAGCTGTTCGGACTTGTTGAGCCGATCCCGGATCTGGCGGTACAGCGCGTTGCCCCGGCGGGTCTGGTAGACCAGCACCCGCCGGCGGTCGACCACATCGGCCTTGCGCAGCACCAGATTGTCGTCGACCATCCCGTCGACGAGCCGGGTCAGACTCGGCCCGGGCAGCAGCGTCACCTCGGCCAGTGCCGTCATCGGTTTTCCGGCGCCACCCTCGAGGGCGGCCAGCACGTGCCACTGACGCACCGTCAGACCGCCCAGGTGATCGGTCACGACGCGGTCCAGTTCGAAGGCGACCGACTTCACCAGTCGAGCGAGTTCCTCGATGGTGTCAGCACGGGCGCCGGGCTTCATCTCCATGGTGGCGCCCAGCCTACCGTGGTCGGACCTGTCGTCTCGCCGTGAAACAGCGCTGATCGGAAGGTATCTTCAAAATGAATTCTGGCCACCCGGCCGCCGGACGTCGTGGTCGTCGCGATTGAGGTGGCAGGGCTGGGCTGGTCTCCCAAGGTGAGGTGATGGTGAATCCGAAACCTGCGACGATTCCCGCGCGCCCCGACCGGGATGCGGTCGACATTGCGCTCGTGGTGCCGTTGAGCGGGCCCGCCGGGATGTTCGGACCGTCGTGCGAGGCGAGCGCCGAACTGGCCGCCGAGGACATCAACGCCGCCGGCGGCATCCTGGACCGGCCGGTCCGCATTCATCCCGTCGACGCCGGCGCGCCGTTGAACGAGCTCGCGGACGAACTGGGCCGCCTGGTGGCCCAGCAGCAGATCGACGCCGTGGTGGGCTGGCACCTGTCGAATGCGCGGCGGGTCATCACCCCGCAGACGGCCGGGCGGGTGCCCTACGTGTACACCACGTTCTACGAGGGTGGCGAGAGCACCGACGGCGTGTACATGGTGGGGGAAACGCCGGAGCAGCAACTGTTTCCGGCGTTGACGTGGTTGCGTGAGCACCTCGGGCTGAAACGCTGGTGCATTGTCGGCAACGACTACATCTGGCCGCGGCAGACCGCCCGCGTGACCAAGGACTACATGTGGCGGTCGGGCCTCGAGTTCGTCGGCGAGGCATTCGTTCCGTTGGGCGGGCGAGACTTCCGGACGATGCTGGACGTCATCACCGCCTCGGACGCCGACGGGGTGCTGGTGTTGATGGTGGGTGCGGACAACGCGGCGTTCAATCGCGCGTTCGCCCGCGCCGGCCTGGACCAGAGTGTCGTGCGCCTGTCGTTGATGATCGGTGAGGATGTGTTGTGCGCCAGTGGAAGTGGGGCGACCACCGGTCTGTACACCGCGTGCGGCTACTTCGAGAGCCTGCCCACCGAGGTGAACATGGGGTTCGGCTCGCACTATCTGCAGCGGTTCGGCAGTGCGGCCCCGGCGCTCAACAACATCGGTGAATCCTGTTACGAGGGACTGTTGTTGCTCACCGCCCTGGCGCAGACGGCCCGCAGCCTGGAGGTGGCCGCGATCGACCGGGCGCGCTCCAATGTCGCCTACCAGGGTCCGCGCGGCGAGGTCGTCATGCGTGGTGCTCATACTCGTCAACCCGTGTACCTCGCCAGCGCGGACCAACTCGAATTCGATGTGATCGCCGAACTCACCCCCTGACCGACAGCCATGGCCCCGCCCGGTGCTCTGGGCGAGGCCATGACGGTGCGTCAGCTCGACTGCGGTGTCACCGCAGTTTTCAGTAGTTCCGCGCTGGTGGAATCCGTGTAGCCGTCCTTCTTGCACATGTCATGGCAGTCCTTGGTGAGCGTGCAGGTCAGCGAGGACACGGTGCCGTGGTGGAAGGGGCAGTCGTGGACCATGTCCGGCAGCTCGTACCGCTTCTGGTCGACGACGTCCAGCAGCGTCTGGCCCGCCCACAGCCGTTCCTTCTCGATCTCCTCACGAAGCGGATTGCGCCGCGCCAGGTAGTACTTGCCCTTGGTCGCGATGCACATCACCGGTGACAGCACGAAGGACAGCGTCAGCGCCAGGTAGGGCGACCAGGCCGCGAGGAAATCTCCGAAAGCGTGGTAGAAGGCCATGATCGAGAAAACCGAACCGACCAGCATCGAGACGAATCCGACCGGATTGATGCTGTAGAGGTAGGCCCGCTTGAACTCGACGTATGACGGGCTGAGCTTGAGCAGTGGCTTGTTGATCACGAGGTCGGCGACGATCGCGCCGATCCAGGCGATCGCGACATTCGAGTAGAACCCGAGAATGGTGTTGAGCACGGCGAACATGTCGCTGAGCATCAGTGCCAGCGCGATGGCGATGTGCAGACCGAGGTACACCACCCGGCCCGGGTGCACGTGCAGCACCCGGCTGAAGAAGTTCGACCAGGACAACGAGCCCGAATATGCGTTCGTCACATTGATTTTCACCTGTGACAGCAACACCATCAGCGTGGCCAGACCGAGGGCGAGGGCGTCGTTGTGGATGACCGAGCCGAAGCCGCCGAGGAACTGCTCGATGGGTTCGGTGGCGGCCGCGAAACCGACCTTGCCCGCGACGTAGAAGGCCAGGAAGGCGCCGCAGATCTGTTTGGCGGCACCGAGAATCACCCAGCCGGGTCCGGCGGCGAGCACCGCGGCCCACCAGCGCAACGGCGGTGTTTCCGACTTCTCGGGCATGAAGCGCAGGTAGTCGACCTGTTCACCGATCTGGGCGATGAGTGACAATGCCACGCCGGCGCCCGCACCGACTCCGATGGCCGTGACCTGCTCGCTGCCGCCGTTGCCCGCCCAGCTCAGGAACCCGTGGAAGCCCGCCGGATCCGCGGTCGCGATGAAGGCGATGGGGGCGACGAACAGGATCAGCCACAACGGCTGGGTCCAGACCTGGAACTTGGCCAGGGCGGTCATGCCGTAGAGCACGAGCGGAATGATGATCAGTGAGCCGATGATGTAGCCGACGGCCAGTGGAATGCCGAACGCCAATTTCATCGCCTGCGCCATGATCGCGCCTTCGAGCGCGAAGAAGATGAAGCAGAAGCTGGCGTAGATGAGGCTCGTCAGGGTTGAGCCGAAGTATCCGAAACCGGCTCCGCGCGTGAGCAGGTCCATGTCGATGTTGTATTTGGCGGCGTAGTACGCGATCGGGATGCCGGTGAGGAAGATCGTGACCGCGGCGACCAGGATCGCGACGACCGCGCTGGCCGCGCCGTGGGTGACGGCGATCGATGCGCCGATGGAGTAGTCGGCGAGGTAGGCGATGCCACCCAGGGCGGCCACGGCACATGCCATCGGCGACCATTTGCGAAAAGACTTGGGCGCGTAGCGAAGTGAGAAGTCCTCGATGGTGTCCTGGTTGGCCCAGGTGACGAAGCGGGACCAAGGGCCGACGCGGGCGGCGGCCATCGGTTGGCCGTGCACTTCGTCTAGGGATTGCTCGGTAGTCATGAACGCGTTTCCTGTCGAATCCGTCGTAATCGCCAGTGATGCAATGCATCAGGCAGGCAGGTCGGATACGGGCGCCGATGACCGGACCGGTCTGCGACCTGCAGCAGCCGGGTCGAACGGAAATTAGCACCAGTTACTTCCATATGGCACTAGTTCAAATGGAAAGTTACGCCGGGGAAACTGGGCGTTTACGCAGCGCGTTCCACGGTGCACGCAGCCGGTGTCCGGACTCACAACGTGAAATCTGGGGGTAAGGCGGGCTGGTGGTACTGCTTGGTACCGTGGGTGCCATGACACCCATCAGCACATTCGGTGACGACGCCCTCGGCGACCTCGACGCGGTCGGTGTCGCCGACGCGATCCGCAGCGGTGCGGTATCGGCGGTCGAGGTGGTGCAGGCGGCGATCGCCCGGACCGAGAAGGCGCAGCCCGAACTGAACGGCATGGCGTACGAAGCCTTCGAGCAGGCTGTTGAAAAGGCGAGTGCACCAAGACCTTTCGGAGGATTCTTCGACGGGGTACCGACGTTCATCAAGGACAACGTCGCGGTCGGCGGCTGGCCCACCATGCAGGGCGCCGATGCCTGGGCGCCCCGGCCGGCGCCGGCCGACGGGGAGTGGGCGCGCCTGTACCTCTCGACGGGGCTGGTGGCCCTCGGGAAAACGCAGCTGTCGGAGTTCGGTTTCAGCGCCTCGGCCGAGCATCCCCGGCTGGGCCCGGTGCGCAACCCATGGGACACCATGGTGACCGCGGGGGCGTCGTCGTCCGGGTCGGGGGCGTTCGTCGCGGCCGGCGTGGTGCCCATCGCCCACGCGAACGACGGCGGCGGTTCCATCCGAATCCCGGCTTCCTGCAACGGATTGGTCGGTCTCAAGCCCACCCGTGGCCGCTTGCCGCTGGACCGTGAGACCCGGATGCCGCTGCAGATCGTCGCCAACGGCGTCCTCACCCGCAGCGTCCGGGACACCGCGGCGTTCTACCGCGAAGCCGAGCGCGTCTACCGGAACCCGAAACTGCCGGCCATCGGCGACGTCACCGCGCCCGGCCGGCGCCGGCTGCGTATTGCGGTGTGCACGAGCTCGATCGGCCGGGACGCCGGCCCCGAGATCCGGGAGTTGACCATGCAGACCGCGGCCCGGCTGGAGGAGCTCGGCCATCGCGTCACCCAGATCGGCAACCCGGCACCGGAGCGGTTCCGCGACGACTTCCTGCTCTACTGGTCTTTCCTGGCCTTTGCGCTGGTCCGTAGTGGAAAACGCACCTTCGGCCCCAGCTTCGATCGCGGTAGGTTGGACAACCTGACCCTGGGACTGGAAGCAAAGGCGGCGCGCAATCTGCACCGCGTGCCGGCCGCCATCGCCCGGCTGGCCGCGTCACGGCGCATTCCGGCGCGCCTGGCCCGCGACTACGACGTGGTGCTCACCCCGACCCTCAGCGAGGTCACCCCGCCGATCGGGCACCTGGACCCGACTGCCGACTTCGACCAGGTCATGTCGCGGCTCATCGACTGGGTCGGCTTCACGCCGCTACAGAATGCCAGTGGCGCCCCGGCGGTTTCGCTGCCGCTGGCCCGGTCCGCGTCGGGACTGCCGGTCGGCATGATGTTCGGCGCGGCGGCGGGGCAGGAGGCGACGCTGCTGGCACTGGCGTTCGAGCTCGAGCGGGAAATCGGTTGGCCGTCGCTCGCGGCGCGCTGACGTCGACCGGCCGGCGGGGCTATTTTTGCTCGACGCAAGCAGCGGCAACGGCCGCTTTGTCGGGCGGCCAGCCTTATGCTGTCTCACAGGTTGCGTCAATTGGGGGTGTGCATGACTGTCGGGCCCGAGAACGGGGCTGAAAGGCAGCCGTGGAAGTCGTCGGCTCAAGGCGGCGGGCCGGAGCCCGCGCCCGGGTCCGAGCCGAGTTCGCCGCCGGTGCCCCCGGCGGGTCCCACCCCGAATCCGACACCGGACTTCACGCCGCCGGCACCCCCGGCAGAACCGCAGGGTTCCGTCCGCTGGCAGGACCCGGCCACCGCCAAGCCGCGGCAGCCGACCGTCGCCGAGGCCCGGGCCCGCGACAAGGCCAAGAGGGCGCGCGAAGCCGAAGAAGAGATCGAGCGGGTCAAAGCCGAGAAGGCGCGCAAGCGCGCGGCCACCGGCAAGAAGGTCCTCATCGGTTCGGCGGTCGGCGTCGGCGTGGTGGCGGTGGTCGCCGCCGGCTACGCGATCTTCCATCGCGATGATCAGATCAGCGCGTCCTGCGTCAAGGACGGCAGCAACGAAGTGGTGCCGGACAGCTACTGCAGCAGCGGCACCAACTACGGCGGCGGCAGCACGTTCTTGTACATGGGATCGCCGTACCGGTACTACTACGGCGGCTCCAACTCCGGCGTCGGCAGCATCGCCCACGGTGGCACCCTGACCCTGCCGAAAGGCACTACGGCCACAACGAAATCCGGCACCTCCATCTCGAAGTCGGGGTCGTCGGTATCGCGCGGCGGCTTCGGTTCGTCGAGCCACGGAAGCTCCGGTAGCTGATGCGGCGCGAACGTCACGCCCCGCGACCGGGGTGGCAGCAGATCGTGGCCAGCCAGGGCATGTGTTTCGACACCCCGGCCACCGACGCACACGGGAATGACCGTCCGTACTGGGACGAGTCGGTGCACTACGTGTTCGACATGGACGAGGTGCTCTCGATCGAGGCCTCGGTCGAGGTGCTGCACTCGATGTGCCTGGAAGCCGTCGAGAACATCGTGCTGACCGAGCGCTACCGCGACTTCGGGTTGCCGGAGTGGAGCTGGCCGCACATCGAAAAGTCTTGGCGCCGTAGCGATCCGCACCTCTACGGTCGCTTCGATCTCCGCTACGACGGCCGCCGGCCCCCGGTGCTGCTGGAGTACAACGCCGACACCCCCACGTCGCTGCTCGAAGCCGCGATTCTGCAGTGGTACTGGAAGACCGATGTCTTTCCCGCCGACGACCAGTGGAACTCGCTGCACGAGAAGCTGGTGGAGCGGTGGAAGGAAATCCAGGATCGGTTGCCCGGCAACGAAGCCCACTTCACCTGGTCCTCTGCGGACACCAGCGGCGAGGACAACGTGACGCTGGCCTACCTGCAGGAGTGCGCCGCCGAGGCCGGGATGAACACCGTCGGCCTGGCCATCGAGCAACTGGGCTGGGACCGGGACCTGAATCGCTTCGTCGATCTGGAAGACGCCCCGATCTCGACGCTGTTCAAGCTCTACCCCTGGGAATGGGTGCTCGACGACGAATTCGGCAAGTACGCAGCCGAATCCCTGCCGGAGACCATGTGGATCGAGCCGCTGTGGAAGTCGCTGCTCAGCAACAAGGCCATCCTGGCGGTGCTGTGGGAGATGTACCCGGGGCACCCGAATCTGCTGCCGGCGTACATCGACGATCCGCACGAGCT
This sequence comes from Mycobacterium sp. SMC-13, assembly GCF_045311035.1. Classification (NCBI taxonomy): domain Bacteria; kingdom Bacillati; phylum Actinomycetota; class Actinomycetes; order Mycobacteriales; family Mycobacteriaceae; genus Mycobacterium; species Mycobacterium sp. SMC-13. Next base: position 11,280 of record NZ_JBJIAI010000001.1, read on the forward strand.
GACCGAATACGTCCGCAAGCCCAAACTCGGGCGCGAGGGGGCGAACGTCACGATCGTCGGCGCGGGTTACGAGACACAGACCGGCGGCGTGTACGGCGAAGAGGGCTACGTGTACCAGTTGCTCGACCCGCTACCGCAGTTCGACGACATGCGTCCCGCCTTGGGCGCCTGGATCGTCGGCGACGAATCGGCCGGCCTCGGTATCCGCGAGACCTCGGGTCTGGTCACCGACAACGGCGCAGCCTTTGTGCCCCACCGCATCCCGCAGTGACCGGAAGGAAACGAACTTCATGACCCTGACCGCTCTTGGCAACGACTACTGGTCCATCGTCGGACACGGCGCGTCGGCGATCGCGCTGTACGCGATCGTCGGCGGCGCGCTGATGATCCTCGGCTTCTTCGTGATCGACTGGACCACGCCGGGACCCTTGCGCGAGCTGGTCCGCTCGGGCCGGCCGAATGCCGCGGCGGTGGCCGCCTCGGGGGTGCTGTCGATGGCCTTCATCGTGGTGCTCGCCATCTACAGCTCGACGGGCGACCTGGCCGGCGGCCTGATCAAGACGCTGGTCTTCGGCCTCATCGGCATTGCCGCACAGGCGCTTTCGGTGCGCCTGATCGGCGCCGTCAAAGGCCTCGACATCGGCGAGATGCTCCACGAGGAGAAGTTCTCCCCGGTCGTGCTCGATGTCGCGGCCGCGTACCTGGCGTTCGGCCTGATCGTCGCCGCCGCGATCCTCTAGTCGGGCGGCATCAGGCTCGTCAGCGTCTCGCGGAACTGCCGGCGCTGGGCCGGGCTCAAGTTGGCCAGCAGCGCGTCGTCGGCGGCGCGAATCCCGGCGTCGGTCTTGCCCAGCAGGGTGCGGCCGGCCCGGGTCAGCTCGGTGGGCCGGGAGCGTCCGGCTGCGACGGTCGAGGGCCGGGTGATCAGGTCGCGGTCCTGCAGCGCGCGCACCACGATGTTCATCGCCTGTGGTGACACCCCGATGAAGCGGGCCATCTCGGCATTGGACATGCCGGAGCGGTTGTCCAATATGCGCAGGCAGACGTACTGCGGGAAGCTCAGGCCGAGCGGTTCGAGAACGTTGGCGGTGATCTCGGCGCGCAGCGCGTTGGCGATACGGCTGAGCAGATAGCCCAGGGGAGCGTCTTCACCTTCGAACATGTCAATTATATTGACATATATCAATCTCGTTGATAAACCGGAGGTATGACCAGACCCACAGATGCCATGTTCGAAAGCGCGTACCGCGGTGAGGCTCCCGAGATGGGTGCCCGGCCGCCGTGGAGCATCGGCGTGCCGCAGCCCGAGATCGCCGCGCTGATCGACGCCGGGAAGGTGCACGGCGACGTCCTCGACGCCGGTTGCGGCGAGGCCGCCACCGCGATCTATCTGGCCGAGCGCGGCTTCACGACCGTGGGTCTGGACCAGTCGGCCACCGCCATCGAACTGGCCCGGGCCGAAGCTGCCCGGCGCGGCGCCCACAATGCCAGCTTCGAGGTCGCCGACATCAGCGACTTCACCGGGTACGACGGCCGCTTCGGCACCATCATCGACAGCACGCTGTTCCACTCCATGCCCGTCGAACTCCGGGACGGCTACCAGCGCTCGATCGTGCGGGCCGCCGCGCCCGGCGCCACCTACATCGTTCTCGTCTTCGACCGCGGCGGCATGCCCGCCGGCCCGGCCAACCCGGTGACCGAGGACGAGCTGCGCGACGTCGTCGGCAAGTACTGGGTGATCGACGACATCTCCCCGGCCCGCATCCACGGCAACATGCCCGACGGTTTCGGCGCGACCGGCGCACCCGGCAGAGGTTTCGCCGACGTCGACGTAAGGGACGAGCCGAACGGACTCAAGTCGGTTCGCGCGTGGTTGTTACAGGCGCACCTGGGGTAGTCCGTCGGGTAGCCGCCCGCCCATCGGGTTCCACCCTCCTTGCCTCCGGCGCGATCGCCATGAGGCAGGATGGAGCCGCTGCCGATCGCCGGGGCAGTTGTGACTTGTGGGGACCGAAGGAGTCTGATGGCCAGCCCAGACAACGAGGCAGACAACGGTGGCCAGGGTTTGATCCGGCCGGCCTACAAGCGGGTATTGCTCAAGCTCGGTGGTGAGATGTTCGGCGGCGGCGCGGTGGGCCTGGACCCCGACGTCGTCGCTCTGGTCGCCCGGCAGATCGCCGAGGTGGTCCGCGCCGGTGCCCAGGTCGCCGTCGTCATCGGTGGCGGCAACTTCTTCCGCGGTGCGCAGTTGCAGCAGCGCGGCATGGAGCGGACCCGCAGTGACTACATGGGCATGCTCGGCACCGTGATGAACAGCCTTGCGCTGCAAGACTTCCTGCAGAAGGAAGGCATCGACACCCGCGTGCAGACCGCCATCACCATGGGACAGGTCGCCGAGCCGTACATCCCGCTGCGGGCGCGCCGGCACCTCGAGAAGGGCCGCGTGGTCATCTTCGGCGCGGGCATGGGCCTGCCGTACTTCTCCACCGACACCACCGCCGCGCAGCGCGCGCTGGAGATCGGTGCCGAGGTGGTCCTGATGGCCAAGGCCGTCGACGGCGTGTTCACCGCGGACCCGCGTGAGGTGCCCGACGCCCAGATGATCACCAGCATCACCCATCGTGAGGTGTTGGAACGCGACTTGAAGGTCGCCGATGCCACCGCGTTCAGCCTCTGCATGGACAATGGCATGCCGATGCTGGTCTTCAATCTGCTGACCGAAGGCAATATCGCGCGCGCGGTCGCGGGTGAGAAGATCGGAACGCTGGTTTCCAGCTAGGGCTGGGGCCGGGCGAGCGGGACTGACGGGAGAAGATGAAGTGATCGAGGAAACCCTCTTCGATGCCGAAGAGAAGATGGACAAGGCCGTCGCGGTGGCCCGTGACGACCTCGGGTCGATCCGTACCGGCCGGGCCAACCCGGGCATGTTCAACCGGATCAACATCGAGTACTACGGCTCGATGACGCCCATCACCCAGCTGGCGAGCATCAACGTCCCCGAGGCGCGCTTGGTCGTCATCAAGCCGTACGAGGCCAACCAGCTCAAGGCCATCGAGGACTCCATCCGGAACTCGGACCTCGGCGTCAACCCGAGCAACGACGGCAGCGTCATCCGCATCTCGATCCCGCAGCTGACCGAGGAACGCCGCCGGGAACTGGTCAAGCAGGCCAAGGGCAAGGGCGAGGACGCCAAGGTGTCGGTGCGCAACATCCGTCGCAAGGCGATGGACGAGCTGTCCCGGATCAAGAAGGACGGCGAGGCCGGCGAGGACGAGGTCGCGCGCGCCGAGAAGGATCTGGACAAGACGACCGCCACCTACACGGCTCAGATCGACGAGCTGGTCAAGCACAAGGAAGGCGAACTGCTCGAGGTCTGAGGATCTCCAGCCGTCCGCATCCGCACATTCGTGGCCACCGAAACCACCCCCACGGGGGAGCCCAAGAAGACATCGCGCGCCGGGCGCAATCTGCCCGCCGCCATCTCCGTCGGCGTCCTCCTCGGCGGCACCGTCATCGCCACCCTGCTGTTCGTCCCGCAGCTGTGGGTGGCGCTGGTGGCTCTGGCCGTCGCGCTGGCCACGCACGAGGTGGTGCGCCGGCTACGTGAGGGTGGCTATGCCGTCCCGGTGATCCCGCTGCTGATCGGCGGCCAGGCGATGATCTGGCTGACGTGGCCCTACCGGGAAGCCGGCGCCCTCGGGGCGTTCGGTGCCACGGTCGCGCTGTGCATGATCTGGCGGTTGTTGTCCGGCGGGCTCAAAGCGGCGCCGGTCAACTACACACGCGACGTGTCGGTGACGATCTTCCTGGCGTCCTGGGTACCGCTGTTCGGCGCCTTCACGGCGCTGCTGATCTACCCGCACCAGGGCGGCTACCACGAGGGTGCCATGCAGGTGTTCTGCATGATGCTGGGCGTCGTGGCCTCCGATATCGGCGGCTACACCGCGGGCGTGCTGTTCGGTAAGCACCCGATGGTGCCGGCGATCAGCCCGAAGAAGTCCTGGGAGGGCTTCAGCGGGTCGCTGCTGTTCAGCATCGTCGTCTCGGTGCTGTCGGTGCACTACCTGGCGGGCCGGCCGCTGTGGGTCGGTGTGCCGCTGGGCATCATGCTCGTCATCACCGGCACGCTCGGCGACCTGGTGGAGTCGCAGGTCAAGCGCGACCTCGGGATCAAGGACATGGGCACTCTGCTCCCCGGTCATGGCGGTCTGATGGACCGGATCGACTCGATTCTGCCGTCTGGAGTGGCGGCGTGGCTGGTGCTGGAGTTGCTGGCCTGACGGTCCGCGCCACGGCCCGCGAATTGAGCCAGCAGGCCAGCGCGCCGAGCACCAGACCGACCACCACACCGAGGTCCGGGCGCTGGCCCAGCAGCAGCCACGACAGCACGCCGGCGATGGCCGGGATGACCGCGAACAGCATGGCCACCGCGGCGGCGCCGTAGCGATCGATGGCCCGCACGTACATCGTCATGTACAACGTCGCGTTGAGCAGCACCACAGCCCCCACCGCGAGGACCGCGGTGTGCACGTTGGTCACCGTCCACGGCATGACGGCGGCCAGGATCGCCACCGGGACCAAGGACGCCGCGTTCTGCACCGCCGCGGTGGCGCGGAAATCCACGCCGCGGCAGAACCGCTGCTGGTAGACGCCGCCGGAGGCCAGCGCCAGCAGCGAGACGACCAGCAACACGATCACCGCGTCGACGCCGCCGACCATCAGCAGCCGCTGGGCGCACGCGGCCAGCACCGCCAGCGCGCCGAGGATCAGGGCGACGACGCGCATGGCGGTCAGGCGCTCGCCCAGGAACACCGCGGCCAGCAGCGCGGTGGCGACCGGGTTCATCGAGATGACGACGGCACCCAGCACCGCCGGAGCGCCGTGCATCAGTGCCAGGTACAGGCAGATGAACTGCACGGCCTGCGTGAGCAGGCCACTGATCACGACGTGCACCAGCCGCGTGCCAGTGGGCCATTTCACACGCGCCGCCAGGGCCCAGGTGGACAGGATGGCGGCGGCCAGCCCGAATCGGAACACCAGCGTCGCCATGGGCGTCAGAGCCGAAACCGCAAGGGCACCAATGGGATAACCCAATGCGTAGACGAAGGCCAGGAGCGACGCGGGACGGGGCGGCATGGGCTCATGGTGAGTGTTCATAGACGCCGAGTCCAACGATTTTCGGCTGTGATTTCGTCCCGGGGGTGCCGTCGGTGCGATACTGAAGCCCGTTATGGCCGTTTCCCTTCCTCTGGTGTTCGATGCACCGCGCCGCGGCATGCCGCCGCGGCACCTGGCCGACCTCGACGCCGAGGGACGCGTGGCGGCCGTCACCGAGCTGGGATTGCCGAAGTTCCGGGCCAAGCAACTGGCCAACCAGTACTACGGGCGGTTGATCGCCGATCCGCACGAGATGACCGATCTGCCGGCATCGGTGCGCGATCAGGTGGCCTCGGCGCTGTTCCCCGACCTGATCACCCCCGCGAAGCAGATTCAGTGCGACGCCGGGGAGACCCGCAAGACCCTGTGGCGCGCGGTGGACGGCACGACGTTCGAGTCGGTGCTGATGCGCTACCCGCAGCGCAACACCGTCTGCATCTCGTCGCAGGCCGGCTGCGGCATGGCGTGCCCGTTCTGCGCCACCGGTCAGGGCGGCCTGAAGCGGAACCTCTCGACCGCCGAAATCCTGGAGCAGGTCCGCGCGGCGTCGGCCGCCATGCGCAACGAGCACGACGGCCGGCTGTCCAACATCGTCTTCATGGGCATGGGGGAACCGCTGGCCAACTACAACCGCGTCGTGGCCGCCGTGCGCCGGATCACCGCGGCGCCGCCGGAGGGTTTCGGGATCAGCGCCCGGTCGGTGACGGTCTCGACCGTCGGCCTGGCCCCCGCGATCCGCAAACTCGCCGACGAGAAGCTGGGCGTGACGCTGGCGCTGTCACTGCACACCCCCGACGACGAGCTGCGCGACACGCTGGTCCCGGTCAACAACCGGTGGAAGGTCTCCGAAGTTCTCGAGGCCGCACGGTATTACGCCGACGTCACCGGTCGCCGGGTGTCGGTGGAGTACGCGCTGATCCGCGACGTCAATGACCAGCCTTGGCGCGCAGACCTTTTGGGCAAGAAGCTGCACCGCGCGCTCGGCCCGCTGGTGCACGTGAACCTGATTCCGCTGAACCCGACCCCGGGCAGCGAGTGGGACGCGAGTCCCAAGCCGGTCGAGCGGGAGTTCGTGCGCCGGGTACAGGCTGCCGGGGTGTCGTGCACGGTGCGCGACACTCGCGGCCGCGAAATCGCCGCTGCCTGTGGGCAATTGGCGGCCGAGGGCTAGCCGGCTAGCGCAAACCGACGGCGTGCCGCAGCTGCGCCAGTAGTTGCTCGGTGTCGTCGCTCGGGACGAGGTAGTGCGACACCGCGATCCGGATGGCCGTTGCGGCCTTCAGCTCGGCGTTCGGCCCCGACAGTAGCTTCTGCAGGCGGGCACGCATGGTCGGCACGACGTTCGGCAGCTGGGCGAGCACGGCCTCCGGTTCGATGTCGATGACCCGTACGCCGGAATAGGTCTTCTGGTACTGCACGATGAATTGCAGTGCGGCATCGAGCTTTTCGTTGCCGCGCAGCCCTTCGGTGGCCGCGGTCATGCCGTCGACGAACAAGTCGCGCTCGTACCGTCCGAACGACTCGAGCAGCGCCTCCTTGGAGGCGAACCAGCGGTACAGGGTGGGGCGCGAGACGCCGGCCTGCGTGGCGACCTCGGACAGGCTGAGCTTGGTCTGGCCCTGACGGGCAAGCACTTCCGCGGTGGCCACCAGGATTCGGCTCGGGGTCGAGGCGTCCTCGACGGAGCTGCCCTGATTGCTCGCCGTGCTGTCCACGAAACCGATGGTACTACCCGGTAACTTAGTCGACGGTTCCGGTGAGTCCGAGTTCGGCCAGCGCTTTGCGGGTGGAATCAGCCAGTGCCGCTTTGGTGTTCGTCTCGCCCGGTTCCCATGCGGTGACCGTCACGATCATCGACGTCGGTGTCTGGCACAACACCAGGAACAGGTGGCCGTTCAGGCGCTCGAGGTCCACCGGGGTCAGGCCCGGCTCGACCAGGCGGGCGTGGAAATTGTCGGCGTCGGTCCCGTCGGGCCGGTTGAACGCGGGCGGGAACTGGCCCAGGTTGGAGCAACCGATGGGCTTGCCGACCTTGAGCACCATCTTCTCGAGCCGCCGCACCGCGAACTTCGGCACCAGGGGAGTGAGGGGAAGCGGCGTGAGCATCATGCGGGTCCACTCGTCGACACCGGCCAGTTCGCGCTTGACGTCGCTGCGCAACTCGGACAGGTCGGTGCTGACCTTTTCGGGATCCGCCATCACGGTGATGGTGCTGAGGGCATTGCCCCGGGTGTCGCCCTCGGTGCGGATGTTGACGGGGAACGACAGCATGGCGCGGCCGTCGTCGCCCAACCGGCCCACCACCAGCCCGAGCCGGGCAGCGAGCGCGGCGAACAGCACGTTGCTGGTGCCGCCGAGGGCTTTCGCGCGCTGGTACCACTCGTCGATGCCGATGTGGACGACGACGAACGGCGGCGTCACCGGGGTGGTGATCCCGCTGGACACCGGCGCGCTCACCGATTTGGCCGACGCCGCCAGGTCGCCCTTCTGGTCGCGGGCGATCTTGACCGCGCCGACCACGGCCTTGAACCAACTGGGCATCGAGCGCACCGTCTGGCGGAGGTCTTCGCGCAGGGCCTCGCGCCGCGTGCGGGCCCCGGCGATCGGGTAGCCGAGATCGCGCGGCGACCCGTTGACCGCGTCGGCGACGGCCTCGGCGATGGCCAGGCCGTCACCGACGGTGTGCGACACCACGAGCGACACGGCCGCGCCGCCGCCTTCGAGTTGCTGCACGCCGAGGTGCCACGGCGGACCGTGCTCGGGGTCGACGGGGATGTGGCCGCGTTCGTTGACCCAGTCGTTGATCTCGGAGACGGGCCGCGTCCCGGGAGCGATGTCGAGGTCCACCGGTCCGGTGGAGCGGACCCACCGGTGGCGGCCGAACGGCAGCGGCGACCGCTCGATGCGGCGGCCCAGCAGGCCGCCGCTACCCAGGTTGCGGTGCAGGCGGCGCAGGCCATCCAGGTTCACCGGATGTTCGTAGATCCAGGTGTATTGGATGAGCGGGCCGCGGCCCAGCGCCCGTAAGCCGGTGAAGGAGGCTTGATCTCCCAGGTCGATCGTGTTGTCGGCTACGGTCATGTCGCGAATGTTACCCAGCCCACAATATTTCGCTGCGCGAGCCTGTGAGTTGTCTGGGGGAAGGTCATCTGGCGAATGGGTCGGGAGGGCCTGGCACGCTATGATGGATTGAGAATTTCTTCAATCCATCAAATAGGGGTGCCGCAGATGGTCGACAGCGTGCTCGACGGTCCCGAACGGCCGCTGTACGAGATCAAGGCGAACCTCTTCAAAGCGCTGGCGCATCCGGCGCGCATCCGGGTGCTGGAGATCCTGTCGACCTCCGAGGGCCCGACTCCGGTGAGCGACATCCACGCGGCCAGCGATATCGAACCGACACTGCTCTCCCAGCATCTGGCCGTGCTCAAACGTCATCACGTGGTCAGCGGCTACCGGGCCGGCAACGCGGTGTACTACACGCTGGCGCATCCGAAGATCGCCGAACTGCTGCTCATCGCGCGGACCTTCCTGGCCGATACCCTTGCCGCCCAACGTGATCAGCTCGATGCCGTCGGCTCGTTGCCGCCGATCGGCACCAGCCGATGACCACGCTCACCGCCGACCGCATCACCCGGCTGCTGCCGTCGCGCGCGGACTATGCCGGCCTGAGCCGTTCGTGGCGCCGCGATGTCCTCGCCGGCGTGACGGTCGGAGTGGTCGCGTTGCCGCTCGCGCTGGCGTTCGGCATCAGTTCGGGTGTCGGTGCGGCGGCCGGTCTCGTCACGGCGGTTGTGGCGGGTCTGGTGGCCGCGGTGTTCGGCGGATCGCACGTTCAGGTGTCGGGGCCGACCGGGGCGATGACGGTGGTGCTGGCGCCGATCGTCGCGCAGTACGGACTGGGCAGCATCGCCGCGGTCACCATCCTGGCCGGGATCATCGTCGTGGTGGCCGGCCTCACCGGCGTAGGGCGCGCGGTGACGTTCATTCCGTGGCCGGTGATCGAAGGATTCACCCTCGGCATCGCGGTCATCATCTTCCTGCAGCAGGTGCCGGCCGCATTCGGGCAGGCGGCACCGGCCGGACGGTCCCCGTTGGTGGCCGCGGGCGTCGTCGTCTCGCATATCGAGATGGGCGCGGCGCGGCCGGCTCTGCTCGTCACAGCGCTGGTGGCGGTCCTGATGATCGGGCTGCCCAGGCTGCATCCCGCGGTACCGGCGTCCCTGGTGGCCGTTGTTGTGGCGACCGCACTGGTGGCCGGTACCGGAATGTCCGCGCCCCGCATCGGGGCGCTGCCGTCGCGGCTGCCCGCTCCCGTCTGGCCGCACGCCGGCCTGGCGGTGCTGCACTCCCTGTTCGGCGCGGCACTGGCGATCGCCGCGCTGGCCGCCATCGAGTCACTGCTGTCGGCGCGGGTCGCGGCGACGATGTCCCCGACCGGGCCCTACGACCCCAACCGCGAACTGGTGGGACAAGGGCTGGCGTCGGTCGCATCCGGGGTGTTCGGCGGTATGCCGGCCACCGGCGCCATCGCCCGCACCGCGGTCAACGTGCGGTCCGGCGCACGAACCCGCGTCGCGGCCATCGTGCACGCGCTGGTGTTGCTCGCCGTGGTGTACCTCGTCAGCGGACTGGTCGGGGCCATTCCGCTCGCGGCGCTCTCGGCCGTGTTGATGGTGACGGCGTTCCGGATGATCTCGCCGCACACGGTCATGCGGATCCTGCGGTCGACGCGTTCGGACGCGCTGACGTTTGTGCTGACCGCAACCGTCACAGTCTGTTTCGACCTGATCCAGGCCGTCGAGATCGGGATCGCGGCCACGGCGTTGTTCGCGCTGCGCACCCTGGCCCGGCGCAGCAGCGTCACCCGCGAGGACTTGCCGGGGCCGTATGTGCCGGGCGACGAGCGCATCGCGCTGCTGCGGCTCGACGGGGCCATGTTCTTCGGTGCGGCCGAACGGCTTTCGGCCGCGATCACCGATGGCAACCATCCCGAGACGTCGGTGGTGATCATCCGGCTGTCGCAACTCGGCATGCTCGATGCCACGGGTGCGCACACCCTGACGCAGATCGTCGAAGAACTCGAGGCGCGGGGTATCACCGTGATCATCAAGGGCGTCCGGCCCGAGCATCGCGACCTCCTCGCCGGTGTCGGGATCATCGACTCCCTGCGCCACGAGAACCATCTCATCGAGAACTTGGACGATGCCATCGCCCACGCCCGCAGCCACACCACCCGGTAGCGCCGCGAAAACCCATCTAGACGAAGGAACCCGAGATGAGCCTGACCGACCACGCGCGGCCCAGCGACGACGTCACCGTCCACACCACCGCCATCCACCGCGTGATCGACGAGCGCGCCAACGGCCATGCCGCGCAACGGAAAGCGTCCGAGGTGGTGCCGGGCTCGGGTGTCCTGGTGATCACCCGCGGCCCCGGTCCCGGCGGTCAGTTCCTGCTCGCCGACGATGTCGTCGCCGCCGGCCGGCACCCCGACAGCGCCGTCTTTCTCGACGACGTCACCGTCAGCCGCACCCACGCTGAAATCCGTTGGCTCGACGACGAATACTGGATCATCGACGCCGGCAGCCTGAATGGCACCTACGTCAACGGGACCCAGGTTCAGTCCCTCCCGCTCACCAGCGGCGACGAAATCCAGATCGGTAAGTTCCGGCTCAGCTTCACCTGCCTGCCCCAAGGCCGGTGACCGCGCCGGCACCGATCGGGGCCGTCCGTCGATCCGTGCCGTACATAATGTGCCGGTGGATGAGCAGTCGCCCGACAGGGTTGTGAGCAAGGAAGCCGCGATCGGACCGGAGGCACGGTTGTCGTGGCTGCTGTCGTGGTTGGCCGGCATGATCGGCGCGGTCGCGTTCCTGCACAGCGCCGGATACTTCGTCACGTTCATGACGGGCAACACCGAACGGGCCGTGCTCGGCTGGTTCGACGTCGCCGAACGGCAGAAGGTGTCCGGAGCCGGGCCGCAGGCGGCCTTGTGGTTGATGGCCTGCTTCCTCGCGGGGGTCTTCGTGGCGTCGGTCCTGCGGCGCAAGTACTGGCAGAACCATCCGCACGGCGCGACGGCCCTGGTGACCGTTGGCCTGTTGGTGGCGTCGGTCGTCGAGCTCTATGAGGACGGCTGGTACTACGAGGACGTCAACTTCACCGGAATCCTGATCATCTGTTTCTCGGTGGGCGCGCTGAACACCAGCTTCGTCAAGAACGGTGAGGTAGCGGTACCGCTCAGCTACGTCACCGGCACGGTCGTCAAGCTGGGACAGGGGCTGGAACGCCACATCTGCGGCAACGGCACCGTCTACGACTGGCTCGGCTATCTCGCCCTGCTGGGGTCGTTCATGATCGGCGCGGGCGTGGGTGGCGGGCTCGCCGACCGCCTCACCGGCCCGCAGCTGATCGGCACCGTCGGATTGATCTGTGGCGCAACGACACTCGTGACGTTCTTCCATTCGGACAAGCGGCACCGGGAGCCCGAGGCCGCCGCCTAGAACGCGTCAACGACAAAGGCCACGAACTCGCGAGAGTTCGTGGCCTTTGCCGTAAAAGATCGAGGTCAGCGGATCCAGCCGCGACGACGCAGCCACCAGCCGCGCACGACGATCACCATGATCAGGATGGCGAAGCCGATCAGCCAGGCGTCCTCGACGTGGCCGACGTGGTTACCGCGCAGCATCACCAGCAGGAAGATGGCCGACAGGATGCCACCGGCCTGAATCACGCCGCGGTTCATCTTGGACCAGCCCCACTCGGCAGAGGGGACGTCCTCGACGTCGACTCCGGTGCTTCGTTCGACCTCGGTGGTGGCCACGGCTACTCCTTAACGATCCGGTGGATTGCCGACATTCTTACATACGACGCTCGGTCGTATTCGTGCGGAGGAGCGCTGCGGGTGGGTGTCGTCGGCGCGGGCGCCGCGATGTGTGGCGGCAAAATGACGCTTGTTGTGACACCACAATGGTGTCATATTGGTGTCATGGATCTGCAACCGTATGTCGACGGGGTTCGGCTGGAGTTGGAAATCGCCGCTGCGGCCGGCGGCGAGGAAGCCGCTGAACTCGCCGAACGGCTGACCGCGCCGCTGGACTCCGCCTTGCGGCTCGCGCTGCTCGAGGCGCTGTCGGAGGCGGCCGAGCACATCACCCGCGAGCTGGCGCCCGCGTCGGTCGACGTGCGCCTGCGCGGTCGAGACCCGGAATTCGCCGTGACCGGGCTGCCGGCCGAAGCCGATCCACGCAGTGCCGGCGCCGATGCGGAGCTGCCTGACGGGGACGCCGCAGTCCCGGCCGGCGACGACGGCGGCACGTGGCGCGTCACCCTCCGGCTGCCCGAGGGGCTGCGCAGCGGCGTGGACGCCGCCGCCCGGCGTGACGGCCTGTCGGTCAACGCCTGGCTGGTTCGCGCGGTCGGAGCGGCGCTCGGCGGGCCGGCGCCACGTGACCGGAAGCGCGGCAACACCGTCACCGGCTGGGTCCGCTGACGACGCCGAACCGAAGAAAACCCATCCATCGATCGGAGACCACAATGCGAACCTTTCCCACGCCCGGACCCATCACCGCCACGATCGAACTGGGTGCCGGCGCGGTGCGCATCACCGCCGCCGACCGCGCTGACACCGAGGTGCGCGTGACGCCGCGTGACCCGCTGCGGGCCGCCGACGTCCGAGCGGCCGAGCAGGCGCACATCGATTTCGCCAAGGGCGCGCTGACGGTGACCGTGGGCAAGAAACTGTTGTCGCTGTCGCGCGGCGCGGTCAACGTCGACATCGCGGTGCCGTCGCTGTCGAGGCTCGCTGTCGCGGTGTCGTCAGCGGACCTGCGAGTCGACGGAACGATCGGCGACTGCCGGTTCGACGCCGCCAGTGGCAGCGCCGCCCTCGACGCTGTCGAGGGAAACATCAAGGCCGCCACCGCTTCCGGTGACGTTGCCGCTCGTCGCGTGGTGGGCAACGCGAATGTAGCCACGGCGTCGGGGGAGCTGTCGATCGACGGCCTCGACGGCGGCCTGAAGTTCCAGGCGGCCAGCGGTTCGGCGACCGTCGGGACCTTGCGCGGGAGCGTGCACAGCCGGACCGCATCCGGATCGCTGACCGTCGCCGGCGCCGAGTCGGGGTCGATCTCCGCCGCGACCGCCAGCGGCGAAGTCGAGGTCGGCGTGGCCCAGGGGACCGCCGCGAACCTCGATCTGGACAGCCGGTCGGGGACCGTGCGCAGCGACCTGACTCCCGCCGCGGGCCCCGAGCACGACGACTCGCGGCTGACCGTGCACGGCCGCACCGCCTCGGGCGACATCACCATCCGCCGCGCCACGACCGTGCCTGCCTGACGCGGTACGCCTCTTCGCGGCGATCCGTCATTGCTGATCTGGATGTGCCACCGACGGCGCCGAAGCCAGGCCGGGGCGGCACAATAGAGACGTGAGTGAGCGGCTACGAGTCCTGGTGCTCGGCAGTACCGGGTCGATCGGTACCCAGGCGCTGGAGGTGATCGCCGCCAACCCCGACCGGTTCGAGATCGTCGGCCTGGCGGCCGGCGGCGGCAACGCCGAACTGCTGGCCCGGCAGCGCGCCGAGACCGGCGTCACCAACATCGCCGTTGCCGACCCCGCCGCGGCCGAGCGCATCGGCGACGTCACCTACGCGGGTGACGACGCCGCCACTCGGCTGGTCGAGGACACCGAGGCCGACGTCGTCCTCAACTCTCTGGTCGGCGCGCTCGGTTTGAAGCCGACGCTGGCCGCACTGCACTCGGGTGCCCGGCTTGCCCTCGCGAACAAGGAATCGCTCGTCGCCGGCGGCCCGCTGGTGCTCAAAGCGGCGCAGCCCGGCCAGATCGTGCCCGTCGACTCCGAACATTCGGCGCTGGCCCAGTGCCTGCGCGGTGGCACCGCCGACGAAGTGGCCCGCCTGGTGCTCACCGCGTCGGGCGGACCGTTCCGCGGTTGGGCGGCCAAGGACCTCGAGGCCGTCACGCCCGAGCAGGCCGGTGCCCACCCGACCTGGTCCATGGGCCCGATGAACACCCTGAACTCGGCGTCGCTGGTCAACAAGGGGCTCGAGCTCATCGAGACCCACCTGCTGTTCGGCATCGACTACGACCGCATCGACGTCGTAGTGCACCCGCAGTCCATCGTGCATTCGATGGTCACGTTCACCGACGGCTCGACGCTCGCGCAGGCCAGCCCGCCCGACATGAAGCTGCCCATCGCGCTGGCGCTGGGCTGGCCGGCCCGCGTCCCGGGCGCCGCCTCGGCGTGCGACTGGACCACGGCGTCGACCTGGGAGTTCGAGCCACTGGACGACGACGTCTTCCCGGCGGTCCGGCTGGCCCGCGAGGCGGGTACCCGCGGCGGTTGCCTGACCGCGGTCTACAACGCCGCCAACGAAGAGGCCGCGGCCGCGTTCCTCGACGGCCGGATCACGTTCCCGGCGATCGTGCGGACCGTTGCTGAAGTGCTGGGCGCTGCGGATCAATGGGCCGCCGAACCCAGTACCGTGGATGACGTACTCGATGCGCAGGATTGGGCCCGGGACCGGGCACGGCGCATCGTCGCACAGGAGGTTGTGCCCGCCCGATGATGTTCGTGATCGGTATTGCGCTCTTCGCGCTGGCCATTCTGGTCTCGGTGGCCCTGCACGAGTGCGGTCACATGTGGGTCGCCCGGGCCACCGGGATGAAGGTGCGGCGGTACTTCGTCGGCTTCGGCCCGACGCTGTGGTCCACGCACCGGCCCAACCGGCTCGGCACCACCGAATACGGCCTCAAGGCCGTGCCGTTGGGCGGCTTCTGCGACATCGCGGGCATGACGTCGGTCGACGAGATCGCGCCGCAGGACGAGCCCTACGCGATGTACAAGCAGAAGGTGTGGAAGCGCGTCGCCGTCCTGTTCGCCGGACCCGCGATGAACTTCATCATCGGCCTGGTGCTGATCTACGGCATCGCCGTCACGTGGGGCCTGCCCAACCTGCACCCGACGACGACCGCGGTGATCGGTGAGACCGCCTGTGTGGCACCGCAGATCACCAAGACGGGGGACAACCTGTTCGGGCCGTGCCCGCACCCGGGCGCCGGCCCCGCCGCGGCGGCGGGCCTGAAGGCCGGTGACACCGTGGTCAAGGTCGGCGACAAGCCGGTCAGCACCTTCGAGGAGATGGCGAAGGCCATCCGCGGGCTGAGCGGCACTGTCCCGGTCGTCTACGAACGCGGTGGCCAGACGTTCACCACCACCGTCAACGTCGAGCAGACACAGCGGTTCACCGACAAGGAAGCCGCGACTGCGACACAGGTCGGCGCCATCGGCGTGACCGCGGCGCCGCAGCCCGGACCGACGCAGTACAACGTGCTGACCGCGGTGCCCGCGACGTTCACCTTCACCGGCGATCTGGCCGTCGAACTGGGCAAGTCGCTGGCGAAGATCCCGACCAAGGTCGGTGCCCTGATTCAGTCGATCGGCGGCGGCGAGCGCGACAAGGAGACCCCGATCAGCGTCGTCGGGGCCAGCATCATCGGCGGCGACACCGTCGACCGCGGCCTGTGGGTGATGTTCTGGTTCTTCCTGGCGCAGCTGAACTTCGTGCTGGGCGCGGTGAACCTGCTGCCGCTGCTGCCGTTCGACGGTGGACACATCGCGGTCGCGGTCTTCGAGAAGCTGCGCAATATGATTCGCGCGTCCCGTGGCAAAGTCGCCGCGGCGCCCGTGAACTACCTCAAGCTGATGCCTGCCACCTACGTCGTGCTGGTGGTGATCGGCGGCTACATGCTGCTGACCGTGACGGCAGACCTTGTGAACCCCATTCGAATCTTCCAGTAGGAGACCGTGATGACCTCCATCGGTTTGGGTATGCCGGGTGTCGGCAGTGAACCGCCGGCCCCGCCGACCCTGGCGCCGCGCCGCAAGACTCGTCAGCTGATGGTGCGCGACGTCGGCGTCGGCAGCGACTACCCGATCGCGGTGCAGTCGATGTGCACCACGAAGACCCACGACGTGAACGCCACGCTGCAGCAGATCGCCGAGCTGACGGCGTCCGGTTGCGACATCGTGCGCGTGGCCTGTCCGCGGCAGGAGGACGCCGACGCGCTGGCAGAGATCGCTCGCCACAGCCAGATTCCGGTGATCGCCGACATCCACTTCCAGCCCAAGTACATCTTCGCGGCGATCGACGCCGGCTGCGCCGCGGTGCGCGTGAACCCGGGCAACATCAAGGAGTTCGACGGCCGGGTCAAGGAGGTCGCCAAGGCCGCCGGTGCTGCCGGCATCCCGATCCGCATCGGCGTCAACGCCGGTTCGCTGGACCCGCGGCTGCTCGAGAAGTACGGCAAGGCGACCCCGGAGGCGCTCGTCGAGTCGGCGCTGTGGGAGGCCTCGCTGTTCGAGGAACACGGCTTCGGTGACATCAAGATCAGCGTCAAGCACAACGACCCGGTGATCATGGTCGAGGCCTACCGGCAGCTGGCCGCGAAGTGCGACTACCCGCTGCACCTCGGCGTGACCGAGGCCGGTCCGGCGTTCCAGGGGACCATCAAGAGCGCCGTCGCGTTCGGGGCGCTGCTGAGCGAGGGCATCGGCGACACCATCCGGGTGTCCCTGTCCGCACCGCCGGTGGAAGAGGTCAAGGTCGGTAACCAGATCCTGGAGTCGCTGAACCTGCGGCCCCGCGGCCTGGAGATCGTGTCGTGCCCGTCCTGCGGACGTGCCCAGGTGGACGTCTACAAGCTCGCGAACGCGGTATCGGCGGGCCTCGACGGGCTCGACGTGCCGCTGCGCGTCGCGGTCATGGGCTGCGTCGTCAACGGGCCGGGCGAGGCACGCGAGGCGGACCTCGGCGTGGCGTCCGGCAATGGCAAGGGCCAGATTTTCGTGCGCGGCGAGGTGATCAAGACCGTGCCCGAGTCGCAGATCGTCGAGACCCTGATCGAAGAGGCGATGCGAATCGCCGCCGAGTCGGGAACCGATGCGAGCGGTTCGCCCGTCGTAACCGTAAGCTGAGCACAGTTCTGTGACTACGGTCACGGACAGCCCCAACTAGCAACCAGGTCACACTCGCAGAAGGTCGGTGAATGTCGGCTCCTCCGCTGTTCCGGATCGCAGATGCGCGCCGGATCTCAGTGGTGCGCGAGGTCGCCCAGGTGCAGCAGGTCTTCGACGAGGATCCGGTCGGCACCTGCATGGTGGCGGCTCGCGTCGGCGACCACGGCCTCGATCCGGTGGCCATCGGCGGTGAGCTGTGGACGCGTAGCCGGCCCGCCGAGTCGCTGTGCTTCGCCGGGGTGAACCTGATTCCGATGCGGGGTACCGCGGCCGACATGATGGTGTTCGCCGACAAGGTCATGAGTGCGCCGCGGCGGTGTTCGTCGCTCGTGGGCCGCGCCGAGTTGGTGCTGCCGATGTGGCAGCAGCTGGCCCAGGTGTGGGGCCCGGCCCGCGAGGTCCGCGACTGCCAGCCGCTGCTGACTCTGTCCGACGCTCCGCAGTGCCCCGTCGACCCCGCGGTGCGCCCGGTCCGGATGGGCGAGCTGGACGCGTATGTCGTTGCGGCAGTGGACATGTTCATCGGTGAGGTGGGTGTCGACCCGCGGATGGGCGACGGCGGCCGCGGCTACCGCCGCCGGCTGGCGGGGCTGATCGCCGCGGGCCGGGCCTGGGCGCGGTTCGAGGACGGCCAGGTCGTGTTCAAGGCGGAGATCGGCGCCCAGACGTCGCGGGTCGGTCAGATCCAGGGTGTGTGGGTACACCCGGACTGGCGTGGCCGCGGTCTCGGTGCCGCCGGCACGGCAAGCTTGGCGTCGGCGGTGCTGCGCAGCGGCCGGACGCCCAGCCTCTACGTCAACGATTTCAACGCCCCGGCTCGGGCGATCTACCGGCGTATCGGGTTCAGCCAGCTGGGTACGTACGCCACCGTGTTGCTGGACTGACGTTTTCGCGCCCGACATGCGCGTTGGGCACGCGACACGCCGGCCGGGCGGTGTGGAACGTCGATCTCGAGGTCGCCCGCCGGGGGCCGGCAAGGCTCGCAATCCGACGTAGCTCACAAAACTGTCACGGTTGTATCTCGGTGTGCCTCCATGCCACGGGCTGGTCACACTTCTAACATCAGCCCCAATGGCAACGCACACATCATCCGTTTCACGCTCGGCCGCGTTGTTGTCGGTGGTGGCGGTCGCAGGAGCGATGACGGCCTGCACCCCGAAGCCCAACGGCCCCGAGCCCACCGCGCAGGCGTTCTTCGCCGCGCTCGGCCGCGGCGACACCGGTGCCGCCGCCGACCTGTCCGACAAGCCCAACGAGGCCCGCACCGCGATCAACCAGGCCTGGTCCGGCCTGCAGGCAACCAAGCTCGACGCGCAGGTGCTCGGCTCCAAGTACACCCAGGACACCGGCAAGATCACCTACCGGTACACCTGGCACCTGCCCAAGGATCGCACCTGGGCCTACACCGGACAGCTCAACATGATCCGGCAGGACGGCCGGTGGCAAGTCCGTTGGGGCAGCACGGATTTGCATCCCAACCTGGGGGAGCACCAGAGCTTTCAGCTGCGCGCCGACCAGCCGATCCGCGCCTCGGTCAACGAACTCGGCGGCACGAACGTTCTGGTACCGGGGTACCACTACAACTACGCGCTGAACGCCCGGTCCGCGGCGGGCGAGCTGATGCGGACCTCCCGCGTGGTCGCCGACGTGCTGCGGCAGTTCGACAACACCATGGACGCCCAGCGGCTCGCCGAACAGGCCAGCTCGTCCACCGGACCGCTCAACCTGATCACCCTGCGCCGCGAGGACAACGACAAGGTGTCGGGGTTGCTCGGCCATCTGCCCGGTGTGGTGATCACCCCGCAGCCGGAGATGGTCCCCACCGATCCCCGATTCGCGCCGGCCATCGTCACCGAGGTCAAGAAGCAGGTCGCCGATCAGCTGGTCGGCCAGCCGGGTTGGCGCGTCGTCAGCGTCAACCAGAACGGCGCCGACATCGACGTCCTGAACGAGGTCCCGGGTAAGCCGGCCCCGTCGATCACCATCAGCCTGGACCGCAACGTGCAGAACGCGGCCCAGGATGCGGTGAACATGGTGGGCCGCAAGGCGATGATCGTCGCCATCAAGCCGTCGACCGGCGAAATCCTGGCCGTGGCCCAGAACGCGGCCGCCGACGCCGACGGCCCCACCGCCACCATGGGCCTCTACCCGCCCGGGTCGACGTTCAAGATGGTCACCGCCGGCGCTGCCATCGAGACCGACATGGCCGGGCCCAACACGCTGCTCGGCTGCCCCGGCACCATCGACATCGGGCATCGCACCATCCCGAACTACGACCGGTTCGACCTCGGCGTCGTCCCGATGTCGAGGGCCTTCGCGAACTCGTGCAACACGACCTTCGCCGAACTGGCCAGCCGGATGCCGCCGCGCGCCCTGACGAACGCAGCCGCGCAGTACGGCATCGGCGCCGACTACCAGGTCGCCGGCATCGACACCGTCACCGGGAAGGTGCCGCCCACCGTGAACCTGGCCGAGCGCACCGAGGACGGCTTCGGCCAGGGCAAGGTGGTGGTCAGCCCGTTCGGCATGGCACTGGCGGCGGCGACGGTCGCGGCCGGAAAGACCCCGCTCCCGCGGCTGATCGAAGGCCGCCCGACTACCGTCTCCGGCAATACGGCGCCGATCACGCCCAAGATGGTCGACGGTCTACGGCCCATGATGCAGCTGGTGGTGACCAACGGCACAGCCAAGGATCTGCGCGGCAGCGGCGACGTGCGCGGCAAGACCGGGGAAGCCGAGTTCCAGGGTGGTTCGCACGCCTGGTTCGCCGGCTACCGCGGTGACATGGCCTTCGCGGCCCTCATCGTCGGCGGTGGCGGGTCGGAGACGGCGGTCCGGATGTGCCGGGACATGTTCAAGGGCCTGCCGCCCGATTACCTGGCCTGACCGAAGCCAGCCCCTGACATGAGTAGCCTGTTTGGGTGACCAACAGCGACGAGATCGCGGTCCTGCGCGTCTCCGACGCCGACCGCAACGGCACGCTCCGGCGGCTGCACAACGCGGTGGCCCTGGGGCTCATCGACATGGACGAGTTCTCCGAGCGGTCCGCGCTGGTCGCTCTTGCCCGTCAGCAGGGCGAGCTGGCGGTGCTGGTCGGCGACCTGCCCGCGCCCAACGCGATCGTGACGGGCTCGGCCGACCGCGTCGAGCTGCGCGGTGTCATGGGGTCGCTCAAGCGACAGGGTGAGTGGGTCGTGCCGACCCGGCTCGCGCTGGTCCGCCGCGTCGGCTCGATCGACCTGGACCTGACCCGGGCCCGGTTCGGCGGGCCAATCGTGGTCATCGAACTCGATCTCAAGTTCAGCTCTCTGGATCTCCGGCTGCCCGAGGGTGCCAGCGCCTCCATCGACGACGTCGAGGTGGCGGTCGGCAGTGCCACCGACCATCGCAAGGACGCGCCCGCCGACGGCACCCCGCACGTCATCCTCACCGGGCGGGTGGTCTTCGGGTCGGTCGATATCCGCGGGCCGCGCCGGACGTGGTTCGGCCGCGGCGACCGATAACTCCGGCGCTCGCTAAGCTGGGACGATGTCTGTTCGAACCGCGCTTCGCCCCGGCGAGGTGTCTCCGACCCTGCCGGTGCCCAAGTCGATCCCGCGCCCCGAGTACGCGTGGAAGCCGACGGTGCGCGAAGGCAGCGAGCCCTGGGTGCAGACGCCCGAGGTGATCGAGAAGATGCGCGTCGCCGGCCGCATCGCGGCCCAGGCGCTCGCCGAGGCCGGCAAGGCCGTCGCGCCCGGCGTCACGACCGACCACCTGGACCGGGTGGCGCACGAGTACATGCTCGACCACGGCGCGTACCCGTCGACGCTGGGCTACAAGGGTTTTCCCAAGTCCTGCTGCACCTCGCTGAACGAGATCATCTGCCACGGCATCCCCGATTCGACGGTGATCGAGGACGGTGACATCGTCAACATCGACGTCACCGCCTACAAGGACGGCGTGCACGGTGACACCAACGCCACCTTCCTGGCCGGTGACGTGTCCGAGGAGCACCGGCTGCTGGTCGAGCGCACCCACGAAGCCACCATGCGGGCCATCAAGGCCGTCAAGCCGGGGCGGCAGCTGTCGGTGATCGGCCGCGTCATCGAGTCGTACGCAAACCGATTCGGCTACAACGTGGTTCGCGACTTCACCGGGCACGGCATCGGCGAGACGTTCCACAACGGCCTGATCGTGCTGCACTACGACAAGCCCGAGGTCGACACCGTGCTGGAGCCGGGTATGACCTTCACCATCGAGCCGATGATCAATCTCGGCTCGCTGGACTACGAGATCTGGGACGACGACTGGACCGTCGCGACCGTGGACAAGAAGTGGACGGCGCAGTTCGAGCACACCCTCGTGGTGACCGACGACGGCGCCGAAATCCTGACCCTGCCGTGATGTGACCGGCGGGGCTCTGCTGGTCGCCGGCACCACATCGGACGCCGGTAAGTCGATGGTGGTGGCCGGCCTGTGCCGGCTGCTGGCCCGCAAGGGCGTGCGGGTCGCGCCGTTCAAGGCCCAGAACATGTCCAACAACTCGGCCGTGACGGTCGAGGGCGGCGAGATCGGCCGGGCGCAGGCGATGCAGGCCCGGGCGGCCGGGCTGGCGCCGAGCGTGCGGTTCAACCCGGTCCTGCTCAAGCCGGGCGGGGACCGGACGTCACAACTCGTGGTGCGCGGCGTCGTCGCCGGCACGGTGGCGGCGGGGGACTACTTCACCCGCCGGACGCAGCTGGCCGGCGTCGTGGCCGACGAATTGGCCGCGCTGCGAAGCGAATTCGATGTGGTGATCTGCGAAGGCGCGGGCTCGCCCGCCGAGATCAACCTGCGCGCCACCGACGTGGCCAACATGGGCCTGGCCCGCGCCGCGAACCTGCCGGTGGTCGTCGTCGGCGACATCGACCGCGGCGGGCTGCTGGCGCACCTGTACGGCACGGTGGCGGTACTCGAACCCGCGGACCAGAAACTGATCGCGGGATTCCTCGTCAACAAGTTCCGGGGCGACCCGGCGCTGCTGGAACCCGGCCTGCGGCAACTGGAGTCGCTCACCGGCCGCCCGACCTACGGCGTGATCCCGTATTGCGACAATCTGTGGCTCGACGCCGAGGACTCGCTGTCGGTCACGCCACGCGGGCGGCTGGGCCGGCCGACGGCGCCGCGGGGGCGGGATGTCCTGACCGTGGCCGCCGTGCGTCTGCCCCGCATCTCGAACTCCACCGACGTCGAGGCCCTTGCCTGCGAGCCGGGGGTGCACGTCCGCTGGGTCGACACCGCGGCCGAACTGGCCGGCGCCGATGTGGTGGTGCTGCCCGGGAGCAAGGCGACGGTCTCCGACCTGAACTGGTTGCGCGACCGTGGACTCGCCGAAGCCGTTGTCGCGCATGCCCGGTCGGGGCATGCGGTGCTCGGCGTCTGCGGCGGGTTCCAGATGCTGTGCACGACGATCCACGACACCGTCGAGTCCGGCGCGGGCCGGGTGCCCGGACTGGGTCTGCTGGATGCCGACATCGAGTTCGACGCCGACAAGACCCTGAAACACTGGGACACCCCGTTGTACGGCTACGAGATTCACCACGGCCGGGTCGCGCGGTGCGCCGAGCCGGACTGGCTGGGGGTCGGCATCCGGCGGGGTCAGGTGTACGGCACCCACTGGCACGGGCTGCTCGACAACGACGCCGTGCGGCGGGCCTGGCTCACCGAGGTCGCCACGGGCTGTGGCAAGGACGGGTTCGTCGTGGCCGACGACGTGAACGTCGCTGCGTTGCGCGACGCGCAACTCGACGTGATGGCCGATCTGCTTGCCGCACATGTGGATGTCGACGCGGTGCTGAAGCTCGTCGAGTCCGGTGCGCCGGCGCGGCCGGTGATCACCGGCAGCCTGCTCGCGTGATCAGCTCGGCTCGCCCACGGGCTCGGCCGGTGCTGTCGGCGCCGTCGGTTCTATGGGCTCCTCGACCTGCTTGATGGGGCCGGTGAACCAGTTCTTCACCGACACGTGCCAGTAGATGTAGAGCAAGACCAGGACGCCACCGACCAGCAACGGCGTGTAGTTCACGAACTTCCACTCGAAACTCGGGTCCCACGGCACGCCGCCGAGGGATGTCGGGAACATCGCGATGATCGAGGTGATCGTGATCTCGGCCAGCGCCACCGGCGCCATCCAGCGATGGTGGCCGCGCAGATTCCAACTGCCCGTTTGGAATTCATCGCCGGCACGCCAGCGGTAGTAGATCGGCACCGCGAAGCACAGGTAGACCCCGACGACCCCGATGGAGACGACGGCGTAGAACGCCACCGGAGTGGGCGTGCCGTTGATGTCGACCTTGACCAGGGCCGGCAGGGTGAGTGCGGCGGCCACGACCGCGGTGATCGTGACGCTGTGTGTCGGCACCCGGTGCTTGTTGACCTCCGACCACCACCGATGGCCGGGTACCGCGCGGTCCCGGCTGAACGCGAACAGCATCCGGGATGCGCTGGTCTGGCAGGCGACGGCGCAGAAGAACTGGCCGGCTGTCGAGATGAACAGCACTGCCGTCGCCCAGTTCGAACTCATGGCCTGGTTGAAGATGGCGGCCACCGCGCCGCCGCCCTTGGATACCGCGTCGGAATCCTGGACGGCAAACAGGAAGGCCAGCAAGAGGATCCAGCCGCCGACGGCCGAGTAGAAGATGGACCGCCAGATGCCCTTGGCGGCCGCACCCGCCGCGCTCTTGGTTTCCTCCGACAGGTGTGCCGACGCGTCGTAGCCGGTGATCGTGTACTGCGTGAGGATCACCGAGATCGGCAGCACCGCCAACAGCCAACCGGCGCCCGAGGTGGCGCCGCCGAACATGCCGCTGTTGTTGATCGTCTTGGCGAAGACGTCCGAGAAACTCGCGTGGTGAGTCGGTACGAAGATCAGGATGCCGATGACCGCGGCCGCGCCGAAGACGTGCCACCATACGGAGACGTTGTTGATGATCGCCAGCAGATGGCTGGAGAAGATGTTGATCAGCGCCGAGATGCCCAGGATCGCAACGAAGATGACGAAGGTCCGGGTGAGGCTGTATCCCGCCAGCCAATCGGCGCTGAGAGTGCCCAAGGTGAGGTCGATGAACGTCGCGCAGCCGTAGGCCACGGACGCGAGGATGGCCACCAGTCCGATGAGGTTGAGCCAGCCGGCGTAGAAGCCGGCTTTCGCGCCGCCGAGTTTTGCTGCCCACCAATAGATTCCGCCGGAGGTCGGGAAGGCCGACACCAGTTCGGACATACAGAGGCCGATGACGAGGATGAATGCCGCGACGATCGGCCAGCCCCAGGCGATCGCGGCCGGTCCGCCGTTGTTCCAGCCCAGCCCGAACGAGGTGAAGCACCCCGAGAGGATGGAGATGATCGAGAACGAGATGGCGAAATTGCTGAACCCGGACCAGGAGCGCTGCAGTTCCTGGCTGTATCCGAGCTTGGCCAGTAGCAGCTCGTCTTCGGTAAGTGCTTCGTGTCCTTCTGGCACTGTGGCCTCCTTAGGCGCCCCCGGATGTTGAAGAACAATAGGGTCAGTCCGGGTTTCGCGCTGGCCAACGGGTCCTGGCGTTACGGCGATGTTTCGGCCCGCGCTCAGCCGTGCAGGATGCGGTATTCCTCGATGGCGCCGGGGTGCAACGGGATTCGGCCGGTCTGGATCATCGACGGCGGCTGCAGGTACTGCAACCCGCGGACTTCCGGCGGCATGAGCTGCGTCGCGTCGTTCGCCAAGACATCGACCGCGGCCGCCGCCAGCGCGTTCGGCAGGCCGGGCCGGCACAGCAGCAGATCGGGGGAGCCGATGGTGTACACGCTGGACGGCACATAGGCGCCGATCGGCGCCCGCAGGAGCAGGTAGGGGTAGGACGCCAGTTCCGTCATCGGTGCGACCCACGGCGTCAGGTCCAGGATGCGCAGCGGCAGCGTCTTGTCGAGCTCGGCGATGGCGGGTGTGGGGATGCCGCCGGACCAGACCAGCGCGTCGATGGTGTGGTTGCCGAGGGCGGCCACCGCATCGTTCAGGCGCAGGTCGGTCCGCCGGACCCGGTCGGCCAGGTTCGCCGCGCGAAACAGCACCGTGGTGATGGCCGCGACGCCGGAGCCGGACGGTCCGGTGGAAACCGTCAGTCCGGCAAGGTCATTCACCTGCCGGATGGCGGAGTGGTCGGGGACGACCAGCTGCAGATAGTTCTCGTAGACTCGCGCGACCGCAGGCGGGACATCGGTGGCCGGCCGGGCTCGCAACTGCTGCTCGACCACGTCGGCCTGCGCGAGTGCCATGTCCGCCTGGCCCGACCGCAGGAGCTCGAGATTGTCGACGCTGCCGGCGGTGGGCATCACGGTGACCGTGATGCCGGGATACCGAACCCGTAGGCGCTGGGCGAAGATCTCGCCCACCGCGAGGTACAGGCCGCCGCGATCTCCGGCGGCCAGCCGGATGGTGCCCTGGGTGTTGTTCGGCAGGCAGGCCGCGGCGACCGCCGCGGCAGAGGAGGCGAGGAACGCGCGCCTGGTCAGGGTCATGATTTGCTCGCCGGCAGGTGGTAGCGGACCGCGAGGCCGCCGTCGGGGGACCGCTCGACCGACGCCAATCCGCCGTGTGCGGCGGCGATTTCGGTGGCGATGGCCAGGCCGAGGCCGGTGCCCTGGCTGTCGTCGTGCCCGCGCCAGAACCGGGTGGCCGCCTGCGCGACGGTGCCGGCGGGTAGGCCGGGGCCGTTGTCGCTGACGGTGAGATCGATGCCGGCGTCGGTGGGCACCGTCGACACGGTGACGGTGGTGCCCGTGCCGGAGTAGCGCAAGGCGTTGTCCAGTGCGATGTCCAAGAGTTGCTCGACATCGTGGCGCGGCATCTGGACGGCGAGGTGGGGGTGGGCGGTCTCGAAGCGCAGCCGCTGGTCATCGGCGTCTGCGGTGGTCTGCCAGAAGTCCAGCCGCTGCTCGACGACGCTGTCCAGATCTGTCGAATCATGCACTGCCGCAACCAGACCGGAACGGTGGCTGTGGCTGGCCTCCTCGGCGCGCGCCAGGCGGAGCAACTGGGCCAGCAGGTTCTCCAACCGGTCCAGCTCCGCCGACATCGAGTCGTAGGTCGGGCGCCCCGATGCGGCGACGTGGTCTTCGAGGGTGTCGGCGCGCAGCCGCACGGCGGCCAGTGGGTTGCGCAACTGGTGGGAGGCGTCGGCGATCAGCCGGCGTTGATGATCGAGCGAGGCGTGCACCGCCTGCGCCATGGCGTTGAACGCCGACGTGAAGCGCCGCAGCTCAGGCGGTCCCGACACGTGAGCCGGCTGGCCGGCGATGCCGCCGGCCATGTCCTCGACGGCCCGCTCCAGCCCGACCAGCGGCCGCAGCACCCACCGGGTCACGCTCTGCGCGGTGACGGCCGCAACCCCGAGCAACACGATGCAGCCCGCCGCGATCCACAACCAGTCCACGGTGATGTCGTGTGCGGCGGTGGCCGGGTCGACGCCCAGGACCACCGCTCCGACCAGCTCGCCGTTGCGCCGAATTCCCTTGGCCTGCAGCATCGGTCGCCGGTCCCACGGCATGATCCGGCTCCGCGGTGCGGCGGGAGCGTCGGACAGCGCGCGCTCGGCGGCCGTCGTCACCCCGGGATCGGTGACCGACAACCCGGCGGCGGCGAGCGTCCGGCCGTCCGCGTCGACGATCAGCACGCCTTCGCCGTACACCCGGTGGTAACGCTCGACCAGTTCGGTGTCGAGTGCGCCCGCGCTGGCAGCGACGTCGGCCAGCGTCGTCAGTTGCCGCTCGCGTTCGGTGTGCAGCACGTTGGTGCGGTGGTCGGCCAGGCTCAGGGCAAGCGGGATCGCCAACGCCGCCGTCGCGATGAGCAGCAGCGTCATCAGCAGCGCACGAACCCGCAGACCCACGTCAGTGATCCAACCGGTAACCGAAGCCACGCACGGTGTGCAGCGGTATTCCGGCCAGCTTGGACCGAATCTGGCCCACGAAGAAATCCAGGGACCGGGAGCGGCCCACCACCGCGGTGCCCCAGCACTCGAGCATCACCTCTTCACGGCTGACCGCCTCACCCTGACGGGCAGCCAGCGTGGCCAGAATCTGGTACTCGGTCTTGGTCAGCGCCTGTGTCTGGCCGGCCACGGTCACCTCGTGCCGGTCGCGATCGATGGTCACCGGCCCGGCCACCACGGGCGGGCGCGCGACGGGACCGGTGCTGCGCTGCACTCGCCGCATGACGGCCTCGATCCGGGCCAGCAGCACCGCCTTTCGGACGGGCTTGACCAGGTAGTCGTCGGCCCCGGCGCGCAGCCCCAGCACCACGGCGCCGTCGCTGTCGCGTGCCGTCATGATGATGACCGGCGCGGTCGATGCCCGGCGCAGTGTGCGAAGGACGTCCAGCCCGTCCATGTCGGGCAGGCCCAGATCCAGTAACACCAGGTCGCAGCCCTTGACGCGATTGAGCGCGTCGTCGCCGCGGGTGGTGTGGGTGACGGTGAGCCCCGTCTGTTCCAGCAGCTCGACCAGCGCAGCGGCGACCCCCTGATCGTCCTCGACGAGCAGCACGCGCATGGGCCGATGGTAGGGCGCGGGCTCGGTGAACCCGCTGATTTCGCAGTGAATCTGAGGATCGTGCAAGGAAAGGCCCGGCGCGCGCCGCGGAGTATTCCGGTGGACCCGGTGCGCGGAAACCATGTGCTCACCAACAGACCTGAGGAGGTCACGATGTACCCGAACACCTATTTCGCCCAGGCGACGGTCGCCGTCGTGGCCGGCGTACTCGTTGCTTTCGGTTCCCTCGGGTCGGGGTGGAGCCCAACTGAATTCACGTTCGCCGTGGCACTGGCCGGCCATTCCTGCGATGTCGTCGTCATGACGGACACGCTGTACTCGCGGCCGACGGCCTGAGCGGCAAGAGAGCGGACGAAACCATGAACGTTGTCAGCGTCGTAGCCGAAATCGGAATGGCGGACACCGCCGACAGTGATTCTTCGTGGGTGCCGATGATCGTGTCCCTTTTGGTCGTCGGGTCCATCCTCGGAATGCACATCTTCGCGGCCTGGCGCTCGCGCCGCCGTCGTGCAGCGCGCCGCCGTGGTGCGGGCCGCCGTGGTGCTGCGGCCTATGGCGTGGGCGCGGGTTCCGACGGCGGGTGGGGCGCCGGATTCTCGGACAGCGGTGGCTCGAGCGGCTGCGGCGGGGGCGGCGGCTGCGGTGGTGGAGGTTGCGGGGGCGGCGGTGGCTGCGGAGGCGGCGGTGGTGGCGGCTGCTGAATATCGGTACCTGCGGTCCGGTTACGTTCGCTACGGTGGCGTCATGCCAATCATCCCGACCGTCGACGGTTTCGGCGCCACCGTCGACGTGTCTGGCCCCGACGCCGCCACGACAGTCGTCATGCTCACGACCAAGCAGGCGACGGGCGCCCTGTGCGAGTTGCTCCACACCGCTTCGCTGCGCACCGTGGTGATCGAGGCCGACGACCGGCTGACCGTGAATTCGGTTGTCGGCATACTGGATACGCTCGGGGTGAAGTGGGCGTTGTTGTTCGCCGACCGTAGCGCGGGCGAGCTGGCCTGGCGGCTGGCGGCCACTCGGCTGGACCGGTTCACCGCCCTGGTGGCCGTCGACGGCAGCCATCCGCGTGCCGACGGGGAAGCGGGCGACGGGTGCCCGCCGGTGGAGATCAACACCACCGTCGTCGTAACCAGCGCCGATGCCCGGGCGCGGGCGCAGGCCGGACAACGCTTCATCTACGGCGAGTTCCGGCTGTCGGAGCTGATGGGCCGGCGCAGTGCCGAGGAGTTCACCGCCCAGGTGGCGAACGAGATCGTGCTGCGCAGCAGTACCTGGTGACCGCCCACTAGGGGCGAGCGAAGCGACGGGAACTGCCGCTAGGGGCGAGCGAAGCGACGGGAACTGCCCCTGTCGGTCCCGGCCGTTATCGTGACGACATGGAAGGCACGGACTCGACGGCCGGGCTGGCGCTCGCGCCCCACGAGGTGCTTCGCGCCTTCAACGCCCAGACGCTGGCGCGCGGCGAGACCTACGCGAACCAGGGTCGGGTGGTCGCTGCCCGGTACGACGCCGTCGACGGGACGCTCACCGGCTCGTGCCTGGGTTCGAAGTCCGAGTACTACGACGTCGAAGTGGCGTTGTCGGGTCCCCGCACCGGCCTGGAGATCGAGTACACGGTCTGCACCTGCCCGGTGGGGCGCTACTGCAAGCATGCCGTCGCGCTGCTGTTGGCGGCGATCCCGAGCGCACCTGACCGGACGGCCCCGCAACGCTGGCAAGTGGTGCTGGGTTCGCTGTTGCACGAGATGACCGATGCCGATACCGACGCCGCCGGTAAGCCGTTGGCGCTCGAGTTCGGGATGCTGCCGGCGGGCCGGTATCACACGACGCCCATCGCGACGCTCCGGACGTTGACGGTTGGCAAGCGCGGAAACTGGATCAAGAGCGGGATCAGCTGGCGGCGTCTGTTCGACACCGCCGACCCGGGCGAGTTCGACCGGCAGCAGTACAGCGCGCTGCGGGCGCTGGTGCTCGCCGTCCCCGGCTACTATCCGTACAGCAGCGACCAGTTGGTGCTTTCCGCTGTGGGACAGAGCTTTTGGAACGATCTCGACGCGGCGGTCGAGGCCGGCGTCACGCTCGTCCCGGGAGCGGGCATCCGGGCTGTGGAGCTCGCCAAGGACGTCCAGTTGCGGCTGGACTTCACCGTCTCCGACACCGGCGGTGCGCAGATGTCGACGGTGCTCGTCGTCGACGGCGAGCCGCGGGCGCCCGAAGGCGTCGGACTCGTGGGCGCACCCACACCCCACGGCATCCATCAATTGGTGGACGGCATCCTGCATCTCGGGGCTTTCGCGCCGGTACCCGGTCCCACGCTGCTCAAGTTGATCGCGAACGACGAGAAGGTACAGATTCCGCCCGAGGCGCTCTCGGAGTTCGCGACGGACGTGCTGCCGCAGCTGCGCCGGACGGTGCCCGTCGACATGCCGGAGGGTCTGTTCGCCGAACCGGACATCGTGGGGCCGTTGCCCGTGCTGAGCATCACGGTCGACGAGGTTGACGGCCGCGTGAAGTGGCGCACCCGGTACGAGGTGAACGGGCGGCGCCAGGAGTTCGACGCGGCGGGCGTCACCCGCACGAGCGGCATCCGGGACAACGCCGCCGAGGATGCGATGTGGCGGGCCATCGCGCCCGCGCTGGAACTGATTTCGGGACTGTCGGCGCAGGAGGACCCGCTGGCTTCGCTGTTGCTGTCGCGCCGGCTGTCCCTGCCGCAGATCGCGGTGCTGTGCCACGAGGTGCTGCCGCAGCTCGCCGGGTACGAGCAGCTGATCGTCGAGATCGATGAGCGGGCCGCGGCATTCCGGCGCTCGGTCGCCGGGGCGCAACTGGGGTTCGGTACCGCGTCCTCCGACGAGGCGCCGGCGCAGGACTGGTTCGACCTGCACATCACCATCGATGTCGACGGTTACCCCGTGGCGCTGTCGGCCGTCATCGCCGAACTGGCGTCCGGTGCCACCCACATGCTGCTGTCGAACGGCGTCTACTTCCGGCTCGACACCCCCGAACTGCTCAAGCTCCGGGCCCTGATCGAAGAGGCCCAGGCGCTGGGGGAGCTCGACGGCGACCGGGTCAACGCGTCATCGCTGAACGCGACATTGTGGGACGAGCTGCTGGGCCTCGGCGTCGTCGACAGGGAACTGGCGCAGTGGCGCGACAACATGGCGCGGCTGGCCGCGGCGCAGCCGCCGGTTTCGGTGCCCACGCCGGCCGGACTGCAGGCCGAGCTGCGCGACTATCAGCGCGACGGGCTCAATTGGCTGGCGTTCCTGTGGGACAACGGACTCGGCGGTGTGCTGGGCGACGACATGGGTCTCGGCAAGACGGTGCAGACCCTGGCCCTGATCTGTCGCGCCGTCGAGCAGGGCGCGGGCAAGTTTCTCGTCGTCGCGCCGACCAGCGTGGCATCCAACTGGGCGGCGGAGTGTGCGAAGTTCGCGCCCGGGCTCACCACCGTCGTGGTCTCGAGTACCGAGGCCCGCGGCGCGGTGCCCATCGCCGAGCAGGTCGCCGCGGCCGACATCGTCGTCACGACCTACACGCTGCTGCGGATCGACAACGACAGGTATCGGGAAATCGCTTGGGCCGGAATGATTCTCGACGAGGCGCAATTCGTCAAGAATCATCACAGCAAGACGCACCAGTGCGCGCGCCGTCTCGATGCGCCGTTCAAACTGGCCATCACCGGCACGCCGATGGAGAACAACCTGATGGAGCTGTGGTCGCTGCTGTCGATCACGGTGCCCGGTCTGTTCCCCAGCCCGAAGATTTTCGAGCGCTACTTCCGTAAGCCCATCGAGTCCGACGGCGAGCCCGGACGGCTGGCGCTGCTGCGGCGGCGCATCAAGCCGGTGTTGTTGCGCCGCACCAAGGATCAGGTCGTCAAGGAGCTGCCGCCCAAGCAGGAGCAGGTGCTGGCCATCGAACTGTCGGCCAGACACCGCAAGATCTACGACACCCGGCTGGCGCGCGAGCGGCAGAAGGTGCTCGGCCTGCTGGGGGAGTGGGAGAAGAACCGCTTCCAGATCTTCCGGTCTCTCACGCTGTTGCGGCAGCTCAGCCTGCATCCCGGGCTCGTCGATGCCGAGACCATGGAAGCCGGGTCCACGAAGGTGGACTTCCTGATCGAACAACTGGACCAGCTGGTCGCCGAGGATCACAGTGCGCTGGTGTTCAGCCAGTTCACCGGTTTTCTGGCGATCCTGCGCGACCGCCTGGACGCGGCCGGGATCGAGTACAGCTACCTGGACGGGTCGGTGGACGCGCGGGCCCGGGCGCAGGCCATCGACGACTTCAGCGCCGGCCGGACCAAGGTGTTCCTGATCAGTCTCAAAGCCGGCGGTTTCGGACTGAACCTCACCGCCGCCGACTACTGCTTCCTGTGCGACCCGTGGTGGAGCCCGGCCGCCGAAGCGCAGGCCGTCGACCGGGCGCACCGCATCGGCCAGCAGCGCCCGGTGAACGTCTATCGGCTGGTGTCCGAGAACACGATCGAGGAAAAGGTGATCGCGCTGCAGGAGCGCAAGCGCGCGCTGTTCGCCGCCGTGATCGACGACGGTGACATGTTCGGCACCGCAATTACCGCCTCCGACATACGCGAACTGCTGGGCTGAGGGAGACTGAACCGCATGCGGCTTTCGTTGTCCGGTCAGGATTGGGGGCGACTGGCGGCGATGTTCGGCGTCATCGCCGCACTGCACGTCATCGGCTGGGGGACCCTGATCCTCGTCGCCGTACCCGAGCACCACACCGTCGGCGGGACGGCGCTCGGCATCGGGATCGGACTCACCGCGTACACCCTGGGCCTGCGGCACGCGTTCGATGCCGACCACATCGCCGCCATCGACAACACCACCCGCAAGCTGATGGCGGACAACGCCGTTGCCCCGCACGGCCGCAGTGGCAGCCGGCCGCTCAGCGTCGGATTCTTCTTCTCGCTCGGGCATTCGACCATCGTGTTCGGCCTGGCCCTGCTGCTGTCGCTGGGCATCACGTCGATCGTGGGTCCGCTGCAGGACGATTCGTCGATGCTGCACCGGTACACCGGGCTCATCGGCGCCGGCGTCTCGGGCTTCTTCCTGTACCTGATCGCGGCCATCAATGTCGTTGTCCTGGTGGGCATCCTGCAGGTGTTCATGCGGATGCGCCGTGGTGAGTACGACGAGGCCGCACTCGAACATCAACTCAACAACCGCGGGTTCATGAACCGCATCCTGCGCCGGTTCACCCGCGCCATCAGCAAGCCGTGGCAGATGTATCCGCTGGGCGCGCTGTTCGGCCTGGGCTTCGACACGGCGACCGAGGTGGCGCTGCTGGTGCTGGCCGGGACCGGCGCCTCGGCCGGATTGCCGTGGTACGCAATCCTTTGTCTGCCGGTGCTCTTCGCGGCCGGGATGAGCCTGCTGGACACCATCGACGGCGCGTTCATGAATGTCGCGTACGGCTGGGCGCTGGCCCGGCCGGTGCGCAAGGTCTACTACAACATCACCATCACCGGGCTGTCGGTCATGGTGGCCCTGATGATCGGCACCATCGAATTGCTGGGCCTGCTGGCCGAGGAGCTGGGCTGGTCCGGCGGCGTCTGGGCGTGGATCGGCGAAATCGACCTGAACACCGTCGGATTCGGCATAGTCGGGCTGTTCGTCGTCACCTGGGTGGTGGCACTGCTGGTGTGGCGGTGGGGCCGGATCGAGGAGAAGTGGACGGCCCGGCTCAGCCCGGCTGACAGCTAGCTCAAGCCCAGCAGCGCGTTTTCGATCACCTCGGGCAGCGCCGGGTGAATCCAGTACTGCCCGCGGGCCACGTCCTGCGCCGTCTGCCCGAACGACATCGCCTGGATCAGGGGCTGAATCAACGACGACGCCTGATAACCCATCAGGTGCGCGCCCAGAATCCGTCCGGTGCCGCGCTCGCCGATCAGTTTGACGATGCCCGTCGTGTCTTCCATGGCCCAGCCGTACGCGGTGTCGCCGTACTCCTGCACCTTGACCACGACGTCGAAACCCGCTGCCCGCGCCTCGGCTTCGTTCATGCCGACCATCGCGACCTGCGGATCGGTGAACACCGCGGCGGGAACGAACCGGTGGTCGCTGGCCACCAGCTCGCCGTCCCAGTCGCGCAGCAGGTTCTCCTTCACCGTCCGCGCCTCGTGGTTGGCCACGTGCTTGAGCTGGTGGCGTGACGACACGTCACCCAGCGCGAAAATCCCACGCGCCGTGGTGCGCTGGAACTCGTCGACGACGACGTAGCCGTCATCGTCGAGAACCACGCCGGCCAGCTGCACGTCGAGCAGGTCGCCGTTGGGCACCCGGCCCGTGGCGACCAGCAGGGCGTCGGCGCGCAGCGTCTCGCCGTCGTCGAACTCGAGCACGACGCCGTCACCGTCGCGCTGGGCGCCGACGACGTTCTCCTGTGTGCGCAGGTCCCATTTCTTGCCGACCACCGCGCTGAACCGCCGGCAGATCTCCTCGTCGCAGCGCCGCAGCAGCCGATCGCCACGCAGGACGATCGTCACCTTCGATCCGAGCGACGAGAACACGTGCGCGAACTCCACCGAGATGAACCCGCCGCCGATGATCACCAGATGCTCGGGCAGCGCCGAGATGCGCATGATGTCGTCGCTGGTGAAGTAGTGGACACCGGCGCCGGCGATGTTCGGGGGAATCCAGCTGCGCGAGCCCGCGGCGATGACCACCCGGTCGGAGCTGAATTCGTCGCCGTCGGCGGTCCGCAACGTGTAGGTGCCGTCGGGCAGCGTCGGCCCGAAGCGGGTGTGGCTGCCATAGACCGTGACGTTCGGCAGGCCGCGGCGGTAGTCCTCGCCACCGGCCGCGATCGGGTCGATCCGGCCGAAGACGCGCTCGACGATGTCCGGCCAGCGCACCCCGTCGATGTGCGCGTCGACGCCGAAAGTGGCGCTGTGCCGGATGGTCTGGGCCACGTCGGCGGCGTAGACGAACATCTTGGTCGGGATGCAGCCGACGTTCAGGCAGGTGCCGCCGAACTTGCCCTGCTCGCAGATCGCGACCTTCAGGCCGTCGTACCGCTCGTCGAGCACGCTGTTGCCCGAGCCGGTTCCGATGATGGTCAGGTCGTAGTGCTCCATGACGTCAGGCCTGTTCGTGTTGGGTGGTGCGGGAGACCGCTTGGGGGAGATACCAATCCAGCCAGTGGTTCAGTTCGCCGAACGCGACGGCACGCGGCTCCGGCAGTGACAGGAACACGTCGTGTTTGGCGTCGGTGACCGGGACGATGGTGCTGCGGTTGCCGACGCACCCCGCCCAGCGGGCGATCTGGCTGACGTCCAGCACCGCGTCGCCGCGCTCCATGCCGGCGGCGGTCGTGGTCTCGGCGACGGTGTGGTCCGACCGCAGGATCAGGTTCGGCACCCCGACGTCGAGGCCGCGATGCAGCTGCAGCTGTCCCCGGCGGATGGCGTTGATCCAGCCGACGGTGACCGGGAAGCCGCCCAACGGTTTCCAGTCCAGGTTGTAGTCGAACTCGCCGCCGTGGTCGCGGTGCAGGCTCGTGCCGTAGCCGCCCTCGGTCGGTTTGCGGATCACCGCCAGTTTGCGGAACCGGGCCAGGGCCCGCAGCGTGCCGGACACCGGCGCCGAGCGCAGCGCGGCCGGCCCGTGCAGATCGAAGAACGGGCTGTTGAGGATCAGGCCCGTCACCCGGTGCGCCGCCAGCGCGCCGTCGCGGCGCAGGCGGTCGGTGAACAGCGTCGCGATCAGTCCGCCGGCGGAGTGGCCGTACAGGCACACCCGCGCGCCGGCGGTGTCCGTGCCGACGAGCTGCAGCGCCCGACGGAGTTCGTCGTAATAGGACGCCAGATCGGTGGTGAAGTGCGGGGTCTGCCCGGGGCGCCGCGAGCGCCCGCATTTGTGCAGGTCGATGGCGTAGAACGCGATGCCGCGGGCGGCGAACTGGTCGGCGAGCTCGGTGTGGAAGAAGTAGTCGGTGTAGCCGTGGACCACCAGCACGGCGTGCTCGGCCCGGGCCGGCTGACCGCGCCGCACGACGGTGGCGACCAGGTCGCCCTCGCCGTCGGGGTCGGGACCCAGTGCGATGGTCTGCTGCCAGTACCCGGGCAGCACGTCCGGCTGCCACTCGGGTTGTCCCTGTGGCTCCTGCGGCGTCACGTGCTCAACCCTAACTGCGACGAACATCATGGTCGATGGGAGGAGATAGCGCGTCAGCGGCGAAACCGGTCGCGATAACCTTGAGCACCGAGCATCCGTCAATACCGGCGGGTAACCCGAGTGCGAAGGACGAGCGATCACGTGTCGAATGCAAACGTAGCTGGGAGCGCACAGACCGACGTCGTCCTCGTGGGCGCGGGGATCATGAGCGCCACCCTCGGGGCACTGATCCGGCTGCTCGAGCCGGAGTGGTCCATCACCATGATCGAGCGCCTCGACGGCGCCGCCGCCGAGAGCAGCGATCCGTGGAACAACGCGGGCACCGGCCACTCGGCGCTGTGCGAGCTCAACTACACGCCGCAGAACTCCGACGGCACCATCGACATCAAGAAGGCCGTCACCGTCAACGAGCAGTTCCAGGTGACGCGGCAGTTCTGGGCGTACGCCGTGGAGAACGGGGTGCTGCCGGACGTCAAGAGCTTCCTCAACCCCATCCCGCACGTCAGCTTCGTGCACGGTGCCGACAACATCGACTACCTGCGCAAGCGTCGCGAGACGCTGGTGACCAACCCGCTCTTCTCCACCATGGAGTACATCGACGACAAGGACGAGTTCGCCCGCCGGCTGCCGTTCATGGCCGAGCAGCGCGACTTCAGTGACCCGGTCGCACTGAACTGGACCACCGACGGCACCGACGTCGACTTCGGTTCGCTGTCCAAGCAGCTCATCGGGTTCACCGCGCAGCGCGGCATGGAGACGCTGTTCGGGCACGAGGTGACCAACCTCAGCAAGCAGTCCGACGGCAGCTGGAAGCTCAACGTCGTGAACCGGCGCACCGGTGACCGGCAGAAGATCAACGCCAAGTTCGTGTTCCTCGGCGCCGGTGGCGGTGCGCTGCACCTGCTGCAGAAGGCCGGCATCCCGGAGGCCAAGGGCTTCGGCGGTTTCCCGGTCGGCGGCGCGTTCCTGCGCACCGACAACCAGGCGCTGACGGTCAAGCACCAGGCCAAGGTGTACGGCCAGGCATCGGTCGGCGCCCCGCCGATGTCGGTGCCGCACTTGGACACCCGCATCATCAACGGCCAGTCCTGGCTGCTGTTCGGACCGTTCGCCGGCTGGTCGCCGAAGTTCCTCAAGCAAGGCTCGATCACCGACCTGCCGTTGTCGGTCAAGCCCAACAACCTCGCGTCGATGCTCGGCGTCGGCGTCACCGAGCTTGGCCTGGTGAAGTACCTGCTCGAGCAGCTGGCCCTCAGCGAGGGTGAGCGGGTCGATTCGCTGCGCGAATTCGCCCCCAGCGCAGTCGATTCCGACTGGGAGCTGGATGTCGCGGGTCAGCGCGTGCAGGTGATTCGCCGCAAGGGCATCGGTGGCGTGCTGGAGTTCGGCACGACGGTCCTGACCGCCGAGGACGGCCGGATCGCCGGTCTGCTCGGTGCGTCGCCGGGCGCCTCCACCGCGGTGCCGGCCATGATCGAGGTGCTCGAGCGCTGCTTCGGCGACCGCTACCAGACCTGGCTGCCCAAGCTCAAGGAGATGGTGCCGTCGCTGGGCGTGAGTCTGTCCGGCGAACCCAAGCTGTACCGCGAGGTGTGGGACTGGGGGACCAAGGTGCTCAAGCTCGACCAGCCGGCCTGATCGCGCATGACGGTCGCGCCGAGGCGCAGCTGGGCCAAGGATCTCGATGCCGCAACGCTTTACGAGCTGCTCAAGTTGCGGGTCGAGGTCTTCGTGGTCGAGCAGGCGTGCCCGTACCCCGAACTCGACGGTCGCGACCTGCTTGCGGAAACCCGGCACTTCTGGCTGGAAAGCCCTGACGGAGAAGTCATCTCGACGCTGCGGCTGATGGAGGAACATCCCGGCGGTGAGAAGGTGTTCCGCATCGGCCGGGTGTGTACCAAACGCAGTGACCGGGGGCAGGGACACACCACCCGGTTGATGCAGGCGGCCCTGGCCGAGGTCGGTACCTACCCGTGCCGGATCGACGCCCAGACCTATCTCGAGGACATGTACGCCCGCCACGGATTCGTCCGCGACGGTGAGGAATTTCTGGAGGACGGCATACCGCATGTGCCGATGATCAGACCAGGTCTGGGAGCGGGGCAGCAGTAGTGACCTATCCGTTCAGCGCGCTGGTGGGCCAGGACCAGCTCCGGCTGGCGCTCATCCTGTGTGCGGTGCGTCCCGATATCGGCGGCGTGCTGATCCGCGGCGAGAAGGGCACCGCGAAATCGACCGCGGTGCGTGGTCTGGCCGAGGTACTGGCCGCCGTGGACGCCGACGCCCGACTGGTGGAGCTGCCGATCGGGGCGACCGAGGACCGCGTGGTCGGGTCGATCGATCTGCAGAAGGTGCTGCGGGACGGCGAACACGCCTTCTCGCCGGGCCTGCTGGCCCGCGCGCACGGCGGCGTCCTGTACGTCGACGAGGTGAACCTGCTGCACGACCACCTGGTCGACGTGCTGCTGGATGCCGCCGCCATGGGTCGCGTGCACATCGAGCGTGATGGCGTCTCGCATTCGCACGAGGCCCGATTCATGTTGGT
Source organism: Mycobacterium sp. SMC-13 (assembly GCF_045311035.1). NCBI lineage: Bacteria > Bacillati > Actinomycetota > Actinomycetes > Mycobacteriales > Mycobacteriaceae > Mycobacterium > Mycobacterium sp. SMC-13. The sequence continues at coordinate 49,710 of NZ_JBJIAI010000001.1, forward strand.
GGGCACCATGAATCCGGAGGAGGGCGAGCTGCGTCCGCAGCTGCTCGACCGTTTCGGATTGACCGTCGACGTCTACGCCTCCCGGGACGTCGACGTCCGGGTCGAGGTGATCCGGCGCCGCATGTCCTACGAGGCCGACCCGGCCGGTTTCGCCGAGCGGTACGCCGTCGATGACGCCGAGCTGGCCGGCCGGATCGCCAAGGCCCGCGCCGCGGTGGCGTCGGTGTCGTTGCCGGACAACGAGTTGCGCCGGATCGCGGCGCTGTGCGCGGCGTTCGACGTCGACGGCATGCGCGCCGACCTGGTGGTGGCCCGCACGGCCGTCGCCCACGCCGCCTGGCGCGGCGCGTCCGCGGTGGATGCGGAAGACGTCCGGGTTGCCGCGGAACTCGCGCTGCCGCACCGGCGCCGTCGCGACCCCTTCGACGACCCGGGCCTGGACCCGCAGCAGCTGGACGACGCCATGGCGCAGGCCGAAGCCGAAGCGCAGCCGGAGCCGGAGCCGGAACCCGATCCCGATCCGCCGGGCGGCGGCATCTCCGCGGACAGCTCGGAAGAGGCGGCGCCGCAAGGAAACTCGGCCGGGCCCGGCAGCGCGTCGCGGCCCAGCGCGCCGCCGTCGGCGACGTTCCGGACCCGGGCGCTGGTGGTGCCCGGCGTCGGGGAGGGCGCTCCCGGCCGGCGGTCGCGGGCGCGCAACCGCACCGGCACCCCGATCTCGGCGACCGACGACGCCCAGGCCGGACACGGCGTGCATGTGTTCGGCACGCTGCTCGCCGCGGCCGACCGCAGGCCACAGGCCGGGCGCCTGCAGGTGGCCCCCAGCGACGTCCGCCACGCGATTCGCGAAGGGCGCGAAGGCAATCTGGTGATCTTCGTGGTCGACGCCTCGGGCTCCATGGCCGCGCGGGACCGCATGTCCGCGGTCAGCGGCGCGACGCTGTCCCTGCTGCGTGATGCCTACCAACGCCGCGACAAGGTCGCCGTCGTCACCTTCCGCGGCGCCGAGGCCGCCCTGCTGTTGCCGCCGACGTCGTCGGTGCACATCGCGAGCCGGCGCCTGGCCCGTTTCGACACCGGCGGGAAAACTCCGCTGGCGCAAGGGCTCCTGGCCGCGCGGGATGTGGTGCTGCGCGAGAAGACCCGGGACCGGGCCCGTCGCCCGCTGGTGGTCGTGCTGACCGACGGCCGCGCCACGGGGGGCCCCGATCCACTCGGCCGGACCCGGACCGCCGCCGGCCTCCTCGTCGCCGAGGGCGCAGCCGCCGTCGTCGTCGATTGCGAAACCTCCTATATTCGACTGGGATTGGCGCAGCAGTTGGCCGGCCAGCTCGGTGCGCCCGCCGTGCAACTGGCGCAGCTGCGCGCCGACAACCTGGCCCGTGTGGTCCGGGCCGGGCAAGCCGCCGCGTAAGGAAACTGTTATGCCACAAGGACAACCGCTCGTCGTCCCCAACGACGGACTGACCACCAGGGCGCGCCGCAACGCGCCGATCCTGGCCGTGCACACCGGCCCGGGCAAGGGAAAGTCCACTGCCGCCTTCGGGATGGCACTGCGCGCCTGGAACCAGGGCTTCGACGTCGCGGTGTTCCAGTTCGTCAAGAGCGCCAAGTGGAAGGTCGGCGAGGAAGCGGCATTCCAGACGCTCGGCCGCCTGCACGACGAGCAGGGCATCGGGGGACCGGTGCAGTGGCACAAGATGGGCTCGGGCTGGTCGTGGACGCGCCGGCAGGGCTCCGACGAGGACCACGCCGCTGCGGCCGTCGAAGGCTGGGCCGAGATCTCGCGGCGGCTGGCCGCCGAGCAGCACGACTTCTACGTACTGGACGAGTTCACCTACCCGCTCAAGTGGGGCTGGCTCGACATCGATGAGGTGGTGTGGACGCTGACCCAGCGCCCCGGCACCCAACACGTCGTCATCACCGGCCGGGACGCCCCGCCGCAGCTCCTCGACGCCGCCGACCTGGTGACCGAGATGACCAAGGTCAAGCACCCGATGGACGCGGGCCGCAAGGGCCAGCGCGGCATCGAATGGTGAGTTCTCCCGCGGGGACGAAGTGACCACGAATCCCGTCCCGGCGGTCGTGATCGCGGCGCCGGCGTCGGGCAGCGGCAAGACCACCGTGGCCACCGGCCTGATGGGTGCCCTGCGCCGCGCCGGCCACACGGTGAGCGCCGCGAAGGTCGGCCCCGACTTCATCGATCCGGGCTATCACGCGCTGGCCACCGGCCGGCCGGGCCGCAACCTGGACCCGGTCCTCGTCGGCGCCGACCTGATCGGTCCGCTCTACCGGCACGGCAGTGCGGGCGCCGACGTCACCGTCATCGAGGGCGTCATGGGCCTGTTCGACGGCCGCATCACCGAGCAGGCGATGTCGCCGGCGCCCGGGTCGACCGCCCACGTCGCCGGGCTGCTCGGCGCGCCGGTGGTGCTGGTCGTCGATGCCCGGGGACAGAGCCAGAGCATTGCCGCTCTGCTGCACGGCTTTTCGACGTTCGACCGAGCCGTGCGGATTGCCGGGGTGATCCTCAACAAGGTCGGCTCGCCGCGGCACGAAGAGGTCCTGCGCCAGGCCTGCGAACAGGCGGGCGTCCCGGTGTTCGGCGCCATCCCGCGCAACAGCGGGCTGGAGATTCCGTCGCGGCATCTCGGTCTGGTCACCGCCGTCGAACACGGCCGCCGGGCACACGAGGCCGTCGACGTCATGACCGAGCTCGTCGCCCGCCACGTCGACACCGAGGCGGTGGCCCGGTGTGCCGGGACCGGCACTCTTGAACCGCAGTGGGCTCCCGAGCTGGAGTCCGGTCCGGCCGCAACCGTCGCGCTCGCCGCCGGCAAGGCCTTCAGTTTCGGGTACGCCGAGCATGCCGAGCTGCTCGAGATGGCCGGCGCCGAGGTCGTGGCCTTCGACCCACTGACCGACCCGCTGCCGGACGGCACGCAGGCGCTCGTCATACCCGGTGGTTTCCCCGAGCAGTTCACCGCGGAACTGTCGGCCAATGCCGTTGTCCGCGAACAGATTGCCGCGCTGGCGGCCTCCGGCGCGCCGGTGCATGCCGAGTGTGCCGGGCTCACGTACCTGGTCGACGACCTCGACGGGCACCCCATGTGTGGTGTGCTGCCCGGCTCGGCGCGCTTCACCGAGCGGCTGACCCTGGGCTACCGCGATGCCGTGGCGACGGTCGACTCCAGCATGCACGCCGCGGGGGAGCGCGTCACCGGCCACGAATTTCACCGAACCACAGTCGAATTCACCGAGCAGCAGCCACCGGCTTGGGTTTTCCGGGGCGCTGGGCAGGCGACCGTGCACGACGGGGCCGTCCGCGGCGGCGTGCACGCGGGCTACCTGCACACCCATCCGGCCGCGCATCCGCACTCGGTGCGTCGGTTCGTATCGGCGGCAACTAAACTCGCCGAGTGATACTGCGCACGCGAGGAGCAAAATGACGTCCCAGCATGCCTACCTCGTGGGGCTGCATCTGTCCGGCAAGAAGGTCGTGGTCGTGGGTGGCGGCAGCGTCGCCCAGCGCCGCCTGCCGCTGCTGATCGCCAGCGGCGCCGACGTCCACGTCGTGGCGCCCGCCGCCACCCCGGTGGTCGAAGCACTCGTCGACAACCCCGACGGCACCGGCATCACCCTCATCTCGCGGGAATTCCAGACCGACGACCTCGACGGCGCCTGGTACGTCCTGGCCGCGACCGACGACGAGGCCGTCAACGCCGCGGTGGCCGCGGAGGCCGACCGCCGCCGGATCTTCTGCGTCCGCGCCGACGCCGGCCAGGAAGGGTCGGCGGTGACCCCGGCGTCCTTCGAATACGACGGGCTGACGGTCGGTGTGCTGGCCGGCGGTGAGCACCGGCGCTCGGCGGCGCTGCGCACGGCCATCCATGAGGCGCTGCAGCGCGGCGCCATCGGCGACGCCGCCGAACCCGACAGCTACCGCGGTGTGGCGCTCGTCGGCGGCGGCCCGGGGGACCCCGAGCTGATCACCGTCCGCGGCCGCCGGCTGCTGGCCCACGCCGACGTCGTGGTGGCCGACCGGCTGGCCCCGCAAGAGCTGCTCGCCGAACTCGGCCCACACGTCGAGGTGATCGACGCCGCCAAGATTCCGTACGGCCGGGCGATGGCCCAGGACGCGATCAACGCCGTCCTGGTCGACCGGGCCAAGGAAGGCAAGTTCGTGGTCCGGCTCAAAGGCGGTGACCCGTTCGTCTTCGCGCGCGGCTATGAAGAGGTGCTGGCATGCGCCGACGCCGGCATTCCGGTCACCGTCGTACCCGGTGTGACCAGCGCCATAGCGGTTCCGGCCCTGGCCGGCGTTCCCGTCACCCACCGGGCTGTGACGCACGAATTCGTGGTGGTCAGCGGCCACGTCGCGCCCGGGCACCCGGAATCGTTAGTGAATTGGGACGCTCTGGCCGCGATGCGCGGCACGATCGTGCTGCTGATGGCCGTCGAGCGCATCGAACTTTTCGCGAAGGTTCTGCTGCAAGGCGGCCGACCTGCGGAAACACCGGTGCTGGTGGTTCAACACGGGACGACGGCGGCACAGCAGACGCTGCAGACCACGCTTGCCGACGCGGCGGAGGACATCCGTTCGGAGGGCATCCGACCCCCCGCGATCATCGTGATCGGGGACGTCGCGGCCTTCGCGGGGTTAAAGAAATCTTAAGATTACTGTAAGGTAGCTTTCCATGACGGCTCTCAACGACGCTGAGCGCACCGCCATGGCACACAGCCGCCGCGAACCGCTCACGATTCACGTGGGGCAGACCGAGGACGAACGAAAGAGCTGGTATCCAGCTTGGCTTCCGTCCCCCCGCTTTCTTTCCGCGGTCATCGCCATTGGTGGCATGCAGCTGCTGGCCACGATGGACAGCACCGTCGCCATCGTTGCCCTTCCTAAGATTCAGGACGAGCTCGGGCTGTCCGATGCCGGCCGCAGCTGGGTGATCACCGCTTATGTGCTGACGTTCGGTGGTCTGATGCTGCTCGGTGGCCGCCTCGGCGACACCATCGGCCGCAAGCGCACCTTCATCGTCGGTGTTGCGCTCTTCACCATCGCTTCCATCCTCTGCGGTGTCGCGTGGGACGAGACGACCCTGGTCATCGCCCGGCTGCTGCAGGGTGTCGGTTCGGCCATCGCCTCGCCGACCGGCCTGGCGCTCGTCGCCACCACCTTCCCGAAGGGCCCCGCCCGCAACGCCGCCACCGCGATCTTCGCGGCGATGACCGGCGTCGGCTCGGTGATGGGCCTCGTCGTCGGCGGCGCGCTGACGGTGTTCTCGTGGCGCTACGCGTTCCTGGTGAACGTGCCGATCGGCCTGGTCATGATCTACCTGGCCCGCACCACCCTGACCGAGACGTCCCGCGAGCGCATGAAGCTCGACGCGGCCGGCGCCATCCTGGCGACCCTGGCCTGCACCGCGGCGGTGTTCGGCTTCTCGATGGGCCCGGAGAAGGGCTGGCTGTCCCCGCTGACGCTGGGCTCCGGCGCCGCGGCGGCCGTGCTGTTCCTGGCGTTCCTGTTCGTCGAGCGCAGCGCCGAGCACCCCGTCGTGCCGTTCAGCCTGTTCCGGGACCGCAACCGCGTGGCCACCTTCGCCGCGGTCTTCCTCGCCGGTGGCGTGATGTTCACGCTGACCGTCCTGATCGGCCTGTACGTGCAGGACATCATGGGCTACAGCGCGCTGAAGGCCGGCATCGGCTTCATCCCGTTCGTCATCGCGCTCGGCATCGGTCTGGGCCTGTCGTCGCAGCTGGTGGCGATGTTCTCGCCGCGCGTGCTGGTGATCGCCGGCGGCATCCTGGTGCTCGCCGCGATGATCTACGGCTCCACCCTCAACGGCGGTATCCCGTACTTCCCGAACCTCGTCATCCCGATCACCGTCGGTGGTTTCGGTATCGGCATGATCGTGGTGCCGCTGACCGTCTCGGCCATCGCCGGCGTCGCGCTGAGCGACATCGGCCCGCTGTCGGCCATCGCGCTGATGCTGCAGAACCTGGGTGGGCCGGTCGTGCTGGCCGTCATCCAGGCCGTCATCACGTCGCGCACGCTGTACCTCGGCGGGACCACCGGTCCGGTCGCCAAGATGAACGCCGCGCAGCACACGGCCCTCGACCACGGTTACACCTACGGCCTGCTCTGGGTTGCCGCGGTGGCGGTGATCGTCGGCGTGGTGTCGCTGTTCATCACCTACACCGCCGACGAGGTTGCGGCGGCGCAGGACACCAAGGAAGCGCTGGACGCCGGCGAGCTGTAGCTCGATCTCGACGTAGCTTCCTGGAGGATCGGCGTGCCTTCGTTCGTCACCCATGCGTCGCTGACGAATGGGTGGCTTCCGTTTCTGATCCAGCTACTGACTTTCGCGGCGCTGTGCTGTGCAGTCGGGCGACGGTCGCGGCAGTGGAGCATCAGCCGGCTGCCGTGGGCAATCGCGGTCGGCGTCGCCTGCGCGGCCGGCTTGTACTGGTACATCACTTCCCTCGGTATCGCCGGCGACCCGGCCCCGGTACTGCTGTGGATCTGGACGGCGCTCGGCGGGTTCGCCGCCACGGTCCTGATCCTCGGCTGGCGCGGATCCCCCTGGCGGCGCCGCGGGGTGGCCCTGCTCGCGGTGCCCCTGTGCGCACTCTGCGCGCTGCTGATGATGAATGTCTGGGTCGGGTACTTCCCGACCGCGTACGTGGCGTGGCACAAGTTCACCGTCGGCAAGGTGCCCGACGAGGTGGACCGCTGGACGGTCACGGCCATGCAGCTCAAAGGCATCCGGCCGCCGCGCGGTGTCGTGGTGCCCATCGTGACCACCTCGCAGGAATCGAACTTCACGCACCGCGCCGAACTCGTCTACCTGCCACCGGCATGGTTCGCGAGCAATCCGCCGCCGCAGCTGCCGACGGTCATGATGATCGGCTCGCAGCTGAACACCCCGGCGGACTGGATCTGGGCCGGCAACGCCAAGGCCACGATCGACAACTATGCGGCGGCGCACGGCGGTGAGGCGCCGGTGTTCGTCTTCGCCGACGCCACCGGCTCGTTCAACAACGACACCGAATGCGTCAACGGCAGCCACGGCAATTCGTCGGTCCACCTGACCAAAGAGGTCGTTCCGTATCTCATCTCGAACTTCGGCGTCAGTCCCGAGCCGGAGAAGTGGGGCATCGTCGGCTGGTCCATGGGCGGCACCTGCGCGGTCCAGCTCACGACGCGCCACCCCAACCTGTTCAGCGCGTTCGTCGACATCGCCGGGGACCTGAGCCCGAACATCGGCAGCAAGGACCAGACCATCGCCAAGCTCTACGGGGGTGACGCGGCCAAATGGGCCGAGTTCGATCCGAGCACCGTGATGCGGCAGTACGGCCGGTACCACGGCATCTCCGGGTTGTTCGAGATCCCCGGCACCGTCGCGGCCTGCCACGCACCCGGCCCCGGTGTGCCGCGCGATGCGCGCGCGAATCCGGAGGGCCAGGACATCGCGGCCGGCACCTTGTGCGAAATCGCCCAGCAGCACGGCATCAACGCCGACATCCGGGCCCTGCTCGGCCTGCACGACTGGGGCTTCGCCAACGAGGCCTTCGCGGATTCGCTTCCGTGGGTGGCAGGCAAGCTGCGCACGCCGGGAGCCGCGGCACCGGCCGGCTCGCACGCCGTCCCGACGCTGTAAGGGCCGTCTGCTTCGTCGCCCGGTGGCCCGCGCTCCAGGTTGCGCTGCTATTGATGGTGCATGACTGCAATGCGAGCCCGAGCTGTGATCGTGGCGGCTGTGCTCGCCGCGACGGTGATCACCGGGTGCCAGCGCCCGCCGGCTCCCGGGCCACAGGCCGGTGCGCTGACGGGCGCCCCGATCCTCAACACCGTCACCGCGCAGGCCGTGGTGCGGGACATGGGTGCCGCGGGACTGCCGGTGGCCCACCCGCGGGATGTGGCCAAGCAGAAATGCCCCGACATCAAGTGCATCGAGGCCATCGAGACCGACACCGTGACGGTGCTGGTGTTCTCCACGACCGGCGCTGCCGAAGGGTATGCGGGAGCGACGCCGGGCACGTTCCAGGCGATGAACATCGTCCTGCAGTTCGGCCCGACGGTCAGCGTGGCGGACAAGACCGCATACGAGCAGGTGGTGAACAAAGCACTGCTCTGAGCACGTCGGACGCGCCGCAGTGCTATGCATGAGGCATGACCGCCAGGGGGGTTCGACATGGTCGCGGGGGCCGAATCATGATGCTGCGGCAGGAGATTTCGGATGCGGTAAATCCGCTGGGGTGGCGCCTGGTGCTCGGTGCCGTCTACACGGAGGTGCCGGTGGTTGGCTTGGGCGCGGCGGCGGCGCTCGCGGCCGCGGTGGTCGAGGAGACCGGCCCAGAGGCGCAGGGCCACTTGACGGTCGACGTTCGCGCCGACCGGATCGTCATGCGGCTGCGCTCGGCCGACGGGGTCACCGCGCACGACATCGCGCTGGCACGCCGCATCTCTGAATCACTCGCCGAGCGCGGCGCGGCGACCACGCCGGGCGACGTCGCGGTACAGGCGATCGAGATCGCGATCGACGCCATGGACATCCCCGCGGTGCGCCCGTTCTGGAAGGCCGTCACCGGCTACGTCGACGAAGCGGGGCCGTCGGATCTGAGCGGGGGACTCGTCGATCCCGCCGGCCGTGGCCCCGCCCTGTGGTTCCAGCAGATGGATGTGCCACGGCCGCAACGCAACCGCATTCACCTCGACGTCGACGTCCCGCACGACCGGGCGTCCGCACGCATCGCGGCGGCACTGGCGGCGGGCGGGGTGCTGCTCAGTGATCGGGCGGCACCCGCGTTCTGGGTGCTCGCCGACGCCGAAGGCAATGAGGTGTGTGTCTGCACCTGGCAGGGCCGCGATTAAGCTGGCCACCCGTGATCACCCGCATGTCCGAGCTGTTCCTGCGCACGCTGCGCGACGACCCCGCCGACGCCGAAGTGCCGAGCCACAAGCTGCTGATCCGGGCCGGCTACGTCCGCCCGATCGCGCCCGGCCTGTACAGCTGGCTGCCACTGGGCCTGAAGGTGCTGCGCAAGATCGAGGACGTCATCCGCAGCGAGATGAACGCCATCGGCGCACAGGAGATCCTCTTCCCGGCGCTGCTGCCGCGGGCCCCCTACGAGGCCACCGACCGCTGGACCGAGTACGGCGACAACCTGTTTCGCCTGCAGGACCGCCGCAAGAACGACTACCTGCTGGGGCCCACCCACGAGGAGATGTTCACCCTGACGGTCAAGGGTGAGTACTCGTCATACAAGGACTTCCCGCTGCGGCTGTACCAAATCCAGACCAAGTACCGCGACGAGGCCCGCCCGCGTGCCGGCATCCTCCGTGGCCGCGAGTTCATCATGAAGGACTCGTACTCGTTCGACATCGACGACAGCGGACTCAAGGACGCCTACCACGCCCACCGCGAGGCCTACCAGCGCATCTTCGACCGGCTGGCGGTCAAGTACGTCATCGTGTCCGCGGTGTCGGGCGCCATGGGGGGCAGTGCCTCCGAGGAGTTCCTGGCCGAGAGCGAGGTCGGTGAGGACACCTTCGTGCGCTGCCTGCAGTCCGGCTACGCGGCCAACGTCGAAGCCGTCGTCACCGCGGTGCCCGATTCGCTGCCGATCGAGGGCCAGCCCGAGGCCGTCGTCTACGACACGCCGGACGCCCCGACCATCGCCACCCTGGTCGAGTGGGCCAACACCGTTGACCTCGGCCGCGAGATCACCGCCGCCGACACATTGAAGAACGTGCTGCTGAAGGTGCGCCAGCCGGGCGGCGAGTGGGAACTGCTGGGCATCGGCGTGCCCGGCGACCGTGAGATCGACGAAAAGCGCCTGGCCGCGGCGCTCGAGCCCGCCGAGTACGCGCTGCTCGACGACGCCGACTTCGCCGCCAACCCGTTCCTCGTGAAGGGCTACGTGGGTCCGAAAGCCTTGCTGGAGAACGGCATTCGATTCCTGGTGGACCCGCGCATCGTCGACGGTTCGTCGTGGATCACCGGCGCTGACGCGCCCAACAAGCACATCGTCGGCATGGTGGCCGGCCGCGACTTCGTCGCCGACGGCACCATCGAGGCCGCCGACGTCCGCGACGGTGACCCCTCGCCCGACGGCGCCGGGCCGCTGGTGTCGGCGCGTGGCATCGAGATCGGGCACGTCTTCCAGCTGGGCCGCAAGTACACCGATGCGTTCAGCGCCGATGTCCTCGGCGAGAACGGCAAGCCGGTGCGGCTGACCATGGGCTCCTACGGTATCGGTGTCTCGCGCATGGTCGCGGTGATCGCCGAGCAGCACCACGACGAGCTCGGTCTGCGCTGGCCGTCGTCGGTGTCGCCGTTCGATCTGCACCTGGTCATCGCCAACAAGGACGCCGAAGCCCGCACCGGTGCGACCGAGCTGGCCGGCGAACTCGACCGTCTCGGCCTCGACGTGCTGCTCGACGACCGCACCTCGTCGCCGGGCGTGAAGTTCAAGGACGCCGAGCTGCTGGGTGTGCCGTGGATCGTCGTGGTCGGCCGGGGCTGGGCCGACGGCACCGTCGAGCTGCGCAACCGGTTCACCGGCGAGAAGACCGAGGTTCCGGTCGACGGCGCCGCGGCGGCGATCACGGCCGCGCTGGCGGGGTAGGCCTCGTTGTGCCGCGGATCGCGGTCACCAGCTGACTGCGATCCGCGGCGTTGACGGCTAAGACTGCTCGGCGCCGCCGGGGAACGCCACGACGGCCGGCGTCATGCCGAGGGCCGCGCGCCACCGGGCGGCCAGCACCGCGCAGTCGGTGAGGGCCTTGACGGCCAGCGTCCGGTCCTCGGTGGTGGTGGCCTGCTCGGCCACGGCGCGCCACGCGACGGCGGTCTCCTCTTCCATCTGCAGCGCCAGCTTGCTCGCGTCCGCCGGATTGTTCGCGTCGATGGGGAGCTGATAGCCCGCGGCCGGCAGCGGAGCCGGCACCGACCGTCCGGCCAGCGCGGTGATGCCGGCTTCACGGTTGGCGCGGTGCTTGGCCATGGCCTCGGCCACCAGATCGTTGACGTCGGGTGTGGTGTGCGCGGACACCAGGCCGTAGCCGTAGATGGTGCCGTGTTCGGTGGCGATCGCGTCGTACAGCGCGGCGTCGGCAGCGCTGCCCGGGCGGGTCGGGGTGGGTTGCGGGCTGGTCATGGCGCGGCCTGTCCGGCGAGGGTGACGGTGTGCGCCGCGGTGCAGGCGGCGGCGATCGAGGCCAGCAGCCCGGCCCGGTAACCCGATTGGCCGGCGCCGGCGCGGCCCGCGCTGTCGGCGGCCTGTTCCAGCGCTGCCACGACTTCCTGAGGTGTCGGGGGTGCCGGCGGCGGGGTGGCGCCAGGCGTCGGCGACGCGGCGGCGGAGGTCTCGGTGGTGGACGACGGCGCGGCTGACGGCGGGTTGCCCATCCGGGTCAGTTCCTCGGACAGCGCGCGGGCGTGCGCGTCCCGGAGTGCCGCGACGGCCGTCAGCGCCGGCGCCAGTTGCGGCGGTACGCCGGTGGCGGCGGACGCGGCCAGTCGGCTGTCGCGACGGGCCCGGTCGAGTTCGGCGGTCAGGATGTCGAGGGCGGGATCGCGCTGCGGTGCCGACCCGCAGGCCGACGCCGCGCCGCCGAGCAGCGCCAGAGCCGCCGTGCCCAACAGGACACGCCGTCGGCTGACGGTGGTTTCGGTGTGCGGCACATCCACATCCTGCCATTGCGGACACCGGCTGCCGGGCACCGCGGCGCCGGATGTTCTCCGGTGCCGCGATCGCGATTGCCATTCGGCCATGCGCTGCTGGCGTATCGTTGGTACCGGGTTCACCCTTCTGGGGGCCCTGTCCGCACAACTCAAGATGAGGAGCTCGCCGTGGCCCGGGACACGCCGGAACGACCGCTGCCACCCAGTCGGTTACCGACCACAGGCCAAGTGCTTGAGCTGCTCAGCAGTGCTTTTGCGGACGCCGGATACGACATCGAAGATGTGCGGGTGGACGCTGCTGCGCGGCCCCCGCGCATCGTCGTGGTGGCCGACGGCGACTCGGGTCTGGACCTCGACGCCGTCGCCGACCTTTCCCGCCTCGCATCCGAGCTGCTGGACCAGGTGACCGCCGATTCCGAGCCGTATGTGCTGGAGGTCACCTCGCCCGGCGTGGAGCGCCCGCTGACCGCGGAGCGGCACTACCGCCGCGCCCGTGGTCGCAAGGTCGAGCTGACCCTGGCCGACGGCACGTCGCTGACGGGCCGGCTGGGCGAGCACGACGGCAGCGCGATCCAACTGGTCGTCGCCAACCGTGGGGTGCTGTCGGTGCAGACCGTCGCGCTCGCGGACATTACGAAAGCTGTTGTACAGGTTGAATTTTCACCACCCAATCGCCGGGAACTGGAGCTGGCGGGTATGACCGGAGAGGGGGCCGACGGATGAATATCGACATGGCGGCACTGCATGCCATCGAGGCGGACAAGGGAATCAGCGTCGACGTCGTCGTCGACACGATCAAGACGGCGCTGCTGACCGCGTACCGGCACACCGAAGGGCACGAGCCCGACGCGTACATCGACATCGACCGCAAGTCGGGCATCGTGCGGGTGATCGCCCGCCAGACCGACACCGACGGGACCGTCATCCACGAGTGGGACGACACCCCCGAGGGATTCGGCCGGATCGCGGCGACCACCGCGCGTCAGGTGATCCTGCAGCGGTTGCGCGATGCGGAGAACGAGAAGAACTACGGCGAGTTCTCGGCGCGTGAGGGCGACATCGTCGCCGGCGTCATCCAGCGCGACGCGCGGGCCAACGCCCGCGGCCTCGTGGTGGTGCGGGTCGGCACCGAGGCCAAGGGCTCCGAAGGCGTGATCCCGGCCGCCGAGCAGGTGCCGGGGGAGAGCTACGTGCACGGCGACCGGGTGCGCTGCTACGTCGTCGGGGTCACCCGCGGCGCCCGCGAACCCGTCATCACGCTGTCGCGGACCCACCCGAACCTGGTGCGCAAGCTCTTCTCGCTGGAGGTCCCCGAGATCGCCGACGAGTCGGTCGAGATCGTCGCGGTGGCGCGTGAGGCCGGCCACCGGTCCAAGATCGCGGTCGCGTCGCGCGTGCCGGGACTGAACGCCAAGGGCGCCTGCATCGGCCCGATGGGTCAGCGCGTGCGCAACGTGATGAGCGAGCTCTCGGGCGAGAAGATCGACATCATCGACTACGACGAGGACCCGGCGAAGTTCGTCGCCAACGCCCTGTCGCCGGCCAAGGTCGTGTCGGTGACCGTGATCGACGAGGCGCAGCGCGCAGCGCGGGTCGTGGTGCCCGATTTCCAGCTGTCGCTGGCGATCGGCAAGGAGGGCCAGAACGCCCGCCTGGCGGCGCGTCTCACCGGGTGGCGCATCGACATCCGTAGCGACGCCGACGGTCAGGGGGCAGACGCCGGCGGCCGGCCGACCGGCCACGGTGCCGGCCGCGACCGCTGAGGCCAAAACCCGCAGTTACCGGCGGCGTGTCGGGGCCGCGACCGCGATTGAAGTCCAAGGGCCCCGAGACGGTAGACTGCACTGTGATCCAGCGCGAGACTCCGACAGCTCCGGTGCGTACCTGCATCGGCTGCCGGAAACGAGAGCTGGCCGTCGACTTGCTTCGAGTGGCAGCTGTACGCGACGGGGACGGTAAATGCGTCGTCTCGGTCGATTCAGCGGGTAACCTGCCGGGTCGGGGTGCGTGGTTGCACCCGGTTCAGCAGTGCCTCGACGCGGCAGTTCGGCGGCGAGCATTCGCCCGAGCGTTGCGCATCACCGGTTCGCCGGACACCTCTGCGGTCGAAGAGTTCTTCAGTGCCTTACCCGCCTGACGGACCCGGAACGCCACAGCAAGAGAACAGGTAGCGAAGAACATGAGCACACCGTGAAGTCCCGATGACCATGCGTCATAGCTAAACCGAGGCGCGGCCTACCCACCGCTGACGCCTCACGACGAGGAGAGAAGTGGCAGCAGGTAAGGCACGCGTACACGAGTTGGCAAAAGAACTCGGTGTCACCAGCAAGGAAGTGCTCGCCCGACTGAGCGAACAGGGCGAATTCGTGAAATCTGCGTCCTCCACAGTGGAGGCGCCCGTCGCACGCCGGTTGCGTGAAGCCTTCGGCGGCGGCAAGCCCGCCAAGTCCGAGGCACCGGCCGCCCCCGCGGCCGCCAAGCCGTCGGGCGCCCCGAAGCCCGGCGCCCCCAAGCCGGCCCCCGCAGCGGCACCTGCCGCGCCTGCAGCCCCGGCCCCGGCCGCGGCTGCTCCGGCACCCGCAGCGCCCGCACCGGCAGCTCCGACCCCCGGTGGACCCAAGCCCGGCGCACCCCGGCCCGCGGCTCCGCAGCCCCAGGCCCCGGCTCCTGCCGCGCCGGCAGCGTCGGCCGCCCCGGCGGCTCCGGCCCAGCCGCGTCCGGCCACCCCGGGTGCAACCCCGGGTCCGCGACCCGGCGCACCCAAGCCGGCCCCGCGGGCTCCGCGCGTCGGCAACAACCCGTTCTCATCCCAGCAGCCGGTCGAACGCCCGGCCCCGCGTCCGGCTCCCGGTCCCGGTGGCCCGCGTCCGGGCCCCGGCGCCGGTGGTCCCCGTCCGGGCGGTGGCCCGCGTCCGGGTGTCACGCCCGGCAACATGCCCCCGCGTCCGCCAGGTGCCCGTCCGGGTGCCGTCGGTCGTCCGGGTGGTCCGCGTCCCGGCCCCGGTGGCGGTCCGCGTCCCGGTGGTGGCCCTCGTCCCGGCGGTGCCGGTGGCGGCGGTAACTACCGCGGCGGTGGCGCCGGTGGTGGCGCAGGTGCCGGTGCCGGTGGTGGCTTCCGTGGCCGTCCCGGTGGTGGCGGTGCTCCCGGTGGCGGTGGCCCCGGTGGCGGCGGTCGTCCGGGTCAGCGCGGCGGTGCCGCGGGTGCCTTCGGGCGTCCCGGTGGCGCACCCCGTCGTGGCCGTAAGTCGAAGCGCGCAAAACGCGCCGAATACGAGAACATGCAGGCCCCGATCGTCGGTGGCGTGCGGTTGCCGCACGGCAACGGCGAGGTCATCCGCCTCGCTCGCGGTGCGTCGCTGAGCGACTTCGCCGAGAAGATCAACGCCAACCCGGCTTCGCTGGTGCAGGCGCTGTTCAACCTGGGCGAGATGGTGACCGCCACCCAGTCGGTGGGTGACGACACCCTCGAGCTGCTGGGCAGCGAGATGAACTACGTCGTGCAGGTCGTGTCCCCGGAGGACGAGGACCGCGAGCTGCTCGAGTCGTTCGACCTGACCTACGGCGAGGACGCCGGCGACGAGGACGACCTGGCCAGCCGGCCCCCGGTGGTCACCGTCATGGGCCACGTCGACCACGGTAAGACACGACTGCTCGACACGATCCGTAAGGCGAACGTCCGTGAGGGCGAAGCCGGTGGCATCACCCAGCACATCGGCGCCTACCAGGTGCTGACCGAGCTGGACGGCAACGAGCGTCTGGTGACGTTCATCGACACCCCGGGTCACGAGGCGTTCACCGCCATGCGTGCCCGTGGTGCCAAGGCCACCGACATCGCGATCCTCGTGGTCGCCGCCGACGACGGCGTCATGCCGCAGACGGTGGAGGCCATCAACCACGCTCAGGCCGCTGATGTGCCGATCGTGGTGGCGGTCAACAAGATCGACAAGGAAGGCGCGGATCCGCAGAAGATCCGGGCGCAGCTGACCGAGTACAACCTGGTGGCCGAGGATTACGGCGGCGACACCATGTTCGTGGACATCTCGGCCAAGCAGGGCACCAACATCGACGGTCTGCTCGAAGCCGTGCTGCTGACGGCGGACGCTTCGCTGGACCTGCGGGCCAACCCCGACATGGAGGCCCAGGGTGTGGCCATCGAGGCGCACCTGGACCGCGGTCGCGGCCCGGTCGCCACGGTGCTGGTGCAGCGCGGCACGCTGCGCGTCGGTGACTCGGTGGTCGCCGGTGACGCCTACGGCCGCGTCCGCCGCATGGTCGACGAGCACGGCGAGGACGTCGAAGAGGCGTTCCCGTCGCGTCCGGTCCAGGTCATCGGTTTCACCTCGGTGCCCGGCGCCGGCGACAACTTCCTGGTCGTCGACGAAGACCGCATCGCCCGGCAGATCGCCGACCGGCGCAGCGCGCGTAAGCGCAATGCGCTGGCCGCACGTTCGCGCAAGCGCATCAGCCTGGAAGACCTGGATTCGGCGCTGAAGGAAACCAGCCAGCTGAACCTGATCCTGAAGGGCGACAACTCGGGCACCGTCGAGGCGCTCGAGGAGGCCTTGATGGGCATCCAGATCGACGACGAGGTGGAACTGCGCGTCATCGACCGCGGTGTCGGTGGCGTCACCGAGACCAACGTCAACCTGGCGTCGGCGTCGGATGCGATCATCATCGGCTTCAACGTCCGCGCCGAGGGCAAGGCGACGGAGCTGGCGAACCGCGAGGGCGTGGAGATCCGGTACTACTCGGTGATCTACCAGGCCATCGACGAGATCGAGAGCGCGCTCAAGGGCATGCTCAAGCCGGTCTACGAGGAGAAGGAGCTCGGCCGCGCCGAGATCCGCGCCATCTTCCGGTCGTCGAAGGTCGGCAACATCGCTGGTTGCCTCGTGCAGTCGGGCATCATGCGGCGTAACGCCAAGGCCCGCCTGCTGCGCGACAACATCGTCATCGCCGAGAACCTCACGGTGTCTTCGCTCAAGCGCGAGAAGGACGACGCCACCGAGGTGCGCGAAGGTTACGAATGCGGTCTGACGCTGACCTACAACGACATCAAGGAAGGCGACGTCATCGAGACGTACGAACTCGTCGAGAAGGCTCGTACCTAGGTGGCGGATCCAGCACGCGCCAAGCGATTGGCCAAGCGCATTTCGACGATCGTCGCCTCGGCGATCGAGTACGAGATCAAGGATCCGCGGCTCGACGGCGTGACGATCACCGATGCCAAGATGACCGGTGATCTGCACGACGCGACGCTGTACTACACCGTGATCGGGACCAGCCTCGACGAGGAGCCGGACTACGCCGGTGTCGCGGCTGCCCTGGAGAAGGCCAAGGGCGCGTTGCGCTCGAAAGTCGGTGCGGGAACCGGGGTTCGGTTCACGCCCACGCTGACTTTCGAGCGCGACACCGTGCCGGATGCGGCTCTGAAGATGGAAGAGCTGCTGGCCCGGGCCCGCGCCGCCGACGCGGACGTGGCCCGGATCCGGGAAGGTGCCACGCACGCCGGTGACGCCGATCCGTACCGTGTGGTGGGGGACAGCGATTCCGAGGATGCAGGTGACCGCGATCGAACCGACGACTGAGATTCGGCCGCACGGCGCGCGGGTTGACGCGCGCGGTGCGGCTGATCTGCTCGGTGCGGTCGAGAGCGTGAGCGTGGTTGCCCACGTCTACCCCGACGCCGACACCATCGGGGCGGGCCTCGCGCTCGCATTGGTGCTCAGCGAGGCCGGTAAGGACGTGCAGGTCGGCTTTGCCGCCCCGGCGACCGTGCCGGAATCGCTGCAGACGCTGCCCGGTGGGCACCTGCTGGTGCCGCCGGACCAGATGCGTCCGGACGCCGACCTGGTGGTCACCGTCGACATCCCGAGTGTGAACCGGCTGGGGTCGCTGGCCAAGCTGGCCGATCCCGGACGGCAGGTGCTGGTGATCGATCACCACGCCTCGAACCGGTTGTTCGGCACCGCGAATTACGTTGACCCGTCGGCAGATTCGACCACCATGCTGGTGGCCGAGCTGCTGGACGCCTGGGGCAAGCCGATCGAACTGCCGGTGGCGCACTGCCTGTACGCCGGCCTGACCACCGACACCGGCTCGTTCCGGTGGGCCAGCGCCCGCGCGTACCGGCTCGCGGCGCGGCTGCTCGACATCGGCGTCGACAACGCCGCCGTCAGCCGCGCCCTGCTCGACACGCATCCCTACTCGTGGCTGCCCATGCTGTCCCGCGTGCTGTCGACGGCGTGCCTGGTGCCCGAGGCCGCCGGCGGCAAGGGTCTGGTGTACGCCGTGGTGTCGCACCAGGAGTACGCGGCGGCGCGATCGGAAGAGGTCGAGAGCATCGTCGACATCGTGCGCACCACATCCGAGGCCGAGGTGGCCGCGGTGCTCAAAGAGATCGAGCCGGGGCAGTGGTCGGTGTCCCTGCGGGCCAAGACCGAGGTCGACGTGTCGGTGCTGGCGAGCTCGTTCGGCGGCGGCGGCCACCGGTTCGCGGCGGGCTACTCGCCGACCGGAACCGCCGGCGACGTCGTCGCGGCCCTCGTCGCCGCCCTCTCTTGATCCCCCTCCCCGTGCTCTTGCCCTTCCCCGTGTCAGCCCCCTCCCCGCGAGCGGCCGTGTCTGTACGCCGACACGCCGTGTTTGGTGTGCACATTCGTGCCGCTCGTGGCCGGCGAGCGTGCGCGTCATGACCACCGAGGTCACCGGTCGTCGCATCGCGGGACTCGCTTTTCCCGCCCTCGGGGTGCTCGCCGCCGAACCGATCTACCTCCTGCTGGACACCGCGGTCGTCGGCAGGCTCGGCGCACTGCCCTTGGCAGGTCTGGCGGTCGGCGGCCTGATCCTCAGCCTCGTCGGGTCGCAGCTGACGTTCCTGTCGTACGGCACGACGTCGCGGTCGGCCCGGAGCTTCGGCGCCGGTGACCGCGCCGGTGCGGTCGGGGAGGGCGTGCAGGCCACGTGGCTGGCGCTCGCCCTGGGCGTGCTGATCGTCGTGGTCGTGCAGGCGCTGGCGCCCTTTCTGCTGACGGCCATCGCCGGGTCTCGGGGCGGCATCGCCGAGACCGCGCTGCCGTGGCTGCGCGTCGCGATCCTGGCCGTACCCGCGATCCTGATGTCCATGGCCGGCAACGGCTGGTTGCGGGGAGTGCAGGACACCGTCCGGCCGCTGCGGTATGTGCTTGTCGGCGTGGGTATTTCAGCGGTGCTGTGTCCGATGCTGGTCTTCGGGTGGTTGGGACTGCCGCGGCTGGGCCTGACCGGTTCGGCGGTTGCGAACCTCGTGGGGCAGTGGATCGCCGCGGCGTTGTTCGGGTATGCCCTGCTGTCCGAACGGGTTTCGCTGCGCCTGCGGCGCGACGTGCTGCGCGCGCAACTGACCATGGGCCGCGACCTGGTGCTGCGGTCCCTGGCCTTCCAGGTGTGTTTCCTGTCTGCCGGCGCGGTCGCGGCCCGGTTCGGTGCGGCCGCCGTCGCCGCCCACCAGGTGGTGCTGCAGCTGTGGAATTTCCTTGCGCTGGTGCTGGATTCGCTGGCCATCGCGGCGCAGTCACTCGTCGGCGCGGCCCTCGGGGCGGGGGAGCCGGCGCATGCCAAGACGGTGGCGCGGCGGGTGACGGTCTATTCGGCCGCCGCGGCGACGGTGCTGGCGGCGGTGTTCGCAGTGGGCTCCGGTGTGCTGCCGGCAGTGTTCACCGCCGACCATGCGGTGCGGGACCAGATCGGCATCCCGTGGTGGTTCATGGTGGCCCAATTGCCCATCGCCGGAGTCGTTTTCGCGCTCGACGGGGTGCTGCTCGGTGCCGGTGACGCGAAGTTCATGCGCAACGCCACGCTGATCAGCGGACTCGTCGGCTTCCTGCCGCTGATCTGGCTGTCGCTGGCGTTCGGCTGGGGGCTGGCCGGCATCTGGTCCGGGCTGAGCACGTTCCTGGTGTTGCGACTCGTCTTCGTCGGCTGGCGCGCGTTGTCCGGCCGCTGGGCGTGAGCAGGTCGCCCGAAGGCGTCGTCCCCCACCTCTCGAGAGCGGCCGTGTCTGCACCCGACACGCCGTGGTTCCCGTACAAGAACGTCCCGCTCATCGCCGGTGAGCGGGACGTTCTTGTACAGCTGGAGCGGCGTGTCGGCGTACAGACACGGCCGCTCGCGGGAGATTGACTAGACCTGGGTGCGGCCACGCGCCATGACGGCGTCGCGGTTGGCGGCGATGTCGTTGCCTACTGCGCTGTTCCAGGCCCGGGCTGACGCGGCTTCGATCCACAGCCCGGCGTCGGTCTGCGAGCCGTCGATCTTGTGGTACGAGTCCAGCAGCGCGCGCACGGCGTTCTGGTTGTTGCCGACGATCGAGGCGGCGACGCGCCGCGCGGTCGGGAGTAGCTCGTCGTGCGGTACCACCTCGGTGACCAGCCCGGCGCGCAGCGCCTCGGTCGCCGACAGGTAATCGCCGGTCAGGCTCATCCGGCGGGCCAGGCCGACACCGGCCTTCTGCGGCAGCCGCACACTCAGGCCCCAGGTCGGCAGCAGTCCGACGCGGGCGTGGGTGTCGGCGAACTTGGCGTTCTCCGAGGCGATCAGGATGTCGCAGTACAGCGCCAGTTCCAGGCCGCCAGTGACGGCTGCGCCGTTGATGGCGCCGATGACGGGCTTGGTCATGTTGGGCCACTTCGGCGAGATGTCCGGCAGGTCCGCGCCTTCGCCGAGTTCCTTGAGGTCCAGACCGGCGCAGAACACCGGGTCGGCGCCCGTCAGGATCACCACGTCGACGTCCGGGTCGGCCTCGGCCTGGCGCAGCGCGCCGTAGAAGGCATCGCGCAGCTCGTAGGACAGCGCGTTCCGGGACTTCGGCCGGTTCAGCGTCAGGGTGCGAACCCGGTCGGTGGTGTCGATCAGTAGGACGTCGGTCACGTTGGCTCCTTGCGTTGCGGTCACCCACCGACACCGTAACTTGCGGCCTGAACGCGCCTATCGTGGAGGCCATGTGCCGCAACATCACCGAACTGCGTGGCCTGGAGCCGGCCGCCACGGCCGAGGAGATCGAGGCCGCCGCGCGTCAGTACATCCGCAAGGTCAGCGGGATCACCCGTCCCACCGCCGCCAACGTCGACGCCTTCGAAGCCGCGGTCGCCGAGGTCACGGCCGTCACGGAGAGGCTGCTGAACCAGCTGCCGGCTCGGCGGCAGCCGCCCAAGACGGTGCCGCCGCTGCGGCGGCCCGAGGTGCAGGCGAGGCTGGCCACCAAGTGAATTCGCCCGCGCTCAAGGAGTGGGGCGCGGCGGTACAGGCGCTGCTCGACGGTCGCCAGACGGTGCTGCTGCGCAAGGGTGGTATCGGCGAGAAGCGTTTCGAGGTATCGGCACCGGAGTTCGTGTTCTTCCCGACGGTCGAGCACAGCCACGCGGCGCGGGTCCGGCCCGAGTTCACCGATCTGCTCGAACGGGCGGCGGGGGACAGCACCGACACTGAGGTGGTACTGCGCGGCGGCGCGAAAGTCGTTGCCGCCGTGGCGGTGGAGCGTCCGGGGCAGCTGGACGCCATCGCCGATCTGCACATCTGGACGGCGGAATCCGTACAGAGTGACCGGCTCGATTTCCGGCCCCGCCACCGGCTGACGGTCCTGGTGGTGCAGGCCAAACCGCTCGTGGCGTCGGTACGGCTGCCGCGCACCCCGGACTACGCCGGGTGCCGCAGCTGGGTGGACCTGCCCGTCACGCCCGAGTGGGGCCCGCCGGTGTACGACGACGCGGCGCTGGCTGCCATTGCCGAGCGGGTGCGCGACTCAGTCGGCTGATAACGCGACCTTCGGCAACAGCAACCGGGACACTCCGCCCGCGCCGTGGTGGACCGTGTGCGTGGCCGGCACCATGCGCTCGCCGGAGACGACGGGCTCGCCGGTACCGAGATTCCGGTCGTAGCGCGGGTGGCAACCGCCCGCGACGATCACCCGCAGCCGGGACCCGGCCGGGATCCGGTGTGCGACGGCATCGAGCTCGAGCCGGAGGGTCTCGGGTTCGTCGGAAAGTGTTGTGAGCCTGCGGAATCCATCGCTGACGTTGGTGGACTTGCCCTTTGCGTCGACCACGCTGAGCCGGACGAAGATGTCCCGGTTGGGGTTGTCGCACGACTGGGTCAGCTCGATCACCGGATTGCCGACCAGGTACAGGTCTTCGGTCAGCGGCTCACCGGTGAAGTCGACGACGTCGGGCCGCCGGCTGAGCGCGGAATCCTCCTGATAGCCCGCGGCCGACGACAGCAGCCGGCCGCCCAGCGTGGGTGTCGGCGCCGCGGGATCGAAGGTGAATCGCGACGGACGTGCGGTATCGGCGGGCGCGGTCGTGCCGAGCCGGTGCGCCGGCTGCAGGTAGAGCTCGAGTTCGGTGGCGGCCGGTGGCCAGTCCGGCATGGTCAGCCAGCCCTGCCCGTTGACCTCGACGCGGACGGCGGCCCGTTCGGACGCCGGGGTGCGCTCGGCGAGGTGGGTGTCGAGCCAGGCCAGCGATTCGCGCAGCACCGTGGCGCCGCCGCGGGTCATGACCTGGGTGTGGGTCCACGATCCGATGGTGACCGCGGTCGGTACGCCGCGCGACTTCAGGCGCTGGAACTGCGTCAGGGTCTGCTCCAGGAACAGGTCCTGCCAGCCACCGATGAGCAGCACCGGCACGTCGACCTTGTCGAGCGTGTCGGCGAGGGCCATGTTCTCCCAGAACGGGTCGGCGCCGTCGGGGTGGCTCAGCCAGGATTCGTACCAGGTCGCTCCGGAACGCAGCAGCCGGCGGCCGGCCGCCCCGGCGGGTACCTGCGTGTGGGTGCGGGCGACCAGGCGGGGCGCCCGGAACCGCCGCAGCAGCACGGCGAGCGGTCGCTCTTCCTGGTGCGCCATCATGTCGCTCCAGCCGAGGAAGTTGTCGAGCGTGAAAGCGCCGGTACCCCAAGTTGATTCGGCGAAGTCGTGGGGGCCGACCATGACGATCGCGGCCTTGAGCTCGGGCGGGGGATCGGTGAGCAATGCCCACTGCGTGAAGCCCAGGTACGACAACCCGATCGTCGCGAACGACCCGGTGAACCACGGCTGGTCGCGCAGCCAGGCGGCGGTGTCCACGGCGTCCGCGATCTCGTTGACCATCGGTTCGAAGTCGCCACCGGAGCCGAACGTGCCGCGCACACTCTGCAGCAGCACGTGGTAGCCGCGCCGGGCATACGTCGCGCCGAACACCGGGCCGAACGGGAAGCCGCGGCCGTAGGGACACCGCACCAGCAGGGTGCCCTTCGCGGTGCCGGTGGGCGCGTAGTGGCTGCCGACGAGTTCGACGCCGTCGCGCATCGGGGTGGTGACGCGGCTGACGGTGTAGTCCGTCGTCGGGGGTGGGACGTCGAGGGCGCGGCTCAGCAACCGGGAGCCGAGATGGGCGATTCGGGAGCTCACCCTTCGGATGGTACCGATCCGTACCGTTCGGTGCCGTCCGCAAGCTCGGCGGGCGACCCGAAATCAGAACTTGTAGAACGGCACCAGCTGGTTGGCGCGCTGCAGGTTGGTCTGCAGGCAGTCGGGGCGGTCCGGCGACTCGATCGGTGAGTAGAACAGCGACTGGTTGATCAGGCCGTAGCTGGTCTTGAAGGTGATCATGCAGGTCACCCACCACCGGTCATTCCAGTCGGTCGGCTTCATGATCCAGTACTGCGCGGCGCGGTGTCCGGCGATGTTCAGCTCGACGGCGTCGGCCGGCAGCGTCTGCTCGTAGGTGCGCCACACGATCGGCTCGACGGCCATCTGGTAGTTACCGGCGTCGTAGTGGCAGCGCAGGCCGTCTTCGTGGTCGGGCGGGGTGAAGCCCAGGCCCATGGCGTTGATGGCGTCGAGCGGAATCTGGTCGCACGGGTCGAATGGGCTCGGGTTCGTCGTGGCGATGATCGGCGACTTGATGGTGCTGCTGAGCGGGGCGGAGGTGGAGCGCAGCTCGACGTTGTCGCCGCCGGTCGGTGACACCGGGTTGGTCTGTGTGACCACCACGCCTGCCGTCAGAAGCGCACACAGCGCCGACACGAGCCGCAGTTTCCCGGCCATCGCTGCCATGACACCCCTTAGATCCGAGCAATACTGCGGGGAGTCTACAAGTCGCCTGCGTCACACCGGACAGGATGGGAGAACCTGTTCTAGTTTCTCCCGCTGCGCGGGACGGTTGGCACTCCAGCGGGCGTTGCTGTCGCCCAAGTAGGCTGGATTTTTGTGTCGACCCAGCCGACCCTTTGGGCAATCAGTGACCTGCACATCGGGCATACCGGAAACAAGCCGGTCACCGAGTCGCTGCACCCGGCCTCGCCCGACGACTGGCTGATCGTCGCCGGCGATGTCGCCGAGCGCACCGACGACATCCGGTGGTCCCTGGACCTGCTGCGCAAGCGTTTCGCCAAGGTCATCTGGGTGCCCGGCAACCACGAACTGTGGACCACCAACAAGGACCCGATGCAGATCTTCGGGAAGGCCCGCTACGACTACCTGGTCGACATGTGCGACCAGATGGGCATCGTGACCCCCGAGCACCCGTTCCCGGTCTGGACCGGCCCCGGCGGCGCGGCGACGATCGTGCCGATGTTCCTGCTGTACGACTACAGCTTCCTGCCCGCGGGCACGGCGACGAAGGCCGAGGGGCTCGCGCTGGCCAAGGAGCGCAACGTCGTCGGCACCGACGAGTTCCTGCTGTCGAGCGAGCCGTACGCCACCCGGGACGCGTGGTGCCGGGACCGGCTGAACGTCACCCGCAAGAGGCTCGACGACCTGGACTGGATGGAGTCGACGGTCCTGGTCAACCACTTCCCGCTGGTGCGCGAACCGTGCGATGCCATGTTCTATCCGGAGTTCTCGCTGTGGTGCGGCACCACCGCGACCAAGGACTGGCACACCCGCTACAACGCCATCTGCTCGGTATACGGCCACCTGCACATCCCGCGCACCACCTACTACGACGGGGTGCGGTTCGAGGAAGTGTCGGTCGGCTATCCGCGAGAGTGGCGGCGCCGCAAGCCTTATCGGTGGATGCGCCAAATCCTGCCGGACCCCCAGTACCCACCCGGCTACCTCAACGACTTCGGCGGCCACTTCGAGATCACCCAGGAAATGCGGGAGCACGCGCAGAAGATGCAGGACCGGATCAATTCGAGGCGGTTGTGATGAGCGACGCCCTGTTATCGCAGGTGCTGCCCGACGTGGTGGCCACCGCCGAGACGTATTCGGACCCGGCCGATCTCGTTCCACTGCCGGAGGAAGAGCCCCTGATCGCGCGTTCGGTGGCCAAACGGCGCAACGAGTTCATCACCGTGCGGCACTGCGCCCGTGAGGCGTTGAGCAAGCTCGATGTCGGCCCGGTCCCGATCCTCAAGGGGGACAAGGGTGAACCGTGCTGGCCCGACGGCATCGTCGGCAGCCTCACGCACTGCGAGGGCTTCCGTGGCGCCGTGGTGGCTCGCGCCGCCGACGTGCGGTCTGTCGGTATCGATGCCGAACCGCACGGCGTGCTGCCCAAGGGCGTGCTGGGCGCGGTCGCGTTGCCTGCCGAGCAGGACGCCGTGACGACGCTGGAGGGTGACCTCCACTGGGATCGAATCCTGTTCTGCGCCAAGGAGGCGACGTACAAGGCCTGGTTCCCGCTGACCCACCGCTGGCTGGGTTTCGAGGACGCGCACATCACCTTCGAGCTGGACCCGTCGGGGACCTCGGGCACGTTCCTGTCGCGCATCCTGATCGACCCGTCCGCCGAGTCCGGGCCGCCGCTGACCGAACTGCCCGGGCGCTTCACCGTGTCCAACGGCCTTGTCCTGACGGCGATCTCGCTGTGAAAGCTGCATCGAAGCCCGCCCCGCCGCCGGGTCTGGTGATCGTCGACAAGCCCGCCGGGATGACGAGCCACGATGTCGTCGGCCGGTGCCGGCGACTGTTCGGGACCCGCAAGGTCGGGCATGCCGGCACGTTGGACCCGATGGCCACCGGCGTGCTGGTGGTCGGCATCGAACGGGCCACCAAGATCCTCGGGCTGCTGACCGCCACCGACAAGCAGTACATCGCGACCATCCGGCTCGGCCAGACCACGTCGACCGAAGACGCCGAAGGCGAAGTGCTGGAGACGGTTTCGGCCGCGCATGTGACCGACGACAAGATCGAGTCGGCGGTCGCGGCATTGCGGGGCGAGATCGACCAGGTGCCCTCGGCCGTCAGTGCCATCAAGGTCGACGGCGAGCGCGCGTACAAGCTGGTGCGTGAGGGCAAGGCGCCGGAACTGGCGGCCCGCCGGGTGCGCATCGAACGCTTCACGGTGGACGCGGTCCGTCGCGTCGAGGAGTTCGTCGACGTGGACGTCACCGTGGACTGCTCGTCGGGCACCTACATCCGGGCGCTGGCCCGCGACGTCGGCGCCGCGCTCGGCGTCGGTGGACACCTGACGGCATTGCGGCGCACCAAGGTTGGTCGCTACGGGCTTGACGAGGCGCGCACGCTGGAACAGTTGAACGATGCGGCCGAACTGAGCTACTCGCTGGACGCCGCGTGCCTGCTCGGGTTCCCCCGGCGCGACCTGACCGACGACGAGACCGAGGACACCCGGCATGGCCGGGCCCTGAAGCCGGCCGGCATGGACGGGACCTACGCCGCCACCGCACCCGACGGGCGGGTCATCGCGCTGTTGGAAGACGGGCCCAAGCGCACCAGCAGCGTCGTCGTCCTGCGCCCGGCGACGCTGTAGCGGTGGCGCATTCCGATCCACGAAAGCCGCCTTTGACCGGTCGAGCCCGGCCGGTCATCGGACGTGCTCCAGGTCATTGCGCGACAGATCGTGGAGTCATCTGAGCTGCCCGGAACTCGAGTGGTGTGACACCCGCGCGATGCCGGAAGAACCGAGTGAATGTGGTCGGTTCAGGGAAGCCCACGGCGCGGCCGACGGCTTGCACCGATGCGGTGTCGTGGACGAGCAGGCGTTTGGCCTCGAGTAACGCTCGCTGATCGACGAGCTGTTTGACCGTCAGGCCGGTGTTGCGTAATGCGCTGCGATTGATCGTGCGCGCCGAGTAGCCCAGTTGCCGGGCGTAGTCGCCGGTGTTCCTCGTGGAGGCAAAGTTGGCGTCGATCGCCGCGGTCAGAGCGCTGAAAAGGTCTTCTGACGTTCCATGTGCAGCGTTCTCCACCGGATCGGCGAGGGCAAGTTCGACTACCAGCATGCCCAGCATCCGGGCCAGGAGTTCTTCCTGCATGCTCGGTGGCAGTGAACGTGCTGCGGTTTCGATGAGGTCGTCGAGGCGGCGGCGGGCAGGAGACGCGTGCACAGCCGCCCGGGACCACAAAGACCGCGGTTGAACTGATCCACTCAGCGCGCGCGCTCGCTCGTCAAGCCGGGTGGGTTGAAATAGCACGATGGTCGCGGCGACATCCGCGTAGTCGATGGCCTTCAGCGTGTGTGACGCGATAACGGCGGACGACTGCCATTCCTGGACCTGGCCGGCACGCACCCAGAGCACGTCTCCCGGACTCAGCACGTACTCGACGAAATCCACGGTGTGGCGAAATGTTCCCGCGTCGCACACCACCAGCAGATCGAAGTCCACTCGCTGAGGCCGCAAGAACTGATCCGTCATCGGCCGGGCACGTAACCGCAATTCGCTGAGAGACATCACTTCGATCGAAAGCCGACTCGTCGAGTAACGGACGTTCAAGATGCTCGAATGTCCAATTTTGTTCATCGTATGACCTCGAATCACCATGACAATGCCTTCGGTGGGCCCAAGGATAGGTTCAATATCGTTGTCACAGATTGAGGATCCATGAACTATCCGTCGCTCGCCGTCACCGGATCGACCGGTCATCTCGGCGGGATCGTCGCTCGTCGGCTCGCGAACGAAGGGGCTGCGCTGCGGCTGCTCTCCCGCAATCCGCAGAAGGCTCCCGCACTCGGGGGTGCAGTAGCGGTCCAGAGCTCATATGCCGACGACGACGTCACGCGTGCCAGTTTGGTCGGCGTCGATGTTCTGTTCATGGTGTCGGGCGCCGAGAAGGCCGACCGCCTCGACCAGCATCGGGCGTTCATCGATGCGGCGGTCTCCGCCGGCGTCCGTCACATCGTCTACACCTCGTTCGCCGGCGCAGCGAGTGATGCCGTCTTCACGTTGGCGCGTGACCACTGGGGCACCGAGCAGTACATCCGCGCCAGCGGTATGTCGTATACGTTTCTTCGGAACAACTTTTACGCAGACGTGCTCCCGGAGTTCGTGGGTGAGGACGACGTCCTGCGAGGTCCCGCCGGAGACGGGCGGCTGGCTCCTGTCACGCGTGCTGACGTAGCTCGTGTTGCCGCAACTGTGGTCAAAGAGCCGGCCGCACACGCCGACGCGACCTATACCCTCACAGGTCCGGAAGCACTGACGTTGACTGAGGTCACCCGGATCATCTCTGAGGTCTCGGGACGCTCGGTGACCTACCACAATGAGACGATAGAAGAAGCCTATGCGTCACGCCGACGACTCTGGAACGTTCCACAGTGGCAGTACGACGCCTGGGTATCGACCTACACTGCAATCGCCGCCGGCGATCTCGCCGACGTCACCAACGACGTCCGCGCGGTGACCGGACATGCTCCCGAGAGTCTGCGCCAGTACCTGCAGTCTCGAACGTGAGACGAAAGTCGTTCTCTCGCAGGTGCAGTCAAAGTCGGTGCCAGCCGAATGCCGAGGCGCTTCTCGTGGAGCCGGGTTCGCCGTCGAGTAGGCACTGAGCAGGCGGCTCGCCGTGTTGCCCAGCGGCACATTTACATACCGATTCGCATCGTTTATCGTCCGGGCTGGATCTGCGTCCACGTAAGATGCAACGCGTGACTGCAGGTGTGGAGGGGCAGGCCAAGCGCCGTACCCAGGCTGAGCGCAGTGCCGCAATGCGCACCCGCCTGCTCGACGCCACAGTCGAATGCCTGGTCACCTACGGATATTCCGGAACCACGACGCAACGGGTCGCGGAGATCGCCGGCGTGACGCGTGGGGCGCAGGTTCACCATTTCCGCTCCAAGGAAGACCTGGTGGCAGCCGCGGTCGAGCACCTGGCCGAGCAGCGGGTGCAGGCCGCCGTCCGCGACCTCGGGCGGGTGCAAAGCAACCCTGACCCGGTTTCCACGATGCTCGACTACCTCTGGGAATCGCATCAGGGGCCGGTCTTTTTTGCGACGCTCGAACTCTGGGTGGCGGCGCGTACCGATCCGGGTCTGGCCGAGCACATCGACCGCGTCGAACCCATTGTCACCAGCGCATTGGTCAGCGCGCTGGCGCAGCTGGTTCCGAATCGGGCCGCGCAGAAGGACTTGCGCGACTTGGCGTTCACCGCCATGGACGCGCTGCGGGGGATTCTGCTCTCGAGCTTTGTGGACCGGGACACAGATCGGGCCAGAAAGCGCTGGAACCGGGTGTGCGGCCAGCTGCACGGCATGTTTGTCGAAGCTCTCGACGGGAACGCCGTCAACTCCGAAATAACCTCCTAAGTAACACTTTTCGCCGTGTCGCGGCGGCAAACTCGGTTGGTTTGCCGCCACCTTTCGCTACCCTCTTGTAAAGATACAAACAGGTTGGTATGTTTCTGTCACCGCACAGAAAGAGAGGGTTCATGCCCAACAAGGTGTATGTGATCGGCGTCGGCATGACGAAGTTCGAGAAGCCCGGCGCTCGGCTCAATCCGGACGGGTCACCCTGGGACTACCCCGACATGGCACGCGAGTCCGGCTCAAAAGCATTGGCAGACGCGGGAATTGACTACCGTGAGATTCAAGAGGCGTACGTCGGCTATGTGTACGGGGAGTCGACGTCGGGTCAGCGGGCGGTCTACGAACTCGGCATGACGGGCATCCCGGTCGTCAACGTCAACAACAACTGCTCGACGGGCTCCACCGCGCTGTATCTCGCGGCACGGGCGGTGCGCAGCGGTCTGGCGGACTGCGCCCTGGCGCTCGGGTTCGAGAAGATGCAGCCCGGATCGCTCGGTTCGACCTACGACGATCGCGAGCAGCCCATGGCCAAGCACATCATGGCCATGGCCGAGATCTCCGAGGTGCTGTTCCCGCCGGCGCCGTGGATGTTCGGCGCGGCCGGTCGCGAGCACATGAAGCAATATGGTTCCACCGCTGAGCATTTCGCCAAGATCGGCTACAAGAACCACAAGCACTCGGTCAACAACCCGTACGCGCAGTTCCAGGACGAATACAGCCTCGAGGACATCCTGGGCGCGCGGATGATCTACGACCCGCTGACCAAGCTGCAGTGCTCGCCGACGTCCGACGGCTCCGGTGCGGCGATCCTGGCGAGTGAGGCGTTCGTCGACAAGCACGGACTGGCCGACCGCGCGGTGGAGATCGTCGGACAGGCGATGACCACCGACTTCGACAACAGCTTCGACGGCACCTGTAAGGCGCTGATCGGCTACCACATGAACGTCGCTGCCGCGCAACAGGTTTACGAACAGGCCGGCCTGGGCGCCGAGGACTTCCAGGTGATCGAGCTGCACGACTGCTTCAGCGCCAACGAACTGCTGCTATACGAAGCGCTGGGGCTGTGCGGCGAAGGTGAGGCCGCGAAGCTGGTCGACAACGGCGACACCACCTACGGCGGACGTTGGGTGGTCAACCCGTCGGGTGGGCTCATCTCGAAGGGTCATCCGCTGGGCGCCACGGGCCTCGCGCAATGTGCCGAACTGACCTGGCAGCTGCGCGGCACCGCCGACAAGCGTCAGGTCGAGAACGTCACGGCCGCGCTGCAGCACAACATCGGCCTGGGCGGGGCGGCCGTCGTCACCGCCTACCAGCGCGCCGAGCGCTGAACCGAAACATCAACGAACACAACACAACCGATCAGCAAGAACTAGGAGTACAACCATGGGACACATCGAAGCCACCAAGCAGCTGTCGGCCAGCCCGGAGGCGCTGTGGTCGATCGTTTCGGATCTCTCCACCTGGGACAAGTGGTTCACCGTCCACGAGAAGTGGCTGAGCGACGTACCGGCGACCGTCACCCCGGGCACCACGCTGACCGCGAAGATCGTCATGCTCGGTATGGCCAACAAGATCGAATGGACGATCCAGAAGATGGACGCCCCGACCTCGTTCGCGTTGTCCGGAACCGGCATGGCGGGCGTGAAGGCGCTCTTCGAGTTCACGGTGACGCCGTCTGGTGACGGTTCGGAGTTCAAGGTGGCCGGCGATTTCGAGGGTGCGCTGGTGAAGGGCGCGCTGGCCAAGGCCGTGGAGAAGGACGGCGCCAAGCAGCTCGACAAGACGCTCGAGCAGCTCGATGCCCTCGCCACGGCGGCGGTCTGACGTGGTGGAGCCGGTAACCGAGTTCGACAACTCGGGACTGAATGTCTGGGCTGACCCGGAGACCTTCGAGGTCACCCGGGAAGGAATCGCCGAGTACGCCGCGGCGACAAACGACCCCATCGAGGCGCACCGCAGCGGTGATATCGCGCCGCCGGTGTTCGCCATCGTGCCCGCGTTCGACGCGCTGATGGGACCCGTGATCGACGTCGTCCCGATCGAGATCTTCGGTCGAATCGTCCACGGCGAACAGGATTTTCACTTCCATCGTCCGATCCGTCCGGGAGACAAGCTGACGTCACGGGCCCGGGTGATCGGGTACGACACCGTGGATTCGGGCGCGCGGGTGTCGATTCACCTGGAGTCCCGTGCGCAGGACGGTGAGCTGGTCAACGAGCAATACCTGATCGGTTTCTTCCGCGGTGTCAACGCCGGCGAGGCGGTCGGAGAACAAGTGCCCAACCACAAGTTCGACACTGCGCTGCGCGACGGAGCACCGTTGGCCAAGGTCGTGCAGCACGTCGATGCCGACCAGACGTTCCGATACGCGCCGGCTTCCGGGGACCCGATGCCGATCCACCTGGAGGAAGAGGTGGCCAGGGA
Organism: Mycobacterium sp. SMC-13; assembly: GCF_045311035.1. Classification (NCBI taxonomy): domain Bacteria; kingdom Bacillati; phylum Actinomycetota; class Actinomycetes; order Mycobacteriales; family Mycobacteriaceae; genus Mycobacterium; species Mycobacterium sp. SMC-13. The sequence continues at coordinate 81,331 of NZ_JBJIAI010000001.1, forward strand.
CGCCGGGCTGCCGGGCATCATCGCGCACGGTCTGTGCACCATGGCGTTCACCTCATGGGCGTTGCTCACCGAGGTCGGGGGATCGGATGTGAACCGGCTCAAGAGATTTGCCGTCCGGTTCTCGAAGATGGTCTTTCCCGGAGATGACCTGGAGACCCGAATCTGGAAGGCCGGTCGCGGCAGTCACACGACGCGGTACGCGTTCGAGACGGTGCGAAGCGGCAGCGCCGGCGAGGAATTCGCCATCACCGACGGCCTGGCCGTCTTCGCCGACTAGTTGACTTGAAAGGACTTCAGACATGGGAGCTTTGGCAGGACGGATCGCCGTCATCACCGGCGCCGGGCGCGGCATCGGCCGCGAACACGCGCTGCTGTTCGCGCGAGAGGGGGCCAGCGTCGTCGTCAACGACCTCGGCGGGAGCAACTCCGGTGAGGGCGCCGATGCCGGCCCGGCACAGGAAGTGGTCGACGAGATCGTCGCCGCCGGCGGAACAGCCGTCGCCAACACCGACAACATCGCCAGCTGGGCGGGCGCGGCCGGTCTGATCGATCAGGCGGTCAGCGAGTTCGGTGGTCTCGACATCGTGGTCAACAACGCCGGGATTCTGCGTGACGGTTTCATCCCGACGCTCGAGGAATCACAGTGGGACGCTGTGGTTTCGGTGCACCTCAAGGGCCACTTCTCGGTGCTCCGGCACGCCGCCGCCTACTGGAAGGCGCAGAGCAAGGCCGGTAACCAGCCGAACGCCTCGGTCATCAACACGGCATCGGGGTCGGGCCTGACCATCCCCAACGCGGGCCAGGCGAACTACGGCGCGGCCAAGGCGGGTATCGCGGCGTTGACGTTGGTGGCGGCGGAAGAACTCGAGCGCTATGGCGTGCGGGCCAACGCCATCGCCCCCATCGCGCGCACCCGGCTCACGCTCGCCACCCCGGGCATGGGTGCCCTGATGGCCGAACCCGATGAGGGCGAGGTCGACCTGTTCAGCCCGGCGAACATCTCGCCGCTGGTCGCCTACCTGGCGACCGAGAAATGCCCCGTCACCGGAAAGGTTTTCGCGGTGCAGGGCGGTGCGATTTCCGAACTCGGCGGCTGGCACGACGTGTCGACCATCGAGACCGACGGCCTGTGGGAGATCGACGACATCGCGGCGAGGTTGTCATGATCGAGTGGTCTGAATCCGATGAACTCATTCGCGAGAGTGTCCGCGAGTTCATCGACAAGGAGATCGAGCCGCACCGGGACGGATTGGAGCGCGGCGAGATATCGCCGTATCCGGTCGTGCGGAAACTGTTCAGCGAGTTCGGACTTGACGCGGTGGCCGCGGAAGCGGTCAAGACCATGCTGGAGAAGGAGCGGGCGAAGGCCGCCGCGGTGGCTGCGGGGGAGCCGAAGCGGGAGAAGCGCGCGGGCTCGTCCGCCGGCATGGGCGATCTCGGTGGGCAGATGTCGATGGCCGCGGTGCTGGTGTCCGAGATCGCCGGGGTCAGTATCGGTCTGCTGAGCACCGTCGGTGTCAGCCTGGGATTGGGTGCGGCCACCATCGCCAGCCGCGGCACCTTGGCGCAGAAGGAGCGCTGGCTGCCCGAGCTGGTGACGCTGGAGAAGATCGCGTGCTGGGCGATCACCGAGCCGGATGCCGGCTCAGATGCGTTCGGCGGCATGAAGACCTACGTCAAGCGTGATGGGGCCGACTACATCCTCAACGGCCAGAAGACGTTCATCACCAACGGCCCCGATGCCGACGTGCTGATCGTGTACGCCAAGCTGGATGAAGGCGATCCCGATGCCGATCGCCGCAACCGCAAGGTGCTGACGTTCGTCCTCGAGGCGGGGATGCCGGGGCTGACGCAGGGCAGGGCCTTCAAGAAGATGGGCATGATGTCCTCGCCGACGGGCGAGCTGTTCTTCGACAACGTGCGCATCACGCCGGACCGTCTGCTCGGCGAGACCGAAGATCACGGCGGCGGCGACGGGCGGGAAAGCGCCCGGGCGAATTTCGTCGCCGAACGGCTCGGCGTCGCGCTGATGGCGTTGGGCATCATCAACGAATGCCACCGGCGTTGCCTCGACTACGCCAGGACCCGCACGCTCTGGGGCCAGAACATCGGGCAGTTCCAGCTGATCCAGCTCAAGCTGGCCAAGATGGAGATCGCCCGAATCAACGTGCAGAACATGGTGTTCCAGACGCTGGAGAAGGTGCAGGCCGGGAAGATTCCGTCGCTGTCGGAGGCGTCCGCGGTCAAGCTGTACTCGTCGGAGGTCGCGACCGAGGTGGCCATGGACGCCGTGCAACTGTTCGGTGGCAACGGTTACATGGCCGAGTACCGCGTCGAACAACTTGCCCGGGATGCCAAGTCGCTGATGATCTATGCGGGCAGCAATGAGGTCCAGGTGACCCACATTGCGAAGGGGCTGCTCGCCGGATGAGACCCGCGGCCCCACTCACCATGATGGCGATTGTCGATCGGATGACTGCGAACTCGGCTGCACGCATGACTTTCGGTGTCGCCCTGCGGCTGCTGACCGCCAACCCGTGGTTGATCACCCGCCTGCGGCCGGCCGCGAACACCGCGATCGTCGGCCTCAGCCCCGTGGTCGCCGGAACCCGGGTCGAGCCGGTCGACGCGCCACTGCGTGGTGAGTGGGTCCGCGCTCCGGGCGCCCGCGACGACGCGGGCGTTGTGCTGGTACTCCACGGCAGCGGCTACCTGATCTGCTCACCGCGCACGCATCGCGGGTTCGCGTCGTACGTCTCGCAGCATTCGGGGCTGCCGGCCTTGGTCATCGGTTATCCGCTGGCCCCGGAGAACACCTTTCCCGCGGCCGAGGACGCGGCGATGGCCGCGTATCGGTGGCTACTGGTCCAGGGTTACGACCCACGCAAAGTCGTGATCGCCGGCGATTCGGCGGGCGGTCACCTCGCGGTGGCGACGGCCCTGCGGGCAAAGCGGGAAGGGCTACCGGCACCCGCGGCCCTGGCGTTGTGGGGCCCGTTGATCGACCCGGCCTACCGAGCGCCGATGGCTGACCCGAGGGTGCGCCGGCAGCCGTTCGATCCACGGGGAGCCGCCCGTGCCGTGGCGTTGTACGTGGGTGGCGCCGATATCGAGGACCCACGGCTGTGCCTGCTTAACGCTGACCTCGAGACCCTGCCGCCCATTCAGTTGCACTATGGCACAAGGGAAGTGATGCGTGCCGATGCCGAGGCGTTCGCTGCCCGGGTCGTGGCCGCCGGGGGCCACTGCGAGCAACGCGTCTGGCCGGGACTGGCGCACGCCTATTGGATGTTTCCGCGCAGCCGCGACGGAAGTCTGGACAGCATGACGGCAGGCGGTGAGTTTCTCCGGGCGGCCGTGACGCAGCCCGGCCAGCCCGTGGCACAGGACTGAAGGACGTGATGACACAGCTACTGGATCAGGTGCGCGATGTGGTCGAGGCCGCCATCGTGTTGCAGCGCAGGGGATTGGTGGACGTCTGTCGACCGCTGGACGCGATAGCCGCGTCCCGGGGCCTGCGGCGCTACGGGTCGTTCGGTGGGTTGGTGGGACACGTCGCATCGCGTTACGGCGATGCCCCGGCACTCACCGATGAGGACGGCACGCTGAGCTTCGCCGACCTGGAAGCGACGTCGAACGGATTGGCGCGGGGCCTGGCCGGCCGCGGGATCGGGGCAGGCGCCGTGATCGGCCTGATCGCACGAAACCACCGCGCGCTGATGCTGTCGCTGTTCGCCGCCGGAAAGGTCGGCGCCAGAGTGGTTCTGCTCAACACCGGGTTCGCGGCGCCGCAGCTGGCCGACGTGTGCAAGCGGGAGAACGTCACCGCGGTGATCGCCGACGACGAGTTCACCGACCTGATCGACGTCCTGCCGTTCGAGGTCGACCGCATCGGCTGGTCCGGCGTGAGCGGCCTGGCGGCGCTCGCCGCGGGCCGGTCGACGGCACCGTTGCCCGCGCCGGCCTCGGTCGGGGGCATGGTCCTGCTGACCAGTGGCACCACCGGCACGCCGAAGGGTGCGCCGCGGAACAAGGTCAGCCCGTTGCAGTCCGCGCAACTACTGGACCGGATTCCGTGGCCGTCGGGCGGTGCCTACTACGTCGCCGCCCCGATGTTCCATGCCACTGGATTGGCCACCTGCGCTTTGGGTTTGGCGCTCGGTAACCGTGTCGTGCTCGCGCGCCGGTTCGATCCCGAGGCGACGCTCGCGGCGATCGAACGCCACCGGGTGGGGGCGCTCATCGTCGTGCCTACGATGCTGACCCGGATTCTCGACCTCGGCCCCGAGGTCCTGGCGCGTCATGACACGTCGTCGCTGCGGGTCGTGTTCGCCGCGGGTTCGGCGCTGTCCCCGGATCTGTGCCGCCGCACCATGGACGCTTTCGGTGACGTGCTCTACAACCTCTACGGGTCGACGGAGGTCGCCGTCGCGGCGGTCGCCACCCCGAGCGAATTGCGCAGCGCGCCGGGCACTGTGGGGCGCCCGCCGGTCGGCTGCACCCTCGCCGCGTACGACGAGCAGCGCCGCCGGATCACCGAACCCGGCCGCAGCGGAACACTTTTCGTCTCCAGCGGCCTCAGCTTCGCCGGTTACACCGACGGCGGTAACAAGGAGTCCGTCGACGGCTTGCTGTCGTCGGGTGACACCGGCCACTTCGACGAGAACGGATTGTGGTTCGTCGACGGCCGGGAGGACGACATGATCGTGTCCGGCGGTGAGAACGTCTTCCCGTTGGAGGTCGAGAATCTGCTCGCCGGACATCCCGCGGTGGTGGAAACCTCGGTGGTCGGCGTGGACGACGCCGAGTTCGGAAAGCGGTTGTGCGCGTTCGTGGTACGCCGTCCCGGCGCCGACATCGACGCCGACGAGGTCAAGAGCTACGTCCGGGCCGGCCTCGCGCGGCACAAAGTGCCGCGCGATGTCGTGTTCGTCGACGTCCTGCCCCGCAACGAGACCGGCAAGGTGCTCAAGGCGCAATTGCACAAGGCGATGGAGCGATGACCAAGAAGAACAACGACATTCGTGGCCGCGTGGTGGCGATCACCGGCGGTGCCAGGGGCATCGGGCGTGCGACCGGTCTGGCCTTCCTGCGCGCCGGTGCGCGGGTCGCCCTCGGTGACGTCGATGTCGAGCTGGTCGAGAAGACCGCCGCCGAATTCGCCGCCACTGGCGAACAGGTCTGCGGACTACACCTCGATGTCACGAGCCGGGCGTCGTTCGCGGATTTCCTCGACGACGTCGAGAGCCGGCTGGGACCCGTCGACATCCTGATCAACAACGCCGGCATCATGCCCACGGGGCTGTTCGCCGACGAGACCGACGAGATGACCGACCGCATGGTCGCCATCAATCTCGGAGGCGTGCTGAACGGATCGAAACAGGCCGCCATCCGGATGCGTGGGCGCGGCGGTCACATCGTGAACGTCGCCTCACTGGCCGGCGTCAGTGCGTTCCCCGGTCTCGCCACCTACTGCGCCACCAAGCATGCCGTCGTCGGATTCACCGAGACCCTGCACCTCGAACTCGCCGCCGCCGGCATCGACGTCACCGCGGTGCTCCCGGGTGTCGTGCACACCGAGCTCTCGGCGGGCCACAGCGCCCCTCGGTGGATTCAGCCCATCAGCGAAGTGGAACCCGACGACGTGGCGGCGGCCATCGTCGAGGCCGTCACGCGAGGTAGATCGAAAGTGGCTGTGCCGCAAGCACTCGGCGCGATGATCAAGATCCTGGGCGCGCTGCCGGACGGTGCCCGGCACTGGATTTCCCACACCGCGCACTTCGACACCGCGTTCACCCATACCGACGCCGCGGTGCGCGCGGCGTACCACAGCAGACTCCAGCATTGACCGAAAGGCGCCAACGTTGACTTCAGCCACGGCCACCATCACGGTCTGTTCTCCGGCTGATGGCCGGGTCATCGATTCGGTACCGGCGATGAGCGTCGAGGCGGTGGCCGCGGTGATCGCGGACCTCCGTGTCGAACAGGCCGGGTGGGCCGGCCTGTCGCCGCGAGCGCGGGCAGCGCATCTGCTGAAATACCGGGACTGGTTGCTGGACAACGAATGTCGGCTGGCGGTGACGCTGCAGCGCGAGACCGGCAAGCCATGGGCCGAGGCCAATCTCGAGATCCCGTACATCGTGGATGCGATCAACTACTACGCGCGGACCGCACCCGGATTGCTCGCGGACCGCACGCCGCCGCGCCACGGCATGATCGCGGCGACCAAACGCCAACTTCTGGTGCAGCGGCCGTACCCGGTCGTGGGTGTGATCACCCCGTGGAACTTCCCGCTGGGGCTGTCGCTGCTGGATGCCGTGCCCGCGTTGCTCGCCGGGGCTGCCGTGGTGGTCAAGCCCTCGGAGTTCACCCCGTTGACGGTGGCAGCGGCGGTTGACGGCTGGAAAGCCGTTGGGGCGCCGCGGGTTCTGGAGTGCGTGACCGGTGCCGCAGAGACCGGGGCGGCTGTCGTCGACAACGTCGACTACATCCAGTTCACGGGGTCGACGCGAACCGGCAAGGCCATCGCGCATGCGGCTGCCGAGCGGTTGATTCCGTGCGGTCTGGAACTCGGTGGCAAGGACGCGATGATCGTGCTCGACGACGCGGACGTGGCGCGGGCCGCGAATGCGGCGGTGTGGGGCGGCATGGCCAATTCGGGGCAGATGTGTACCTCGGTCGAACGGGTCTACGTGCAGGCGGGTGTGTACGACGAGTTCGTCGGTCTCGTTGTCGAGAAGCTGAAAGCCTTGCGCGTGGGGGAGGACGATCAGCAATTCCGGTATGACGTGGGGCCGTTGGCCACCGAGTCGCAGCTGGCGATCGTGCAACAGCACGTGGACGATGCGGTGGCCCGCGGCGCCACGGTGCTGACCGGCGGCGCACGGGTCGAGAGCACCGGCTTCTTCGAGCCCACGGTCCTGGTCGACGTCGACCACACCATGCTGTGTATGCAGCGGGAGACGTTCGGTCCGACGCTGCCGATCATGAAGGTGCGGGACGACGACGAGGCGGTCCGGCTGGCCAACGACTCGGATTACGGCTTGTCGGCGACGGTGTTCTGCGGCAACAGAACTCGGGCGGAACGAGTGGCGCGCCGGCTCGATGTCGGCGCGGTGAACATCAACGACGTGTTCGGCAATCTGTTCACGCTGTCGCTGCCGCAGGGCGGCTGGAAGCAGTCCGGGCTGGGCCGCCGTAACGGCGCCGACGCCGTGCTCAAATACGTACGGCCACAGGCGATCGTGTCCGCTCGTGTGCACCCGGACAGCGAGTTCATCTGGTACCCGTACACCGCGATTCGCGGGGCGATCGTGCACCGCGTGGGGCGTCTTCTCGGTGCCCGCGACCTGCTTCGCAGGCTCGGTTGACCGGCACAACGGCAGGCCGACAGGGCCACCTGGATCAGGCGACGACCCAGATCGCTTCCGCCGCCGGGCTGCCCAGGTCGACGGTCGTCGTGTCGTCGTTCACGGCGTCGGCGGCCGTGACCGCCACCGAGATCATCCCGGCGAAGTCGCGCCGGGCCACCACGCGCAGATGGGAGTCGAGCGTGATCCCGACGCTGTCGAAGTACCGCAGCATCTCGGGGTCGTGATCGGAAATCCGGGCGACCGTGCCGGCGTCGCCGTCCGCGCACGCGGACAGCTGCCGGGCGGGGGGAGTCGGCACCTGGCCGTCGGCCGCGGGGATCGGGTCGCCGTGCGGGTCGCGGGTCGGGAAGCCGAGCTTGGCGTCGATGCGGTCCAGCATCCGGTCCGACACCGCGTGCTCGAGCACCTCGGCTTCGTCGTGCACCTCGTCCCAGCCGTAGCCGAGCTCGCGCACCAGGAACGTCTCCATCAAGCGGTGCCGTCGCACCATGGCCAGCGCCGCGCTGCGGCCGGTGTCGGTCAGCGTCACCGCGCCGTACTTCTCGTGGTGCACCAGGCCCTGATCGGCAAGCTTGCGAATCGACTCGGAGGCCGTCGAGGCCGACACCCCGATGCGTTCTGCCAGCATCTTCGTGCTGACTTTCTCGCGCGACCACTCCTGCGCGGTCCAGATGACTTTGAGGTAGTCCTGGGCGACCGTGGATAGATCCGGCGTATTGCCGGCGTCTTCTGCAGGACTCACAGCACAAAGTTTAGGCAATCGTCACCTCATCCGGGGATCTCACGGTGCCTGCCGCGGCGGCGCGCCGTAGGCTTGCGGGCGTGCAACGCTGGCGTGGGCAGGACGAGATCCCCACGGATTGGGGCCGATGTGTGCTCACCATCGGGGTATTCGATGGCGTACATCGTGGACATGCAGAACTGATCAGCCATGCGGTGAAGGCCGGCCGGTCTCGCGGCGTACCCACGGTGCTGATGACGTTCGATCCGCATCCGATGGAAGTGGTCCTCCCGGGCAGTCATCCCGCGCAGCTGACGACGCTGACCCGCCGGGCCGAACTGGTCGAGGAACTCGGCGTCGACGTGTTCCTGGTGATGCCGTTCACCACCGACTTCATGAAGCTGACCCCCGAGCGGTACGTGCACGAGCTGCTCGTCGAGCGCCTGCACGTCCTCGAGGTCGTGGTCGGCGAAAACTTCACCTTCGGCAAGAAGGCCGGTGGCAACGTTCCACTCCTGCGCAAGGCCGGCGAGCGCTTCGGCTTCGCGGTCGAGGGCATCTCGCTGGTGGCCGAGCACCACCAGGCCGAGACCGTCACCTTCTCGTCGACCTACATCCGGTCGTGCGTGGACGCCGGTGACATGGCCGCCGCGACCGAGGCCCTGGGCCGCCCGCACCGCGTCGAGGGCGTCGTCGTCCGGGGTGACGGCCGCGGCCGTGGGCTGGGCTTCCCGACCGCCAACGTCGCCCCGCCCATGCACTCGGCGATCCCGGCGGACGGCGTCTACGCCGCGTGGTTCACCGTCCTGGGGCACGGGCCGTCGGTCGGCACCGTGACGCCGGGGGAGCGCTACCAGGCCGCGGTGTCGGTGGGTACCAATCCGACGTTCTCCGGGCGTACGCGCACCGTCGAGGCCTTCGTGCTCGACACCGAGGCAGACCTGTACGGACAGCACGTGGCGGTCGACTTCGTCTCGCGGATCCGCGGCCAGGAGAAGTTCGAGTCGGTGGACGACCTCGTCGTGGCGATGGACCGCGATACGCAGCGGGCTCGCGCGATTCTGGTTCCGCAGTAGCTTCCTGATAAACTGCCCGACGCGCGTGCTGCAGTTCGCGGCGGCCGCGCCCTCGTTGTTCTTCGCGGACCGAATTGATGGAGTTGTTTCGTGGCACTCACTGCCGAGCAGAAAAAAGAGATCCTGGGTCAGTACGGCCTGCATGAGACCGACACCGGTTCGCCGGAGGCTCAGGTCGCCCTGCTGACCAAGCGCATCTCGGACCTGACCGAGCACCTCAAGCAGCACAAGCACGACCACCACAGCCGTCGTGGCCTGCTGCTGCTGGTCGGCCGTCGCCGCCGGCTGCTCAAGTACGTCGCTCAGGTCGACGTCGCGCGGTACCGCTCGCTGATCGAGCGTCTGGGTCTGCGTCGCTGACGCACCACTGATTCACGACCATCGCCAGGTCTGCTCCGGCAGGCCTGGCGATGGCTGTTGGTACGGGTAGTAACATAAAACTGTTTTGGGCCCAGCGCCCAAGACGTCGGAACGTCACACAGCGTCCGCCTGAACCTCGTGGGGCGGTCTTCGGTAGTGGCTGCCGGGGCATGAACCCCGGCCGCTTCGATCGACGGCCGTCAGCAGTAAGCGGGATGGTTTTCGGGTTTTCTGGATGCTCGCGTGTGACGATGCGACAGCAGTAACAAAGAGGAACCAGAAAAAACGGAACCCGCATAGGGCGGGCCCAGAGAGGTTATTGCGACATCCATGTCTGCAGTTGAAATTGAAGAGGGCGTGTTCGAGTCGACCGCCGTCATCGACAACGGGAGCTTCGGCACCCGCACCATCCGCTTCGAGACCGGCCGTCTGGCACGTCAGGCCGCCGGCTCCGTCGTCGCCTACCTGGACGACGAGACCATGCTCCTGTCGGCCACCACGGCCAGCAAGAGCCCCAAGGACCACTTCGACTTCTTCCCCCTGACGGTGGATGTCGAGGAGCGCATGTACGCCGCGGGCCGCATCCCCGGCTCGTTCTTCCGTCGCGAGGGCCGGCCCTCCACCGACGCGATCCTGACCTGCCGCCTGATCGACCGGCCGCTGCGCCCGTCGTTCGTCTCGGGCCTGCGCAACGAAATCCAGGTCGTCGTCACCGTGCTGAGCCTGGACCCCAAGGACCTGTACGACGTCGTGGCCATCAACGCCGCGTCGGCGTCCACCCAGCTGGCCGGTCTGCCGTTCTCCGGTCCGGTCGGTGGCGTCCGCGTCGCGCTGATCGAGGGCCAGTGGGTCGCGTTCCCGACCAACGAGCAGCTCGAGAAGGCTGTCTTCGACATGGTCGTCGCCGGCCGCAAGGTTGAAGGTGACGTCGCGATCATGATGGTCGAGGCCGAGGCCACCGACAACGTGATCGACCTGATCGCCGGTGGCGCCGGCGCCCCCACCGAGGCCGTCGTGGCCGAGGGCCTGGAGGCCGCCAAGCCGTTCATCGCCGCACTGTGCACCGCCCAGGCCGAGCTGGCCGAGGCTGCCGCCAAGGAGACCGGCGAATTCCCGCTGTTCCCCGACTACGCCGACGACGCCTTCCAGGCCGTCGCCGCGGTGGCCACCGACGCGCTGTCGCAGGCGCTGACCATCGCAAGCAAGCAGGAGCGTGAAGAGCGCACCGACGAAATCAAGGTCGAGGTGCTCTCTCGCCTCGCCGAGACCTATGCCGGCCGCGAGAAGGAGATCGGTGCGGCGTTCCGCTCGCTGACCAAGAAGCTGGTTCGCCAGCGCATCCTGACCGACCACTTCCGCATCGACGGCCGTGGCATCACCGACATCCGCGCCCTGAGCGCCGAGGTCGCCGTGATCCCGCGGGCGCACGGCAGCGCGCTGTTCGAGCGCGGCGAGACCCAGATCATGGGTATCACCACGCTGGACATGATCAAGATGGCTCAGCAGATCGACTCGCTCGGTCCCGAGACCACCAAGCGCTACATGCACCACTACAACTTCCCGCCGTACTCGACCGGTGAGACCGGCCGCGTGGGTTCGCCCAAGCGCCGCGAGATCGGCCACGGTGCGCTGGCCGAGCGGGCCCTGATGCCGGTGCTGCCGAGCGTCGAGGAGTTCCCGTACGCCATCCGTCAGGTCTCGGAAGCGTTGGGCTCCAACGGTTCCACCTCGATGGGTTCGGTCTGTGCCTCGACCCTGGCGCTGCTGAACGCCGGTGTGCCGCTGAAGGCCCCGGTTGCCGGTATCGCCATGGGCCTGGTGTCCGACGAGGTAGACGGCGAGACCCGCTACGTCGCCCTGACCGACATCCTGGGCGCCGAGGATGCCTTCGGTGACATGGACTTCAAGGTCGCCGGCACCAAGGACTTCGTCACCGCCCTGCAGCTGGACACCAAGCTGGACGGCATCCCGTCCAAGGTGCTGGCCGGTGCCCTGGCCCAGGCCAAGGACGCGCGTCTGACCATCCTGGACGTGATGGCCGAGGCCATCGACGAGCCGGACGAGATGAGCCCGTACGCGCCGCGCATCACCACCATCAAGGTGCCGGTCGACAAGATCGGTGAGGTGATCGGGCCCAAGGGCAAGGTGATCAACCAGATCACCGAGGAGACTGGTGCGAACATCTCCATCGAGGACGACGGCACCGTGTTCGTCGGCGCCTCGAACGGCGAGGCGGCGCAGGCGGCGATCGACAAGATCAACGCCATCGCCAACCCGCAGCTGCCCAAGATCGGTGAGCGGTTCCTCGGCACGGTGGTCAAGACCACTGATTTTGGCGCCTTCGTGTCCCTATTGCCGGGCCGTGACGGTCTGGTGCACATCTCCAAGCTCGGCAAGGGCAAGCGCGTCGCGAAGGTCGAGGACGTCGTGAACGTCGGCGACAAGCTGCGCGTGGAGATCGCGGACATCTCCGCGGACAACCGTGGCAAGGGTCAGAAGATCTCGCTGATCCTTGTGGATGAAGAGGGTGCGGCAGCGGCGGATTCGACCGCCGATGCCGCTGCCGAATCGGAGACTGCACCGGCAGATGCCGCGCCTGCAAACTCCTAAATCGACAACGCGCGACGGCCGGGGTTCTGCAGCGACATCGCTGCAGGCCTCGGCCGCCGTGCGCAAGACCAACCTCCCGGGCGGGCTGCGGGTCGTCACCGAACACCTGCCGCACGTGCACTCGGCATCCGTCGGTGTGTGGGTCAACGTCGGTTCACGCGACGAGGGCCCCAGTGTCGCCGGGGCCGCGCACTTCCTGGAACACCTGCTGTTCAAGTCGACCCCGACGCGCACCGCTGTCGAGATCGCCCAGTCGATGGATGCCGTCGGTGGTGAGCTGAACGCCTTCACCGCGCGCGAGCACACCTGCTACTACGCCCACGTGCTGGACAGCGATCTCGGGCTGGCCATCGACCTGGTATCGGACGTCGTGCTCAACGGCCGTTGTGCCGCAAGCGATGTCGAGCTGGAACGCGACGTGGTGCTCGAAGAGATCGCCATGCGCGACGACGATCCCGAGGACACCCTCGCGGACGTCTTCCTCGGCTCCATGTTCGGCAACCACCCCGTGGGCCGGCCGGTGATCGGCAGCATCGATTCGATCACGTCGATGACCCGCAACCAGCTGCACTCGTTCCACGTCCGCCGGTACACCCCGGACCGGATGGTCGTCGCCGTCGCCGGCAACGTCGACCACGACGAAGTTGTGGCCATGGTGCGCAAGCACTTTCGGCCGCACCTGGTGCGTGGCCGCAAGCCCGTGCCGCCGCGTAAGGGCGCCGGCCGCGTGCCGGGCACCCCGACGCTGCAGTTCGTCAAACGTGACTCCGAGCAGGCCCACATGTACCTGGGTGTGCGTACGCCGGGGCGCAACTGGGAACACCGCTGGGCGCTGTCGGTGCTCAACACCGCGCTCGGTGGCGGGTTGAGTTCGAGGCTGTTCCAGCAGATCCGGGAGAACCGTGGTCTGGCCTACTCGGTGTACTCCACGATCGACACGTTCTCCGATGCCGGTGCGCTGTCGGTGTACTCGGCGTGCCTGCCGGACCGCTTCGACGAAGTGGTCCGCGTGACCACCGACGTGCTGGAAGACGTTGCGCGCGAAGGCATCACCGCCGACGAATTGCGCATCGCCAAGGGCTCGATGCGCGGCGGTCTGGTGCTCGGGCTGGAGGATTCCGGTTCCCGCATGCACCGCATCGGCCGCGCCGAGCTCAACTACGGCAACCACAAGTCGATCTCGGACACGCTCGCGTCGATCGACGCGGTCACCCTCGAAGAGGTCAACGCCGTTGCGCGCGAACTGCTGACGCGGCCCTTCGGTGCCGCGGTACTGGGCCCGCACCGGTCCAAGCGCTCACTGCCGAAGCAGCTGCGCGCCATCGGCTAGGGATTTGTGCACGATTATCCGCGCAGGCCGCGGATTTTCGTGCACAAATCACGTCAGCGGCTGAGGCGAAGCGAGTTGTCCCGGCGCAGCACGAAGAAATACGGCTGTGCTTCGCCGCGGAGATCCATGGCGCCCAGGACGGCGTCGTCGGTCAGCTTGCGGAACACGTCGTTGATGGGCAGCTGGTCGTAAACCATTGTCGCGGTGTCGACTCCGCGATAGCGCGTGGTGCGCAACCGAGCCTTGGCCGAACGCGCCTGCAGTAGCGGACGTAACGCGGTGATGGTCTTGGCGACGGGAAGTCGGTGCAGGGGCACCTTGTTCGCCAGTCCGGCGCCGGAGAATGCCAGCACCGGGTTCAGGGGCCACAGCGTTTCGCCGGAGGCGTCGGGGAACAGCAGCGGGTGGACGGTTTCGGCGTCGATGAATTGCTTGCCCCACCAGCCGCTGGCTTCCAGCAGGCCGTCCATCGGATGTCCGGTGGGTACTTCGGCGCCGTGCCAGGTGCCGATCATGAAGTCGGGTTCGACGGCCGGCGCGGCATCGAAGATTTCGAGGGCTTCGGCCGCCGTGGTCGGCGGGGCGGGCAGCAGTTCCTGCAAGAGCATGGCCACGACAATACTTGACACCTGTCAAGAACGGCAGTGTCGGGCGGGCGGAAAGTCATCGCCCGGCCAGCGCGACGCTGCGCCGACCGGGCGATGGGTATCAGGTTCGGGGGCTACAGCGCGACGCGGCCGAGCGGAAGGTCGAGGTCCGCGGCGACCTGGCTGCACAGCAGCTCGCCGTCGTGCGTCGACAGGCCCTTGGCCAGCGCGGCATCGTTGCGGCACGCCGCCTGCCAGCCCTGGTCGGCGAGCTTGAGGACGTACGGCAGCGTCGCGTTGGTCAGTGCGTAGGTCGACGTGCGCGGCACGGCGCCGGGCATGTTGGCCACGCAGTAGAAGACCGAGTCGTGCACGGCGAAGGTCGGGTCGTCGTGCGTGGTGGGCTTCGAGTCCTCGAAGCAGCCGCCCTGGTCGATCGCGATGTCGACGAGCACAGAACCCGACTTCATGTGGGCCACAGTCGAATTGGTCACGAGCTTCGGTGCCTTGGCGCCGGGGACCAGCACGGCGCCGATCACCAGGTCGGCCTGCTTGACGGCGTCTTCCAGGTCCAGGCTCGAGGAGTACCGGGTGTGGATCCGGCCGTTGAACTCGGCGTCGATCCGGCGCAGGGTGTCCAGGTTCAGGTCGAAGACAGTGACCTGCGCGCCCATGCCGCTGGCGATCTGTGCCGCGTGGAAGCCCGCGGTGCCACCGCCGATGACGACGACGTTGGCCGGGGCGACGCCGGGCACGCCGCCCATCAGGACGCCGCGGCCGCCATGGCTGCGCATCAGGTGGTAGGCGCCGACCTGGGCCGACAGCCGGCCTGCCACCTCGCTCATCGGGGCGAGCAGGGGCAGGCGGCCGTCGGCAGTCTGAACGGTTTCGTAGGCGATCGAGGTGGTGCCCGAGGCCAGCAGTGCATCGGTGCACTCACGCGAGGCGGCCAGGTGGAGGTAGGTGAACAGGGTCTGGCCCTTGCGCATGCGGTGGTACTCGGCCGCGATGGGTTCTTTGACCTTCAGGAGCAGGTCGGCTTCGGCCCAGACCTGGTCCGCGGTGGTGACGATCTGCGCGCCGGCGGCCTTGAAGTCGGTGTCCGCGATCGCGGATCCTTCGCCGGCCCCGGCCTGGATCAGCACCTCATGGCCGTGCTTGATCAGTTCGGCGACGCCGGCCGGGGTGATGGCCACCCGGTACTCGTTGTTCTTGATTTCGGTCGGGATGCCGACGTGCATCTGGGGTTCTCCTCAGGGCGGATCAGGTGGTGTCCTAAGTGTGAATAAACGTCGACTGACCTGCAATATCTGTGATTATAATTCTCAATATGGCGCCTGCTAGTGAACGATCTTCGAATTCGCCGGTCCAGGAGGGGGCCCAGCCGAAGGATGTTCAGCCCGTCGAACTCGACGACATCGACCGGCAGATCGTGACCGCGCTGCATGCCGACGCACGCATTCCCAACAGCGCGTTGGCGGAGCTGGTCGGCATCGCCGCTTCGACCTGTCACGGCCGGGTCCGCCGGCTACAGCAGCTCGGGGTGATCCGCGGTTTCCATGCCGACATCGATCCGGCGGCCATCGGCCTGGGTCTGCAGGCGATGATCTCGGTGAGCCTGCAATCCGGGGCCCGGGCGCGCATTCGCGACTTCATCGCCCATATGCGGCGGCTGCCGCAGGTGATGGACGTCTACTTCCTGGCGGGCGCCGACGACTTCATCCTGCACGTCGCCGCGCGCGACACCGCGCATCTGCGGGCGTTCGTGGTCGAGCACCTCAACGCCGACGCCGATGTGGCCGGCACCCAGACATCGCTGATCTTCGAGCACCTGCGCGGCGCGTCACCGCTGTAACCAGTTGCCGCAGTTCAGGATTGGGTGGCAGCCTTGAGTTCGGCGAGTGCCTCGCGGATGTGCTCGGCGAGGCTACGCTCGGCCGGATCGGCGAGCCACTGGTCGAACGCCACCTTGAAAACCGCGATACCGGTCTCGGCGACCAGGCCGGCCGCGGGATCGGCGACGCCGCGGCGGCGCAGCGCGTCGGCGATGCTCGTCGCCAACGACGCGAGCTTGATGAGTTCGCGCTCCTGCAGGCTGGGGTTGGCATTGATCACCGTCTGACGTCGGCGCGCGTGCGGGCGGCGCTCGGCGAAGAAATCCGACACCGATTCCAGTGCCGCGGCGACGGCGTCGAGCGGCGCGGTGGCTGCGGGGGCGTCGTCGATGGCTGTCTCGAGCGCGTCGGCGAGTTCGCGGCCCCGAAACAGCACCTCGCGCTTGTCGGTGAAGTGCCGGAAGAACGTGCGTTCCGTGAGGCCGGCACGAGCGGCGATCTCGGCGACCGTCGTCTCGTCGAAGCCCTGCTCCAGATACAGCTCCAGGGCGGCCTGCTCGAGGCGGCCCTGCGCGTTCGGTTCCCATCGGCCCACGGGCGGATTGTAGGGGATGTCAGTGACTGTCAGCACGACTGATGACAGTGGCTGACATCGGGTGTACGTTTGGTGATGTCATGGACTGACATCACCTGAGGAGTTGAAACCATGCGCATATTCGTCACCGGCGCCAGCGGGCACATCGGATCCGTGGTCGTCCGCGACCTGCTCGAAGCGGGTCACCACGTCACCGGCCTGGCCAGATCGGACGCCTCGGCCGCCGCCGTCGCCGCCGCGGGCGCGCAGGTGCACCGCGGCAGTCTGGATGACCCGGACGGCCTCGCTGCCGCGGCTGCCGCTTCCGACGGCGTCATCCATCTGGCCTTCAAGCACGACTTCGCCAATTACGCCGACTCGCTCCAGTTGGACCTGCGGGCGGTAGAGGCCATGGGGAAGGCCCTGGCGGGCTCGGGCAAGCCGTTCGTGAACACCTCGGGCACGCTCATGCTGGCCTTCGGTGAGCCGGGCCGGCTCGGTACCGAGGACGCCGACGTCGACCGGTCGGCACCGCGCGGCGCATCAGAACGGGCGACGCTCGCGCTGGCCGAACGCGGCGTGCGGTCATCGGTAGTCCGGCTCGCCCCGACCGTGCACGGGGACACCGATCACCACGGCTTCATCCCCAGCCTCATCGAATTCGCCCGTGCAGCAGGACGATCCGGGTATCAGGGTGACGGCTCGAATCGATGGCCGGCGGTGCACACCGTCGATGCCGCGCGGCTCTACCGGCTGGCCGTGGAGTCGGCACCCGCCGGCTCGGTCTTGCACGGCGCGGCTGAACAAGGCATCGCCTTCCGCGACATCGCGCAGGCGATCGGCGACGGGCTGGGCGTGCCGGTGCAACAGATCCCGGCGGACGAGGTCCCGGCCCACTTCGGTTTTCTCGCGGGCTTCGCCGCGCTGGACAACCCGACCTCCAGTGAAAAGACGCGGGCCCTGCTCGGCTGGGATCCCGTGCGTCCGACCCTGCTCGAAGACCTCAAGGCCGGTCACTATTTCGCGCCCCGGGCCGGCTGAGGCAGCGGGCGGCTAGACGCCGACCAGCTCCGGGTGGAACTTGGTCACCAGCCGGCGGATGCCGTCATGCCAGTCGACCGAGGTGCCGCCGATCAGTTCGTGCATACGGGTCGTGTCGGTCGGGCCGCCGCGCAGCGCGTTCGGGTCCTCGGCGAACACCGGCTCGCGGCCGACCAGCTCACCGATGTAGGTACACCATTCCTGCAGGCTGACGGTCTGATCGCCGCACCAGTTCACGGTCGTCGCGGGCACCGACGCCACGTCCAGCAGCTTCGGCAGCGTCGCCAGGATGTCGTCTTCGTGGATCGGGTTGTACTGCGCCGGCCCACCCGGCGGCACCGGGATCGGGATGCCCGCCAGGATCATCTCCATCTGATAGTACGGCCAGCCGCCGTTGTCGCCGTACGGCACGTTGAACCGGGCGATGGTGGCCGGCAGATCGAGGACCCGCGACATGGTGCGCACGACCGTCTCGCCGGCGATCTTGGAGATCGAATAGGTGGGGAAGAGGTGCTTGTGGTTGTCGCCCAGCGCCGCCGACTCCGAACGCGGCTCGTCGCCGGGCGGGTCGTACACCGCCGCTGACGAGGTGTGCAGGAACGCCTTGGCGTCGCGACAGTGCGCCATGAGCAGACCGACCGACTCCGCATTGGCCGCGAGGTCCTTGTCCCACCGGCCGGTCTTGGCCACCGCGAGGTTGACCACGTAGTCGAAATCGGTTGGCAGGGCACCGAAGTCGCCGACCGCCAGGTTGACCGCCGCGCACCGGACACCGGCCTGCTCCAGGTTCTGCCGGGCCTGCGGGTTGTTGAACCGGGCGACACCCCACACCTCGTTGTCGGCCGCCAGGGCGGTGGCGATCGGGGTGGCCACCTGGCCGGTGACTCCGGTGATGAGGATCTTGGCGCCGCGCATGGGGCTGATAGTAGGGGGCCGCTAGGGTTGACCTCATGCGAGTCGGAGTTCTGGGTGCCAAGGGCAAAGTCGGTGCGACCATCGTCGACGGTGTGGAAGCCGCTGAGGATCTGACGTTCACCGTCGGCGTCGACGCCGGCGATGAGCTGAGCCTGTTCACCGACAGCGGCACCGACGTCGTCGTCGACTTCACGCACCCCGACGTCGTGATGAACAACCTGAAGTTCCTCATCGACAACGGCATTCACGCCGTCGTCGGAACCACGGGCTTCACCGCCGAACGCCTCGACCAGGTTCGCGAGTGGGTGGCCGCCAAGCCCGGCGTCGCGGTGCTGATCGCCCCGAACTTCGCCATCGGCGCGGTGCTGTCCATGCACTTCGCCAAGCTGGCCGCCCCGTTCTTCGAGTCCGCCGAGGTCGTCGAGCTGCACCACCCGCAGAAGGCCGACGCCCCGTCGGGCACCGCCACCCGCACCGCCCAGCTGATCGCCGAGGCGCGAAAAGGCCTGCCGCCCAACCCCGATGCCACGAGCACCGGCCTGGAGGGCGCGCGCGGCGCCGACGTCGACGGCATCCCCGTGCACTCGGTGCGGCTGCGTGGTCTGGTGGCGCACCAGGAGGTGCTGTTCGGCACGCAGGGCGAGACGCTGACGATCCGGCACGACAGCATCGACCGCACGTCGTTCGTGCCCGGAGTGCTGCTCGGTGTCCGTGAGGTCGCCAAGTACCCCGGGCTGACCATCGGCATCGAGAAGCTCATGGGGCTGTGACGGGGCGGTGATGACGAAACCGAGCTCGCAGGTACTCCGCATCCAGCTGGTCGTCGCATTCCTGTGCGCGGCACTGGTGGTCTACTTCGTGATGCTCGGGCGCTCCGGCGTCATCCTGATGCAGTCGGGAGAGGCCGCGGCGATCGGCCTCGGCATCGGTATCTTCGTGCTGCCGCTGATCGGCCTGTGGGCCATGGTTGCCACGCTGCGCGCCGGTTTTGCGCACCAGCGGCTGGCCCGGCTGGCCCACGAGGAGGGCGTCGAGCTCGACGTCAGTGACCTGCCCAAGCGCCCGTCGGGCCGCATCGAACGCGACGCCGCCGACGCACTGTTCGAGTCGGTGCGCGACGAAGTCGAGGCCAGCCCTGACGATTGGCGCGGCTGGTACCGGCTGGCCCGGGCCTACGACTATGCCGGGGACCGGACCCGGGCCCGCGAGACGATCCGCAAGGCCGTCCGGCTGGAGCAGGCATCACGATGAAACTCCTTGTCGTGCACCACACTCCGTCTCCGCACTGCCAGGAGATGTTCGAGGCGGTGCTCGCCGGAGCAACCGATCCCGAGATCGAGGGCGTCGACGTCGTGCGCCGTCCGGCGCTGACGCTGTCGGCCGCCGACGTGCTGGAGGCCGACGGCTATCTGCTCGGCTCGCCGGCGAACCTGGGCTACATGTCGGGTGCCTTGAAGCACGCGTTCGACCAGATCTACTACCCGTGCCTCGATGCGACACGTGGCCGGCCATTCGGTCTGTGGCTGCACGGCAACGAAGGCACCGAAGGCGCCGAGAAGGCCGTCACCTCCATCACCACCGGGCTGGGGTGGGTGAAAGCGGCTGAGTACGTGGTGGTTTCGGGCAAGCCCAGCAAGGCCGACGTGGAGGCCTGCTGGAATCTGGGGGCTACGGTCGCCGCGACGTTGATGGGTTGAGTCAGACGGCTATCGGTGCCCAGAACCATTGACCCTGACGTGACGGCGCACCGCACTCGAACAATTGCGCCCTGGGTTCAGGACCAAATGTGAAAACGCCGTATGGTGATTGACGTTTGCGTCGATCAGTGAGGAGCCGACCATGGGAATCGCGGACCTGGCGTTGGGAGCCGCGCCACTGGCCGGAGGCGCGCTGCTCGGCGCCGTGGCGGGAAATCTGAAGCCACCGGACGTGCGCGCCGCGATCAAGGCCGA
This sequence comes from Mycobacterium sp. SMC-13, assembly GCF_045311035.1. NCBI lineage: Bacteria > Bacillati > Actinomycetota > Actinomycetes > Mycobacteriales > Mycobacteriaceae > Mycobacterium > Mycobacterium sp. SMC-13. The sequence goes on from NZ_JBJIAI010000001.1 coordinate 101,705, forward strand.
CATGGACCTGCTGGACCGGATTCCGGCCGAGCAGACCGAGCGCCGCGCCGAACTGCAACGCACCATCGACATGCGGATCGACGAGGTCATCGCCGCGGTCGACCGCAGTCGTCAGCTCAAGTCGACGGCGATCGGTTACGCGTTCAACCGCGAGGGCCGGCTGCGCGACATCCTGGTCTTCATCATGGCCGTGCTGTTCAGCATCATCTGGTGGAACCTCAAGCACTCCCGCACCGGCTGGCTGCCGATGTTCATCGCGCTGATCGTCTTCGCCGCGCTGTCCGGCTGGTATGCCCTGCGCGGCATCGTCCGGGCGGTGACGCCGGCCAAGCGCCGCGACAAGAAGGCCGGGGACGCCGCTCAGTAGTGGTAGGTGTCCGATGGCGCCGACACGTGGTCGGGGTCGTCGCCGAACATCGACGGGTGAATGCCGTACGCCTTCGCCAGATCCAGGATCTTGTTGGCGCGGGCGATGCGCGGCAGGTCCGAGCCGTTGCGGATTTCGCCGCCGTCGCGCTCGAACTCCGCGAAAAACTCCTGCGCCCAAGCGATTTCGTCCAGTGACGGGGACAGACCCTCGTTGACCGTCGCGCACTGTTCCGGGGTGAGGCAGATCTTGCCGGTCATGCCGAACTCGATGGACACCGCGGTGGCCTCGCTGAGCTTGCGCGAGCTGGACCCGATGGTGGGGCCGTCGATCGCGCCGGGCAGATGTGCGGCCTTGGCGGCGATGGTGAACCGCGAGCGGGCGTAGGCCAGCGTTGCCGGGTTGTCGCCGAAGCCGGTGTCGCGACGGAAGTCACCGATACCGAACGCCAGCCGGAACGTGCCCTTGGCCGACGCGATCTCGGTGATGCGCTCGAGCCCGCGGGCGGTCTCCACCAGCGCGACGATCGGCACGTTCGGTAGTCGCTTGGCGGTCTCGGTGACGTGGTCGACGGACTCGACCATCGCCAGCATGATGCCGCCGACGGAGGTCTTCGACAGCATCTCCAGGTCGTCGGCCCACCACGGGGTGCCGAAGCCGTTGACGCGCACCCAGTCGGTGTTGCCGTCGCCGAGCCAGCGTGCAGCGTTGTCCCGGGCCGCGTCCTTGTCCTTCGGCGCTACCGCGTCCTCGATATCGATGATGACGATGTCGGCGCTGGAGCGGGTGGCCGGTGCGAAGCGGTCGAATTGCGCGCCGTTGACCAGCAGCCAGCTGCGCGCGAGTACCGGGTCCAGTCGGGATCCGTGCTCGTTGGCATCAGGTTCATAGGTGCTGGTCTGGTCATACACCCATCAATCGTCCCGCACAGCGGGAGCAGCCCCCGCCCCGGGGGTTACTTCAGCGCCGCACCGAACACCCGCTGCATCGCATCCCAGTGCCGCTTCGCCGCCGCTTCGTCGTAGGCGCCGACGTTGTCGGGTACCGCGAAGCCGTGCGCGGCAGGGTAGAACTCGACGGTGTGCTCGACGCCGGCGTCGGTCAGGGCGCGGTCCAGAATCTCGCCCTGCTCGGCGGTGAAGGACGCGTCGTCCTCGGCGGCGCCCACGTACACGACGGCGCTGATCCGGTCGGCCCGCAGGTGCGGGCTGTCCTCGGTATCGGTGACCAGGCCACCACCATGGAACGACATCGCCGCCGCGACCCGGTCGGGCAACTTGCCGGCGATGACGAACGACGTGCGGCCGCCCATGCAGTAGCCGGTGGTGCCGAACTTGTCGCCCGTGACGTCGGGCCGGCCGGCCAGGTAATCGAAGAAGGCTGTCGCGTCGGCGACCATGACGTCCTGCGTGACCTTGCGCATCATGCCGAACAAGCGGCCGCGCTCGGATTCGTCGGTGAACGCCGTGGCCATGTCGAACGGGGCCCAGCCGGCGTCGCGGTAGTAGATGTCCGGCACCAGCACGACGTAGCCCAGAGCGGCGAGCCGCGCGGCCATGTCGTCGAAGGTCTGCCGCGGGCCGCCCGCATCGGGGTACATGACCACCGCGGGCCACGCGCCGGTGCCTTCAGGGGTGGCGATGGTGACGGCGCAGCTGCCGTCGGCGGTGGTGATGGTGTCCTTGGTCACGGGCATGGCTTCCGTTCTACTCCTCGGCCCAGAACGTAAGCTGTGGGCGTGGCTGTGCCGACCCCTTACGAAGACCTGCTGCGCCTCGTGCTGGAACAGGGCACGCCCAAATCCGATCGCACCGGCACCGGCACCCGGAGCCTGTTCGGCCATCAGCTGCGCTACGACCTCGCCGCCGGATTCCCGCTGCTGACCACCAAGAAGGTGCACACCAAGTCGGTGATCTACGAGCTGCTGTGGTTCCTGCGCGGCGACTCCAACGTGCGGTGGCTGCAGGAGCGCGGCGTCACCATCTGGGACGAATGGGCCTCGGAGACAGGCGAACTCGGGCCAGTGTACGGCGTCCAGTGGCGGTCCTGGCCGACGCCGTCGGGCGAGCGCATCGACCAGATCAGTGCCGCGCTCGAGATGCTGAAGACCAACCCCGACAGCCGCCGCAACATCGTCTCGGCGTGGAACGTCGGCGAGATCGCCCAGATGGCGCTGCCGCCGTGCCACGCGTTGTTCCAGTTCTACGTCGCCGACGGAAAGCTGAGCTGCCAGCTGTATCAGCGCAGCGCCGACCTGTTCCTCGGTGTCCCGTTCAACATCGCCTCCTACGCACTGCTGACCCACATGATGGCCGCGCAGGCGGGCCTCGAGGTCGGTGAGTTCGTCTGGACCGGCGGCGACTGCCACATCTACGACAACCACGTCGAACAGGTGCAGCTGCAGCTGTCGCGCGAGGCGCGGCCCTACCCGGAACTTGTTCTGGCGCCGCGTGATTCGATCTTCGACTACCAGTACGAGGACATCGCGATCGTCAACTACGACCCGCACCCGGCCATCAAGGCTCCCGTTGCGGTCTGACGCCGTGAAGCTGATCTGGGCGCAGGGCAACGGCGGTGTCATCGGCCGCGACAACGACATTCCCTGGCAGCTGCCCGAGGACATGGCGCACTTCAAAGAACTGACACTCGGCTCCACGGTGGTGATGGGCCGGCTCACCTGGGAGTCGCTGCCGGCGCGGTTCCGCCCGCTGCCGGGCCGCCGCAACGTCGTCGTCAGCCGCGACGCCGGGTACGTGGCCGAAGGCGCCGAGGTGGTCACGTCGTTGCCCGCCGAGATCGACGGCTGGGTGATGGGCGGAGCGCAGCTGTACGCGCTGGCGCTGCCGGCGGCGACGCTGTGCGAGGTCACCGAGATCGACGTCGACGTGCCCGACGGCGACGCGTTCGCACCGACATTGGACGACTCCTGGACCGTCACGCACGGCGAGTGGCAGACCAGCAAGACCGGCCTGCGCTACCGCTTCTGCACCTATCGGCGGTAGCCGGCGAGCCGCCGGACGTCGGGGTCGGGATCGTGGGCGGCCAGGTCGGTGATCCGGGCGCTCAGCGCCGCGACGTCGTCGAGGTCCACACCCTCGGGTCCCATGGGGCCGATCAGTTCACCGAGGACGACGATGGCGTGCCGGCGGATCAGCGGCTCGGCATGATCGAGCCCCGCCCGGGCGCCGGGGAGGTCGGCGGCGTCCAGCGTGCAGTAGCCCTGGCCGGGCGCCAACTCATCCGCGATGAGTGCCGCGACACTCGGGTCGGCGAGCCCGGCGGCCAGCAGCGCGTAGTCCAGCGGCCGATGGCTGCGGCCGTGATCGCGGAACGACCGGTACGGCGCCGTGACGGCGGCCGCGCGGCTTGCCGCCGGCAGGTCGCTCTCCAGCACCTGGGGTCCATAGCCCAGCCGTCCCAGCGCGGTGGCCGCCCAGTCGTGGCCGGGCCCGGGCAGGGGCACCGCCGCCCATAGCGCGTCGAGCACGTCGGGCGACGCGACATCGAGGTCCGCCAACAGCTTGGCGCCGAGCCAGGCGGTGTCCCGGCGCTTCAATGCCGCGATGGCGACGGGGACCGCGGCACCGCCGAGCTCCAGCAGCAGCGCGCGTGCGCGTTCCTGACCCAGGTCGCCCGGCGGTCCGGGTACCAGTCCGGCAGCCGCCGCGAGCGCCGCCACCCGCTGCTCGACCGGCAGCGCCAGGATCGCGTGCTCGGCCGCGGCGGCGGCGACGTACTCGGGGAAATGTCGCTGCAGTTCGGCGGGTGTCAGCGAGCGCACCAGCAGATCGCCGTCCTCGTCGTCGAGGTAGACGACGACGTCGGCCGGCAGGGTGCCGTCGGCCACCAGCGTGGCTCGCACGCCCGCGGCGACGGTCAGCATCGCCTGCGCGAACCGCTCCCAGGCCTGGTCCCACTGGGCACGTGGCAGCCCCGACACCGCCTCGACCAGCCGGTCACCCCAGTCGCCGGCGGTCTCGCTCCACTCGTAGTCCTGGTGCTCCCAGTCGGGTGGGCTGAACCGGCAGGACGGCTCGGGCACCGTCTGCTCGGTAGCCAGGGCCAGATTGGGCAGGTAGATGACACCGGTCGTCTCGGCGTAGAACTCGCTGAACGCCACCGCGTACGGCTGTTGCCCGGCGGCCGCGCCGGCCAGCGCGCGCACCGCCGTGACCGCGGCGGCGGTCAGATCGGTTTCGAATCCCGCCCAGTCGAACCGCACAGATGCCTACGCCTCTGCCGGCGTCACGTCGGCGCCCGTGCCCTTCACCGAGGACTTCGCGCGCTTCTCGGCGCGCACGGCCTTGCCATTGCGCACGAACCCGGTGGGGGAGACCGCCGCCGACAGCAGGGCGTCCTCACCGCCGACGAACGGGTGGAAGCCGACGCCGGCGCCGCCGCGGCCCTTGACCGGGATGTCGGCGACTTCGGTTACCTTCCAGCCCTTTTCGGACGTGGACAGGATCGCTTCGCCGTTGCCGCACGTGATCGGCAGTGCGGCGATGACCTCGTCACCGTCGCCGGCCAGCTTCACACCGGCCACGCCATTGCCTGCCGCGCCCTGTGGATTCACCGCGGCCGGGTCGATGCGCAGAATCTTCCCGCGCCGCGTCACCAGTGCGAGGTGATGGCCCGGCGTCAGCACGCCCGAGCGCAGCAGCCCCGTGATGTCCGGAGCCACCGGGATGTCGCGCGTCTTGAACGGCAGGCCATTGCCGTTGGTGAACTTGATGCGCCCGTCGGTCCACACCGCCCAGCCCAGCCCGGCGGACAGCAGGTCGCCGTGGCTGTCGGAGAACACGCCCCGATCGTCAAGGCGCCAGTTGGCGTTGACTTTCCGCTCACGCGGGCCGTCGTCGTCGGAACTCGAGGCCGTCGGCGTGCCCTCGACGTCCAGGACCGTGCGGCGGTCGAATTCGGGCCCGGCGAACAGCTTCGCCGTCTCCTTCAGTTCGTTGTCGATCACCACGCGCCGAGCATCGGGGTTCGCGACGAGCTCGGTGAGCTCGGCGAATTCGGCATCCAGCTTGTCCGCCTCGGCCTGCAGCTCGATGACATCGAGCTTCGTCAGACGTCGAAGTTGCAGTGCCAGCACGTAATTGGCCTGCTCCTCGTCGATGCTGAACCGCTCCTGCAGCCCGCGCCGGGCGTCGTCGACGGTGTCGGAGCCGCGGATGACCGCGACGGCCGCGTCGATGTCCAGGTGGATCTTCATCAGGCCGGCGACAAGATGCCTGCGGGCGGTGACCTTCTCGAGCCGGTACTGGCTGCGGTGCAGGACCACCGAGTCGCGCAGGTGCAGGAAGGCGCCGATCAGCTCGCGCACCGTCCACCACCGCGGCACGCGGTCCTCGTCGAGCGCCACCAGGCTGGCGGCGAACGTCGACTCCAGCGGGGTCAACGCCAGTAGCTGGTCGCGGATGGTCTCGGCGGCGTGGCCGCGCTTGGCGGTGACGACGATCCGCAGTCCGTTGCGACGGTCGGTCAGGTCCGACATGTCGGCGACGCCGGCCAGCTCGCCGGACTCGACCAGCGCCCGAATCCGGTCCTGCACAGTGTTGCTCGCGACACCGGGCGGCAGCTCGGTGATCACGACGTTCTTGCCGTCGACCGACAGGGTGCCGCGCACGGTGAGCGCACCGCGTCCGGTGGTGAGGTACTCGCGCAGGCCGGCGGTGCCGACCACCGTCGCCCCACAGCCCCAGTCCGGGCCGGGAATGAGTTTGGCCAGCCGGTCGTCGGTCATGTTCGGGGTCTTCAGCAGCGCCCGGCAGGCCGCCATGATCTCGCGCGGATTGTGCGCGGGCACCTTGGTGGCCCAGCCTTCGGCGATGCCGACGGCGCCGTTGCACAGGAGCACCGGCCACTGGGCCGGGAGCATCGTCGGCTCGATCCATTCCCCGTCGAATGTGGGGACCATCGGGACCGCGTGGTCGTCGAGTTCGGCGGTCAGCGCCGCACCGGGTGCCGACAGCCGCATCTCGGTGTACCGGTCGGCGGCCGGGATGTCACCCTGGATACGCGGGAAAGCGCCTTGTCCGTCAATGACTTTCACCCGCTGGAACTCGGCGGCCATCAGCGCCGCCGCGCCGTACATCGACGCGCCGCCGTGCGGGTGCAGGTTGCCGGTGACGGCCGAGCAGACCTTCGAAGACTTCTGCGGCTTGTTGCCGGGCAGCAGTTTCGAGTCGTGCATCTGGTACAGCAGCCGGCGCTGGCCCGGCTTGAGGCCGTCGAACGCCGACGGGATGGCGCGGTCGCTGACGCTGTAGAGCGCGAAGGTCAGCTGGTAGTGGTTCCAGTAATCGTCGGCGCTCTGGTCGAGGACCAGGTCCTGATTCTGCTCAGGAACGTCCAGGGTCGAGGTCACAGTTGACTCTTTCTAGTCCAGGTCCAGCGCAAGGGTGTCGACGACGGCGGCCACCTCGGCCATCCACGAGCGCCGGCCCTCGGGCGGCCCGCCGAACAGGGTGTGGTGCAGCTTCTTCTCGGCGTCGTCGAGATGCACGCGAATCACGGTGCGGCGCTGCGGATCCAGCACGGTGTTCCAGAAGTCGTCGGCGTCCATCTCACCGAGACCCTTGTTGCGCTGGACTTCCACCCGGCGCTTCGAGCGCGCCTTCAGTTCGGCGACGGCCGTGTCGCGCTCGGACTCGTCCTGGCAGTAGATGCGCTCCTGACCGTCTTTCACCACGAACAGCGGCGGCAGCGTCACGTAGACCATGCCGGCCGCCACGAGCGGGCGGTAGAAGTCCAGGAACATCGAGATCAGGCTCGAGTTGATGTTGCCGCCGTCGGGGTCGGCGTCGGAGGCGAACAGGATCCGGTCGTAGCGGCACTGCTCGGGGTCGCAGTTGTCGCGCACGCCGCAGCCCAGGATGCGTTCGATGGAATCGAACTCGTCCTTGACCCGGGCCTTGTTCACCGTGAAGCCATAGACGTTGGGCGGCTTGCCTTTCAGCGGGAAGGCGGCCTGGAACGTCGCGTCGCGCGCCGCCTTGATGGTGCCGAGCGCCGAGTCGCCCTCACAGAGGAACAGTTCGGCGCCCGAGCCGCGGCCGGTCTCGCGGCTGGGTAGCAGCTTCGGCGGCAGCGAGAGGTTGGTGCCCAGCCCCTTGGCCTTCGAGGCCGCGCGGGACCGCGCCTTGGCGCCCTCGGCGCTGCGGCGCGCGCGGGCCGACTCGAGCGCCAGCTTGGTCCACAGCGACACCGTCTCGCTGTTGGCCGGGTTCGCCGCCCAGACGTTGACGCTGCGCGCCACATCCGGGGCCATCGCGACGTTCAGCGAGCGCGACGAGACCGCGGTCTTGGCCTGGGAGTCCCAGCCCACGTCCGGGGCACGGGTGTCCACCGCGAGAGCGGTGACCGCGGCGAAGTCCTGCGGTTCGGGTCCGTCCTCACCCTTGGCCAGCCCCAGATCCCGGATTCGGGACGCCCGGTCGGCGAGCGCCTCGGACAGCCCCTTGATGGCCGCGGTCAGGTGCGAGCCGCCGCCGGGGGTGCGCACGGTGTTGCAGAACGCGGCCACCGTGGTCGGCTCGGCCGGTCCGGCGGTCAGCGACCAGCGGAACGGGGTGGGCCCGCGCCCGGTCGTGTATTCGCCCCGGCCCTCCACCACGGCGCGCACCGGCGGCAGGGGAGTGCCCGCCGAGGTGCACATGAGGTCCAGCAGCGCCTCGGTGCCCCAGGGGCCGTTGAACTGTTCGAGCAGGACCACCGGAATCTCCGTGCCGGGCCAGCCCTCGTCCACGACGGTCAGGTGCACACCGGGGCACATCCGGGCGGCGGCGTGGGCGCGCAGCAGGACCTCGGCGATGTCGACGCTGGCGTCCGGCACGACGGCCTGGTCGAACAGGATGCGCACCGTGGTGCCGTGGGCGTCGGGCTTGCGGTTGCCGGTGCCACGCAGTTTCTGGTTGTCGGCGCGCGTGAACTCGGCGTTCGGGTCGAATTCCTTGCCCTCGAACGTCCCGGGATAGCCGTGGCCGAAACTTTGCAGGTAGGTCTTGCCGGCGCGGCGCACGGTGACGTCGGTGCGGGCTGAGATGAACACCGCGGCCGCGGCGCCGATGCCGTTCAGGCCGGCACCGGTGCTGGTGGCGTCGGTGTGGGCCGAGAACTTGCCGCCGGCGCGCGCCGTCCCGAGGGTCTTGACGATGCCGTTCTTGCCGGTCACGGGGTCGGAGTCGATCGGAAGACCGCGTCCGTCGTCGGCGACGCTCACCGAGCCGTCGGCATGCAGGGTGATGGTGACGGTGGATCCGCCATGGCTGGGATCGGCGACCTCTTCGACCGCGTTGTCCACCAGCTCGCGCAAGGCGGTGTTGAGCACGTCCAGGCCCAGGTTGACCGCCGGTCGCAGGCGGGTGTGCTGAACATCGTCGAGTTCGGTGATGTCCGCAGCGTTGTAGCTCACTGCTGGTCCTTTCCGTCAGGGCCGGTCGGGAGCGACCGAAGCCCCAATACAGGGTGTGCCGCAGGAATGGTAGGCGGTTCGGCCGACAACCTTGCAGATCCATGCGCGAGTTTGTCGGTGGTCTGCGCCACGATGTGACAGTGGCAGCACTCACCACGGTCCAGGCCCGTCGCATCGCCGTCGCCGCCCAGGGCTTTCACGAACCCAAGCCGGCCGGACCGGTAACCCGGGCACACCTGAAGCGTTTGCTGTCCAGAATACAAGTGCTGCAGCTGGATTCGGTATCGGTCTGCGTCCGGGCGCATTACGCTCCGGTGTTCAGCCGGCTGGGCCCCTACGATCGGGACGCTCTCGACGCCCTGGCGTGGAGCCACAGTGCGCGCTCGCCGCGGCATCTCATCGAATATTGGGCGCACGAGGCGGCGTTGTTGCCGGTCGACGACTGGCCGCTGCTGCGCTGGCGGATGCGCGAATACACCCACGGTCGCTGGGGCACGGAGATCGTCAAGCGCAACGGTGAGCTGGCCGAGAAGATCGTCGCGGCCGTCGCCGAACTCGGGCCGTCGACCGCGGGCCAGATCGAGGCGCACCTGGAGGCCGAGCCGCGCGGCGCCAAGGGGCCGTGGTGGGGACGTAGCGACACCAAGTGGGTGGCCGAGGCGCTGTGGTCGTCGGGCGTGCTGACCACTGCGACCCGGGTCGGGTTCGCCAGGCACTATGACCTGGTCGAACGGGTATTGCCGGCGGAGGTGTTGGCCCGCGAGGTCTCCGACGAGGAAGCGGTGCGGCAGTTGGTGCTCAAGGCCGCCGGTGCGCTGGGTGTGGGGACCGAGGCGGATATCCGCGACTACTTCCGCCTGGGCGCGCGCCAGGTGAAACCGGCCCTGGCGGCGTTGGTGGCGTCCGGAGACCTGGACGCCGTCGAGGTCGACGGAGTTCCGGCCTATCTGCGCGCCGGGCAGACGGTGCCACGGACCGACAGGGGCACGGCGCTGCTGTGCCCCTTCGACCCGCTGATCTTCTTCCGGCCCCGCGTCGAGCGGCTGTTCGGTTTTCACTACCGTATCGAGATCTACACGCCGGCCCCGAAGCGCCAATTCGGTTACTACGTCTGGCCATTCCTGCTTGACGGCCAGTTGGTGGGCCGGGTCGACCTGAAACGCACGGCCGGCGCGCTGCATGTCGTGGGAGCGTTCGGCGAAGACGGCCAGGACCGGGCACGGGTGGCCGAGGCCCTGGTTCCGGAACTGACGTCGATGGCGGCGTGGCTCGGCGTCGACGACGTGACAGTCGGGGATCGGGGGGATTTGGTGCCGGAGTTGCGGCGACGCGCCGTCAGCTGACTTCGCTCTGTGCCGGCATCAATAGCCCGCGGCGGTCACGCCGTAGCGCGCTTGGCTCGGGGTGAAACCGTCGAACTCCAGCTGCTCGATCAGCCCGCTGCGCGAAAAACCTTGGATATCGAGGTAGCTCGCGGCGACCTTCGCTGCTTGTTCATTCCAATCGACGGTGAGGCTGTCCACGGCGGCGATGGCGACGTCGGTCGAGAAACCGTCGAATTCGAGCTGACCGATCAGTCCGTCGTAGGAGAACCCCTGGATGCTGAGGTAGTCGCGGGCGACCCGCACAGCGTTGCTCTGGGCCGTAGTTCCTGGCGATGCGGCGGCCGGCGTGAGTGGCGAGGCTGGCGTCGGTAGCGCGATCGGGGTGCCGATCATGACGAGCAATGCGGCTGGCACGCTCAGCCAGGGCGGTACACGGTGTTTTGCTTCGTTGGGCATTCGGGGAATCCTATCTACGGCCAGGTTAATTAGCTGGTGATTTGCTGGGAGTCAATTGGGTAGCGCCGCGGGTACATGCGCCCAGGTCCGGCTGGGCCGTGGCATGCGGTCTCTTGAGAGTCGGTCTGCATGAGTGAGGTGGAACATCCCGCAGCAGCACCGATATGGCTGTTGCGGGACGTACTTGCCTCTGCCTCGTCTTCCTCGTTTGCGCATCGCACGGACCGCTGCCCTCGCCTGTCGTTCCTTCGGAAAGTCGTCCTTGTACGGTGTGGGACACGGCGCGTCCAACAACGCGGTGTTGTGTGTCATGCCACTCACCGGCCCGGAATGACTTGGGTGACCGTCGCCTTCAGGTTGGCGTTCTCCTGGCCCGAGATGGACGTCTCGCGGTCGAATGTGGCCGTGCCGTTGGCGTCGATGGTGAAGTTACCGACCTGGTCCTGGTCACCACCGGTGACGGTGAAGACAACGGTTGTCTTGTCGGGTAGCGGCTTGGTGCTGATGTACTGCGGATTGATCGTGTATTGATAGTTGCAGCCGGCCGATCCGAAGCATTTCTGTTCGGTGACGATCACTCCGACGATGAAGTCGGCCGGCGTGGGCGGTGCCGCCTTGGCTCTGGTTGACGTAGTGACCGCAGACGATCCGGCGGCAAGGCTGCTTCCCGACGTGGCTTTCTCGGGCGCCACGCATCCAGTCGCAAGAGCGACGAGGGCCGGGGCGATGACGATGGTGTTGAGTGCGATGCGGTTCATGGTCGTTCCTTCTCGGGGTTGGGGTGCTGCGGTCAGGCGACGGCGTCACCGGGCGTATCGGTGATCTCCGAAACCGATTCGACATCGGCCAACGCCGCGAGTGCCTCCGATAGCAACCGCTGGATTCCAGAAGTGACTGCGGTGCAGCCGGTCTCGATCTTGTCGGCGTTCTTGTGGATGGAGCTTGCCGCCTTCTTGATGTCGTCGATGCGGTCCAACTGGGCGACGGCCGCCGTGATCTTCTCCTCGGCGGTGGACAACTGCTCGGCGCCGCGACGCGTGGAGGCGGCCAGGGCTGCGGCGCGCAGCAACAACACAACGGTGCGTACCAGATCGGGGTCGTCGGAAATCGGATTGAACGCGAGCACGATTCGCCGCGACCCAAGCACCCGGATCGAGCGGCCCCCGTTCTGCTCGGGGGTTCGGACGAGGCCGAGCGATGATGCCGCTTGGCGATTGCGCTCGGCCTCGTCCAGGTACTCGGTCCACCCCGCACGGGCCGAGTCCGTCATTTCGATCACCACACGTGCGAGGCCGCCGTCGACGGTGAGCAGGCCGTCGCCCTTCTTGGAGCGGGGCAGGTGCCCAACGACCGAGCGGGTGTCGGTGTACTCGTCGCCAAGGCCAGCGGCAACCTCGGCCAGCACGATGTTGACCTGGTTCTCGTAGGTGTCGCCCTTGATCGGCGTTACCTTGCTGACCTTGTCCTGCGCGGCTTGGACCTTGAGCGCCACGCTGATTTCGTCCAGCTTCTGGGCGATGGTCTGGTGGTTCTTGCCGATCAGTTCGGTCAGCTGAAGTTGGCGTGTCTCCAGGCCGGCGGTGTGTTTGGCCATCGGCGACGTCGGGTCGGTCGGATCGAACTGCTTGACCGCCTTGGTGAGGACCTCGGTGATACTGGCCGAGCTCTTGGCGTCGAGGTCGGCACTGAACTTGTCGAGCAGCGGTTGGAGCTTCTCGAGCAGTTCGGGGCTGTCGCCGGCGAAGATCCGGCGGACTTCCGTGCTCAGTTCGGTCTTCGCCGCGGCCACCGAATCGGTGAATTCTTTGCGGCTGGTCTTGTCGGCCTCGACGATCGCCTTCTTCGCGTCCTCGGCGGCCTTCGTCATGGTCTTGGCGGCGTCCTTGACCGTGCGATCGGTGAGCTCGGCTGCCTGAGCCGATGTCGCCGCGGTCTTGTCGCCGACCTCCTTGATCATTCGTTCGAGGGCACGAGAGTCTTGGGACTGGCCGGTGGCCGAAAGTGCGTGGGCACCGATCTTGAGCGCCTCGGTCACGAAGACGGACATGTCCGCTTCAGCGAGGACGTCGGCGTCGTCGATGACGGGCCCGCGTTCTCCGGTAGTCCAGCGTTGCGCCTCACGGGAGAGGTCTTTGTCCTGGACGGTCAGCTGGTTGATGACGACGGCACTGGTGGCGATGTCCACGTGCGCGGCGTGGGGGTTGCTCATGGCTGCTCCCTTGCGGTGGGTGCCGGTGGTTCCGGCGGATGACGCAAGAGTGCCGCTAACGAGGTGTCTACTCAACCATTAAGAGTGATAAGTGGGCTTATCAGTGATTATCGTTGACCACAGGTTGAGCTAGGCTTACGTTGAGCTGAAGCTAAGCGGCCTTAAGGAGGTGGACATGCCCACCATGACGTTGCAAGACATGGCCGATCTCGCCAAGGTACGCCGTGCGGTTGTCAGCACATGGCGAAACCGGCCGCTTGTCCGCGGCGTGTCGCACCCCTTTCCGACAGCCGTCGAGCGGGTTGATGGGCAAGAGCGGTTCGACGCCACCGACGTCGTTGAGTACCTCAAGCGGACCGGCCGGGGTAACAATCCGGACGTTGCGGATGACGCTCCGACAATCGCGGCGCCCAGCGAGGCTGGGCTCGAAGACGTCGTGACGTTGTTGGCGTGGCATGTCCTTACCGGTGAAGATCTGGCCGGCACCTCGCACGCCTACCGGGTGCGCCGCGGCGCCGAATGTGACCCCGACGATCACATCTTGCTGCGCGAACTTAGTCACCTGCATGCCACCGATGCGGTCCTCGACTACACCGACCAACTGCTGGCGGCATCTTTCGGCGCTGCCGACGCCCTGCAGCGGGCAGAGGTGGGGCGGCTCGGCCGCAGGGAGGCCGCGCGGAATTTGACTTCCGCTGCAACGGATTTGATCGCCAGTGTGGTCAGCGCGTGTGTCGTGTATCTCGGCGGGGACAGTGTGGCGCTGAGTGTGGACGGCACCGAGTTGTCCCTCGATGTCGCCGGCGAAGCTGCTACCGCCATCATGACGACCGAGCGGGGAATTGCACGTCGTGCTCTCATTCGCGGTGTGCAATTGGGTGAACCGTCACAGCCGACGATGTTCTCGTTCACGTCAGTCATTGGCCGAGAGCCAGCCGATGTCCTCGATGCGGTGGATGATGTGGTGCTCGATCTGGATGCAGGTCATATCGCGATCGTCGTCGGGCCGGCGTCAATCCTCGCCGACGACTTGACCGGGCCGCTGCAGGGCAGGCGGGCAAGTGTGCTTCGTATCGAGAATGTGGTTGCCGCACTTCGGCTTCCGCGCGGCTACTGGCGTGAGGCGCATCGACAGAGCTTGGCACTCTGGGTTTGTCTGGGCGACGCTCGTCGGCAGCGCCCTGTGGTGGGAGATCTGTGCGCTGCCGACACTATTGCGAACGACGATGTGGCTGCCGACGTTGCGGCGGCGTTGTCGGGTGAATCAGGTAGGGCATTCCGTTACGGCCGTCTCGGCGACGTGTCGACGATTTTGGCCGGTGGCGCTCTCGTTCCACGCGGTGTGCAACCACCGCGGATCAGGCTGCTCAACACCGGGAATCATGTGGAGGCGGTTCACGCCGCGACGCTGATGACCAGCGCGCCGCTGGACCCGTTGGATGTTCTCGTGCAGCCGTCCCCGGGACGTCTTCAGGTCGCGCAGAGATCACTCGGTCAGCTGAAGGCCGACGGAAAGCTGATTCTCAAGCGGGGCAACAGGATCGATCTCGCGTTCGCCGATCCAGATGGCACGGTCGCCGTGTTGCCGGAGCCGGTGTCGGGGGCTGCCCGCTTTGATCCGGTCGACGCCGAGCGGCGATATCCGCGTTCGCTCCGCACCAATCCGGGCGATGTTGTCTTCGTGGAGCACCCACGGCCGCAGGCCTGGGTGGACGTGCGCGGTGGATCGATGGTGGCGTCCCCGGCCCGGATCTTGCGACTTGAGGCGACCGCGGAGATCGGACCTCGGTTGTTGGCCGCCGCGATCAACCGACTGCCCGCGGTGCCATCGGAGTGGCAGAGCTGGGCGGTCCCGGTGATGGCCGCGGTAGAAGCGCAACGGCTCGAAGCGGCATTGGCCGAGGTGGATGCTTTCGAGGGCGAACTTCGTCGGAGGGTCTCCGCTGCAAAAGATTTGACCACAGCCTTGATTGACGGCGTCGCAGCGGGAGCGTTGACCCTTGACGCCGCACCCATAACCGTCGGTGCAGTTGCGCCGCAGAGAGGAAGCTGATGCCACCCCGCAAGAAGGCGGACGAGCCCAAGGCGCCGTCGACCATGAAGGAACTGAAGGACACGCTGTGGAAGGCCGCGGACAAGCTCCGTGGGTCGCTGTCCGCGAGTCAGTACAAGGACGTGATCCTGGGCTTGGTGTTCCTGAAGTACGTCTCGGACGCGTATGACGAACGGCGCGAAGCGATTCGGGCTGAGCTTGTGGCCGACGGCATGGAAGCAGATCAGATCGACGACCTGATCGATGACCCTGAGGAATATCAGGGCTACGGCGTGTTCGTGGTGCCGCCGACCGCGCAGTGGACGTTTCTGGCCGAGAACGCGAAGGGCGGTGACACCAAGACCATTGGTCAGCTGATCGACGAGGCCATGGATGCGGTGATGAAGGCCAACCCGACGCTGGGCGGGACGCTGCCGCGTATTTACAACAAGGACAACATCGATCAGCGCCGGCTCGGTGAGCTGATCGATCTGTTCAACAGCGCGCGCTTCACTCGTCAGGGTGACGGTCGCGCACGTGATCTCATGGGGGAGGTGTACGAGTACTTCCTCGGGAACTTCGCCCGCGCGGAAGGCAAGCGAGGTGGAGAGTTCTTCACACCACCCAGTGTGGTGCGGGTATTGGTCGAAGTGTTGGAGCCGTCGAAAGGCCGCGTGTACGACCCGTGCTGTGGTTCGGGTGGCATGTTCGTGCAGACGGACCGCTTCATCTACGAACACGATGGCGACCCGAAAGATATTGCGGTGTATGGCCAGGAGTCCATCGAGGAGACCTGGCGCATGGCCAAGATGAACCTGGCGATCCACGGCATCGACAATAAGGGCCTCGGCGCGCGCTGGGGCGACACCTTCGCCCGCGATCAGCACGCAGAAACGCAGATGGACTACGTCCTGGCCAACCCGCCGTTCAACATCAAGGACTGGTCGCGCAACGAGGAGGATCCCCGCTGGCGCTACGGTGTACCGCCGACCAACAACGCCAACTACGCCTGGATTCAACACATTCTCTACAAGTTGGCGCCCGGTGGTAAAGCCGGCGTTGTCATGGCCAACGGGTCGATGGCATCGAATTCCAATGGTGAAGGTCAGATCCGGGCGCAGATCGTCGAAGCTGACCTCGTGTCCTGCATGATTGCACTACCGACGCAACTGTTCCGAAGTACTGGAATCCCAGTGTGTGTCTGGTTCTTCGCTAAGGACAAGGCAGTCGGAAAGCAGGGATCGGTCGACCGCACCGGGCAGGTGCTGTTTATCGACGCCCGTGAGATGGGAGACATGGTCGACCGTGCCGAGCGTTCGCTATCGAATGACGACATCGTGACGATCGGCGACACCTTCCATGCGTGGCGCGGTTCTGCTTCGGCAGCCGCCAAAGGTGTTGTCTACGAGGATGTTCCGGGATTCTGTAGATCGGCGTCGTTGGCGGAGATCAAGGATGCTGATTATGCGCTGACGCCTGGTCGGTACGTCGGTGCTGCCGAAGTTGACGACGACGGCGAGCCGATTGAGGAAAAGATCGCCCGGCTGAAGTCGGAACTGCTTGCGGCCTTTGATGAGTCGGCGCGGTTGGAGAAGGTGGTTCGGCAGCAGTTGGAGCGGATCCATGGTTGAACTGTCACTCGGCGACGCGCTGGAAGAACTGATCGATCACCGTGGAAAGACGCCGCTCAAGCTTGGATCGACATTCACCGAAGACGGGGTTCCTGTTGTTTCGGCAATCATGGTTAAAGACGGGTGTCTGAATCTCGATGACGCGCGGTACGTCAGCGAATCCATTGCACGGAAATGGATGCCGGTTTCCGTGAGGCACGGTGACGTGTTATTGACCTCCGAGGCGCCACTTGGGCGGGTAGCTCGCGTCACGAGTGATCGGCCTCTTGTGCTCGGCCAGCGGATATTCGGGTTGCGGGGCAAAGACGGAATTCTAGATTCAGGATTCCTGTTCTACGCACTACAAACATCGCAATTGCAGGCTGCGATGCAAGGATTATCGACAGGCTCAACGGTTAGCGGAATCCGGCAGTCGGCGCTCCGAGGATTGGTCATTCATGCTCCAGATTACCCAGAACAGCAAGCCATATCTGCAGTTTTGGGCAGCCTAGACGACACGATCGCGGCGAATGGCCGTATCAGCACTGCAGCATTCGGCCTAGCGGCACAAATAGCGCTGGGTCTCATGCGTCGTTCAGCGACCGGGACACCGACGGTAGTGCGCGACTTGGGCCAAATTTATGACGGACCGCACGCGACTCCAACACGTGGCGACGGCAACGGGCCATACTTTCTGAATATCTCGAGCCTGAAATCAGGCAGGCTTGACCTGGCTGAATCGGATCGTCTTTCCGAAGAGGATTTCACGAAGTGGACAAGAAGAGTTACGCCCCTAGAGAATGATCTGCTCTTCTCATACGAGACCAGGCTAGGCGAAGCGGCTCTAATGCCAGGCGATATTCGGGCGTGCCTGGGCCGTCGGATGGCACTCTTGAGGCCAAATCTGGACCGGGTCGACCCACATTTCTTGCTGCACTTCTACCTGAGTCCTGGCTTCCAGCGCACGATCTCAATGCACACTATCCACGGCGCCACTGTTCCCAGAATCGGACTCGCGAAGATGGGTGATTGGGAGGTTGCTTTGCCGTCGATTGAGGATCAACGCTCGATCGCCGGGCAGCTGAAATCTTTGCATGACTTGACGCTTCAGGCCGAGAGGGAATCGGCGAGCCTTGCTTCGGCTCGCGACCAACTTCTGCCACTCTTGATGGCAGGCAAGCTCTCGGTCAAAGGCGCGGAATCGCTTGTTGAGGAGGTGGTTTAGATGCCTTACGACCTCCACGATCGCCTCGTAGTGGGCGTCGCCTCCAGTGCACTCTTCGATCTCTCAGAGTCCGGTGCGTACTTCAAAGAGCACGGCGAAGCCAAGTACCGGATCTACCAAGATGAGCGGATCGACGACACTCTCGCGCCAGGCGTTGCGTTCCCGTTCATCCAGCGACTGCTTAATCTCAACGACCTTCGCCCGGGCAACCCACTGGTCGAAGTGATCATCCTGTCGCACAACGATCCGATGACCGGGCTGCGGGTGATGCGGTCGGTTAGGGCTCATGGGCTGGACATCACCCGGTCGGTCTTCACGCAAGGTCAATCTCCCCACGGCTACATCGAGGCGTTCGAGATGTCGTTGTTCCTCAGTGGGAACCGGGACGACGTCGATGCGGCGATCAAGGCGGGATTTCCAGCGGGCCATGTGTTGCCTTCGTCCGCGACCTATGACGAGAGCGACCCCTCGCTTCGCGTGGCGTTCGATTTCGATGGTGTTCTGGCAGATGATCATTCGGAGCTGGTGTACCGGGAAGCCGAAGTGATCGATGAGTATTTCGAGCACGAGGATCAGAACAGCCATGTGGCGCTGGATCCAGGTCTACTGAAGCCACTTCTGTCGGATCTGAACCGCATCCAAACGCTCGAAGAGGTTCGCAGCGCGGACGATCCGTCCTACATTCCCAGATTGCGGATCTCGTTGATCACTGCGCGAAACGCACCCGCTCACGAACGCCCGGTTCACTCCATGAACGAATGGGGTGTCAACGTCAACGACGCGTTCTTCCTCGGTGGCATCGCAAAGTCGAAGGTACTCAGTGTGCTTCGGCCACATATCTTCTTCGACGATCAGCAAGTGCACATCGATGGGGCGAACGAGTACATCGCCGGCGTCCACATTCCTTACGGCGTCGCCAACGCCGTGAATTCGGCGGCGAACACCGATATCGCGTTTCCGCCATCGGGCGATGCACTAGTACCGGAGATGGCCGATGCCAGCGGGTGACGGTCGACGGTCGGCCCTGATTCCGGATTGGTACCCGGAGTTCCTGACCGCGGTCTCGGACCGCGTCAGCACCGGCCGCCGCCGGGCCGTCGCCGTGGCGAACACCGAAGTTATCGCCACGTATTGGTCTGTCGGCCGCGAAATTCTGGCGCGGCAGAGCGCCGAAGGCTGGGGAGCCCGCGTCATCGATCGTCTCTCTGCCGATCTCCGCGAGCGCTTCCCCGACACGAAGGGTTTCTCTGCCCGGAATCTCAAGTACATGCGTGCCTTCGCCGCAGCCTGGCCCGACCCTGCAATTGTGCAAGGCACGCTTGCACAATTGCCGTGGTATCACCACGTCGCACTGCTGGACAAGCTCGATGCCCCGGACCAGCGCATATGGTACGGCGAGCGTGCCATCGACCAGGGCTGGAGCCGCGATGTCCTGGTGCACCAGATCGAAGGACAATTGCACCGGCGTGCAGGCAAGGCCGTCACCAACTTCGCGAATACCTTGCCGCCGGCCGACTCGGATCTGGCTCAGCAGTCGACGCGGGATCCGTACCTCTTTGACTTCGTCGGCAACGCAGACATCCGCCGGGAGCGAGACCTCGAACATGCGCTGACTGCTCACGTTGAGAAGTTCCTGCTCGAACTCGGTCAGGGGTTCGCGTTCGTTGGGCGCCAAGTGCACCTCGAAGTCGGTGACGCGGACTTCTACCTGGACCTGCTCTTCTACCATCTGCGGCTGCGGTGCTACGTCGTCATCGAATTGAAGGTCGGAGACTTCGAGCCCGGCTACATCGGGCAGCTCGGCACCTATATGGCAGCCATCGACGATACGTTCAGGAATGGCGACGACAAGCCCACCATCGGCCTGCTGCTCTGCAAGAGCAAGAACAATGTGGTGGCCGAATATGCCCTGCGCGGCTATACATTGCCGATCGGCGTCGCCGAGTGGAAGACCGCGATCGCCGAAAGCCTGCCCACCGAACTCGAAGCGGGCTTGCCGAGCATCGAACAACTCGAAGCCGAGCTGGCCGAGGACGGAGAACCATGAGCATGTTCAGCGAAGCCGATTGGGAGCAGCTCGCACTGGAGGCCCTCGGTCGGCAAGAGTGGTTGCCGCTCAAGGGCAATCAGGTCGCTCCGGGAACCGACGACGGTCGTGATGTCTGGGATGACCTCGTGCTCAAAGGCCGAACGCTGTCGCGCATGCGGACACTGAATCCGGGGGTTCCGTTCGAGTATCTGGAGCAGGCGCTAGCGGCCATCACGCAGCCGGCGTCGCAAGACCCGATGCAGGAGAATCACCGCCTTCACGACTACATCGTGGATGGCTACCGCGGCGTCAGCTATATCGACGCCGATGGCTTGGAGCAGAATCCGACCATCCGCCTGGTCGGACACCGTCCTGAAGACAACGAACTGCTTGCAGTACAACAGGTGACGGTGCGCACCGCGGAACACGAGCGTCGCTTCGACGTCGTCCTTTTCGTCAACGGGCTACCGCTGGTGTTCTTCGAACTCAAGCAGGCCGGGTCCAAGCATGCTGATCTGGCCGCCGCGCACAGCCAGTTCCAGACCTACCTGCGTGAATTCCCGATGGCCTTCCGCTTCGCGGCGTTCAACGTCATCAGTGACGGCATCACCGCACGGTACGGGACTCCGTTCACCGCCCTCGAGCACTTCGCCCCGTGGAACGTCGACGACGATGGCAAGCCGGTCAAGTCCGGCGTCGCCCTCGACGACGAACACGGCGGCACCGAACTCGAGTACCTGATCGAGGGGTTGTTCAACCCCGAACGTTTCCTGCAGTTGTTGCGGAACTTCACCGCGTTCGACGCCACGGCGGACGGGCTGACCAAGCGAATTGCCAAGCCGCACCAGTATTTCGCCGTCACCAAGGCCATCGGCACCACCGTCCAGGCGTTCGAGAGCAACGGCAAGGCCGGCGTCGTCTGGCATACCCAGGGCTCCGGAAAGTCCATGGAGATGGAGCTGTACGCACACCTCGTCGCGCTGCAACCGAAGCTGAAGAACCCGACCGTCATCGTCGTCACCGACCGCAAAGAACTCGACAGCCAGCTGTTCGAAACCTTCAACCGTTCTCAGCTGCTGCGTGAATCACCGGTCAAGATCACGTCGCGTTCTGAACTACGTGACGAACTGGGCAACCGCACCACCGGCGGCATCTACTTCACCACCTTGCAGAAGTTCGACCTGACGAAGGCCGAGCGGACCGCCGGTAGCGAACACCCGCTGCTGTCTGATCGTCGCAACATCGTCGTCATGGTCGACGAGGCGCACCGCAGCCACTACGACCAACTCGACGGGTATGCCCGTCACATCCGTGATGCACTGCCGAACGCCGTCTACATCGCGTTCACCGGCACTCCAATCTCGTTCTCCGATCGCAACACTACGGATGTCTTCGGTGAGTGCATAGACGTCTACGACCTGACCCGCGCGGTGAAAGACGGTGCGACAGTTCCCGTTTACTTCGAGCCGCGACTGATCAAGGTCGGTTTCGCCGACGATGTGACCGAGGACGATCTCGACCGGGCGGCCGACGAGGCGACACTTGGGCTCGACGACGTCGAACGGGCGCAGATTGAGAAATCGGTGGCAGTCATCAACGCGGTCTACGGCGCCCCCCAACGGCTCGCTGCGCTCGCGTCGGACATCGTGGCGCACTGGGACGTTCGGTCTACCGAGATGCAGAAGTTCATCTCGAGCCCCGGTAAAGCGCTCATCGTCGGTGCCACCCGGGAGATCTGCGCGCGCCTGTACGAGGAGATCGTGGCGCTGCGACCAACGTGGGCAGACGATGCGATCGACAAGGGGGTCATCAAGGTCGTCTACTCGGGTACCGCGCAGGACCAAGGTCTGGTGGCCAAGCATGTGCGACGCGAAGCCCAGAATAAGACCATCCAGCGGCGGCTCCGGGACCCTGACGATGAACTGCATCTGGTCATCGTCAAAGACATGATGCTCACCGGATTCGATGCACCACCGCTGCATACGCTCTACCTGGATCGGCCGCTCAAAGGCGCGTTGCTGATGCAGACGCTCGCCCGCGTCAATCGCACGTTCCGCGGAAAACGGGACGGCATGCTGGTCGCCTACGCACCACTCGTCGAGAACCTCAACGCAGCTCTGGCCGAGTACACCGTAGACGACCAGAAGGAAAAACCTGTCGGCAAGAACGTCGACGAAGCGGTGGTTCTCACCGAGCAGCTCATCGGACAGATCGACGAGCTATGCGCCGGATTCGACTGGCGGCGGATCACCGCCGCGTCTTCGACAACCGGCTGGATGAAGGCCGCGACCGCCCTCACCAACTACCTGAGCGACCCGGCGACGCCGGGTAACCAGGTGTCTGAAGGCGACCCAAGTTTGCGTGATCGGTACCGGATGCTGGCCAACCAGCTGGCACGGGCGTGGGCACTCTGTGCGGGCAATGAGACTCTGGACAAGCTGCGCCAGACGGTCCGGTTCTACGAAGAGGTGCGGATCTACCTCGCGAAGTTCGATGCCCAGCTTCGGCAGTCCGAGGGCAAGCCGATTCCCGAGGACATCAAACGCATGCTGTCGACGCTTGTTGCGGGTTCGACCGCGTCTGGGGAGATCGTCGATATCTACCAGGCGGCCGGTCTCCCGAAGCCGTCGCTCGACGAGTTGGATGCTGACTTTGAGACCCGAGCCAAGTCGGCGACCAATCCGCATCTGGCGATCGAGGCGCTGCGTGCAGTGCTCACCGAGGAAGCGACGCGATCCACCAAGGGCAACGTGGTGCGCCAGCGCGCGTTCTCTGATCGCATCGCCGAACTGATGCGCAGGTATACGAATCAGCAACTGACGTCGGCCGAAGTCATCGCCGAGCTGATCGCAATGGCACGTGAAGTCGCAGCCGAAGGTAATCGTGGACAGCGGTTCTCGCCGCCGCTGTCGCACGACGAGCTGGCGTTCTACGACGCCGTTGCTCAGAACGAATCCGCCGTCGAGTTCCAGGGCGAAGATGTCCTGGCGGAGATCGCGCGCGAATTGGTGGCGGTGATGCAGCGCGACACCAAGACAGACTGGACGGTCCGTGACGACGTTCGGGCCAAACTCCGATCGTCCATCAAGCGCCTGCTCGTGAAGTACAAGTACCCGCCAGACAAGCAACCGGCGGCGATCAAGCTGGTGATGGAGCAGATGGAGGTGCTTGCGCCGACATATGCGGAGCGGGCGCGGGGCGTGGACGAGGGGGCAGAGGCATGACGGACAGGCTGTCACGAGTGGCTGCAACTGTACGAGAACGGTATGGGGTCGACATCGATCTGGATGCCCTTAGGGCGAAAGTTGCTGCCGCTGAGGATCGTATCCTCGCCGAAGAGGTGATCGGCAAACTACCGCGGCGGCTGGTGCATGAAAGCTGGAACAAGTGGGCGTACCTGGAAGCGGAGGTAACCGAGCCGATCGATCCGGCATCGGTTCAACACCGCGAGCTGAGCACCATCCATTGGTACGACAGGGCTGAAAGTGCGACCGTGGACTCGCCTGAACCGGTGATCAATCATGCGGACTGTCGAGGATCCGGCCCAATCGAAGATGTGGCCCTCGCACCTGAGCTGAACTGGTCAGCTGCCGACAAGAAAGCGGCGCTTGAAGAGGCGATCCGCGTTCTGGGTGTCGAGCCGGGGCAGTGGTACGAGCTGGAGTGGCCGCCGACTGCAAACCTGTGGGATCCGGGCATCGTGTATCAGACCGAATTCGAGCCCTGTGACGAGCATGTCGAAGTGGACGGCGACGAAGATTGCTCGCAATGCCAGGATTCAGTGCGAACAGTCATCGACCAGATGGCGCAATGGAAGTGGACCACGACGCTGCGGATCAACGCAATCGCATTCGACGACGATGGCCGTGAGCACAGTACCGAAGTACACGTTGAGCAAGGGTACGAGATCGCGACAACCGCCCAAGATCCGCGGGAAGTTTTGATTGGTCCACCGGGCCGTGACTGGCACTGGTAATGCGGCAGTTTCACCGCTGTAGCGCTGACAATCCCGAGTGGGGGCTGACGCCGGCAGGCGGGCGACAGCGCCAGCGCTGCCGTGCGCAGTTGACGTCAGCCGGGAACCGCGCGGCTAGTTCGCGGCGTGGTACGCCTCGACGATGTCCGCCTTGATGCGACCGCGGGCGGCGACGTCGTAGCCGTTCTCCTGCGCCCACTCTCGGATGGCAGCGAGCTGCTCCTTCGAGGACGCGGCCTTCTTGCCGCGGCGGCGCGACGTGCCGGCCTTGGCGGCCCGGGTGGTCGGCTCGGCGACCTTCTGGGTCCGGGTGCGACGGCCGCCGACGCGGGTCGCGGCGTCCAGATACGGTGCAAGCGCCTTCTCGAACTTCGCCACGTTCGCAGCAGAAAGATCGATCTGGTAATCAACCCCACGTACCGAGAAGTTAATGCGCTCACCGGTGTCATCGGTGAGTTCAGTGCCGTTAATATCGTCAACAAGCTGGACGACAATGCGTTCGGCCACGAATGATCTCCTTTATCGGGGGTGTTCGGCCGAGAGTGTATCGACTAAAAATAAGGACGGCATCCCGGTGTCTTGATCACCGGTAGTCCGGCGCCGTTCGAGTTCTTTTCTGTGCGCCAATCCGGCTGAAGATCAAATTGTCCGATAAGTGGTAATTGCCACGGCCCCAAGCTGATTCGGTGCGCGTCCATAGGCGGACCCAATCACTCCGCATCGTGGTGGCAGACCGCTTCCAGCATGATGCCGAACGGGTCCAGCCAGAACGTGGCGAAGTAGGGTGGCGGATATTGCGGGAACGACTGTGGTGTGTGCAGCACCTCGCCGCCGGTTCGCTGCACGAACTGATGGACCCGCTCGACGGCGGACCGCGTCTTGACCATAAAAGCGAGGTGTTGCAGCCCGGTACGGTGTCGCGAGTGATCGCCGGCCTCGGCGGACGGATAGAAAAACACGAAGGTGCCAGGTTTGCCGCCGGCCGGACGAAAGGCGAACTCGTCGGCGGAGGCGATGAATGGTTCAAAACCTACCAACGGCATGAATTCGTCGTAGTAATTCTTCGCAACCGCGAGATCGGGAACGTTCACCCCGAGGTGGCCCAACATGATCCGACTTTAACGCCGAACGCTAACCGGTCACCTCGTGCGACGGCTCGCCGAGCTCAGGCACACCGCGGCCGCGCAGCTTGTTGACGATGAACACCACCGTGCCGATAGCCAGCCACACGATGCCGCCGATCTTGGCCAGGGCGTCGGCGTTGAACAGCACGTAGCCGATGATGAGGAAGCCCAGTGTCGGCACCACCAGATGCAGCAGGTAGTTCCGCGACTTCATTCGGCCCAGGTAGTACCAGACCACCGATACGTGCAGCAGGCAGAAGGCAAACAGGGCGCCGAAGTTCACCAGTGACGAGATGAGCGCGATCTGGCCGACGAAGAACAGCACGAGCACCACGCTGATCGCGCTCACCAACAGGATCGCGGCGTACGGCACCTTGCGCGAACTGACGCGGGACAGGAAAGCCGGCAGTTGGCGGTCGCGGCTCATCGAGAACAGCAGTCGGCTGGTCGCCGCCTGCGCGGCCATGGCGTTGGCGAATCCCACGGCGAGCACGTTGACGACGAAGAACGCGTTCATCCACCCCGTGCTCGACGCCGCCTCGACGAGTTTGAAGAACGCGTTGCCTGCTTCGTCGTCGCTGAACGATGCCCGGCCGCCGGCCAACAGGCTGGCCAACCAGGTCTGGCCGATGAACAGGAACGCGACGATGAACAACGCGCCGACCATCGCCCTGCCGGCCGGATTACGGGTGCCGGTGGATTCCTCGGCGAGTGTCGAAATGCCATCGAAACCAAGGAAACTCAGGACAGCGATCGAGAGGGCGGCGGCGATCAGCGGAGCGCTGACGGTCTCGGGGTTCCACAGCGGCGTGGTGCTCCAGTGCACATTCGGTAGCGAATCGCCGTTGATGGCCCGCACCGCGATGACCACGAAGATCGCGAGGAAGACCAGTTCGAGAACCAGGAACAACCGGTTGGCCATCTTCAGTGAGTCGACGCCGAGCAGGTTGATCACGGTGTTGACCACGACGAACACCAGTGCCCACAGCCATCGCGGCGTTCCGGGGAACAATCCGATCATCGACTCGGCAGCCAGAACGTACAGCAGCGTCGGGATCAGCAGGTAGTCCAGAAGAATCGCCCATCCGGCGAAAAAGCCCGCGCTGGAATGGATTCCGCGGCCGACATACGAGAACACCGATCCCGCAAGGGGAAACGACTTGGCCATCTGCGCGTACGCCGTCGCGGTGAACACCATCGCGATCAGGCCGATGAGATATACCAGGGGCACCATGCCGCCGGCGCTGTTGTACACGACGCCGAAGATGGTCCACGGCGCGATCGGCACCATGAACACCAGGCCGTAGACGATGAGGTCGACCGTGGACACGGAACGATTGAGTTCCTGTGTGTAGCCGAATGATTCGAGGTCGCGTTGGCCTTCGCCGGTGGTGGGGCGGGTGGTGGTTGCCATGGCAGTCCTATCGGATAGAGCGGATGGATTCAGACCAGGGCGTCGGTGGCCGGATCGTGGTTGGCGAGGAACGCGGCGACGACGGCGCGGAATTCTGCGGGCTTCTCGAGGTGTGAGCAGTGACTGGTGCCGGGAAACACCTGGCTGACCGCACCGGCGATGTTGTCGACGTACGGCTGCCAGGCCGTCGGTGTGGCCTCGTCGAATTCGCCGGCGATCACCAGTGTCGGCGCGGTGATCTCGGGCAGCCGGTCGATGATGCTCCAGTCGCGCAACGTGCCCATGACGTGAAACTCGTTGGGCCCGTTCATCGTGTGATAGACCGTCGGCTCCGCCTCCATCTGCGCGATGGTGTCGACCAGGTCCTGCGGCATGGGGACGACGCGGCACAGGTGGCGCGCGTAGAACTCGTCGGTGGCGGCGAGGTACTCGGGATCGTCGACCGTCCCCGCTTCCTCGTGCCGGGTCAGCGCGGCGCCGATGTCGGGCGGTAGCTGGGTGCGCAGCTCGGCGCAGCCGGCCATCCAGAGTTCCATCGACGCGGGGGAGTTGCAGATGGCGAGCGACTTCAGTCCGGCGGGGCGGCGCACCGCGATCTCCGCGCCCAGCATGCCGCCCCAGGACTGACCCAGCAGGTGATATTCGTCGATGCCCAGCGCGGCGCGAACGGTGTGGAACTCCTCGACGAACAGCGCGGGCGTCCAGAATCCGGCGGGCGCGTCGGGAAGATGGGTGCTGTTGCCGCAGCCGAGTTGGTCGTAGTGGATGACGGTGCGGCCGGTTTCGTCGGCCAGCTCGCCGATGTTGCGCACGTAGTTGTGCGCCATGCCCGGCCCGCCGTGCAGGACGAACAGCGGGAGCGCCGCCGGATTCGGTGCTTCGGGGGTGGTGATCTGGACCCAGGTCTCGTATTCGCGGAACGGCACCCGGTGGCTGGTCGTCGGCATGACGGTCAGCATGTGCCAATAATGGTCTCGCTACAAGACCATTAATCGAGATTTAACAATCGGTGCCGATACTCTGTGTGGCGAAGGAAGGGAGCCGGCGATGACACATCTGCATGGTGTGGACGCTCCCGGCCTACTGGATCGGGAGCTCGAATCGTCCTCCCGCGTCGACGAGATCACCGACCGGCTGGTGACTGCCATCGCCATCGGCGAATACCTGCCCCAGGCCCGGCTTCCCGCCGAACGCGAATTGGCCGCGTCGTTACGTGTCGGCCGGATGACGGTGCGCGCGGCGCTCGCGCGGCTGGTGGACCGCGGGCTGGTGGAGACGCGCCGGGGCCGCGGTGGTGGGTCGTACGTGTTGCAGCAGTGGCCGGACTCGTCCACCGACGCGGTGGTCCGCACGCTGCGGATGCGCGTCGACGAGATTCGGGACCGGTGCGACGCGATCTGCCGTATGCACGGTGCGATCAGCCGCGCCGCCGCCGAATCTCGCACCGACGCCGATATCAGCGCCCTGCGGCAGCGGCTGGAGGACTACCGCCTGGCCGATAGTGGACTGGCCGCGCAGCAGGCGGACAGCGCTCTGCACCTGGCGATCATGGAGTCCGCCCACAACTCCGTCCTCAAGCAGGTGCTGCTGGAAATGGAAGCGTCGGTCAGTATCGGCGCACCCGCGCACGTCTGGGGCGAGCCGGTGACGATGCGGGCAATGGAACAGCGGGCACTCGGCGAGCACACAACACTCGTCGAAGCCATCGCCGAAGGCGACGGGGATGCCGCCGAGGCGTTGGCGCGGGCCCATGTGGCCATCGACTTCGAGAACATCACGGCGGCGATGCGGCGTGCCGGCATGCTCATCGACTGAACGCTCCGCCCGGCACCGCACGCGGCCGGGAGTGGGCGGCGGTGCAAAAGTGGGTGGAACCAGCGGGTAACCTTGTCGCCCGTGAGCACCAGCGGAATTGATGTCAGCGCACGTGTGGGCACCGTGCTGACTGCCATGGTGACGCCGTTCGGCCCGGACGGCTCGATAGACCTGGCCACCGCCAAGAAGCTCGCCGTACATCTCGTCGACTCCGGGTGTGACGGCCTGGTCCTGTCCGGCACCACCGGTGAGTCGCCGACCACCACCGACGACGAGAAGGTCGCGCTGATCGGCGCGGTCCTCGAGGCCGTCGGCGACCGCGCCCGCATCATCGCCGGCGCCGGCAGCTACGACACCGCACACAGCGTCCACCTGGCGAAGGCCTGCGCCGCCGCCGGCGCGCACGGTCTGCTCGTCGTCACGCCGTATTACTCGCGGCCGCCGCAGGCCGGTCTGCTCGCGCACTTCACGGCCGTCGCCGATGCCACCGAGCTGCCGGTGATCCTCTACGACATCCCGCCGCGGTCGTCGATCCCGATCGAGTGGGACACCATTCGCACCTTGGCGCGGCACCCGAACATCGTCGCCGTCAAGGACGCCAAGGGCGATCTCAACGGTGGCGCGCAGATGATGGCCGAGACCGGATTGGCCTACTACTCGGGTGACGACGCGCTCAACCTGCCGTGGCTGGCGATGGGTGCCACCGGATTCATCAGCGTCTGGGGCCACGTGGCCGCTGCGGAGCTGCGCGCCCTGCTGTCGGCGTTCAACTCCGGTGACATCGCCACCGCCCGCAAGATTCACCTGGGGCTCAGCTCGTTGAGCAACGCGCAGAACCGGCTCGGCGGCGTCACCATGAGCAAGGAAGGGCTGCGGTTATTGGGTATCGAGGTCGGTGACCCGCGATTGCCCCAGGTGCCCGCCAGTGCCGAACAGCTCACGGCGCTCGAAGCGGACCTCCGTGCGGCATCGGTGCTTGCGTGACCAGACCCGACTTCGCACCGCCCGGCCCGTTGGAGCCGGGCGGTCTGCGTGTGACGGCCCTGGGCGGCATTAGCGAAATCGGCCGCAACATGACGGTTTTCGAGCATCTCGGCCGGCTGCTCATCATCGACTGCGGCGTGTTGTTCCCGACGCACGACGAGCCCGCCGTCGACCTGATCCTGCCGGACATCCGGCACATCGAGGACCGGCTGGCCGACATCGAGGCGCTGGTGATCACCCACGCGCACGAGGACCACATCGGCGCCATTCCGTATCTGCTCAAGATGCGGCCGGACATCCCCGTGGTGGGCTCGCGGTTCACGCTGGCCCTGGTGGCCGCCAAGTGCCGTGAGCACCGGCTCAAGCCGAACATGCAGATCGTCGCCGAGGGGCAGCGCAGCACCCACGGGGTGTTCGAATGCGAGTACTTCGCGGTCAACCACTCGATTCCCGACGCCCTCGCCATCGCCGTGCACACCGGTGCCGGCACCGTGCTGCACACCGGTGACATCAAGCTCGATCAGCTGCCGCCGGACGGCCGGCCCACCGACCTGCCCGGCATGTCCCGGCTCGGCGAACAGGGCGTCGACCTGTTCCTGTGCGACTCGACCAACGCCGAGATTCCGGGGGTCAGCCCGTCCGAGAGCGAGGTCGGACCGAACCTGCACCGGCTGATCCGCGGCGCGGACGGCCGCGTCATCGTGGCGTGCTTCGCCTCGAACGTCGACCGGGTTCAGCAGATCATCGACGCCGCCGTGGCGCTGGGTCGCAAGGTGTCCTTTGTCGGCCGCTCGATGGTCCGCAACATGGGGATCGCCAAGGAACTCGGCTTCCTCAACGTCCACGACGATGACGTCGTCGACATCGGCGCGGCCGAATTGCTGCCGGCCGACCGGGTCGTGCTCATCACCACGGGCACGCAGGGTGAGCCCATGGCGGCGTTGTCCCGGATGTCGCGCGGTGAGCACCGCAGCATCACGCTGACGGCCGGCGACCTGATCATCCTGTCCAGCTCGCTGATCCCCGGCAACGAGGAAGCCGTCTACGGCGTGATCGACTCGCTGGCCAAGATCGGCGCCCGCGTCGTGACCAATCAGCAAGTGCGCGTGCATGTTTCGGGCCACGCCTACGCCGGCGAGCTGCTGTTCCTGTACCGCGGGGTGCGGCCGCGCAACGTCATGCCGGTGCACGGCACCTGGCGGCACCTGCGCGCCAACGCCAAACTCGCGATCCGCACCGGCGTGCCGGAGGAGAACGTCGTCCTCGCCGAGAACGGCGTCAGCGTCGACCTGATCAATGGCCAGGCCCGGATCGCCGGCGCCGTGCCGGTCGGCAAGGTGTTCGTCGACGGTCTGGTGCTGGGTGACGTCGGGGACGCCACGCTGGGCGAACGGCTCACGCTGGCTTCGGGTTTCATCGCGGTCACCGTCGTGATCAGCCGCGAGACCGGCAAGCCCGTTGCCCCGGTGCACCTGCACTCGCGGGGCTTCTCCGAGGACCCCAAGGCTCTCGAGCCGGCCGCCGAGAAAGCGCAGACGGCACTGGAAACCCTTGTCGCCGAGCAGGTCACCGACCCCGCACGCATCGCCCAGGCGGTCCGTCGGGCCGTCGGCAAATGGGTCGGCGAGACCTACCGGCGCCAGCCGATGATCGTGCCGACCGTCCTCGAGGTCTAAATCTTCCGGGCCTGCGCCGACCACTCGAGACTCGAGGTCGGCAGTGCCCGGCCGGTCGGGCGCACATAGCGGTCACGCGCCTGGTCCGGCCCCAACTGGTCGAGCAGTCGCCAGCCGTAACCGTCCAGGAACCGGTCGATCTCGTCTGGTCGGAGTCCGTACTTCCAGACCTCGCTGCGCTCGCGGAACCGGCGGTACAGCGATGGCGCGGCGGCGATGTCGACGCCGTCGATGAAATCGCGCTGCACGTAGGTGAAGTCGAGTCGGCTGCCCGCCGGCGCGGAGCGTAGTTGCGCGAGCGTGGCATCGACCGCTTCGGCGGTCAGGTATTGCGTGACGCCCTCCCAGATGAAGAACGTGCGGGCCTCGCGGCGGTACCCGGCAGCGGCGAGGGTGGCCATGAGATCGTCGCGCTCGAAGTCGACGGCGACCAGGTGGACGGACCGCGGGGGAGTGCCGAAGACCCGGTTCAGCACAGCGCGTTTGCGCTCGGTGTTGAGCGGTTGGTCCACCTCGAACACCGGGATGGCGCTGCGGCGCGCCAGCCGGCAGCCCCGGGTGTCGAGGCCGGCGCCGAGTATCACCACGGCGTCGATGTCCTCGAGCGCCGCCATCAGGTTCTCGTCGGCGTAGCGCTTGCGGCACAAGATGCCGGCCCACATGCCGGGCGCCGACCGGTCCGACGCGGCGATCATGGCGTTGCGGACCGGCGACCACCGGGTGGCCGCGATCAGTGCGCGAAGGCCCGGCGGCAGGAACGAAGCCGCAAGGTCGTCGTCGACCAGACGACGACCCGGCGGCTCGTGCTGCTCGATCGCGGCGAGCACCATCGGCCCGAAAGCCGTCTGCGCCGCGGCGTTGCGGGCCATGTCAGCGCTTGTTGACGAAGCCGGCGTCCACCGGCAGGGTCACGCCGGTGATGTACCGCCCGGCGTCCGACACCAGCCACGCCACGGTGTTGGCGATGTCCTCGGCCTCGAGCACCTGCACGGGCAGCGCGTTGGTCATGTTCGGCGCCGATTTGGCCGCTTCGGAGTCGGAGGTCAACTGACTCAACCACTTCCGGGTGAACTCGTTGTCGATCATCGGGGTGTCGACCCCGGCCGGATGGATCGAGTTGACCCGGATGTTCTGCGACGCAAGCAGATTCGCGTAAACCCGCATCAGTCCCACCATGCCGTGCTTGGCGGCGGCATAGCCCACCGACCCGGCCATCGGTGAGGCCAGCCCGACCAGTCCGGCCACCGAGCTGATCAGCACGATCGATCCACCGTTGCCGGCCTTGACCATCGGCCGCATCGCCACGTCCAGCGTGTTGTAGACGCCCGTCAGGTTGACGTCGATGACGTCCTGCCAGGCGTCTTCACCGGCCATCGGCGCGATCCCGGCGTTGGCGATGACGATGTCCAACCGTCCGCCGAGTTCCTCGACGCCGGCCTTGAGCGCGGTCTTGAGGGCATCGCGGTCACGGACGTCGGCCTGGCCGGCGATGATCCGTGCGCCGTTGTCCTGGACCAGCTTCACCGTCGCGGCCAGATCGTCGGGCGTGGCCATGGGGTAGGGGACCGACGCGATCTGGTCGCACAGGTCGACGGCGATGATGTCGGCGCCCATCGAAGACAGCTTCACCGCGTGCGCGCGGCCCTGGCCACGCGCCGCGCCGGTGATGAAGGCGACCTTGCCGCTCAGCTCACCCATGGCTACTGCCCCCGCAGCTGGCCCTTGGTCGGATCGCCGGCGACCACGGGCGCGAGCATCTTGATGTCGGGCGCGCCGTCGAGGTGCTCGCCGATGGCGCCGAACAGCTTGCCGATGGCCGGGGCGGTGCTGTGGGTCTTGATGGCATCGGCGTCGGCCCACTGCTCGACGAACACGAACGTGCCGCCGTCGGCCTCGTGCAGCGAGTAGAGCTGACAGCCCGGCTCGCCGTGGACGGCGTCGACGGCCTCGACGCACGCGGCGCGGACCAGGTCGACGGACTCCGGCTTGGCTTTCATGGTGGCGACGACAACGACGGGCATGAAGAACTCCTCGATAGCTAGCTGACCTAGACAGGTGTCCACGTTAGACCGGCCCGCGCGGCGCGTGTGACGTGGCTCCCACTGCTGCGTGACCAGCAGATATGCGGACCTGGTCGTGACCTAAGCGTTACTTGTGTGGCAGATGGTGCAGATGGGGTGATTGCGACTAGGCTGGCAGCCATGGCGAGTAAAACCGCAACGAGCTCAGCTAACCGGGCCAAGGCCGGGTCGGCGAATCGTGGCGCAGCCGGTTCGGGGGCGCGTTCATCGAAGTCAGGCAGTGCAAAGTCGGGCCGGCCGGCACGTCCGCCGGCCCCGAAATCGCCCGCCCGCAAGCCGGCCCGCAAACCCGCGCCGCATCCATCTCCGGTCGCCACCGCCGGCGCCGCGGTGGGTCGTGGCGCCCGCGCCGGCTGGCTGATGCTCGCGAAGGGCGCCGGAACCACCGCCCGCAGCGTCGGCCGGGCCCGCGAACTCGAGCCCGGACACCGCCGTGACGGCATCGCGCTGGCACTGCTCGGCGTCGCCTTCCTCATCGCCGCGAGCTCCTGGTTCGGCGCGGCGCGCCCGGTCGGCGCCTGGATCGACTACGGCGTCCGCACCGTCATCGGCGCCGCGGTCGTGGTGCTGCCGGTGCTGCTGCTCGCACTGGCCGTCACGCTGATGCGCACCCATCCGAACCCCGACGCGCGGCCCCGGCTGATCCTCGGCGCCGCCATGATCGGTCTGCCCGTTCTGGGCCTGTGGCACATCTGGGCCGGCGCGCCCACCGAGCCGGGGGAGCGCCGCGGCGCCGCCGGCTTCGTTGGCTTCGTCATCGGCGGGCCGCTCTCGGACGGGCTGACCGTCTGGATCGCCACGCCGCTGCTCATCATGGGCGTGCTGTTCGGCCTGCTGCTCGTCACCGGCACGACCATCCGGGAACTGCCGGACACCTTGCGCTATATGGTCTCCGGCCGCCTGCGCGGCGAGCACGACGCGGACTACGACGACGCGTCGGCCGGTTTCGTGGACGACTTCGCCGACGATTTCTCGGACGGCTACTACGACGACCCGACCTACTCGCGTGACGAACCCGAGGCCTGGCCCGGCTCGGACCAGACCACCGCGGCCATGACACGCCCGCTGGGCCGCACGCCGATGGACAACTACCCCGTCGAGCCCGCCGCCGACGAAGCGCCGACCGCGCCCGAGCCGGCCGCCAAGCCGGCGCGCCGCCGCAAGGCCCAGAACGTCGCGGACCCGGTGCCCACCAAGGCCAAGGCCCTGGAAAAGGCGCAGGACGACGGCTTGTCGCTGGACCGCGTCATCGAGGGCGACTACACGCTGCCGCCGCTGGACCTGCTGTCCGACGGTGAC
Source organism: Mycobacterium sp. SMC-13 (assembly GCF_045311035.1). Lineage (NCBI taxonomy): Bacteria > Bacillati > Actinomycetota > Actinomycetes > Mycobacteriales > Mycobacteriaceae > Mycobacterium > Mycobacterium sp. SMC-13. The sequence goes on from NZ_JBJIAI010000001.1 coordinate 135,743, forward strand.
CCGCCGAAGCGTGTAGGCCGCGACAACGACCGCATCATGTCGGCCATCTCCGAGGTCATGGAGCAGTTCAAGGTCGACGCCACGGTCGTCGGCTTCCAGCGCGGCCCGACCGTCACCCGGTACGAGATCGAGCTCGGGCCGGGCGTCCGCGTCGAGCGGTTCACCCAGCTGCAGCGCAACCTCGCCTACGCGGTGGCCAACGAGCACATCCGCCTCCTCGCGCCGATCCCCGGTAAGTCTCTGGTCGGTGTCGAGGTGCCGAACAGCGACCGCGAGATGGTGCGGCTCAAGGACGTGCTGAACGCGCCGAGCACCCGCAAGGACCACCACCCGATGGTGTTCGGCATCGGCAAGGACGTCGAAGGCCACTTCATCAGCTACAACCTGGCCAAGATGCCGCACCTCCTGGTGGCCGGCTCCACCGGTTCGGGTAAGTCGAGCTTCATCAACTCGATGCTGGTGTCGCTGCTGCAGCGCGCCACGCCCGACGAGGTCCGGATGATCCTGGTCGACCCGAAGATGGTGGAATTCCCGCCGTACCAAGGCATTCCGCACCTCATCACGCCCGTGATCATCGACCCGAAGAAGGCCGCCGCCGCGCTGGCGTGGCTGGTCGAGGAGATGGAGCAGCGCTACCAGGACATGAGCGCCAGCGGTGTCCGGCACATCGACGACTTCAACAAGAAGGTGCGCTCGGGCGAGATCACCGCGCCGCTGGGCAGCGAGCGGGTCTACAAGACCTACCCGTACATCCTGTGCGTCGTCGACGAGCTGGCCGACCTGATGATGCAGGCGCCGCGCGACGTCGAAGACGCCATCGTCCGCATCACCCAGAAGGCCCGCGCCGCGGGCATCCACCTGGTGCTGGCCACCCAGCAGCCGGTGGTGTCGGTCGTGACCGGTCTGATCAAGGCAAATGTGCCGTCCCGCATGGCATTCGGCGTCACCAACGCGACCAACTCGCGCGTCATCCTCGACCAGATCGGCGCCGAGAAGCTCACCGGTAAGGGTGACGGCCTGTTCCAGCCGTCGGAGGCGCCCAAGCCCATCCGCGTGCAGGGCGCCTTCGTCAGCGACGACGAAATCCAGGCCGTCGTTGCCTTCACCAAGCAGCAGGCGCAGCCCGAGTTCATCGACGGCGTCACGGTCAAGACCGTCGAGAAGCGCGAGATCGACAGCGACATCGGCGACGACATGGACGTCTTCCTACAGGCCGTCGAGCTGGTCGTGTCGAGCCAGTTCGGGTCGACCTCGATGCTGCAGCGCAAGCTGAGGGTCGGGTTCGCCAAGGCCGGCCGCCTGATGGACCTGATGGAGACCCGCGGCATCGTCGGACCGTCCGAGGGCTCCAAGGCCCGTGAGGTGCTGGTCAAGCCCGATGAGCTCGCCGGCACTCTGATGCTGATCCAGGGCGGCTCGGACGCCAACGGTTCGATGGGCGACGACCCCGGCTTCTGACCGGTGTTGCCGACATCACACCCCGGCTGATCGGCGGTGCGGATAACACCGTCGATTGGTCGCCGACGGCGCTGACTGTGGGAGGCTGGACTCCTAAGGAGGCTTTGCCGTGGTTGACATTTCGCGCAGCGCAGCAACGGAATCGGAGCTCGACGCCGAGGTCGAATCCGGTGGCCGCAGCTGGCCCGCGCTGACGGCGTTCACCGACTTCGGATTCCGGAAGTCGACGGCGCAGCATGTGGTTCCGCTGTTGTACGGGCTGGTCATCGCCGGTGCGGTGGTTCTGTATCTCGCCGGCGCCGTGGTGGCGTTCGAGTTGTCCGCATGGCTCGGCGTGTTCTGGCTGGTGCTCGCCGGTCCGGTCACCTGCGTCGCGATCGTGCTGGTGGCGCGCGTGGTCCTGGAGTCGCTGAGCGCGTTCATGTCGATGGGCCAGCAGGTCGACGAGCTGAACGAACTGGTGCTGGAGATCGCCGAGCTGATGATCGGGGTGTCGGACAAGATCGAGGTGATCCCGACGCTGCCGTCGTTCGGCCGCGGCGGGCGGTCCCGTCGGCGGGCCGCGATCATGGACATGCGGGACCGGATCGTCGCGCGCCGCAACGCCGCGGCCGACAGCGCCGATTAGCTACAGCGTGACCAGCATCCGGGTGTTGCCCAGGGTGTTCGGCTTGACGTAGGACAGGTCCAGGAACTCCGCCACACCGGTGTCGTATGAGCGGCACATCTCCTCGTAGACCTCGGCGGTGACGGGCGTGCCCTCGATCTCCTGGAAGCCGTGCCGGCTGAAGAAATCGGTCTCGAACGTCAACACGAAGACGCGCTGCAGCTGTAGTTCCCGGGCCACGTCCAGCAGTTTGGCGACCACCGCGTGCCCGACGCCCATGCCGCGCACCTTGGGATGGGCCGCGACGGTACGCACTTCGCCGAGGTCGGCCCACAGCACGTGCAACGCGCCGCAGCCGACGATCTCGCCGTCCAGGTCGGCCACCCAGAATTCCTGGACCGCCTCGTAGAGGGTGACCAGGTTCTTCTCGAGCAGGATCTTGCCCGCGTAGATGTCGACGAGGGCCTTGATTCCCGGTACGTCGGAGGTCCGGGCGCGGCGAACCACCAGCCCTGTGGTGCCGGGTTTCGGTGCGTCGCTCACATGTGGAGGGTATCGGCTGCGTATCGCCCGGTAGGTGACCGGATATCCTGTGTCGATGACAGGCCAGCCAGATACCGACCCGCGCGCCTCGCGCGCCGGCGTGGCGAACATCGCCAATCTGCTGACCGGCCTGCGCATTGTGCTGGTGCCCGTCTTCCTGGCTGCGCTGTTTGCCGGCGACGGTCACGAAACGCGTTGGCGCATCGCCGCTTTCGTCGTGTTCGCGGCCGCCGTCATCACCGACCGGTTCGACGGCGAGATCGCCCGCAGCTTCGACATGGTCACCGAATTCGGCAAGCTGGCCGATCCCATCGCCGACAAGGCCCTGATCGGCGCGGCGCTGATCGGGCTCTCGATGCTCGGCGACCTGCCGTGGTGGATCACCATCGTGATCCTCGCCCGCGAGCTCGCGGTGACGCTGTTGCGCTTCGCGGTGATCCGGCGCGGCGTCATCCCCGCCAGCCGCGGCGGCAAGCTCAAGACGCTGGTGCAGGCCGTGGCCATCGGCCTGTTCGTCCTGCCCCTCCATGCCTGGCCCGCCCCGTGGCTGACCACCGCCTGGGTGTTCATGTGGGCCGCGGTCGTGCTGACGGTGCTGACCGGCATCGACTACGCCGTCTCGGCGTTTCGCCGGACCTGATTCGACCCTGATTCGTGCCCCCGGGAACCAAAGCGGTGCGTCGCCGCGTTGGTGCCTACAAGACCGTGTAGAAACGGGTGGTCCGGCCGGGCTGCACGGCTGCTGTTACTTCAGGGCGAAGGGGAAACGCGATGACGACATTACTGCGTGAGGTCATCGGCGACGTGCTGCGTCAGGCCCGTACCGGGCAGGGACGCACACTGCGCGAGGTGTCCGACGGTGCTCGGGTGAGCCTGGGTTATCTGTCCGAGGTCGAGCGGGGCCGCAAGGAACCCTCGAGCGAGCTGTTGGGCGCCATCTGCGGCGCCCTGGACGTGCCGCTGTCCCGGGTGCTGGCCGACGCCGCCGAGCAGATGCCGCACACCGAGCGCGCCGAGGCCGACCGCACGGTGGCCAACATCGACGTCGCCACCAAGGTCGTCATCCCGCAGCATCTCGCCATGGCGGTTGCCTGAGTCGCCGGGGCCTGACCCGCAGCAAGACACGGATGGCACGCGCCGCGCCGTAATCCTGCATGCGGGCTGCGTCGGGCTGTCCATACCCACTAGGTTGGCTGTAGACGCGCTGCCACCGGTGTGGCCGGCAACCTGACAACCGATCCCGAATCAACGAACGACACGAAGGCGGACCGATCTCATGGCCAATCCCTTTGTCAAAGCCTGGAAGTACCTCATGGCGCTGTTCAGCTCCAAGGTCGACGAGTACGCCGACCCGAAAGTGCAGATTCAGCAGGCGATCGAGGAGGCCCAGCGCCAGCACCAGGCCCTGACGCAGCAGGCCGCCTCGGTCATCGGCAACCAGCGCCAGCTGGAGATGCGCCTGAGCCGTCAGCTCGCCGACATCGAGAAGCTGCAGGCCAACGTGCGGCAGGCGCTGACCCTGGCCGACCAGGCCACCGCGGCCGGTGACGTCGCCAAGGCCACCGAGTACAACAACGCTGCCGAGGCCTTCGCCGCCCAGCTGGTGACCGCCGAGCAGAGCGTCGAGGACCTCAAGGGGCTGCACGACCAGTCGCTGCAGGCCGCGACGCAGGCCAAGAAGGCCGTCGAGCAGAACGCCATGGTGCTGCAGCAGAAGATCGCCGAGCGCACCAAGCTGCTGTCGCAGCTCGAGCAGGCGAAGATGCAGGAGCAGGTCAGCGCTTCGCTGCGGTCCATGACCGAGATCGCCGCGCCGGGCAACACGCCCAGCCTCGACGAGGTGCGCGACAAGATCGAGCGTCGCTACGCCAACGCCATGGGCTCTGCCGAGCTGGCGCAGAACTCCGTTCAGGGCCGCATGATGGAGGTCCAGCAGGCCAGCGTGCAGATGGCCGGGCATTCGCGCCTCGAGCAGATCCGTGCCTCGATGCAGGGCAACTCCCTGCCGTCCGGCGGTGCCGCCGCGCCCGCCACGCCCGCGGCTCCGGCAGCCAACCCGGCTCCGGAAAACCCGCTGTCGCAGTAACTTTCGAGATGTGAGGGGGCAGCGGTGAACGCCCAGTCAGCTGGCCGTCCCGGGGAGGCCCGGGGCTGGCAGGCGGTCCTGCAACGCGGCATCGACACCGCTGCCGAATTGTCCGACCTGGTGGCCCGGCGCCTCGGCGCGGCCGCCGACCCCCGGGCCCGGCTGCTGCGCAAGCGGCGCTGGGCGCTGCGGCTGGGCTGGCTGTTCGCCGGCGCTGCCGCCTTCTGGATCGGGCTGACGGCGCTGCTGGCGGCCTGGAGCACCCCGTTCTGGGTGCTGATCATCACCGGCCCCATCGCCGGCGGCGCCGCCTTCCTGGCCACCCTGTGCTTCCTGCGGTACCGCTGGCTGCGCGGCGAGCCGCTGCCGCCGGCCCGGACGTCACGGTCGCTGCCGCCGAGAGGCTCGGCGGCGCGGCGACCCATGGAGACCCTGGCCGCGGCCGAACGCGGCCTGTACTCCCTGCTGAGCGTCATCCAGCGCGGCCAGTTGCTGCCCGCCGCGGAGATCGCCGAGGTGACCGCGGCGGCCAATGTGTCGGCCGCGGCACTGGCCGGTACTGCCGGGGAAGTCGTCGCGATGGAACGCGCGGCCGGCTCGGTGCCGCAGTCGCGGGCGCATCTGGCCCCGACCATCCAGGCCTACACCGCCCAGCTAGACGCCGGCGTGCGGCAGTACAGCGACATCGCCACGGCGGCAGCGCAATTGGTGTCAGCGGCGAACAGCGGTGCGGGCTCGGCGCGGTCGATGTCCGAGCAGCGCTACCGCAGCGAACTGGTCGCCGCCACCGACCGGCTCAGTGCCTGGGCGCAGGCCTTCGACGAACTCGGACGGTTGCGGCAGGCCTGACGGCCGCTAGATCGTGGTGCTGCCAGTGCCGTCGTCGGACCGGCGACCGTACCGCTCTTCGTAGGCCGCGTGGATGTGGGCGTTCTTCTGCCGCAACGAATCTTCGAGGAGTTTCGGGTCGATGCCGTGCTTGACGAGCATGTGGCGGCGCCAGATCTTGTTCAGGGCGTGCGAGAAGTAGATCACCGGAATCAGGATCGGCACCGTCGCGCTGAGGCGGATGACCATGTCCGAGCCGCCCGTGATGCCGAGCAGCTCGGGCAGGAACCAGATCGGGATCAAAATCAGGAACGCCGGGACGAACATCCGGATGACGATCCGCAGTGTCGCGCCCTTGCCGATGAGATCCTCGGTCACCCACGCCCGCATCGAGTCGGGCAGCCGGCCGCCGTAGCTGTACTTGATGTACTGCCAGGCGTTGGGCTTCGGGCGATTCTCATTGGCCATGGTGGCCGATTTTACCGCTGGCTACATGGTCGGACGCAGGCCCGGGATGACGGCGCCGATGAGGCCGCGCACCGTGGCCTTGGCCATGTCGAACATGTCGAAGTAGTCGCGCCACAGCGTGATCTTGCCGTTGTGCACCTCGAAGACCCCGCAGACCCAGAACTGCAGGCGGACGGGCCCGATGACGAGCGCGTCGGTGCGCTCGTTGAGCACCGTGGTGCCCTCGCCGACGATGCGGTGGAACTTCACCTCGAAACTGACGGGGCTCTTCTTCATGGGGCGGAACAGCTTCATCGCGCGGCTGCGGCCGTGGATGGTGGGCAGCCCGACGTTCTCGTAGACGAGGTTGTCGTCGAGCAGGCGGTCGGCGGTGTCCATGTCCTCGGCCTGCAGCGCGTACAGGAAGGATTCGACGATCTCGGCGTTGGTCTGGGTCAATGCCGGTGTGCTCTGTGTCATACGGCCACCGTAATGCGCCTGCCCGCCGGCGCACAGGGGCCGGTGTGACAGGGTGACCCGATGCGTGTCGCCGTGGTTGCCGGGCCGGATCCCGGCCATGCCTTTCCGGCCATCGCGCTGTGTCTGCGGTTCCGGGCGGCCGGCGACCATCCGGTGCTGTTCACCGGCCGGCAATGGCTCGACACGGCGCGGGACGCGGGTATCGACGCGCGGGAACTGCTCGGGCTGGACCCCGAGGACGGTGACGACGACCTCGATTCGGGCGCCAAGATTCATGAGCGTGCGGCCCGGATGGCGATGCTCAACCTGTCGGTGCTGCGGGAGCTGGCGCCCGACCTCATCGTGTCCGACGTCATCACGGCCTGCGGTGGCATGGTGGCCGAGCTGATGGGCCTGCCGTGGGTCGAGCTGACCCCGCACCCGCTGTACCTGCCCTCGAAGGGCCTGCCGCCTCTGGGCAGCGGCCTGGCGCCGGGTGTCGGCGTGCGCGGCCGGCTGCGGGACGCGACGCTGCGGTTCCTCACGGCGCGTTCGGTGCGTCAGGGGAACCGGCAGCGGTCCGCGGCACGCGTCGGAATCGGCTTGCCCGCAAGCGATCCCGGGCCGGCGCGGCGGCTGATCGCGACCCTGCCCGGGCTGGAGGTGCCGCGGCCGGACTGGCCGGCCGAAGCCGTCGTGGTGGGGCCGTTGCACTTCGAGCCGACAACGGCGGTGCTGGACGTGCCGTCCGGTTCGGGGCCGGTCGTGGTGGTCGCGCCGTCGACCGCGACGACGGGCATGCAGGGCCTGGACGACATGGCACTGCAGACGCTGATCCCGGGCCGGACGCTGCCCGACGGCGCCCGCGTCGTCGTCTCCCGGCTGCGTGGCCCCGACGCCCCGGTGCCGCCGTGGGCCGCGGTCGGGCTCGGGCGGCAGGACGAACTGCTCAAGCAGGCCGACGTCATGGTCTGCGGCAGTGGCCACGGGATCGTGTCCAAGACGCTGCTGGCCGGGGTGCCGCTGGTGGTGGTGCCCGGTGGCGGCGACCAGTGGGAGATCGCCAATCGCATTGTGCGGCAGGGCAGTGGTGAGCTGATCCGGCCGTTGACGGCCGAAGCCCTGACGGCGACCGTCGGCCGTGTGCTGGCGACACCGTCGTACCGGGACGCGGCCCGGCGTGCGGGACTGAGCGGCGCGGGCGTCGCCGACCCGGTGGCCGTGTGCCGCGCGGCGCTCGGCGGCAGCGCTGAGTAGGTTGGTGCGGTGCGACTGACCGAATTCACCCTGCTGATCGAAGAGCAGTTCGGTGCGGCGCGCGGTGCCGCCTTGGTGAAGGACCACGTGCTTGCCGTTCTCGGTGGCCGAACCCCGGCCCAGGCGATCGAAGCCGGCGTCGAACCCCGCGATGTCTGGCGGGCCCTGTGCGCGGACTTCGACGTCCCGCGCGATCAGTGGTGACCGTCGGCTTTTAGTCTTTCCGCACTGTTCGCGCTTCGGTGTTTGTCGGCCGACGACATGGTGTTCGCCGAGCCTGCCCCATAGCGTCGTTCGTGAACCTCACGATGGAAGGACGATGTCGGACCGATGAGCGTCACCGTTGCCGTAGTCACCGGAGCCGGGCGGGGTATCGGCCTCGCCATCGCGAAAGCCCTTGCCGTGGCCGGGCACCGGGTGCTCATCACCGACGTCGACGGGGACGCCGCGCAGCGTGCGGCCGAGACCGTCGGGCGCGGCGCGTGGGGCGTGGCCCAGGACGTGCGTGACGTCGCGGGCCACCAGGCGGTGGCCGCGCTCGCCTCGGAGCAGGGCCGTCTTGCGGTGTGGGTCAACAATGCCGGTGTGCTGCACGCGGGTAACTCCTGGGAGCAGCCCGCCGAGCATGTGGTGCAGACCCTCGATGTCAACGTCCGCGGCATGATGGCGGGCTGCATGGCCGCGGTCGGCGCCATGGGTGCGGGCGGTGGCGTCATCCTCAACATCGCGTCGATCTCGGCGCTGACACCGGTACCCGGCCTGGCGGTGTACGCCGCGAGCAAGGCTGCGGTGCTGTCGTACACGACCTCGCTGCAAGGTGAGTTGCAGACCGCCGGCCTGCCGATCCGGGCCCGGGCGCTGTGCCCCGATGTGGTGAACACCGCGATGGTGACCACCCGGGCCCACGATCCCGGTGCGGCCCTGCTGTTCTCGGGACCCAAGCCGCTGGCCGCGGAAGACATCGCGCGGGCGGCCCTGGAACTGATGGACTCGCATCAGGTCTTCCGCGTGGTGCCGCGCTGGCGCGGCGTGATCGCCCGTGGCACCGATGTGGCGCCGGCCGCGGGACTGCGCGCCCTGGCGCTGATGCGGGCGTTGGGCCTGCGGCGCCAGCGTTCGTTGTGAGTCGGTGTACGGGGCCTGCCCGGTTCGTCGGTCATTGATTCGCACGATCGGCGTGTCTGCTTGAAGTCGAACATCTGTTCGCTACTGTGGTGGCAGTTCGAAAAACTTGTCGGTGGCCTCATCTAGCGTCACGGCCAACCGATCGGAAACCCGATCAACGGACACCCACGAGGACGGAGACCACCATGGCAGCACAGGCCCCGGATCGCGAGAAGGCACTCGAGCTCGCGCTGGCACAGATCGACAAGAGCTTCGGCAAGGGCTCGGTGATGCGGCTGGGAGAAGAGACCCGCCAACCGATTTCGGTCATCCCGACCGGATCCATCGCCCTGGATGTCGCCCTCGGCATCGGCGGCCTGCCGCGCGGCCGCGTCATCGAGATCTACGGCCCGGAATCCTCGGGTAAGACCACGGTGGCCCTGCACGCGGTGGCCAACGCCCAGGCCGCCGGCGGCATCGCGGCGTTCATCGACGCCGAGCACGCGCTGGATCCCGAGTACGCCAAGAAGCTCGGTGTCGACACCGACGCGCTGCTGGTGTCCCAGCCCGACACCGGTGAGCAGGCCCTGGAGATCGCCGACATGCTGGTGCGTTCGGGCGCCATCGACATCCTGGTCATCGACTCGGTCGCCGCCCTGGTGCCGCGCGCCGAGATCGAGGGCGAGATGGGCGACAGCCACGTCGGTCTGCAGGCCCGCCTGATGAGCCAGGCGCTGCGCAAGATGACCGGTGCGCTGAACAACTCCGGCACCACCGCCATCTTCATCAACCAGCTGCGCGAGAAGATCGGCGTCATGTTCGGTTCGCCCGAAACCACCACGGGTGGTAAGGCTTTGAAGTTCTACGCCTCGGTGCGTATGGACGTGCGCCGCATCGAGACGCTCAAGGACGGCACCGACGCGGTCGGTAACCGCACCCGCGTCAAGATCGTCAAAAACAAGGTGGCGCCGCCGTTCAAGCAGGCCGAGTTCGACATCCTCTACGGTCGCGGCATCTCGCGCGAGGGCTCGCTCATCGACATGGGTGTCGAGCACGGCTTCATCCGCAAGTCGGGTTCGTGGTTCACCTACGACGGTGAGCAGCTGGGGCAGGGCAAGGAGAACGCCCGCAACTACCTGCTGCAGAACGTGGATGCCGCCAACGAGATCGAGAAGAAGATCAAAGAGAAGCTCGGTATCGGTGCAGTGCTGACCGATGGTGCGGCTGATGACGTCCTTCCCGCCCCGGTCGACTTCTGAGACTGAGCCGGCTGAGCCGCAGTGGCGTGAGGAGCAGGCGCGGGACGTGTGCCTGCGTCTGCTCACCACCCGGGCGCGCAGCCGGGCCGAACTCGAAGCCCAACTGACCAAGCGCGGCTTCGCCGAGGATGTCAGTGCCCGGGTGCTGGACCGGCTCACCGAGGTCGGCCTCGTCGACGATGCGGCCTTCGCCGAGCAATGGGTGCGTGAACGTCGCACCAACGCGGGAAAAGGCAAGCGGGCCTTGGCTTCCGAGTTGCGCACCAAAGGCATCGATGCCGATGTGATCGCCGAGACGCTCGACAGCGTCGACGCGGGTGAGTGGCGGGTGCGCGCCGAGGAACTGGTCGCCGCCAAGCTGCGGCGGGAGAGCCTCGACGACGAGATGAAGGTGACCCGGCGCCTGGTCGCGATGCTGGCGCGCCGCGGCTACAGCCAGGGTATGGCCTTCGATGTCGTCAACACCCAGCTCACGCAGGAACGTCAGCGCCGCGCCGTCTAGTCCTTGGCCGGGCCCTTGGGTTGCGGGTGCTTGACCTTGGGCAGGGACAGCTTCGGCACCGAGAACTTCGGTGCGGAGAACTTCGGCGCCGAGAACTTGGGTGCGGGCAACTTGGGCGGCGTGAACTGGCCGGCCGGCGGGTGATCGACGCCGTTGGTTGTCGCGTCGAGCCGGGGCTTCTTCGGCGGCGCCGGAAGTTTGGGCGGTTTCGGACTGAACGTCGAGGCGATCGAATCCTGTTGCGTCGCGGGTGTATTCGGCGAGACCAGAGTCTTCGGCGGAGTCGGGATGTCGACCGCCGCCGCCGGTTTGGCGGCGGTGGTGAGCGGCACCGGGGTGTGCAACACGTTGTGGGTGAACTTCTCCACGGACGTGATCACCGCTCGTGCGAAGTCCGCCATCTGCTGGGTGATGTTGAGGCCGAATGCGGTGGTGTCGACGACGAATTGCTGACCGGGTCCCGAGTTGAACGGTGGGAATGCGGACAGGGTGGTGGCCCTGAACTGGAGTTGGAACACCGCGATGTCCTGGGCGAACCCGATGAGATCGCGTCCGGCTTCGAACTCGATGTCGACGAACGCGCTCACGGCCTGTGCGGCGGCGGTGGCTGGTGGTGTGCCACTGCCGATGGCCGCCACGAAATCCCCGGGTATCTGTGTCTGGCGCTGGACCAGGGCAGCGCCCGTGGTGACCCAATCGACGAACAGCCCGACGTTGAACACCACCTGCTGATTGAGCAGATCGAGTGGCAGCGGCAGCGGCTGCGCCGTCAGCGCGATGCTCGGCTCGGTGATGACGGGCACTGCCGGGGCGGTGGTCCGCCCTGGCGGTGGCGCCGCGGTCAGCACCAAACACGCGGTGCACAGCGCTGCGACGGTTTGGGTTGGGGCCGGAACTGCTGTGAACGCACGAATCGCAACACTCATGACGCCTCCCGGGATCGAGTGAACCTCAATCAGGGACACGACGTGCATGCCCGCGGGGTTCACCGGGAAGGTGAACCCCGCGGATTGCCGCGGTAATTCGTGTCAGATCACGAAGCCGCCGTCGATGTTCCAGGTGACGCCCGTGATGAATCCGGATTCGGGATGAGCCAGGTAGGCGACGGCGCTGGCGATGTCGCGCGGCTGCCCGTACTGGCCGGTCGCGATGAGGGGGCGGAGCTCGTCGGCGAAGTCGCCGGTGTCGGGGTTCATGTCGGTGGCGACGGGACCCGGCTGGATGGTGTTGATGGTGATGCCGCGCGGGCCGAGCTCACGTACCAGGCCGCGGGTCAGGCCGGCGACCGCGGCCTTGGTCAGTGCGTACACCGAGAATCCGGCGGTGGGCACCCGGTCGGCGTTCACGCTGCCGATGGTGATGATCCGGCCGCCGGCGCCCAGGTGCGGCACGGCGCGCTGGATCGCGGCGAACACCGCCTTCACATTGATGTCCAGCATCCGGTCGAAGTCCTCCAGCGGGAACGACTCGATCGGTGCGCCCTGCGCGACGCCGGCGTTGTTGACCAGGATGTCCAGGCCGCCGAGACGCTCGACCGCTTCGTCCACCGCTGCGGCGACAGCCAGCGCGTCCGCACTGTCGGCCTTGATGGCGGCCACTTTCGCGCCGCTCGCTTCGAGTTCGTCGACCAGGTCCTGCGCGGCGTCGGGCGACGACTGGTACGTGAACGCGACCGCTGCGCCGTCGGCGGCGAGCCGGCGCACGGTCGCGGCGCCGATGCCGCGGGAGCCGCCGGTGACCAGTGCGCGCCGGCCTGCGAGTGGGGCGTCTGAAGTGGTGCTCATGAGCTCTCCAAGTCGTGGGATGATTCTTCCGAACCAATCGGTTACTAAGTACGCTCAGCACAAGCTGCCAGAGCAGGGCTTCATTCCGAATTGTGGCCCAGATCACACCGGGAGGTTTGATGGCGATCGGCAGGCCCCGCGAATTCGACCCCGAGCGGGTTCTCGACACCGCGATGCGGCTGTTCTGGGCACGCGGCTACGACGGGGTGTCCATCAGTGACCTCACCACGGCGACCGGCATCAACCGCCGCAGCCTCTATGCCGAATTCGGTTCCAAGGCAGACCTTTTCCGCGCCGCCGTGCGGCGCTACCAGGCGGGACCCGGTGGCTACGCGGAACGCGCACTCGCTCTGCCGACCGCGTGGGAGAGCGCCTACGCCACCGTGCACGGCGCTGTCGACGCGTCGTCCGGGACAGCGGATCCGCGCGGCTGCCTGTTGGTACAGAGCGCCCTTGCCGCCGGCGACGAGGCCACCGCGCTGCACGCCGAGCTGGCCGGGCTGCGGGAGAACGGAATTGCCGAGCTGGCCGAACGATTCCGGGCCGCGCAGCTGGTCGGTGAACTACCCGGAGCGGACCCGCAGCTGCTGGCGCGCTGGATCGGGGCGGTGTGCCAGGGACTGGCGGTCCAGGCCAACGGCGGTGTCGAGCGCGACGAACTGCACGCGGTCGCCGATCAGGCGCTGCGCGCCTGGCCGGAACCGCGTCACGCCGCCGGGGTACCTGGCGTGTCCTCCTGAACGCCGGTGTTCACCGGTAGCGGCTCGGGCGCACGCCGCGACTGTCGTAGCCGGGCTTCGAGGCGGGTCGCCAATGCGGACAGCGCGAAGTTGAGGCTGATCATGAGCGCCGCGATCACCAAGAGTGCCGGGATGTAATTGCTGTACGCCGAACCGATGTTCGTGCCCTGGCGAACCATCTCGACAAAAGTGATCTGGTAGCCGATAGCGGTGTCCTTGAGCACCACCACCATCTGGGAAACCAGCACCGGCAGCATCGATGTCACGGCCTGGGGGAGCAGGATCAGCCGCAGCGTCTGGCCGGGCCGCAGGCCCAGTGCGACGGCGGCCTCGCGTTGTCCCCGGGGCAGCGCGTAGACGCCGGCCCGCACGATCTCCGCGATCACCGCGCCGTTGTACAGCGTCAGGCCCGTGATCACGCCGGCGAGTGCCAGCTGCCGCGACGGGAAGACGTCGTACAGCGCGTACAGGAAGTACGCGAACAACATCATGATCAGGACCGGGACGGCGCGGAAGAACTCGACGAACACCGAGCAGACCCACCGCAGCGCACGGGCATCCGACAACCGACCCATGCCCAACGCCAGACCCAGCACCAGCGCCAGCACGATCGACACCGCGGCCGCCGTCAACGTCCCCGCCACGCCCGGCAGCACGTACGTCGTCCACAGGTTGGCGGTCAGGAACGGATGCCACTTGGCTTCGGTCAGTTGGCCTTTGGACTCGAACTGCCACAACACCCAGCCGGCCATCGCGATGATCACCGCGACGATGACGGCGGCGAACAACAGGTTGCGCCGCTGCGCCCGCGGACCCGGGGCGTCATAGAGGACGGAAGCTTCACTCATCAGTGCCCGCCCTTCGCGCAAGCGCTCAATCGGTGTCCTCTGTTCTTCGCGCAAGCGCTCATCACCGCACCACCGCGTATCGCTTACCCAACCAACCGAACAACAACCCCAACGGCAACGTCAGGACCACGAAGCCGGCGGCGAAGATCGAGCCGACCGCCAGCAGCGCCGCGGTGTTCTCGATCATCTCCTTCATCAGCAGCGCCGCCTCGGCCACGCCGATGGCCGAGGCGATCGTGGTGTTCTTCACCAGGGCGATCAGCACCGAGCCGAGCGGGTTGATCACCGCGCGAAAAGCCTGCGGCAGCAGGATCAGCCGCAGGTTCTGGCCGAAGCTCAGGCCCAGCGAGCGCGCGGCCTCGGCCTGGCCCAACGGCACGGTGTTGACGCCCGACCGCAACGTCTCGCACACGAACGAGGCGGTGTAGACCGTCAGCCCGAGCGCCGCGAGCCGAAAGTTGCTGTCCACCACGGCCGTCGGTGAATGCGGGTCGACGAGGGTGATCCGCAGGGTGTTCCCGATACCGAACGAGCAGAACAGGATGATCAGTGTCAGCGGCGTATTGCGGACCACGTTGACATAGGCCGTGCCCAGCCAGCGCAGCACTGGCACCGGTGACAGCCGCATCGCCGCCAGCACGGTGCCCAGGATCAGTGCCCCGGCCGCGGCGAGCAGCGTCAGCTGGATGGTCGTCCAGAACGCTTTGAGGATCTTCCCGCCGTACGTGCCCCACAGGTCGACGCGCTTCGCGCCACCCGCTGCGTTGATGTTGGTGTCCAGCGGGGGAGGCGGCGGCGCCGACAGCCCGGCCGGACCCAGATTGCGGTCGAACGCGGCCTGCCACTCGCCGGACTTCTGCATCTTCTCGATGGCGTCGTTGATCTTCTGGCGTAATTCCTTGTCGCCCTTGAGCAATCCGATGCCGTACTTCTCCACCGAGAACGGCTTGCCGATCAGTTTGAACGCGCCCGGGGTCTGGGCCGCGTAGCCGGCCAGGATCACCTCGTCGGTGCTGAGCGCGTCGATGGCGCCGGTCTTCACGGCCTCCAGGCACGCCGAGTAGGTGTCGTACTGCTGCAGCTGCACACCCGGGTACTTGTCCTTGATGCGTTGCGCCGGTGTGGAACCCGACACCGAGCACAGCTTCTTGTGGTTCTGCAGCGACTCGACGCTGGTGATCTCGTTGTTGTCGGCGCGCACCAGCAGGCTCTGGCCGGTGACCAGATACGGCCCGGCGAACGACACCTTCTGCTTGCGGGCGTCGGTGATCGAGTAGGTGGCGACGATGAAGTCGACCTGGTGGTTCTGGATCAGGTTCTCGCGCTGACCCGACGGCGCTTCTTTCCACTCGATGTCGTCGGGTTTGTAGCCGAGCTGGCCTGCGACATACTTCGCGACGTCGATGTCGAAGCCGGCCAGCGTGCCGTCCGGCTTCTTCGCGGCCAGACCGGGCTGGTCGAACTTGGTGCCGATGGTGATCTTCTTGCTGTTCGCGCCGCAGGCGCTCAGCGACAGCAGCGCCACGATCAGCACGGTGACCGCGGCCAGGCAGCGGAGTGTGCGCCTCACCAACTTCTGCCCAATCGATCGTTCCACGATCAGTGGTCCAGGATTTTGCCCAGGAAGTCCCGGGCCCGGTTCGACTTCGGCGCGGTGAAGAACTCGTCGGGCTCGGCGTCCTCGACGATGGTGCCGTCGGCCATGAACACCACCCGGTTGGACGCGCGGCGGGCGAAGCCCATCTCGTGCGTCACCACGATCATGGTCATGCCCTCGGTCGCCAGCGACGTCATCACCGACAGCACCTCGTTGACCATCTCGGGGTCCAGCGCGCTGGTGGGCTCGTCGAACAGCATGACCTTCGGGCCCATGGCGAGGGACCGGGCGATCGCGACGCGCTGCTGCTGACCACCCGACAGCTGTGCCGGGTACTTGTCGGCCTGGTTGGCGACCCCGACCCGCTCCAGCAGTTCCAGCCCCTTCTTGCGGGCCTCGTCCTTGTTCTTGCGCCGCACCTTCATGGGCGCGAGGGTGACGTTCTCGAGAATTGTCTTGTGCGCGAACAGGTTGAACGACTGGAACACCATGCCCACCTCGGAACGGAGCGTGGCCAGCTTGCGGCCCTCCTCGGGCAGGAGCTCACCGTCGATGTGGATCGATCCGGAGTCGATGGTCTCCAGCCGGTTGATGGTGCGACACAACGTCGACTTGCCCGACCCTGACGGCCCGAGCAGCACGACCACCTGTCCGCGCGGGACTTCGAGATTGATGTCCTTCAGCACATGCAGTGCGCCGAAGTGCTTGTTGACCCCCTTGACCGAGATCATCGGGGTGGCAGGTGACGGCTCGCCGGTGACCATGCGCACAGACACTACCCAGGTAAGCGACGGCGCGCGGATCACTCACAGAAACCCGGAAGCCCGTCGACAAATTTGGTATAAAACGCGCCGCCCGTACGATTGGCACGTGATTTCGACAGCGACTCCGGACGTGGAAGCTGACGCCGCGGAGTCCGCTACGGGTTCCGGCGCGGGGCGCACCTACCAGGTCCGCACCTACGGGTGTCAAATGAACGTCCACGATTCCGAGCGGCTCGCCGGCCTGCTCGAAGACGCCGGATACCGGCGCGCCGAGGACGGCGACGACGCCGACGTGGTGGTCTTCAACACCTGCGCGGTCCGCGAGAACGCCGACAACAAGCTTTACGGCAACATCAGCCACCTGGCGCCGCGCAAGCAGACCGACCCCAACATGCAGATCGCCGTCGGCGGTTGCCTGGCGCAGAAGGACCGCGACACGGTGCTCAGCAAGGCGCCGTGGGTCGACGTGGTGTTCGGCACGCACAACATCGGCTCGCTGCCGGTGCTGCTCGAACGCGCCCGCCACAACCGCGAAGCCCAGGTCGAGATCGTCGAGGCCCTCCAGGAATTCCCCTCGGCATTGCCGGCTACCCGCGAATCTTCTTACGCTGCTTGGGTTTCCATTTCGGTCGGCTGCAACAACACCTGCACGTTCTGCATCGTGCCGTCGCTGCGCGGCAAAGAGGTCGACCGGCGTCCCGGCGACATCCTCGCCGAGGTGCAGTCGCTGGTGGACCAGGGCGTCCTGGAGATCACGCTGCTGGGCCAGAACGTCAACGCGTACGGCGTCTCTTTCTCCTCGGATGAGCGCCTCCGGGAGAACCCGGACGCCTGGACCGACATCGAACGCGACCGCGGTGCCTTCGCCAAACTGCTGCGTGCCTGCGGCGACATCGAAGGGCTGGAACGCGTCCGGTTCACCTCCCCGCACCCTGCCGAGTTCACCGACGACGTCATCGAAGCCATGGCGGCCATCCCGAACGTCTGCCCGACGCTGCACATGCCGCTGCAGTCGGGATCGGATCGCATCCTCAAGGCGATGCGCCGCTCCTACCGGGCCGAGAAGTACCTCGGCATCATCGAGCGGGTGCGCGCCGCGATCCCGCACGCGGCCATCACCACCGACATCATCGTCGGGTTCCCGGGGGAGACCGAAGAGGACTTCCAGGCCACGCTCGACGTCGTCGAACGCGCCCGGTTCTCCAGCGCGTTCACCTTCCAGTACTCCAAGCGGCCCGGCACCCCGGCCGCCGAGCTACCCGACCAGCTCCCCAAAGAGGTTGTCTCCGAACGCTATATGCGGCTCATCGAGCTGCAGGAGCGCATCTCGTGGGAGGAGAACCTGGCCCAGGTCGGCCGCGAGGTCGAGCTGCTGGTGGCCACCGGCGAAGGCCGCAAGGATTCGGCCACCGAGAGGATGTCGGGCCGCGCGCGTGACGGCCGCCTGGTGCACTTCGCCCCGGGTGACGCCGACATCCGTCCGGGCGACATCGTCACCACGACCGTCACCGGTGCGGCGCCGCACCACCTGATCGCCGACACGCCGATCATCAGCCACCGCCGCACCCGCGCGGGCGACGCGCACGCCGCGGGCCGTAAACCCACCACCGGCGTAGGCCTGGGCATGCCGCAGATCGGCGCGCCGCCCGTCACGCCCGTAGAGCAGGGATGTTCACGATGAACGACACCAAGCCCGAACAGCCGACCGGCGGCTCGAACGGCGAATTCGAGGAATTCAAGGGCGACATCGATGCCGCGGAGCAGCGCATCGCCCGGGAGATCGACCCGGGCGGCCGCGCCATGGTCGTGGCGATCTGCGTCTTCGTGATCCTGCTGTCGTTCGTGCTGCCGCACACCGGCGCGGTCAAGGGCTTCGACGTGCTGCTCGGCGACCAGGTCGCGCTCGACGCGAAGATCCTGCTGCCGTCGCGGGTGTTCGTGTGGCTGATCCTGGTGTTCAGCGTCGGCTTCTCGATGCTGGCGCTGCTGACCCGCCGCTGGGGCCTGGCCTGGATCGCGCTGGCCGGCTCCGCCGTGTCGTGCTTCCTCGGCATGCTCGCCATCTGGTCGCGCAACACTGTCGTCAAGCCGTACCCGGGCCCCGGATTCGGGCTCTACCTGGCCTGGATCGCCGTCATCCTGCTGACGTTCCACTGGGCCCGCGTGGTGTGGTCACGCACCGCGGTGCAGCTGGCTGCCGAGGCACAGCGCCGCGAGTCGACCGCCGAGCAGCAGAAGCGCGGGCTGCTCGACGGACCGGACAGCCCTACTTCTTGATCGCGGCGTCCGCCGCTACTTCTTGATTGCCGCTGACGCGGCGTCGGCCCACTCACGCCACTGCGCCGCACTGGCCCGCGCCTTCTCGGCATCCTTCGCCTTGCCCGCGGCCTCGGCCTTCTCGGCCTGACGCTCGAACTGCTCGGCCCGCTCGCGGAACTGATCGGCCCGGGCCTGCGCCTCCGGGTCGCTCCACCCGCTCTGCGCGGCGTCGCGGATCTTCTTCTCGACGGCCCGCAGCCGGCGCTCCAGCTCCGCGGTGCGGTCGCGCGAGGCCTTGCCGATGGCGTCCCACTTGTCGCCGATGGCGCGGAACGCCGCACGCGCGGCGTCGACATCGCTGATGTCGATCTTCTCGGCCTCGGCCAGCAGCTCGGCCTTGGCGTCGGCGTTCGCGTTGAACTCGGCGTCCTTCTCGGCGTTGACCGCGTTACGGGCGCTGAAGAACGTGTCCTGGGCAGCCTTGAACCGCTTCCACAGCGCGTCGTCGACATCCTTGGCGGCGCGGCCCGCGGCCTTCCACTGCGTCAGCAGATCGCGGAACGTCGCGGCGGTGGCGCCCCAGTCCGTGGAGCCCGACAGCGCCTCGGCGCGCTCACACAGCGCCTCCTTGGCCTGCCGCACGCCGACCCGCTCGCGATCGAGCTCGGCGAAGTGCGAGCCCCGGCGCCGGTTGAACGCCTCGCGGGCCGCCGAGTAGCGCTTCCACAGCGCGTCGTCGACCTTGCGGTCCAGACCGGTGATGGTGCGCCACTCGTCGAGGATCGCGCGCAGCCGGTCGCCGCTGGCCTTCCACTGCGTGGAGTTGGCGCCGATCTCCTCGGCCCCGGCGGCCAGGGCTTCCTTGCGGGCGGTCTGGGCGGCGCGGTGCTCGTCGCGCTTGGCCCGCTCCTCCTGCGCGCTGGCGCCGGCCTGCTCGACGATGGTGGTCAGCCGGGCGGTCAGGGCATCGACGTCACCCAGTACCGAGGCCTCGGGCAGCGATTCCAGCAGCGTCGCGGCGGCCGACTTGATCTTGCGGGCATCGCCACTGCCGCTGCCGAGCCGGTGCTCCAGCAGTGCCACCTCGGTGCTCAGATCGTCGTACCGGCGGCCGAAGTGGGCGTATGCGGCCTCGGCGTCGCCCGCCTGCCACGACGCGATCTTGCGCTCGCCGGCGGCGGTGATCAGCCACACCGTGCCGTCGTCGTCGACGCGGCCGAAGCGGTGCGGATCGCACGTCGGCGGGGCGGCCACCGGCGGGGCCGGGGGATGGTGGGGGACGGCGCTCGGTTTGGGACCGGGGCGCGGCGGACCGGGCCGAGGAGTCGGTTTCGGGGTGTTGCCGGGTTCGGTGGTGGTCATCTCGTGCTCCTCATGCCCGCGCGTGGGGTGACCCACGCTTCTGCCGCGCGACGCGGCGCCGTCATCTGTTACTCGCACGCTATTCAAACAGGTCGACCCGCCGTCTGCGCAGGCGTTTGCCGGACTCGTTAGCGTGGACGCGTGCGTAGCGCCGGCCTGACACATATCGCGATCGTCCCGTCGGCCCCCATTCTGGTGCCTGAGCTGGCGTCCGGCGCCGCTGTCGAACTGGCCGATCTGACGGCCGCGGTGCGGTGTGCGGCGCAGGACCTGCCGTCGCGCTGGGTGGCGGTCGGTGTCGGTGCGCAGGATGACCGGGTGCCCGCCGACGCGGTCGGCACCTTCGCCGGTTACGGCGCCGACGTCCGGGTCGCGTTCACGCCGGGCCCGTCGGGTGCGGCGCGGCCGCTGCCGTTGTGCGCGCTGATCGCGGGCTGGCTGCGGGGGAGTGTGAACGCGGGGGCGACGGTCGACGTGCGGGTCTTCGCCGACGACCTGGCGCCGGAGGCGGCACTCGAGCGGGGCCGCGCGCTGCGCGCCGAGCTGGACGCGGCCGCCGAGCCCGTCGGTGTGCTCGTGGTCGCCGACGGCGCGAACACCCTGACCGCGGCGGCGCCCGGCGGCTTCGACCCCGATTCCGTTGCGCGCCAAGCGCAGTGGGACGACGCGCTCGCCACCGGCGACGTGTCCGCGCTCGCCGGCCTGTCCGGCGCGCTCGGCCGTGCCGCCTACCAGGTGCTGGCCGGGCTGGCCGGACCGGACCCCAAGGCGACCGAGCTGTACCGCGGCGCCCCGTACGGCGTCGGCTACTTCGTCGGCACCTGGATCCCCCAGTGAGGCCCATCGCGGTCGTCGGCCCCACCGGAACCGGCAAGTCGGCCCTGGCACTGGACCTCGCCGAACAGCTCGGCGGCGAGATCGTGAACGCCGACGCCATGCAGCTCTACCGCGGCATGGACATCGGCACCGCCAAGCTGACGGTGCCGGAGCGGCGCGGCATCGTCCACCACCAGCTCGACGTCCTCGAGGTCACCGACAACGCGACGGTCGCGAAGTACCAGGCGGCCGCCGCGGCCGACATCGAGGACATCGCCGCCCGCGGCGCCGTGCCGGTGATCGTCGGCGGGTCGATGATGTACATCCAGGCGCTGCTCGACGAATGGTCGTTCCCGGCGACCGATCCCGCGGTGCGGGCCCGGTGGGAGGACCGGCTGGCCGAGGTCGGGGTCACGGCGCTGCACGGCGAACTGGCGCGGGTCGATCCCGAGGCCGCCGCGTCGATCCTGAACACCGATGGCCGGCGCATCGTGCGGGCACTGGAGGTCGTCGAACTCACCGGCCGGCCGTTCGCGGCGTCGGCGCCACAGATCGGCGCGCCGCGCTGGGACACCCTCATCGTCGGATTGGACTGGGACACAGAGATTCTCGACGACCGCCTGCAGCGCCGTACCGACCTGATGTTCGCCACCGGGCTGGTCGACGAGGTGCTGGCGCTGCGCGCCCGCGGCCTGCGCGACGGCGTGACGGCGGCCCGTGCCCTGGGCTACGCACAGGTGCTGACCGCGCTGGACGCCGGTGGCGACGACGCCGCGATCACCGAGGCGCAGGAGCGCACCTTCATCGGCACGCGGCGCTACGTGCGCCGGCAGCGGTCCTGGTTCCGGCGCGATCACCGCATCACGTGGCTGGCCGGCGACGCGGAGGGGAACGCGGCCGAGACCATCCGACGGTGGCGCCACGTATCCTGAAGCTGTGCGGTTTTCGAAAGGGCACGGCACCCAGAACGACTTCGTGGTGCTGCCCGATGTCGACGCCGAACTGAACCTGACCCCCGCGGTCATCGCTGCGCTGTGCGACCGGCGCCGCGGACTCGGGGCCGACGGCCTGCTGCGCGTCACCAAGGCCGGCGCCGCGCACAACGCAGGCGTGTTCGACGACCTTCCTGACGGCGTCGCCGCCGACGACTGGTACATGGACTACCGCAACGCCGACGGCTCCATCGCCCAGATGTGCGGCAACGGTGTCCGGGTCTTCGCGCACTACCTGCGCGCGTCCGGGCTCGAGCACCGCGACGAATTCGTGGTCGGTTCCCTGGCCGGGCCGCGTCCGGTGGTCGTGCACGGCGCCGACGCGGTCAACGCCGAGGTGACGGTCGAGATGGGCAAGGCCCGTTCGTTCGGGCCCGGCAAGGCCGTCATCGCCGGGCGCACCTTCGCGGGCCTGGCGGTGGACGTCGGCAACCCGCACCTGGCCTGTGTCGACCCGTCGCTGAACATGGCCGGGCTCACCGCGCTGGATATCGCGGCGCCGGTGTCCTTCGACGCCGACCAGTTCCCCGAGGGCGTCAATGTCGAGGTGCTGACCGCGCCCGCCAACGGGGTCGTCGCGATGCGGGTGCACGAGCGGGGCGTCGGCGAAACCCGCTCCTGCGGAACCGGAACCGTCGCTGCCACGTTGGCAGCACTGAACCACATCGGCGCCGACACCGGCAGCCTGCGGGTGGTGATCCCCGGCGGCGAGGTCAGCGTGACCATCACCGAGGACACCAGTTTCCTGCGCGGGCCGTCGGTGCTGCTGGCGCACGGTGAACTCGCCGCCGAATGGTGGCACGAGAACGAAGGAAATTCAGATGCGCCCCGCTGACTTTGCGGGCACCATCGATAACTACCTATGACCTCTCCTTTCGATCCTGACAACACCCCCAGCGTCGGTGAACTGGCGCTCGAAGACCGCGCGGCACTGCGCCGCGTTGCCGGCCTGTCGACCGAACTGGCCGACATCTCCGAAGTCGAATACCGCCAGCTGCGCCTCGAACGCGTGGTGCTGGTCGGCGTGTGGACCGACGGCACGTCGGCCGACGCCGACAACAGCCTCGCCGAACTGGCCGCGCTCGCCGAGACCGCGGGCTCCGAGGTGCTCGAAGGCCTCATCCAGCGCCGTGACAAGCCGGACGCCTCGACCTACATCGGCTCCGGAAAGGCCCTGGAGCTGCGTGAGATCGTGCTCGCCACCGGCGCCGACACCGTCATCTGCGACGGTGAACTGAGCCCCGCCCAGCTGAACTCGCTGGAAAAAGTGGTGAAGGTCAAGGTCATCGACCGCACCGCGCTGATCCTCGACATCTTCGCCCAGCACGCCACCAGCCGCGAAGGCAAGGCCCAGGTGTCGCTGGCCCAGATGGAGTACATGCTGCCGCGACTGCGCGGCTGGGGTGAGTCGATGTCCCGGCAGGCCGGTGGTCGTGCCGGTGGCGCCGGCGGCGGCGTGGGTACCCGTGGCCCCGGTGAAACCAAGATCGAGACCGACCGGCGGCGGATCCGCGAGCGGATGGCCAAGCTGCGCCGCGAGATCAAGGACATGAAGAAGATTCGCGACACCCAGCGGCACAGCCGCCGGGCCAGCGACACCCCGTCCGTCGCGATCGTCGGCTACACCAACGCCGGCAAGTCCAGCCTGCTCAACGCCCTCACCGGCGCCGGCGTGCTGGTGCAGAACGCGCTGTTCGCCACCCTCGAACCCACCACGCGCCGGGGCCAGCTCGACGACGGCCGGCCGTTCACCCTGACCGACACCGTCGGGTTCGTGCGGCACCTGCCGACGCAGCTGGTCGAGGCGTTCCGGTCGACGCTGGAAGAGGTCGTCGACGCCGACCTGCTCGTCCACGTCGTCGACGGCTCCGACGCCGATCCGCTGGCGCAGATCAACGCGGTCCGCAAGGTCGTCGGGGAAGTCGTCGCCGAGTACGACATCGCCGCCCCGCGAGAGCTGTTGGTGGTCAACAAGATCGACGCCGCCGGCGATCTGGCGCTGGCCCACTTGCGGCGCGCGTTGCCGGACGCCGTGTTCGTGTCGGCGCACACCGGTGAGGGGCTGGACCGGCTACGGATGCGCATGTGCGAGCTGGTCGAGCCGACCGACGCCGCCGTCGACGTGACCATTCCCTACGACCGCGGTGACCTCGTGGCTCGCGTGCACGCCGAAGGTCGTGTCGAGGCCACCGAGCACACCACCGACGGCACCCGGATCAAGGGCTGGGTGCCGATGGCGCTGGCCGCCAGCCTCGGCGAGTTCGTCACCGCCTGATCAGGCGGCGGCCTTGGCCGGCTTGTCGGCCTTGTCGGCGGCCGGCTTCACGGCCTTGGGGGCCTTGACCTTCTTGTCCTTCTTCGGCTTCTTGGTCTTGTCGGTGGTCTTGTCACCGGCCTTGTCATTGGTCTTGTCGGTGGCGCCGGTCTGACCGTCCTTGGCCGGGTCGGTGCCGGGCTTCGGGTCCTGCTTCGGGCCGGTGGTGTCGGTGGTCTTTGGATCCGTCACCTTGGTGTCCGGGGTCTTGGTGTCGGTGTCCTTGGTATCGGCCGTCGTCGTCACCTTCGGTGCCGTGACGGGCGCGACCTTGGTGTCACCGGTCGGCGTGGCGGACACCGCCGTCGGTGTGCTCGACACGTTGCGGGCCGCCACCGTCGCCGGGGTCGGGGCGGGGGTGGTCGCGGCGATCGGAAGCTGCACCTTGCCGCCGGTGATGTCGCTGATCGCGGCCTTGACGCCCGCGCCGGCCGCATTGATCAGGTCCTGCGTCAGCGTGATCGGGTTGAGCAGCGGGATCAACCGGAACGGTGCCGGGACGCCGGGGCTGAGGCTGCGGTCGTAGCCGGTGTCGATGAGCACGCGCAGTACCGGCGAGACGAGGTCGACCAGCGGCTTGATGATGAAGCTGGTGTGGGTGAAGCCGCCGAACTCCAGGAACGGCCGCACGATCGGCAGGGTCTTGGTCGGGATCGTGATGTACGTGGTGTCGCCGTATGTGGTCTGGTTCTTGGGGTCGGTGAGGGCCGCCTCCAGTTCGGCCGGCGTGTACTCGAGATCGGGGATTTCACCGACGTCGCTGTTCGCGTTCGGTGCCAGATAGGTGCCGTGGGTGTACCAGAAACCGGCGATGGCATTGAGGTCGGCGAGCAGGTTGATCGGGTACAGCGGGAAGTCGGCGACGCCGTCGTACTCGAACGCGATGTCGGTGGTCTTGATGCCGGTGTTGGTGGGTGCCGGCAGGCCGAAGGTGACGTCCCAGATGGGCACCGTGCCGAGGAACGCCAGCCGTTCGAACAGGCCGCCGTTGGGCCGGTTGGTGTTGCCGATCATGACGAACGCCAGTTTGGCCTTCTGGGCGTCGGTCAGACCCGACAGGCTGGCCTTCTCGCGGCTGACGATGTTGCCGCCCTGCGAGTAACCGAAGACGATGATCGGATCGACGAGCGTCGCCGTCGGCAGCGCGGCCATCAGCGCGGTGTCGAGGTTGGCGAGGCCCTCACCCGTCGATTCGTTCCACTTGGCGCCGGAGAGGCCACCCCAGCCGGGCAGGGGAATCGGCCAGAACTGTGCGGGGTAGTTGATGCCCTGCAGGTTGCAGCTCGGCTGAGTGCACGCCGGGTTGAACGGTGCGATGTAGTAGTTGTCCGCGTTCTCACGGTAGCCCGGGACGATGTTCGCGTTGGGCGTGCCGGTGCCCGGGACGATCAGCGCGGTCGCGGCGAGGGTGAACGCGGCCGTGACCATCGACACCACGCCGAGCAGGACCGTGCCGAGCACCGTCAGCATCACGGCCAGCGTTGCGGGAATCGTGCGTCCGAGTGTGCGCATCCCTCGCCCCCTTTCGACGTCGCCGATCCGGTCATCGGCACCCGTTTCGCATCGTCGCACTGTGACCTGGCCGGTATCCGGTGTTTGCCGAAAATTTGTCGAGCGTGTCGATTCTTCGGTACGCCCGTACCGGTCGACCGTGGGTGAAATCACACCGCGGCGATACCGCTTGCGGGGCAAGGTGTTTGGCGCCGCGGGCGGGGCGGGGCCACGGGCGGTCGTCCGCAGGCGACTCGTTCGGCACTAGGCTTTGACCAACATCGGCTGCGCACCTTCGCAGGTCATGGCCGCCGATCACGTCGTGGAACGGCTGAGAGCCTTCAGTTCCCTCTGCACCAGCATTTCTCGCGGCGACCGATATTGCCGCCGGCATTGTCGACCCAGCGTGCCTGAAAGGCTGTAATCCCTCATGTCCGCAGAACAATCATCGTCGTTCGCCGAGCTCGGCGTTCCCGAGGCGCTCGTCGCCTCGCTCGCCGGACGCGGTATCGCCGCGCCCTTCCCGATCCAGGTCAGCACCCTGCCCGACACCCTCGCGGGCCGGGACGTGCTCGGCCGCGGCCGCACGGGCAGCGGCAAGACGCTGGCCTTCTCCATTCCGCTCGTGGCCCGGCTGGCCGGCGCCGCGCGACGCCCGTCGCGTCCCACCGGTCTGGTGCTGGCCCCGACCCGCGAGCTCGCCACCCAGATCGCCGCGACCGTCGAACCGCTGGCCAGCGCAGTCGGGCTGAACGTCACCACCATCTTCGGTGGCGTCTCGCAGAACCGTCAGGTTGCGGCGCTGCAGGCGGGCGTCGACATCGTCATCGCCTGCCCGGGCCGTCTCGAAGACCTCATGAAGCAGAAGCTGGTGAGCCTCGACGCCGTGCAGATCACCGTGCTGGACGAGGCCGACCACATGGCCGACCTCGGCTTCCTGCCGGGTGTCACCCGGATTCTGGCGGCCACCCCCGCCGGCGGTCAGCGGCTGCTGTTCTCGGCGACGCTCGACAACGGCGTCGACAAGCTGGTGCGGCGCTTCCTGTCCGACCCGATCACCCACTCGGTCGACGAGATCGACGCGCCGCCGCCGGCCATGACCCACCACGTGTTCCACGTCGCCGGTGCGGCGGAGAAGCGCGACCTGGTGCAGCGGCTGGCGTCGGGCACCGGCCGCCGCATCCTGTTCATGCGCACCAAGCACCAGGCCCGCAAGCTGGCCCGGCAGCTCACCGAGGCCGGCGTGCCGTCGGTCGACCTGCACGGCAACCTGTCCCAGCCGGCGCGCGACCGCAACCTGGCCGCATTCAGCTCGGGAGAGGCGCGCGTCCTCGTCGCCACCGACATCGCCGCGCGCGGTGTCCACGTCGACGAGGTCGAACTCGTGGTCCATGTGGACCCGCCCGCCGAGCACAAGGCATACCTGCACCGCTCGGGCCGTACGGCCCGAGCCGGGAGCGCCGGCGACGTCGTCACCGTCGTGCTGCCCGAGCAGCGCAAGGACGCCCAGCAGCTGCTGCGCAAGGCCGGTATCACCGCCCGTCCGCAGGAGGTCGTCGCCGATTCTGCGTCGGTGCAGGCGCTCGTCGGCGAGATCGCGCCGTACCGCGCGCCCGCACCCAAGGAGGCGCCCGCGCCGCGTGGCGGAAACCGGCCGGCCAAGACGGCCACTGCGGGTCAGGCGCAGCGTCGCCGCCGCCGCAGCACGGGTGGCCTGCAGGCTCCCGGGCGTGCGCAGTCGGGCCGTGCGCAGTCGCAGTCGGGCCGTTCGCAGTCGGGGCGTAGCCAGTCGGGACGTAGCCAGTCGCGCTAGTTCGTGCCCGGCGACGCGCCGGGTGTGGGCCCGCTCACAACCAACCGTCCGGTTGGGATAAGTTGGTGCAAACTTATCCAGTACCGGAGGTCTCGCATGGGTGTCATCAAGTACGACCGCACGTTGTTCGAACCTGAGCACGAGTTGTTCCGGGAGTCGTACCGCGCGTTCCTCGACCGGCATGCCGAGCCCTACCGCGAGGAATGGGAGAAGGCCAAGATCGTCGACCGCGAGGTCTGGCGCGAGGCGGGTAAGCAGGGCTTTCTCGGCATGGCCGTGCCGGAGGAGTACGGCGGCGGCGGGAACCCGGACTTCCGCTACAACGTCATCGTCAGCGAGGAGACCGCGGCGGGACGCCACAGCGGTCTGGGCTTCACGCTGCAGAACGACGTCATCGCGCCGTATCTGCTGGAGCTGGCCAACGACGAGCAGAAGCAGCGCTGGCTGCCGGGGTTCTGCAGCGGCGAACTGATCTGCGCCATCGCGATGACCGAACCGGGCACCGGCAGTGACCTGCAGGGCATCAAGACCCGCGCGGTCCGGGACGGTGACCACTACGTGCTCAACGGCTCGAAAACGTTCATCACCAACGGTATTCACGCCGACCTGGTGATCGTCGTCGCGCAGACCGATCCGGACAAGGGCGCACAGGGCTTCAGCCTGCTGGTGGTCGAGCGTGGCATGGCGGGTTTCGAACGCGGCCGTCACCTCGACAAGATCGGCCTCGACGCGCAGGACACCGCGGAATTGTCGTTCACCGATGTCAAAGTCCCGGTCGAGAATCTGCTCGGCGTCGAGGGCATGGGATTCGTCTATCTGATGCAGAACCTGCCCCAGGAGCGCATTTCCATCGCCGTGATGGCTGCTGCGGCGATGGAGGCCGTGCTGGAATCGACATTGCAATACGCCAAGGAGCGTAAGGCGTTCGGCAAGCCGATCGGCAGCTTCCAGAACAGTCGATTCGTGTTGGCGGAACTGGCGACCGAGGCGACGGCCGTCCGAATCATGGTCGACGAGTTCATTCGCCTGCATCTCGATCGAAAGCTGACAATCGACCAGGCGGCGATGGCCAAATGGTATTCGACGGAGGCGCAGGTCCGGCTGGTCGACCGCTGCCTGCAGTTGCACGGCGGCTACGGCTATATGCGCGAATATCCCATTGCGCGGGCATTCCTGGACTCGCGGATCCAGACCATCTACGGCGGCACCACCGAGATCATGAAGGAGATCATCGGGCGCGGATTGGGCGTTTAACTAATTGACCGTGCGGAATTTATTCGCATATCGATCCGCGACACACTGGTGCGTCACCGCCGGATATCCCGCACTATGGGCATGAACTGAAGCAAAGTTGACAGAATCTCTCGATCAAGAGAGTTTGTCTGACGGAATTGTGTCCGGAGTTTTGCCGACCGCGGGAGGAATTCGATGACCGGGCTGCGAACCCGCGGCGGATGGGCTGGTATCGGTGCCCTTTCTGTCGCGGTGGCATTGCTCATGGCGCCGACGGCATTTGCGACACCGGAAAGCGACGCCGACGCGGCGATATCCCACACCTGGGATGCCGCGGGCGGTGACACAGGTGAGCTGGGCGCCAAGGACGGCGACGTCTACCAGGTCGGCGCGGGGTTCGCGCAGAACTTCGCGGGCGGAAAGATCTATTTCAGCGAGAGCACCGGCGCTCATCTCATCTACGGCGCGATTCTCGACAAGTACCAGGCGCTGGGCGGCGCCGCCGACAGCGATCTCGGCTTCCCGACCATCGACGAGGGTGCGGGCAAGGCCACCGACAGCCGGAACAGCACGTTCAGCGCGGCCGACAAGCCGGTCATCTTCTGGACGCCCGACAACGGCGCCTGGGTGGTTCGCGGCGCCATCAACGCCGCCTGGGACAAGCTGGGCGGTTCGGCGGGCACCCTCGGCGTACCCACGGCCGACGAGTCCTGGAAGGGCGACGTCGTCACCCAGCCCTTCACCGGCGGTGAGGTGAGCTGGAACGCCAAGACCAAGACGTTCACCACCACGCCCGCCGACCTGGCAGGCCAACTGACCGGGCTGGACGTGCCGGGCGACGCGACGACGGCCATCGCCGCGGCACGCCGCGCGGCCGGCGGGCCGCAAGGCACGCTCGGGGACGAGCAGGGGGCCCAGTACAAGGTCGGCGACGGCGTGGCACAGAACTTCGCCGGCGGCACCATCTTCTATTCGCCGGCAACCGGGGCGCACGCGATCACCGGCGATGTGCTGGCCAAGTACCGCGCGGCCGGCGGACCGCAGGGCGATCTCGGCTTCCCGGCGAGCAACGAGACCGACGGCGGCATTTCCCCGACGAGCCGGATCGCCACCTTCGCCGCCGCCGACAACCCGGCGATCTTCTGGACGCCCGAGCACGGCGCGTTCGTCGTCCGTGGCGCGATGAACGCGGCGTGGGACAAGCTCGGCGGCGCCACCGGCAAGCTCGGCGCACCGACCGCCGACCAGACCGTCAACGGCGACGTCGTCAGCCAGAAGTTCACCGGCGGTTCGATCTCGTGGAACAAGTCCACCCGGGCGTTCAGCACCGAGCCCGCCGAGCTGGCGTCGCAACTGAGCGGCCTCCAGGTGCCCAGTGTCGATCTGCCGGGTGGCGTGACCTCGCAGGCCGATGAGTCCGGCAAGTGGTACCAGTTCCACTGGTGGTGGCTGCTGGCGATCATCCCGCTGTTGCTGGTGGTGGTCGGCATCGTGATCGCGGCACTGCTGCGGCGCCGGCGGAATGCCGGTCAAGACGCCGTCGACGACCAGGACGCGTACGACTACGACGACCACGAGTTCGGCGACGGCGAGTACGGCGACCCGCAGTATGCCGATGGCGGCGCCGACAGCGAGTACGGCGACGAGTACGCGGCCGAGGACCAGCAGTTCGACAACCCGCACGGCGGCCCCGCGTTCCAGAGCAACCCGGATGTCATCGACACCGCGCCGACGGTGTACCCGGATTTCGCGGCCGAACAGCCCACTGAAACGCCGGCCGAGACGGCCGAGGGTGAGTGGTCCGAGGAGGTGCCCGAGGCGCAGGCCGAAGCCGAGGCCCAGCCGGTGGACGCGGCCGAGCCCACCGAGCCGGAGCCGGAGCCGGACGCCGGCGAATCCGCCGACGAGCCGACGACATCGGTGCAACTGCCCGACGCCCTGCGTCGCGGCGGTGCGGCGGCAGGCCTCACCGCGGCCGGACTGGCGGGCTTCGCGGGCCTACGGCCCCGGGACCCCGGCGACCGCGTCTGGGCAGCGCCGGCCGACGGCCGGGACGCCGACTCCCAGGCCGGTGACGAGCGCGCGCCCGAGCCGCAAGAACAGGCCCCCGAGGTCGAGGCGGCTGAGACCCAGGCAGCGGAACCGGCCACCGAGACGCCCGTGGACGAGCCTCCTGTGCACGAGCCGCCTGCGGTCGCGACACCGCCGGAGGAGACGGTGGCGGCCGGTCCCGCCAGCGGCAGACACCATGCGCTGGGGGCCGAGGAACCCGAGACCGCGCAGATGTCGTTCCGTGTGGCCACCGGTGCCGAGCCGCCCGAGGGCTATGACATCAAGGCCAACACGGAGTCGGGTTTGTACTGGGTGCCCGGATCGCCCGGATATGCCGAAGCGCCTGTCCAAATCTGGTTTGCCAGTGAGGAATTCGCGGTCACCAACGGGTTCATCCGCGGCTGACCGGAGTCACGACTGAGCCCCGCTGCGAGCGACTGCAGCGGGGCTCATCTGTAGGTCTGGCCGGCGTCAGATCTTGCGGATGACGGTCACGACCTTGCCGAGCACGACCGCGTCGTTGCCCGGGATTGGATCGAACGCCGGGTTGTGCGGCATCAGCCACACCTGGCCCTTCGTGCGCTTGAAGGTCTTCACCGTGGCTTCGCCGTCGATCATCGCCGCGACGATGTCGCCGTTGTCGGCCACATTCTGCTGCCGCACGACGACCCAGTCGCCGTCGCAGATCGCGGCGTCGATCATCGACTCGCCGACGACCTTCAGCAGGAACAACGAGCCCTCGCCCACGAGCTCGCGGGGGAGCGGGAAGACGTCTTCGACGGCCTCTTCGGCCAGGATCGGGCCACCGGCCGCGATCCGGCCGAGCACCGGGACGAAGGTCGGCTCGGGCAGCGCGTCCGACCCGGCGACATCGGTGGTGATGGTGGCTCCGGTCGAATCGTCTGCGCCGCGCACGTCCACCGCGCGCGGGCGGTTCGGGTCACGGCGCAGGTAGCCCTTCTTCTCCAATGTGCGCAGCTGGTGGGCCACCGACGACGTCGAGGTGAGACCGACGGCGTCACCGATCTCCCGGATGCTGGGCGGATAACCGCGCGTGGTGACCGAGGTGCGGATGACATCGAGGATGGTCCGCTGGCGCTCGGTGAGGCTGCTGGACCGTCCGCCTGCCTGGGTGTCCGGGGTATCGGTGCTGTCGCTCATGGAGACGAATCTAGCCCAGCGCACCCGATTCATCAAACATGTGTTCGAGATCGGACGGCTCGGCGTGTCGCGGGCGTGATCCGGTGGTGACGTCGTGAAAAGGGTGGCGGAGTCGGGGAACGGAACTTGTCGGTGGGTGGTCGTATCGTTCGCAACAGTTCGATCACATGTTCTACCGTTCGAACATTTGGGCGATATAGTCGAACACAAGAGCGATCGAACCTATGTACGAACTCCTGAGAGGAACCGACATGACCGTCATCACCCGCGAATACCCGACCGACGTCGTCGTCCGCACCGTGCCTCGGCGTTCAGATGTCAACCGGCACCGCCAGGCCCGGCTGCGGCCGGCCGGCGCGCGTCCCTCGGGCGCGGCCTTCCGGCACCGCGGTACGGGCGTGCTGACGTCGCGTGCCTCGCACCGCCGCAGTCCGATCACCCCGTTGACCACGGTGATGCTGGCCCTGGTCGCGGCCGGGATCACGGTGTGGCTGGGTCTGGTGGCGCAGTTCGGTGAAGCGGTCCAGCCGACTTCTTCGACGGCCTCCGTGCCCGCGCAGCTCGCGGTGGTCCGGGTGCAGACGGGGGAGTCGATTCAGCAGGTCGCGCGGCGGGTGGCGCCCGACGCGCCGGTCAGTGCCGTCGTCGACCGCATCAAGGAGCTGAACAAGCTGCCGTCGGTGGCCCTGAACGCCGGGCAGACGCTGATCGCGCCGGTCGGCTGAGGACAGTCCGTGCGCGCGTCGATCGGCACGGCGCCCGGCCGCGTCAGAGCGGCACGGGTAGGCTCGAGACCGTTCGAAACGGTCGATTGTCGGTGCGGCGAAGGAGCGGTGATGCACTGTCCGTTCTGCCGGCATCCGAACTCGCGTGTGGTCGATTCACGAGAAGCTGACGAAGGGCAGGCGATTCGGCGTCGCCGGTCATGCCCCGAGTGCGGTCGCCGGTTCACCACGGTGGAGACCGCAGTCGTCGCGGTGGTCAAACGCAGCGGCGTCACCGAACCGTTCAGCCGGGACAAGGTGATCAAGGGCGTACGGCGCGCCTGCCAGGGGCGGCAGGTCGACGACGATGCCCTGAACCAGTTGGCGCAGAAGGTCGAAGATGCGGTGCGGGCCACCGGATCTCCCGAAGTGCCGAGCCATGAGGTCGGGTTGGCGATCCTCGGTCCTCTGCGTGACCTCGATGAGGTCGCCTATCTGCGGTTCGCGTCGGTGTACCGCTCTTTCTCGTCCGCGGAGGACTTCGAACGCGAAATCGAGGCGCTGCGGGCGCACCGCGGTGTGACGTCGTCGGGCTGACGGCAGCTAGGTCGCGCTGCGCTCGTCGGTCTCCATGGCGTCGAGAACCGCATACTTCGTATCTTGCGGGGCGTCGATCGATTTCGCGGTGACGCCGGTCTGCAGAAGTCCGCGCAGCGCATCACGGTCGTAGACCGACGGCGCCGTCGTGTCGATGAATTCCTCGATGAGTTTCACGAACCGGTCGGGGTCGTCGTGAAATGGGAAATGTCCTGAGTTGTCGAAGAACTCGAGCCGGGAGCCCGGCATCGCGGCGTGGGCGAGTTCTCCGTGGGCGGCCGGGATGACGGCGTCCTGGGTGCCCCAAACCAATTGCACCGGAATGGCTTCGGTCAAATAACATCGGTCCAGCATCGTGACCACCTGGCCGCGCCAGTCGACCACTGCGCGCAGGGTCCGGGCGAAGGCGGATGAGGCCTTGGGTTCGGGCAGGTCGTTGAGGATCCGCAGCATGTTCGGCAGGTCGTGGCCCAGGCCGGTCGACCCGAGCAGCGCTCCGCCGAGACGCCCGGCGAGCTGAAGGGCGGGCAGTACCAACGGGATTCGCAACAGTGCCAGCGCTTCAGTGCCCAGGGGCAGCGCCGCGAGTCGCAGTGCGATGTTCACGTCGCGGGTGACACCGCCGGCACCGACCAGCACGAGGCGATCGACCAATTGCGGGAACTGATAGGCGAACTGCATGGCCACGCCGCCGCCCAGTGAATGGCCGACGACCGTCACGCGTTCGATGTCGAGCACGCTGAGCAGGTCCCGCATGCCGTTGGCGTACGCCGCCACCGAGTAGTCGGCGCGCGGTTTGTCGGACTGGCCGTGGCCCAGCAGGTCCGGGGCGATGACGGTGAACCGCTGGGCGAGGCGCGTCTGAACGGTTTCCCACGTGGTGGAGTTGTCGCCGATGCCGTGGATCAGCAGAATCGCCGGCCCCGAGCCCGCCACCCGGTACGCGCGGCGGTAGCCATGGATGGTGCGGTACTCCAGCCGCGGCGTCACGTCACGCACCGAGTGCAGGTTGGGCTTTCCATCGGGCATCGTCCCAGCTCCTTCCCATGGTGTCGGCCAAGCCGACCGCGTGGTCAGTCGCCGACAGTGCCGTCGTCGCCGGCTTGGGGATCGGAGAATCCGTCACCGGACTGTTCGGCGAGGAACTGCTCGAACTGTGCGCCGAGTTCGTCGCCGCTGGGTAGTTCCTCGTCACGTGCCAGCAACGACCGATTTTCCTGAGCAGCGACGAACGAATCGTACTGTTGTTCCAGTGCACTGACCACTTGAGCGACTTCGGCGCTGGCCTCCACCTGCTCGCTGATCTTGGCGTACACCTCGGCGCCCGCCTCCGATAGCTCATTCAGCGGAATCTGCAGCGACGCGATCCGGGAGACCTCACCCAGCAATGCCTCGGCGGCGGGCGGATACGCGGTCTGTGCCAGGTAGTGCGGCACATGCACGGTGAAGCCCAGAGCTTCGTGGCCGTGCTGAATGAGCCGGTACTCCAACAGGTTCGACACACTCGCCGGAACCTGGACCTCGCCAACCCACGGCGTGTGATCGGCGATGAGCTCCTTGTTGCCGGCGTGCGCGGTCATGGTGACGGGGCGGGTGTGCGGAACGGCCATGGGGATGGCGCCCAACCCGATGACCTGCCGAACCCCGAGCCGCTCGGCGAGCAGCCGCACCGCGGTGATGAAACGTTCCCAGCGCAGATCCGGCTCCATCCCGGCCAGCAGCAGGAACGGCGTGCCGGCGGTGTCGTGCAGCGCGTACAGGTTCAGCTCGGGATCGTCGTACTTGGTGAAGTGATCGGTGGTGAACGTCATCAGCGGCCGGCGCGACCGGTAATCCAGCAGTTCGTCGATGGCGAACGACGCGACCAATTCGGTGTCGAGCGTGTTCTTCAGGTGCTCGGCGGCCAGCCGGATGGCGTGGCCGGCATCGGAGAAGCCTTCGAGGGCGTGCACCATCACCGGTCCGCGGCCGTCGGCGGCGGACAACTGGGGCGCGGGGAATTCCAGCTCGTACATACCGCTCTGCTCGGGCTGATACTGCTGGCCCCGGCTGTCGTCGGGCCGCTGGCCGCTCGCGTTCCCGTCGTGCTCGCTCACCTTCACACTCCTTGCCGTCGTGCGTTCACATCTCGCCGGATGTGTCTCCTACAAGTGTCGCGCATTCTTGTGTTGTTCCCAGTGTCGGCCCGCAGTACGCATGGTGCACCAGGTGCTGCTCGTGCCGTCGGTATCGGGCAAGATCGGACAGATGCTTCGCACCCGACTGGCCGTGAGCGCATTCGCCGCGCTGCTGGCCACCGCGTGCAGCCCGCCTGCGATCAAGGCCGATCCCCGCGCCGGCGACCCCGGTACGGTCGCCGCCGGCGCGGCCGTGGTCCCGGGACCCCGGCCCGATCCACGCGTCGGCGCGGTGTTCCTGGGCAGCGATTCCGTGCACACCTGCAGTGGCGCGGTGCTCGATTCGCTGGCGGGGAATCTGATCATCACGGCCGCACACTGCCTCGACGCGTCGTTCGACGCGACGTTCGCGCCCGGTTACCGCGGCGGCGTCCCCGGCGACTTCTGGCACATCGATGCGGTGTACCTGGACCCGCGCTGGGTTCGCAGTCAGGACCCGGCAGCCGATTTCGCGATCGCCCGGGTCAGCCACGGCGGCGCGGCCACGACCGAGACGCTGGAACGGCACGCCGGCGGCGGCTTCGTGCTCGGCGCCGCACCGGGCCCCGACGTTCCGATCACGGTGACGGGATACCCGCTCGGTGACGGCGGGGGCCAGGTCAGCTGTAGTGCGCCGACATCGCGCCCCGACCGCGGGTTCCCGGCGCTGCGCTGCCCGGGACTGGTCGACGGCACCAGCGGCTCGCCGTGGGTGTCGGCGACCGAGGTCAGGGGAGTGGTCGGCGGCCTGCAGGGCGGTGGCTGCAGCGGCAACGACCTGTCGTACTCGTCGCCCTTCGATGTGCAGATCCAGGTCCTGTACCAGCGGGCCCAGGAGGGCGGTCCCGCGGACCGCGCCACCGGCGCCCCTGACGACGGCTGCAGCGCCTAGCGTCTGAACTGGTTCAGCGCCCGCAGCTTGTTCATCACGTCGAGCGCGGCGACCTTGTAGGCCTCCGAGAAGGTCGGGTAGTTGAAGACGGCGTCGACCAGGTATTCCACCGTCCCGCCGCACCCCATCACGGCCTGGCCGATGTGGACCAGTTCGGTCGCGTTGGAGCCGAAGATGTGCACGCCGAGCAGCGTCAGGTCCTCGGTGGACACCAGCAGCTTGAGCATGCCGTACGAGTCACCGGCGATCTGCCCGCGCGCCAGTTCGCGGTAGCGCGACACCCCGACCTCGTAGGGAATCGAGCTGTCGGTGAGGTCGACCTCGGTGGCGCCGACGTACGACACCTCGGGAATGGAGTAGATGCCGATCGGCTGCAGGTCGGTCATGCCCTTACAGGGCTCGCCGAACGCGTGGTACGCCGCCAGCCGGCCCTGGTCCATCGAGGTCGCGGCCAGCGCCGGGAAGCCGATGACGTCACCGACGGCGTAGATGTGGTCGACCTTGGTCTGGTAGTTGTCGTCGACGAAAATCCTTCCGCGACTGTCGACCTCGAGGCCCGCCTGGCCGACGTCGAGGTGCTCGGTTTGCCCCTGCCGGCCGGCCGAGTACATCACCGTCTCGGCGGGGATCTGCTTGCCGCTGGCGAGCGTGGTCAAGGTTCCGCCGGGACCCACGTCCACCGCGGTCACCTCTTCGCCGAAACGGAACGTCACCGCGAGGTCGCGCAGATGGAATTTGAGGGACTCGATGATCTCGGAATCGCAGAAGTCCAGCATTGTCGGGCGCTTCTCGATCACGGTCACCTTGGTGCCGAGCGCCGCGAACATCGACGCGTACTCGATACCGATGACTCCCGCGCCGACCACCACCATCGACTGCGGCAGGCTCTTGAG
Organism: Mycobacterium sp. SMC-13; assembly: GCF_045311035.1. Lineage (NCBI taxonomy): Bacteria > Bacillati > Actinomycetota > Actinomycetes > Mycobacteriales > Mycobacteriaceae > Mycobacterium > Mycobacterium sp. SMC-13. The sequence goes on from NZ_JBJIAI010000001.1 coordinate 172,761, forward strand.
GTCCAGGATCCCGTCGGAGTCCAGGACGCGTTCCTCGTCGAACTTCACCCCGGCCGGGCGGACGGGCTTGGTACCGGTCGCGATGACGACATACCGCGCTCTGATGTTGACGTTCTCGTCGCGGGTGGGGTCCTCGATGACCAGGGTGTGCGGGTCGAGGAACCTGCCGTGGCCTTCGAACAGCTCGACCCCATTGCGCAGCAGCTGGTTGCGGACCACGTCCTGTTCCCGGCCGATGACGTGCGTGGTGCGGCGCAACAGATCGGCGGGGGTGATCCGTTCCTTGACCCGGTAGCTGGAGCCGTACAGTTCGCGCTGGCTCATTCCGGTGAGGTAGACGACCGCCTCACGCAATGTCTTGGACGGGATGGTCCCGGTGTTCACGCAGACCCCGCCGAGCATGCGCCCACGCTCGATGACTGCGACGGATTTTCCCAGCTTGGCGGCGGCGATCGCAGCCTTCTGCCCGCCGGGACCGGATCCGATGACGACGAGGTCGAACTCCTGCGTGGAACCCATGACAGCCAGGTTGGCACGGCACGCGTGATCATGCAGCCGGATCATCGGCGAACTTTGCGGAAACACCACGGGTGCGGCCCGTTATCCACAGATCCGAGTTCATCCACAGCCGGGGCCGCCGGCGGCGTCGGCCGACGATTCCTGACGGACCGTGCTGCCACGTTCAGGGCATGACAACTTTCAGCTCATTCGATTTCCAACTGAACCGGCCCGGCGCCCTGATCGCGGCAGTGCCCGCGGTCCTGGGGTTCGCGCCGGAGAAGTCGCTGGTCCTCGTCACCATCATCGGCGGTGAGATGGGCGCGGTCCTGCGTGTAGACCTCTCGGCAGGATTCTTCGAGGCCCTGCCCGAGGCCCTCGGCCATCTCTCCGACATGGCCGCCGCGGCAGATGCGGACGCGGCCGTCGGGGTGATCGTCGACGAACACGGCGTCGACTGCGTGATGTGCGCGGACATGTATCGCGACGTGACCGACGAACTCGAGGAGGCGCTGGCCGAGCGCGGCATCGAACTGCTCGCGGTGCACGTCGTCGACCGGGTGGCGGCCGGCGGCCGCTGGCAGTGCGCCGACGGCTGCGGGAACGCCGGCGTCGTCGAGGATCCCGAATCGTCACCCGTCACCATGGCCGCGGTGCTCGACGGCCGGCGCCTCTACGCCCGGCGCGCGGACCTCGTCGACGTCGTCGCCGTCACCGACGCGCGGCGTGCCGAGGCGTTGCGGCCGGCGATCGAAAAGCGGTCTGCCACAGTCGATTACCGCGGTCGTCCCGATGCCGAGGTGCGCGCGGATATCGAGCATGCGGTGGCGTGTGCCACCGGGTCCCCGGACGGCTTGCCACTACCCGACGACGATGCGGTGCGCCTGGCGTGCGCGGTGACGGATTGGCGGGTGCGGGACACGCTGTACGCGTTGGCGGTCGGGGAGTGCGCGGCCGCGGCCGAGTCGGTGTGGGCCGCACTGACCCGCACCCTGCCCGCGCCGTGGCGGGTGGAGATATTGGTGTTGCTGGCGTTCAGCGCGTACGCCCGGGGTGACGGACCGCTCGCCGGGGTGGCGTTGCAGGCCGCGCTGGACGTCGACAGCGGGCACCGGATGGCGGGCATGCTCGACGCTGCCCTGCAAAACGGCATGCGACCGGACCGGATCCGCGAGTTGGCGCTGACGGGCTACAAGCTGGCCGAGCGCCTCGGCGTGCAGATGCCGCCGCGGCGCATCTTCGGCAGGTCGGCGTGAGCCTCGTGGGCCCGGTCAGACCTTCTCGACGCGAACCGCGTGCGCCATGTGATGCGGCAACTCGACCTGTTCGTGGCCGGGGATGACGATCAGCACGCTGCCCTGCTCGGTGGCCTGCACGGTGACGCGCGCGTTCGGCACGACGCCGGCGTCCTTGAGCCGGGCGATCAGCTCGGTGTCGCCCTGGACGTGTTCGGTCAGCTGACGCACGCGGACCGCGACCGGGAATCCGGTGGGCAGCTCGGTGAGCCGGACGAGGCTGACGTCGGAGTCACCGGTCGAGATGACGCCGAGTTCGGCGAGGCCGGGGATCGGGTTACCGAACGGGGACGTGGTCGGATTGTCGAGCACCTGGACCAGCCGGCGTTCGACGTCCTCGCTCATCACGTGTTCCCAGCGGCACGCCTCGGCGTGGACTTCCTCCCACGGCAGGCCGATGACATCGACCAGCAGACGCTCGGCAAGCCGGTGCTTGCGCATCACCGACACGGCCAGCGAGCGGCCCTTGTCGGTCAGTTCCAGGTGGCGATCACCGGCGACGTGCAGCAGCCCGTCGCGCTCCATCCGCGACACCGTCTGGCTGACGGTGGGGCCGCTCTGCTCGAGTCGTTCGGCAATGCGCGCACGCAGCGGCACCACGCCCTCTTCTTCGAGGTCGTAGATCGTCCGCAGGTACATCTCGGTCGTATCGATCAGATCGTTCATGCCAAATTCCTCCAGGCCTCCGCCGGTGCCCAGCTTACCGGTTTGGCCGGGTCAACAGGCATCCACCACGGCCGATCGACGCTGTGATTCCTGCGGTGGACAACGGCGGGCAGACCGGCCGGAAAAAACGGTGCCCGCCGGATATTCCGGCGGGCACCAGGGTGTGCAGTTGTTGGGTGGCGGCGATCAGCTCGCGTAGGCCCGCAGGCGCTCGGCGCGCTCGCCGTTGCGGAGCTTCGACATGACCTCGCGCTCGATCTGGCGGACCCGCTCGCGGGACAGGCCGAACAGCTTGCCGATCTGGTCCAGAGTGCGGGGCTGGCCGTCGTCGAGGCCGAACCGCAGCCGGATCACCTGCTGCTCGCGCTCGTCCAAGGTGGCGAGCACGTGCCGGATGTCGGTGTGCAGCAGCTCCGAGATGACGGCGTTCTCTGCGGAGAGCGCCTCGGAGTCCTCGATGAAGTCCCCGAGCGGAGCCTCCTCGTCGGTGCCGACCGGCATGTCCAGGCTCACCGGGTCGCGGCTGTGCTCGAGCAGGTCGTTGATCTTCTCGACCGGGATGCCCGACTCTTCGGCGAGCTCTTCGTCGGTGGCCTCACGTCCCAGGCTCTGGTGCATCTCGCGCTTGATCCGTGCCAGCTTGTTGACCTGCTCCACCAGGTGGACGGGGAGCCGGATGGTCCGGCTCTGGTCGGCCATGCCGCGGGTGATCGCCTGACGAATCCACCAGGTGGCGTACGTCGAGAACTTGAAGCCCTTGGCGTAGTCGAACTTCTCCATCGCCCGGATGAGGCCGAGGTTGCCTTCCTGGATCAGGTCCAGCAGCGGCATGCCGCGGCCGGTGTAACGCTTGGCCAGCGACACCACGAGGCGGAGGTTGGCTTCGAGCAGGTGCCGGCGTGCGGCTTCGCCGTCGCGGACGATGGCGGCCAGGTCACGCTTGCGGTTGTCGCCGAGTCGCTTCTTGGTCTCCAGCAGGTGGGCTGCGTACAGGCCGGCCTCGATGCGCTTGGCCAGTTCCACCTCGTCCTCGGCGTTGAGCAGAGCGGTCTTACCGATGCCGTTCAGGTACACGCGCACCAGGTCCGCGGCGGGACTCTGGGCGTCAAGATCGGAATCGATACGGCTTGTGGTGGCGTTTGCCATTTGCGGCCTCCTGCTCGTGCTCAGCTCGAACTGTCACTTGCTTCAACGCCCCAGCGGCAGGAGAAGTTCCCGAGGCCCTCTCGGCTCATGGCCTCTGACCAGCGGTTTTTCGAGGTCGACCTGAGAATGTCCTTAGAAAGGAGAAAGAAGGAAACTCAGGTAGAGGTCAAGACTCGATATCGCCGTCGATGACTGGGTGCCGGTCCTCGATCGCGGGCCGTTCGGCAGTGGGGAACATCGGCGCCCGGCGGGCCGCGTCGTAGCGGCGCGGTTCCTGCGCGGTGCGCGGCGGGCGGTCGTTGGCGATCAGCACCGCGATCCACGGCAGGGGAATGGATGCGATCAGGATGCCCAGCGAGATCAGGCCGTTGTGCCAGATGCTGTAGGCCAGTGCGGCCAGCAACAGCGCCGGCACGCGGAACGACATGATGGTGAGGTAGCGACGGACGCGCGCGCGGTGCTGCTCCTCATAGGCGGGTGCTGCGCGAGTGATGAGGACCGGCCGACCGTCGTCGTCGAAACTCAGCTCAGGGCCGTGTTTCATACCTCCACTGTCCCACATCTGGCTCAGTGCCGCCGCGACCGGTTCGCCTGAGGTGCCACAATGAATCCATGCAGACCGACACCCTCGAACGCACCGATTCCGATGAACAGGTCGACGACGGTACGGACGACGACCGACCTAAGCATTTCCACTACGTCAAGAAGGACAAGATCGCCGAGAGTGCCGTCATGGGCACCCATGTCGTCGCGCTGTGCGGCGAGGTGTTCCCGGTGACCAAGTCACCCAAGCCCGGGTCGCCCGTGTGCCCGGATTGCAAGCGCATCTACGAACAGATGAAGAAATAGCCGCAACCGGTCAGGCCGGCGGCTCGGCCACCCGCTCGGCGGGTTGATCGGCGGGCTGATCGCCCGTGAGGGTCTCGGCCTTTTCTTCGAGCCATTCGCGCAGGCGTCGGGCGTGGGTGTCCGGCGCCGGCCATTCCTCCTGGATCGCCGCGTTGAGTTCGGCGCCGATCATGATGGCGAAACCCAGCGCGAAGGCGAACAGCAGGAACGCGATCGGCGTCGCGAGCGCGCCGTAGGTGTAGCCGGTCGCGGTGATCCAGGTCAGATAGAACCGCAGGCCCACCGTCGCCACCACGAAGACCACGGTCGCCAGCACTGCGCCGAACAGCAGCCGATGGGTTGGCAGCGGTTGGGGCAGCGCAACGCGATACAGCACGGTCACGGCCAGCACGATGCCCAGCAGTAGCGCGGGCCAGTACCCGTACTTCATCGCGTTGGACCAGGTCTGGGGAATGTGCTGGGCGATCTTCATCGGTCCGATGGCGGCCACCGGGGCCGTCGCGATCACGAACAGCAGCATCACGAGATACAGCCCGAGCGCGTAGAAACGCTGCCGCACCGGGTGGCGCAACGGCGTCTGATCATGGGCCTCGACGACCGCGTCGACGAATGCCGAGATCGCGGACGAGCCCGCCCACAGCGAGATGACGAACCCGAGGGACACCACCTCGCCGCGGGCGCCCACGGCGATGTCGCGGACCGTGGGCTGGATGATCTCGTTGATCACGTTCGGCGAGAAGAAGTTCTTCGCCGTCCCGATCAGTTGTTCCTGGATCATCGGCAGCGTCTCGGGGCCGAACAACGGCGCCACGTACGCCAAGCTGCCCAGCATGCCCAGCAGCAAGGGCGGTAGGGACAGTGCCGACCAGAACGCAGCCTGAGCCGACTCGGAAAAGATCGAGTCGTCCCAGCTTTTCGACAGTGCGCGTCGGATGACCCGTAACACGTGGTGACGTGTCGGCTTGATCGGCTTCGTCTGGTCGTTCATGACCAGACCAGCATTACCGAAGAGATCCCATCAGGACCGTATTTGAGGTGGCCGGCGGGTCACTCGGTCTCGGCGCTGACCACCAGCACGGCGGCGAGCTCGACCAGCTTGGATTCGTGCTCGTTGGCGTGGTGCTGGCAGAACAGGAGCTCCATGCCGGACGGCAGGGTAGCGCGAACGCGGGCGGCAGCGCCGCACCGGTCACAGCGGTCGGCCCGTGTCAGTGCCGGGCCCGTCAGAGTTGCGTTCATGGCGCCTCCTTCTGCTCGTCGCCGCCTGGGCGCTTTGCCGGTTACACATCTCTACTCTCTCAGACGATTTGGATTCCAGCGTTGTTCCCCAGGTGTTCACGGGTGTGTCGTGTCTCACCTATCGTTGGAGTTGCGGGCGCGGCAGGCTGACCGCATGATCGCCGCGCCCACAGTCCTGGTCCATCTGTGTAGTGAAACGGATTGGGCGCGTGCCCAGTTCGATGGCGAGCTCAGACCACCCTCACTCGACGAGGTGGGGTTCGTGCACCTGTCGGCTCCGGAACAGGTCCACCTGCCGGCCAATCGGCTCTACCGCGGGCAGTCCGACCTGCTGCTCTTGGTCTGTGACCCGGACCTGCTGGGGTCGCCGGTTCGCTGGGAGCCCGGGGTGCCGACGGATCCGGCCTCGATGCTCTTCCCGCATCTGTACGGTGCCCTGCCCGCCGGCGCGGTGACGCGCACCGTGCCCTACCGGCCTGACGCCGAGGGCGTTTTCCCAGTTCTGCCGGCAAATTTCGGGGCCGGCGCCGTTGGTTAACGGAAAATGAACGACAGTGTGAGAAATCTGTCCACTCATCGGGATTGTGGCCCGAGTCACCGTCCGGGGATTGACACGATCGCGCGCGTAAATATCCCCGACACGGTGAGGACATGATCAACCACACGAATTCTGAAGACGCGACGGGTAAGCGCCGTCGCGCAAGAGGACTGAAGGGACTCGGTGTCGCACTGACGGCGAGCGCCCTTCTGGTCATGTCGGCGCTGCCGGCATGGGCGGCCGAGAACATGACGATCACGTTCATCCGGCACGGTCAGTCGTACGGCAATACGTCGGGCAACATCGACACCCAGGTGCCGGGCCCGGTCCTGACGCCGGACGGTCAGCAGCAGGCCAAGGACATCGCGGCCAAGCTGGGCGACCGGAACTTCGATGCCATCTACGCGTCCACGATGGTTCGGACGCAGCAGACGGCGACGCCGTTGTCGCAGTACCTCGGTCTGCCGATCCAGGTGTTGCCGGGTCTGCAGGAGATCGAAGCCGGCAAGTACGAAGGCACCCCGGAGCGCGCGGGCATCTTCGGCTACCTGACGGCACCGCTGGCGTGGGCAGGCATCACCGTGACGCCGCCGCCGAACATCGCCTTCAACCCGACCACCCCGAACCTGGACGCGTTCATCCCGTCCGCGGCCGATCCGACCACCGGTCTGAACGGTCACCAGTTCGAGGACCGGGTCAACGGCGCGTTGCAGAAGATCTACGACAACGGCGACCGCAACGCCGCGGTGTTCTCGCACGGCGGCACCATCATGATCTGGACGATGATGAACGCCAAGAACCTGAGCGCCGAACAGAAGATCATGCTGTTCACCCAGCATCCGCTGGGTAACACGGGCGTTGTCGTCGTCGAGGGCAACCCCGAGGACGGCTGGAACCTGGTCGAGTGGAACGGCGTCAAGATCGCCGGCATGCAGAAGGGCCCGATCGAGAACGTGCTGACGCAGGTCCGCACGCTGTCGCGTCAGCTCAACTCGGTGGTGCAGGACGTCGCCGCGGCGTTCCAGACCGGAAACGTCGGCAAGATCCTGACCGCGATCAACCACGGTGCCGCGGACGCGCTGTTCTCGACGGCCAAGTTCGTCCGGGCCATCAACGCCCAGGTCATCGGCGGGGTCACCACGGCCATCGACAACCTGCAGAAGAAGCTGGCCCCGCCGGCTCCGGCTGCGGGCACGCAGACCACCGCCCCGACCTCGGGTGCTGCGGTCTCGCCGGCCGCGTTCTCGGCTCCGGCTCCGGTTGCGGCCAAGGCTCCGGCCGCGGCGCAGGCGGGCGACTCGCCGGCCAAGGTTGCCGACGCTCCGGCGTCGGACAACAAGGTTGACGGTCAGGTCAAGGCCGACGAGGCCAAGGCCGACGCCGACGCCGCCAAGGCGGAGGGGCAAGCCAAGGCCGACGACGCCAAGGCCGGCGCCGATGCCGCCAAGGCGGAGGGCCAGGCCAAAGCCGACGAGGCCAAGACCAAGGCTGACGCCAAGAAGGCTGCGGCCGAGGCCAAGAAGGCCGCTGCCAAGGCCAAGGCCGAGGAGAAGAAGGCTGCCGCCGAGGCCAAGAAGGCGGAGGCCAAGGCCAAGGCTGACGCCAAGAAGGCTGCCGCCGAGGCCAAGAAGGCTGAGGCGAAGGCCAAGGCAGAGTCTGCGAAGGCCACTGCCGGCGCAGGCGCTGGAAGCGCCGACTGACAGCTCGCTGTCGGGTAACCACAGATCGGCCCCCTTCTCCCTCGGGAAGGGGGCCGATTTGCGTCGTCGAAGTTTCGTCAATTGTGACGAAACCTGTCCACTGGCCGGGATTGTGGCCTGTATCACCATTACCGGGCTGGCACTGCCGCGCGGGTAAATATCCCCCGAGACAGTGAGGACATCATTAACCACACAAATTCAGGCGCGGGACATCGTCGTCGCGCGCGTGGGCTGAAGGGACTCGGTGTCGCTCTGACCGCGGGCGCCCTTCTGGTCATGTCGGCGCTGCCGGCATGGGCAGCCGAGAACATGACGATCACGTTCATCCGGCACGGTCAGTCGTACGGCAACCTGTCGGGGGTCGGTGACACCTCGACACCCGGGCCGACGCTGACCGACCTCGGCCAGCAGCAGGCCAAGGACATCGCGGCCAAACTCGGCGACAACAACTACGACGCGATCTACGCCTCGACGATGGTCCGGACGCAGCAGACGGCCGTGCCCATGTCGCAGTATCTGGGTCTGCCGATCACGGTGTTGCCGGGCATCCAGGAGATCGAAGCCGGCATGTACGAGGGCACGCCCGAACGGGCAGCGCTGTTCGGCTACCTGACGGCTCCGCTGGCGTGGGCGGGTCTGTCGGTGACCCCGCCGCCGAACGTCAGCTTCAACCCGATCACCCCGAACCTGGACGCGTTCATCCCGAGCGCACCGGGTAGCACCACGGGCCTCAACGGACATCAGTTCCAGGACCGTGTCAACGGTGCGCTGCAGACGATCTACGACAACGGCGACCGCAATGCGGCGGTGTTCTCGCACGGCGGCACCATCATGATCTGGACGATGATGAACGCCAAGAATCTGAGCGTCGAGCAGAAGATCATGCTGTTCACCCAGCATCCGTTGTCCAACACCAACTACGTCGTCGTCGAGGGCAACCCCGAGGTCGGCTGGAACCTGGTGAACTGGAACGGCGTCGAGATCGCCGGCATGCAGAAGGGCCCGATCGAGCAGGTGCTGACGCAGGTCCGCACCCTGACCCGTCAGCTCGGCGGTGTGGTGCAGGACGTCGCCACGGCGTTCAAGACCGGTGACGTCGGCAAGATCCTGACCGCGATCAACCATGGTGCGGCCGACGCGCTGTTCTCGACGGCCAAGTTCGCGCGCGCCATCAATGCCCAGGTCATCGGCGGGGTCACCACGGCCATCAACAACCTGCAGAAGAAGCTGCACCCGCCGGCGCCTGCGGCCGGCACCGAGGCTCCGGCTGCGCACTCGGGTGCAGCGGTGTCGCCGGCCGCGTTCTCGGGTCCGGCTCCGGCTCCGGTTGCGGCCAAGGCCCCGGCCGCGGCGCAGGCGGGCGACTCGCCGGCCAAGGTGGCGGACGCTCCGGCTTCCGATGCCAAGGCTGCCGAGGTCAAGCCTGCGGAGGTCAAGGGCGACGCGGTGAAGGTCGACGCGAACGCCAAGGCCGACGACAAACAGGCCGACCAGGCCAAGGTCGACGGGCCCACCAAGGCCGAGGCCGCCAAGGCCAAGGCCGAGGCGAAGAAGGCTGCGGCCGAAGCCAAGAAGGCCGCTGCCAAGGCCAAGGCAGAGGAGAAGAAGGCGGCAGCCAAGGCCAAGGCCGACGCCAAGAAGGCCGCGGCTGCCGAGAAGGCGGCCGCCAAGGCCGACGCGGCAAAGGCGCACGCCACTGCCGGCGCGGCCGGCACCGACTGACGGTCACCGTCGCGCGATCGGCCCCCTGCTCCGCGGAGGAGGGGGCCGATTCGTGTCAGCTGTCCGAGCGGGCGGCCAGCAGCAGGTCTCTGGTGATCTCCATGTGCCCGACGTGCTGCGCGATGTCGTGCAGGATGTGCAGCAGCGTCCACTCCGGGCTCGCCGTGGCCAGCACCGAGGCGCGCGTGGTGCCGCCGCGCACCCCGTCGGCCAGCTCGCGGTCCCGGATGCCCTCGGTGACCGCCACCTCGACCCAGCCGGGGAAGCACTGCTGCAGGGCCGTCAGCCGTGCCAGCAGCTCGTCGACCGGCCCGGTGGCGGTGAACTCGCTGTCGCGGTCGCGCGGGATGCGTTGTCCGGCAATGAAAGAGCCGGCCCAGTAGTCGACCACACCGATGCAGTGGTTGACGATGGCGTAGCAGCTGTTCGCACCGGGCAGGTCGGGCCGGCGGTTGGCGAGGTCGTCACCGAGCACGGTGAGGATGTCGGCCATCGCGGCGAAGCATTCGGACGAGACGTCCAGCATGGCCTGGCCCAGCGGGTGCTGCGAGATCGGCATGCACGAAAGCCTTTCACACACAGGACTTTTCCCGCTTCCGGTTTTTCGGGGGTGTCGCGCACGCGGCCGCTGGAACCCACGCAGACGACGACTGCCCCGACACCGGAGTTTCGGGGCAGTCGTCGTTGAAGCGGGGGACTAGTCCAGGTAGTCGCGCAGAACCTGCGAGCGCGACGGGTGCCGCAGCTTGCTCATGGTCTTGGACTCGATCTGGCGGATGCGCTCACGGGTGACGCCGTAGACCTGGCCGATTTCGTCCAGCGTGCGCGGCTGGCCGTCGGTCAGCCCGAACCGCAGGCGGACGACGCCGGCCTCGCGCTCGGACAGGGTCTCCAGCACCGACTGCAGCTGGTCCTGCAGCAGCGTGAACGACACGGCGTCCACGGCCACGACGGCCTCGCTGTCCTCGATGAAGTCACCGAGCTGGCTGTCGCCTTCGTCGCCGATGGTCTGGTCCAGCGAGATGGGCTCACGCGCGTACTGCTGGATTTCCAGCACCTTCTCCGGCGTGATGTCCATTTCCTTGGCGAGCTCTTCGGGCGTGGGTTCGCGACCCAGGTCCTGCAGCAGCTCACGCTGGATACGGCCGAGCTTGTTGATGACCTCGACCATGTGCACCGGGATACGGATGGTGCGGGCCTGGTCGGCCATGGCGCGGGTGATGGCCTGACGGATCCACCAGGTGGCGTACGTCGAGAACTTGTAGCCCTTGGTGTAATCGAACTTCTCGACCGCGCGGATCAGGCCCAGGTTGCCTTCCTGGATGAGGTCCAGGAACGCCATGCCACGGCCGGTGTAGCGCTTGGCCAGCGACACCACCAGACGCAGGTTGGCTTCCAGCAGGTGGTTCTTGGCGCGGTCGCCGTCGCGGCAGATCCACTGCATGTCGCGACGCTGCGCGGCGGGCAGCTTCTCGCCCTTCTCCATCAGCTCGGACATGAGCTGCGTGGCGTAGAGGCCGGCTTCGATGCGCTTGGCGAGCTCGACCTCCTCCTCGGCGTTCAGCAGCGCGACCTTGCCGATCTGCTTGAGGTAGGCACGCACCGAGTCGGCGGACGCGGTGAGCTCGGCATCCTTGCGGGCCTGCCGCAGCGCCTCGGACTCTTCCTCGTCCCAGACGAAGTCGCCGGAGGCCTTGTCCTTCTCGGACGGCTCGTCGGCGTCGTCGCCGTCGGCGGCCTTCGGCGCGGCCTTGGTGCCTTCGGTGTTGGCTTCGGCTTCGGACTCGCCTTCTTCGGCGTCGTCCTCGTCGTCATCGTCACTGACGTCGTCGTCGGCCTCGAGGTCGTCGTCGAGTTCCAGGTCGGCGTCGTCGACGTCGATCTCGTCGGGTTCGACGGCGAGGTCGTCGACATCGGTCACGTCGTCAGCGACGCCACCGTCCTCGGGCTTGGTGGCGGCCTTCGCCGCGCGCTTGGCGGGCGCCTTCGCGGCGGCCTTCTTCGCGGGTGCCTTGGCGGCACGCTTGGCCGGCGCAGCCTTGGCGGCGGCCTTCTTCGCGGGGGCTTTGGTGGTGCGCTTCACCGGCTCGTCGGCTGTCTCGCTGGCTTTGGTCGCTACCACGGCCACCCTTTCGGTCTTTCGTACAACGGTGGCGTGGGCATGCGCCACCGAAAAGCGTCGGCTGTCGAATATTGGCGTCGATCTTCGATCGGATGATCACCGCTATCCGTTCAGGCGGCCGCCGTTGACCATTGTAACGACATAGTGGCCAGAAGCCGTATCAGCGCCGGTCTCGGAGCGTTGGCGGCCGTCAACGGCCCGTCAATGGCGATGCAAGGCGCCGTCGGCGGCCATCGCGGCGCCGACGATGCCGGCCGAATTCTGCAGCGTCGCGGCGACCACCGGGGTGCGGTTCTTCAGCAGCGGCACCCACTTGTCCGCCTTCTTGCTGATGCCGCCGCCGACGATGAACAGGTCCGGCCAGATGGCGTTCTCCACCGCCACCAGCACCTTGGTGACCTCCTCGGTCCAGCGCTCGTACGACCAGTCCTTGCGTTCCTTGACCGACGACGCGGCCCGGTGCTCGGCCTCCTTGCCGCCGACCTCGATGTGCCCGAACTCGGTGTTGGGCAACAGGACCCCGTCGTAGATCACCGCCGAGCCGATGCCCGTGCCGAACGTCAGCAGCACGACCAGTCCGCTCACCTCGCGGCCCGCGCCGAACTTCTCCTCCGCCAGTCCGGCCGCGTCCGCGTCGTTGAGCACCGTCACGTCCTGGCCGTCCAGCCGCGAGGCGAACATGTCCCGCACGTTGGTGCCGATCCAGCTGCTGTCGACGTTGGCCGCGGTCCGCACGATGCCCTCGGTCACCACGCCCGGATACGTGACGCCCAGTGGTCCGGTCCAGCCGAACTCACGCACGACGGCGGCCACGGTCTCCGACACGGCTTCGGGCGTCGCCGGCTGCGGGGTGGGGAGGCGGAAGCGCTCGCCGATCAGCTGGCCGGTGTCGAGGTCGACGATGCCGCCTTTGACGCCGCTGCCGCCGACATCGATCCCCAGCGCTCGATGCTGTGAGGCGTCGGTCGCGGCGGTGGGCGTCTCGGTCATCTGCACTCCTTGGAGGGGGTGGGCAAGAGGGCGCGACCCACACCCTAACCGCGTGTGCTGCGATAGGTGTCATGACAGCACGCGAACCCGGAAGTGGCACCGCACCTGCTGCACTGCGCGCACTCGCCGAGCAGTTGGCCACAGAGGCCGCCGCCTTCGTCCGCCGGCGGCGCGCCGAGGTTTTCGCCGGCGTTCAGCAGGACGACGGCGCGGTGCGCACCAAGAGCAGCCCGACCGATCCGGTGACCGTCGTCGACACCGAGACCGAGCGGCTGTTGCGTGAGCGCCTGGCAGTGCTGCGACCGGACGACGCGATCCTCGGCGAGGAGGAGGGTGGCGCGGCGCGGGCGGCCGCCGGCGTGCCGGTGTGGGTGCTCGACCCCATCGACGGCACCGTGAACTTCATGTACGGGCTTGGCGCCTACGCGGTGTCGGTCGGGGTGCAGATCGACGGCGTGTCCGTCGCCGGTGCGGTGGCCAACGCCGCGACCGGAGAGGTGTTCTCGGCCGCGCGCGGCCACGGGGCCGTGGCGACGCGGGACGGGGTGCGGGAAACCTTGCGCTGCAACGTCATCGACGAGCTCCCGATGGCGCTGGTGGCGACCGGGTTCGCCTACGCGCGGGAGCGGCGGCGGCAGCAGGCCCGCGCGGTGGCCGAGCTGCTGGCCGAGGTGCGGGACATCCGCCGGGTCGGGTCGTGCGCCCTGGATCTGTGCATGGTGGCCGCCGGCCGGCTCGACGCGTATTTCGAATCCGGTGTGCACGTGTGGGATTGGGCGGCCGCGGCCCTGGTCGCCGAGGAGGCGGGCGCCGTCGTGCGGCTGCCCGCACCGGGTGCGGACGACGACGATCTGGTCATCGCCGCGGCGCCCGGCGTGGCCGCAGCGCTGACCGGGCATCTGGAGCGGGTCGACTATCGCTAGCAGGTCCCGCTGTGGATCTTCGGCAGCAGCGAGGTGTCTGCCGGCTGCGTGGCGTCCGGCTTCAGGCTGGCCAGCATGGCCTCGATGTCGTCACTGTGGGCGAGTTCGTTGAACTCGGTGCCGATCGCGAGGTCGACGGAGTCGTCGGGGCGCTGGTCCTGGAACAGCTGGGTGCACGGCGCCACCAGCCACAGCGCGGCGGCCGCGGACTTACCGGCCGGGCCGAACCGGATCTGGCCCTGGCATTCCATGCGGGTGCTGGCGTACACCGGGTCGTTGCTCGCCGCCGGCTGGCCGAATCCGAGGTCGCGCAGCTCACCGGCGACCTCGCTGGCCTGGCCGCCCTGGCCGCTGGCGTTGAGCACCTTGATCTTGGTGTCGGCGAGCTTGGCCGGCACCACGTTGACCATCGAGGACTGCGACACCTCGTCGCCGAGCTTCGGCTGGTTCGGCTCGGTGGGCGCGGGTGGGGGATTGCAGGTGATCGCCTGGTGGATTTCGGCGGGCTGGTTCGCGACGACGAGCCACGCGATGAGCGTCGCCACGGCCAGCACCGCGAACAGCACGGCGGCGGGCACGTAATTGCGGCGGCGGAACGGCCGACCGTGCTTGTCGAAGGCCGTGCCCTCGGTGATTTGTGCGACCACATGAGCACTCTAGATGCACCGCACCCTGCATGATTGCCGACCACCTCTTGCTTATGTGATGCAAATCACATATAGTCGGCGCGCTTTTCGGGCACGAATCGTTTGGCGGAAGCGTTCGACGCTGGTACAAAGCTCTGCTGCAAGGTAACGGAGGGGATGACCATGGCTACCGATTACGACGCCCCGCGGCGTTCTGAGACTGACGAGGTGTCCGAGGACTCTCTGGAGGAGCTGAAAGCACGGCGCAACGAAGCACAGTCCGCCGTCGTCGACGTCGATGAGACCGACTCGGCCGAGAACTTCGAGTTGCCCGGCGCTGACCTGTCGGGCGAGGAACTCTCGGTCCGCGTGGTGCCCAAGCAGGCCGATGAGTTCACCTGCTCGAGCTGTTTCCTGGTGCAACACCGCAGCCGTCTCGCCAGCGAGAAGAACGGCGTGATGATCTGCACCGACTGCGCCGCCTGAGGATTCACGTTCACGTCAGTGGCCGGTCTCGCACGAATGCGTGCGGGGACCGGCCATTGGGCGTCTTATGGGGCTGCTAGCGGCCCTGCAGTGCCGCCAGCACCCGATCGGGATGACGGGTGCTCACCAGCCAGTACGGCGTGGGGTCATCCGGATCGTCGAGCACCACGAGGATCAGCGGCCCGACCCAGGCCCGGTGCACGACGTACGCGGCCGGATCCAGTTGGCGTCCCAGCGCCGCCGACTTCGCCGAGCGCGGCACCTCGGCCGACCGGGAGATGACGCTCGTCGGGATGTGCGCCGGTCCCACCCACAGCTCGGTCTCGGCGTCCGGCCCGGTGCCGGTGCTCACCACCCGCAGCTCGATGCGCCCCATCCACACCAGCGTCGCTGCAGCGACCGGCAGCAGCACGGCGAACGGCGCCCAGGCCGGCACGCCCGACACGCCTTGCACCACTTCCAGCGCGATCAGGGCCGCCAGCCCGAAACCCGGTAACCACCACCACAAAGGCACCGTCAACCGCTCCCGATAGCGGACGGTTTGGGTGGCTGCTCGCGTGTCTGACACGCCGCCAAGGGTAGTCTGTGCGGTCGTGTCCACCTCTCTGGCGGTAGTTCGGTTGGACCGGGATCTGCCGATGCCGGCCCGTGCTCACGACGGCGATGCCGGCGTCGATCTGTTCAGCGCGATCGACCTCGAACTGGCCCCCGGTCAGCGCGAATTGGTGCCGACGGGGATCGCCGTCGCGATTCCGCACGGCATGGTCGGCTTGGTGCATCCGCGATCGGGATTGGCCATCCGCGTTGGCCTTTCGATCGTCAACGCGCCCGGGACCGTCGACGCCGGGTACCGCGGTGAGATCAAGGTGGCGCTCATCAACCTCGACCCCAGCGAGCCCATCATCGTGAAACGCGGTGACCGGATCGCGCAGCTGCTCGTGCAGCGGGTCGAGTTGCCCGAGCTGGTCGAGGTCACGTCGTTCGACGAGGCGGGGCTGGCTGACACCTCACGTGGCGCGGGCGGCCACGGTTCCTCCGGCGGACATGCGAGTTTGTGATGGCATTCGAGTTCAACCCCGAAGAAGACGGCCCCTTCGACATCGAGGACTTCGACGACCCGGCCGACGCCGAGGCGGCCCGCCTGGACCTGGGTGGCGTGCTCGTCCCGGTGCCCGACGGTTCGCAGCTCAACGTCGAGGTCAACGAGCAGGGCGTGCCGAACGCCGTCTGGATCATGACGCCCAACGGGCGGTTCTCCGTGGCCGCGTACGCCGCACCCAAGACCGGCGGGCTGTGGCGTGAGATCGCCGCGGAACTGGCCGAATCGCTGCGCAACGACAACGCGCAGGCGCGCATCGAAGACGGGCCGTGGGGCCGGGAGGTCGTGGGCCTGCCGGTGCCGCAGCCCGGCCAGCCGCAGGTCGTGATGCGTTTCATCGGGACCGACGGCTACCGGTGGATGGTGCGCTGTGTCGTCGTCGGCACCGAGGAGACCATCGACGCCATCGCCGACGAGGCGCGAACCTCGTTGGCGGACACCGTGGTTCGTCGTGGCGACACCCCGCTGCCGGTTCGCAGCCCGCTGCCGGTGCAGCTGTCCGAGCCGCTGCTGGAGCAGCTGCGCGCCGCGGCCCAGCAGATGGCGCAGCAGCAGATGGAGCAGGCTCAGCAGGCGCTCGAACAGCTGCAGCAGCAGTTCGGGCAACAGCAGCCCGAAGGGGAGCCCGACGCCCGTCGCAGCGAGCAGGGCTCGGCCATGCAGCAGCTGCGCACCCAGCAGATGGGCACCATCACAGGAGGCTGACGGCCTCCCGCAACGCGGCCACACAGGCGTCACCGAGCACTGTCGGCTCTTCGCCCATCGCATCGAGGGTGACGGTCCGCAGCGCGGCCCGGGGAGCCGCCACGGCCCACTCCGCGGCGACCGCGACGGGGTGCACGGCGTCGTCGACCGCCCCGGCGACACCCATCGGCACCTGCAGCTCGGCGAGCTGTTCGCGCGTCGGCCCGCCATAACCGGCCGCTTCTTCCATCGCATCCGGCAGGCCGGGCCACTGTGCCGTCCACGACCGCGTCAGTTCATCCGCGAGCCAGGCCGGGCTGCCCGCGCGCATGCCGGCGACCGCCGCATCGAGCCCGATCTCGCGTAGTTGCTGCGCCGAGTAGCGGGCGGCCTGGGCGGCCGGCGCGCCGTCGGACTCGCCGGTCCAGGCGGGCAGGGCGGCCAGGACGGCGATGCACTGTTCGGGATGCTTGAGCGCCCAGTTCGTGGCGACCGCAGCGCCCAGGGACACGCCGCCGACGATGATCGGGCCGTGTTGCGCGGCGGCGTCGAGCGCCTCGACATAACCGGCGATCAGGTCGCCCGGCAGCGGCCGCGGGGCGATCACCACGGCACCCGCTTCGAGCAGGGCGCCGCCGAAGGCCCGGCGGATGTAGTCGTCGTCCGATCCCGTCCCGGGCAGCAGTACCGCGGTCATCCCCTGCAAGTTGGCCGTCATCCCTCGATGGTGCCCGGCGGCCGGGACGGCGCACGCAAGGGGGTCCGGGCGGCCGTGCCGTCCAGTGAGCGGGATAACGAAGATATATCCCGTGCCGAAATGGCGAATCGGAACCAAGAGGTCTAGCGTGACGTTGGTTAGATAGCGGGTCCACGGTGGATTCGCAGCAAGTCTCAGGAGAGACCATGGCTACGGCGGAAGGCTATTTACGCCGACTCACCCGGCGGCTTACCGAGGACCTCGAACAGAGCGATGTCCAGGAGCTGAACGACGAGGCCCTGAACACCGGCGCCATGCGAGCGGTGGACTGCACGCGCGGACAGGAAGTGACGATGGTCGGCACGCTGCGGTGTGTCGAGACCAACGGCAAGGGCTGTTCGGGCGGCGTGCGAGCCGAGCTGTTCGACGGCACCGACACGGTCACGCTGGTCTGGTTGGGTCAGCGGCGTATCCCAGGCATCGAATCCGGGCGCACCCTGCGGGTGCACGGACGACTCGGCAACTTGGACAGCGGGGCCAAAGCGATCTACAACCCGCATTACGAGATTCAGAAGTGACCTTCCCCGACAAGGGGACCGCGAACGACGCGCAGGCCGAAGCCGACATCGAGGCCCAGCAGGATGACGGCGACGCCAAACTGACGGCGCACGTCCTGCTGGAGCAGATGGGCGGCCTGAGCGGCCTCATCTATTCGTCCCTGCCGGTCCTCGTTTTCGTCCCCGTCTCGAGCTTTTTCGGGCTGACCGCCGCGATCTACGCAGCGCTCGGCGTCGCCGCCCTGGTTCTCATCTGGCGGCTGGCGCGGCGCGAATCGGTGCAGCCGGCGGTGTCGGGCTTCATCGGCGTCGGGATCAGCGCGCTGATCGCCTACGTGATCGGCGCCTCGAAAGGCTATTTCCTGCTTGGCATCTGGTCATCGCTGATCTATGCCGCGGTGTTCGCGATCTCGATCCTCATCCGGCGCCCCCTGGTCGGCTACGGCTGGAGCTGGGTCACCGGACACGACCGCAGCTGGCGCGACGTCCGGCGGGCGGTGCTGGCGTTCGACATCGCGACCGCGGTGTGGGCGCTGGTGTTCGGGGCACGCTTCCTGGTCCAGAACCACCTGTACGGGCTGGACCAGACGGGTCTGCTCGGGGTGGCCCGGATCGCCATGGGCTGGCCGCTCACCGCGGTCGCCGCGCTGGCGTCCTACCTGGCCATCCGGACGGCCCAGAAGGCCATCCGCGACGCCGAACACCACGTCACCGAGGATTAGCCCGGATTCAGCACCTGGTTGCGCAGCTCCTGCTCGACCTCGGCCACCGCGACGAACAGCAGTTCGTCGCCGCCCTCGAGCGGCTCGTCCGATTCGGGCACGATGACGCGCGGGCCGCGCAGGATGGTCACCAACGTGGCATCCCGGGGCAGTTGGAGTCGCTTGACGGCCTTGCCGCCCCAGGGTGTGTCGTCGGGCAGCGTGATCTCGACCAGGTTGGCCTGGCCCTTGCGGAAGCTCATCAGCCGGACCAGGTCGCCCACCGACACGGCTTCTTCGACCAGCGACGCCAGCATGCGGGGCGTCGACACGGCGACGTCGACGCCCCAGCTGTCGTCGAACAGCCACTCGTTGCGCGGGTCGTTGACGCGGGCCACGACGCGGGGGACCGCGAACTCGGTCTTGGCGAGCAGGCTCACCACCACGTTGGCCTTGTCGTCGCCGGTGGCGGCGATGACGACGTCGAACTCATGCAGCTTGACGGACTCGAGCAGCGAGATCTCGCAGGCGTCGCCGAGGCGCCACTGCGCCGCGGGGACGGCGTCGACGTCGATGTGGTCCGGATTGCGTTCCAGCAGCGTCACCTCGTGGTGATCGACCAGTTCCCGCGCGATGGAGCGGCCGACGGCGCCGGCGCCCGCGATTGCGACCTTCATGTGCGCTCCTAGTGGCTTTCGACGTCGTCGCCGGGCGGCAGTGATGCGATGGCGATGGCTTCGGCGACACGGCCCGACACCGCGGCCATGTACACCTGATCGCCGGCCTGGATGACGGTCTTGGCGTCGGGCAGCACGCCGCTGCCGAACCGGATGAGGAACGCGACGCGGCCGCCGGTCGCGCCTTCCAGCGCGGTGACGCGGTAGCCGACCCAGTCCTCGTGCAGGGACAGTTCGGTGACGCCGACGTTGCCCGACGGATCGCGCCACTTGGTGGTCTCGGTCTCGCGGGTCAGCAGATTCAGCAACCGGTCGGTGGTCCACGGCACGGTCGCGATGGTCGGGATGCCCAGCCGCTCGTACACCGCCGCGCGCTTGGCGTCATAGATACGCGCCACGACGCGCTGCACACCGAACGTCTCGCGCGCGACGCGCGCCGAGATGATGTTCGAGTTGTCACCGGAGGACACCGCGGCGAAGGCACCGGCCTCTTCGATACCGGCCCGCTCCAGCACATCCCGGTCAAAACCCATGCCCAGCACGCGTTCTCCGGGGAATTCCGGGGACAGCCGGTGGAACGCCGTCTTGTCCCGGTCGATCACGGCGACCTCATGGCCGATGCGGGCCAATCCGTCCGCCAGCGATGCGCCAACGCGGCCGCAGCCCATCACGACTACTCGCACCAGCCGATCCTTTCTGGGCCGGAAGCCGGCCCTGAAGCGAATTTCCTGCCTCAGCTCAGTCCGAACGCTACAACCCGGGCCCTTGGGGCTTACCCTTGGCTCTCGTGTCCAAGCTTTCGACCGCGACGCGCCGGTTGGTCCTCGGCCGACCCTTCCGAAGCGACAAGCTCGCCCACACGTTGCTGCCCAAACGTATCGCTCTTCCGGTGTTCGCGTCGGATGCGCTGTCGTCGGTGGCCTACGCGCCGGAGGAAATCTTCCTGGTGCTGTCGGTCGCCGGTCTGTCCGCCTATTCGATGGCGCCTTGGGTCGGTCTCGCGGTGGCCGCAGTCATGCTCATCGTGATCGCCAGTTACCGGCAGAACGTGCATGCCTATCCGTCCGGCGGCGGCGACTACGAGGTGGTCACGACCAACCTCGGGCACACCGCGGGGTTGACGGTGGCGAGCGCGCTGCTGGTCGACTATGTGCTGACGGTCGCGGTGTCGACGGCGTCCGCGATGTCCAACATCGGATCGGCCGTACCGTTCATCGCCCAGAACAAGGTGTTGCTGTCGGTCCTGGCGATCCTGATCCTGGCGTCGCTGAACCTGCGCGGCATCCGGGAATCGGGTACTGCCTTCGCGGTTCCCACCTACGCCTTCATGATCGGCATGTACATCATGTTGGCCTGGGGCTTCATCCAGATCTTCGTGCTGGGCCACCCGCTGCGGGCCGAGTCCGCCGGTTTCACCATCAAGTCCGAGCACGGCGACGTGCTGGGCTTCGCGATGGTCTTTCTCGTGGCCCGGGCGTTCTCGTCGGGCTGTGCCGCCCTCACGGGTGTGGAAGCCATCAGCAACGGCGTGCCGGCGTTCCAGAAGCCCAAGTCGCGCAACGCCGCAACGACGCTGCTGCTGCTCGGCGCCATCGCGGTGTCGTTGTTCATGGGCATCATCGTGCTGGCGAAGCAGATCGGCCTGAAGATGGCCGACAGCGTCGACCAGCTGGAGGGCGCGCCCGCCGACTACCACCAGAAGACGGTCGTCACCCAGCTGGCCGAGGCGGTGTTCCAGGGCTTCCCGGTGGGGCTCTATCTGATCGCCGGTGTCACGGCGCTGATCCTGGTGCTGGCCGCCAACACCGCGTTCAACGGTTTCCCGGTGCTGGGCTCGATCCTGGCGCAGGACCGCTACCTGCCGCGGCAGCTGCACACCCGCGGTGACCGGCTCGCGTTCTCCAACGGCATCCTGTTCCTCGCGTTCGCCGCCATCGCCTTCGTGGTGGCGTTCAACGCCGAGGTCACGGCGCTGATCCAGCTGTACATCGTCGGCGTGTTCGTGTCGTTCACACTGAGCCAGATCGGCATGGTGCGGCACTGGAACCGGTTGCTGCGCACCGAGACCGAAGCGTCCGAGCGTCGCCGCATGCAGCGCGCGCGGGTCGTCAACACCATCGGATTCATCTGCACGGGCGCCGTGCTGCTGGTGGTCATCGTGACGAAGTTCCTGGCCGGCGCGTGGATCGCGATCCTGGCGATGAGCCTGCTGTTCGTCCTCATGAAGGCGATCCACAAGCACTACGACACCGTCGCCCAGGAGCTGCGCTCCCAATCGGGGCCGGACGAGGACGTGGTGCTGCCCAGCCGAAACCACGCCGTCGTGCTGGTGTCCAATCTGCACCTGCCGACGCTGCGGGCCCTGGCCTACGCGAAGGCGACCCGCCCGGATGTCCTGGAGGCCATCACCGTCAGCGTCGACGACGCCGAGACCCGCGAGCTGGTGCACAAGTGGGAAGACAGCGACGTGTCGGTACCGCTCAAGGTCATCGCCTCGCCGTACCGCGAGATCACCAGGCCCATCCTCGATTACGTCAAGCGCATCACGGCCGAGTCGAAGCGCACCGTCGTGACGGTGTTCATCCCGGAGTATGTGGTGGGCCACTGGTGGGAGCACATCCTGCACAACCAGAGCGCGCTGCGCCTCAAGGGCAGGCTGCTGTTCATCCCGAATGTGATGGTGACTTCCGTTCCGTGGCAGCTGAATTCGTCCGAGCGCGTGAAGGTGACCATGACGCCGGGCTCGGCGCCCGGTGACACCCGACGGGGCATCATCGAGTGAGTGAAGTAACACTGACCGTGGGCCCGCCGGCCAACGGTGGCAGCTGCGTCGCGCGCCACGACGGCCGCGTGATCTTCGTCCGCCATGCCCTGCCGGGCGAGGTGGTGCGCGCCGAGGTGACGTCCGAGCGCGGGTCGTACTGGCACGCCGACGCTGTCGAGGTGCTCGAGCCTTCGCCCGACCGGGTGGCATCACTGTGCGCGATCGCCGGTGCACAGGGATCCGGTTGCTGCGACCTGGCTTTCGTCGATCCCGCCGCGGCGCGGCGGCTCAAGGGCGAGGTGGTGGCCAATCAGCTGGCGCGCCTCGGCGGCTATGAGGCGGGCGACCTCGTCGCCGAAGAGGTCGGCACCGTCGGCCCGACCGGGTGGCGTACCCGGGTGCGCCTGGAGGTCGGCGCGGACGGCCGCGCCGGGTTCCACCGGTATCACAGCGACGAACTGGTGACCGACCTGTCGTGTGCCCAGGTGCCGGCCGGGATGTTGGACGATCTGCCGTTGCAACCGCCCGGCGCGCACCTGCATGTCGTACTCGACGACGCCGGACACCGGCACGTCGTGCGGTCCGTTCCGCACGCCAAGAAGGGCGCGGGAAAGAACGCCAAACGCGGCCTGACCGAGGTGGTCTCGGGCGAGTACGAGGCCGTGCAGCGCGTCGGCGATCGGGAATGGCGCGTGCCCGTGACGGCGTTCTGGCAGTCCCATCGTGACGCCGCCACCACCTACAGTGCCCTGGTCGCCGAGTGGGCGGAGCTGTCCGAGGGCCAGACGGCATGGGATTTGTACGGCGGCGCAGGCGTTTTCGCGGCGGCACTGGCCGGCGCGGTGGGGGAGTCGGGTCGCGTGCTGACGGTCGACACGTCGCGCGGATCGGCGCGCGCCGCCCGGGCCGCGCTGGGCGACCTGGGCAGCGTCGAGGTGCTGACCGATTCGGTGCGCCGGGCGCTGGGCACCCAGCGGGTGGCGGCCGACGTCGCGGTGCTGGACCCGCCCCGGACCGGCGCCGGGCACGAGGTCATCGATCAGCTGGCCGCTGCAGGGGTGCCCCGCGTGATCCACATCGGTTGTGAGGCAGCCTCTTTCGCGCGCGACATCGGTCTCTACCGTGGACACGGTTACGAGGTGGCGAACCTGCGGGTTTTCGACTCGTTCCCGCTGACGCACCACGTCGAGTGTGTGGCGCTGCTGACGCGCTAGCGGTTTCACAAGTGGAAGGGCTGCCTGATGGCCACCGTGGATGTGTCTGTGGAATGCGTCATTGCGCGGCCCCGCGGTGTCGTGGCCGCCTACGCCGCCGAACCCGACAACGCCCCACAGTGGTACGTCAACATCCGGTCTGCGAGTTGGGTCACCGCCCGACCGTTGGCGGTGGGGTCGCAATTCACCTTCACCGCCTCGTTTCTGCGCCGGACCCTGACGTACACCTACGAGGTCGTGGAGTTGGTTCCCGACCGCCGTCTCGTCATGCGCACCGCCGAAGGACCATTCCCGATGGAAACCATCTACGAGTGGACCGATGTCGACGCGCAGACCACGCGGATGCGGCTGCGCAATCGCGGTGCGCCGAGCGGTTTCTCGCGCCTCGTCGCGCCGCTGATGGCGGGGGCGATGAAGCGCGCCACCACCAATGACCTCAAGCGGTTGAAGACCATCCTCGAATCGGAGGGCGCGTAGCGGCGCGGTGCGGGCACGCTGTCGGTGCTCGGCCCGGCTGCTAACTTAGCGGACAGGTGTGCCGGGAAGCCTGGTCGGCGCCGTTCAACGCTGCCCAGGAGAGTCCCGATGACCAACCGCAACACGCGCCGGCGCCTGCTGAGCCGGGGCAGCTGGCCCGAAGCCCAGCGGTTCACCGAGATCCTGCGCAAGGAGACCGTCGGCGGCATCCTGCTGTTGCTGGCGGCCGGTGTCGCCCTGATCTGGGCCAATTCGCCTGCCGCGCACAGCTATCACGCACTGTCCGAGTTCGCGGTCGGCCCGGCGTCGTGGCATCTGCACCTGAGCCTCTCGGCCTGGGCGGCCGACGGGCTCCTGGCGGTCTTCTTCTTCGTCGTCGGTGTCGAGCTCAAGCGCGAATTCGTCGCGGGCGACCTGCGCGATCCGGCGCGCGCCGCGCTGCCCATCGCAGCGGCCGTCGGTGGCATGGCGGCACCCGCCGCCATCTTCGTGGGCCTGAACCTGGCGCTCGGGCACCCCGAGAATCTGGACGGCTGGGCGGTGCCGATCGCGACGGACATCGCCTTCGCCCTTGCGGTCCTGGCCGTCATCTCCACACATCTGCCCACCGCGCTGCGCACGTTCCTGCTGACGCTCGCCGTGGTCGACGACCTCCTGGCCATCATCGTCATCGCGTGCTTCTACACCGATCACCTCAATCCCACGGCGCTGGCGCTCGCGGTGATTCCCGGTGGGTTGTTCGTCGCGGCCGTGCAGCGCGGCATCCGGCACTGGTGGCTGCTGTTGCCGCTCGCGGTGGCGACCTGGGCGCTGGTGCACGCGAGCGGCATCCATGCCACGGTGGCCGGCGTGCTCCTCGGGTTCGGGGTACCCGTTCTGGGCAGGCACGCCTCGGCCGAGGCGTTCGAGCACGCGCTGCGGCCGCTGTCCGCCGGGGTGGCGGTGCCGGTCTTCGCGTTCTTCGCGGCGGGCGTCAGCGTCGGTGGTTGGCCCGGCCTGGTGGACGCGATCACCCATCCGGTGACGGGCGGCGTACTGCTGGGGCTGGTGTTCGGCAAAGCCATCGGTGTGTTCAGCACCACATTCCTGCTGGCGCGATTCACCGGCGCCGAACTCGACGAGGGCCTGGGCTGGCTGGACGTCGCCGGGGTGGCGATGCTGGCCGGGATCGGCTTCACCGTCTCGCTGCTGATCGGTGAGCTGGCGTTCGGCACCGGCACGGCCACCGGCGCCGATGCCAAGATCGGCGTGCTCGCCGGTTCGGTGATCGCCGGGATGCTGGCCGCGGTCGTGCTGCTGTCGCGCAACGCCGCCTACCGCCGGATCCACGAACGTGAGACCGCCGACGACGACGGCGACGGTGTGCCGGACATCTATCAGCCTTGACCGGCTCTACCCGTAGTGCGTGCGTAGACTGTCGGAATGCTTGAACAGGTCCGCGGCCCAGCTGATCTGGCGCACCTGTCGCAGCCTCAGCTGACGGAACTTGCCGCCGAGATCAGGGAATTCCTGGTGCACAAGGTGGCCGCCACCGGCGGGCATCTGGGCCCCAACCTGGGCGTCGTGGAGCTGACGCTCGCCCTGCACCGCGTCTTCGATTCGCCGCACGACCCGATCATCTTCGACACCGGTCACCAGGCCTATGTCCACAAGATGCTGACCGGACGGTGCCCGGACTTCGAGACCCTGCGCATGAAGGGCGGCCTGTCCGGCTACCCGTGCCGCGCCGAGAGCGAGCACGACTGGGTCGAGTCGAGCCACGCCAGCACCGCGCTGTCCTACGCCGACGGCCTGGCCAAGGCCTTCGAACTCTCCGGCTACCGGAACCGGCACGTCGTCGCCGTCGTCGGTGACGGCGCGCTCACCGGCGGTATGTGCTGGGAGGCGCTCAACAACATCGCGGCCGCCAACCGGCCCATCGTCATCGTCGTCAACGACAACGGCCGCAGCTACGCGCCGACCATCGGTGGCCTGGCCGACCACTTCGCGGCACTGCGCCTGCAGCCCGGCTACGAGAAGGCGCTGGAGCGGGGCAAGCACGCGCTGCGCGGCGTGCCCGTGGTCGGCGAGTTCTGCTACCAGTGCGTGCACAGCATCAAGGCCGGCATCAAGGACGCGCTGGCACCGCAGGCACTGTTCACCGATCTGGGGCTCAAGTACGTCGGGCCCATCGACGGGCACGACGAGCACGCCGTCGAGGCGGCGCTGCGGCATGCCCGCGGGTTCAACGCGCCGGTGATCGTGCACGTCGTCACCCGCAAGGGCATGGGTTACTCGCACGCGGAGAACGACGAAGCCGAGCAGATGCACTCGACCGGCATCATCGACCCGCACACCGGGCGGTCCACGGCCGAGTCGGTGCTGGGCTGGACGTCGGTGTTCTCCGAGGAGCTGATCAAGCAGGCCACCAAGCGGCGCGACATCGTCGCGATCACCGCGGCCATGCCGGGCCCGACGGGCCTGTCGGCGTTCCGGCAGCGTTTCCCGGACCGGTTCTTCGACGTCGGTATCGCCGAGCAGCACGCGATGACGTCGGCCGCGGGTCTGGCGATGGGCGGCATGCACCCCGTCGTCGCCATCTACTCGACATTCCTGAACCGGGCGTTCGACCAGATCATGATGGACGTGGCGCTGCACAAGCTGCCGGTCACCATGGTTCTCGACCGGGCCGGCATCACCGGCAACGACGGTGCCAGCCACAACGGCATGTGGGACATGTCGATGCTCGGCATCGTGCCCGGCATGCAGGTCGCCGCACCGCGCGATGCCGCCCGGCTGCGTGAGGAACTCGGCGAGGCGCTTGCGGTCTCTGACGGACCCACCGCGGTGCGGTTCCCGAAAGGCGCTGTCGGCGAAGATATTCCCGCCGTCCGCCGCCAGCACGGCGTCGACATCCTGACCGAGCCCGCCGACGGCCTGTCCGACGACGTGCTGCTGGTCGCCGTCGGCGCGTTCGCCCGGATGGCGCTCGTCGTCGCCGACCGGTTGCGCAAGCAGGGCATCGGTGTGACGGTCGTCGACCCCCGCTGGGTGCTGCCGGTCCCGGCGGCCATCGCCGACCTGGCCCGGGCCCACAAACTCGTTGTGACACTTGAGGACAACGGTGTCGCCGGCGGCATCGGCTCCGCGGTCTCGGCGTCGCTGCGTCGCGCCGAGATCGACGTGCCGTGCCGCGACGTCGGCGTGCCCCAGCAGTTCCAGGACCACGCCAGCCGCAGCGAGGTGCTGATGTCCATCGGCCTGACCGACCAGGACATCGCCCGCCAGGTCACCGGCTGGGTCGCCGCCCTCGGCAGCTCGGTCGACATCGCCTCGCAGTAGTAGCCCCCTTATTTCCCGCGAGCGGCCGTGTTTGTACACGGATTCGCGGTGTGTCGCGGGCATTTTGGGGCCGCTCGGCGGCGATCGAGGTACCGCATCTCACCGCGTCTGACGCGGCTGCTCTGGACTAGACTTGTGCGACCAGGGTCAGCCTCGCGCTCACTGTGCACCTAGGCGACGCCACCCTCGGGCGCTGCGTTGGCTCGCACGGTGTTCAGTATCGACACGATGTTGTCGACATCAGCTTCCGTAAACACCTCTTCAGGGCCGGTCGGCGCTTTGTCGGTGTAGGGGGAATCGTAGAGTCGCGCGACGGCGACGACGCCCGTTGCCGTCAGCTCGCTGACGATGAGATTGATGAACCGAATCTGGTCCGCAGTGAAGCGCGATCCGTCGAGGTACGCCCCGAACGCTTCTATCGCTGCGGCACGATCCAGACCGACGAGCGACCTCACGAACAGTCCGAGGCCCTCTACTTTCGCCAAGTCGATGTCGGCCGGATCGCCCACGCCGCTGTCGAGCAGCATGCGCTCCAGAGCGATCAGGTCGTCGGGCGTCAGCGGCTTGTTGCGGTACAGGCGTTGCAGCGTGATGTGGTCGAGATGGGACCTGAGGTACGCCCGCGCTTTCGCTTTGAACCGGTCCCAGTTGGTCCCTGGCGTGACGTTGGGCAGATCGATCAATGTCGTCTCACCGAGTTCGTCCTGAAAGTCGGTGTACACAACAGTCTTTTGAGCGGGGTCCAGGAAGCGGACCAGCGCCCGCACCCGCAGTCGGACGAGTTCGAGCATGGGCAAGGTGACGTCGACCCACCACTCGTCGGCGCAGATGTCGGCAAGGAGAGCCTGTTGCGCGGCCACCGACGGGATCGAGGTCTTGGTCAGCAGTTCCTCGGCGATGTCCTGAACTTTTGTCCGGATCCGTTCAGCGGCAACAGCATCACCGTCGAGTTGCGCCAGTTGGCGGCGCAGGATCAGCAGGTCGAACCGCTTGGCCTGCTCGTCGTTGTCCAGTTCCGAGGAAGGCAGGCCGGCGAGTTGGGTGGCGACGTCGCTCGCAGCTTCATGCGTCAACGACGACCACGCCGGCCATTGCGCGTACTGTTCGACGAGTCGGCGGTGGGGCCGGACCAACACGTTGTCGAGGTTCATGCCGACGACGATCTTGTGCAGGCTCCATGCGGTATCGACGCGAAGGCCGCGTTCAGATTCCGTGCCATGGCCCTCAGGCGGATTCGTCCCGGGAACAGCGGAATCCAGCGCAGTCACCAGCCCGAGGCGGATTTCGAAGAGTCGCTGGTTCAGCGATTTCTGTAGCGAGCCCTGCGTACCGGGCAGGTCTTGATTGAAGAATTCCAGGTTTCTGCAGCAGTCGAAGACGTAGAAGTTCTCCTTGTCCTGTCCGGGCCCGAACAGGTTGGGACGCAAGCGAGTTCCGCGGCCGATCATCTGCCAGAACTTGCTCTTGGACCGAACTTCTTTGAAAAAGACCAGGTTCACTACATCCGGCACATCGACACCGGTGTCCAGCATGTCGACGGAAATGGCGATGTGCGGTGCCTTGTCGGTGACGGAGAAGTCGTCGATGAGGCTCTGAGCGCGCTCGGTGCTGTGGGTGATGACGCGCGCGAATGTACCGGCGTACTCGGGGTATTGGATGTTGAACCGCTCGGCGATGAACTGTGCATGGGCTTGGTTCTTGGCGAAGATGATCGTCTTGCCGAGTCGGTCGCCGCCGGCGACCTTGTGCCCCTGCGACATCAGCTGCGCCAAGATCTTGTCGACGGTGTCGGCGTTGAACCAGAAGCGTCCCAGCTCTTCTGCCGACATGGCGTCGGGGGTGTCATCATCACCCCAGTCCAGGGAGTCCCATTCGTCCTTCTGGGCCTCGGTCAACTCGTCGTAGCGAATACCTTGGCGCAGGAACTTGGTGCCAACCGAAATTCCCACGGCGGGAACAAGAAAGCCTTCCTTGACAGCGTCGTCCAAACCGTAGGCGTCGGTTGGCATGCCGTCTTCGAGGTTGAACAGCCGGTAGGTGTTGTGGTCAACCTCGTCTTTGGGCGTCGCGGTGAGCCCTACGAGCAGTGAGTCGAACCAGTCGAAGATGGTGCGGTACTTGTGATACACCGAACGGTGTGCCTCGTCGATCACGACGAGGTCGAAATAGCCTGGACCGAAAGGCCGTAGCCCGTCGTCGACGGAGTTGATGAGGTTCATCATCGTGGGGTAGGTGCTCACGTAGACCCGGCCATCGGTGATCTTCTCGGTCACCAGGTTTACCGTTGTGGCGTTGGGCAGGTGCTGCTTGAATGCGCCGACGGCCTGATTGACCAGGGCGGTCCGGTCGGCCAGGAACAGCACTCGCTTGACCCAGCCGGCTTCCATAAGCTGCTTGACCAGTGCGATGACGGTGCGAGTTTTGCCTGATCCCGTCGCCATCACCAGAAGCGCCTCGCGCTTGTGCGCGGTGAATTCCTCACCAACTCGGCGGATTGCGTGAATCTGGTAGTGCCGCTCGACTATCGCCGAGTCGATCTCTGCGTCCGCCAACGACCTGCGGGTTGTGCGCCGCGAAATCGCCAGGGCCAGTTCGTCGGCGGTGAAGAAACCTTGGACCTGGCGGGGCGGATACCCGCCGGCGTCGTCCCACATCCAGTGGTCGTAGCCGTTGGTGTAGAAGATGATTGGCCGTCGGCCGGTCATCTGCTCCAGGCAGTCGGCGTATTGCTTGGCCTGTTCCTGGCCGACGTGCGGGCTCTTGCTGGTTCGCTTGGCTTCGACGACGGCGAGTGGCAGACCGTCAGCACCCCACAGCACATAGTCGACGTAACCCATGCCGCCGCTGGGCATTCCCGTGACTTCGAACTCGCGGTCCCGTGGTTGGTCGAGGGTCCAACCGGCCTCGGCGAGATCGAGGTCGATGTACTCGGTGCGGGTCTGCGCTTCGTTGTAGTCGCGATCGTCGGGCTGCTGCTTCGCGGCCTGGGCGGCTTTGATTTGCTCACGCAGCGCGGCGATCTCGGCGTCTTTCGACGCGGCGAGCTCGTCTTTTTCTGCCAGGGCTTTGGCGTGTGCTTCGTCCTGTGCCTTGAACTTCGTGGCCAGCTGGGCGACCTCGTCACGGCTCAGGGGCGCGGCCTTCGCCGCCAGCTTGGGATCGAACGGCAGCTTGAGTGGCGCGGCCTTGGGATAGGCCGAGTGGTGGTAGACGGCCCACACCGTGACGTGGTGAAGTTCCCGCAGGACCGCGAGCGCGATGTTCGGCGCGATGGCGCGCCGTTCGTGCACCGCCGCGTTGCCGGCTTTGCGAATCAGGTTGAGCTTGTGAACGATTGCCGGCGGCACTTGGGTACTGAACGGACGTTCGTTGATCCGGGCGGCCAGGTCGTCTTTGTATGGCAGCGGGAGATCCATCACGTCGTAAAGCAGGCCGACGAGTTGTTCGATGGCGCGCCGGCCGTAGATGCAGGCCGAGCGCGGATCGGAGGCCAGGTAGCTCTCGGCGCGGGCACAGTCGGATTGGATGTCGGGCCATTCAGCGGCACCGATGAATGCGAAATTGCTCATCCGCGCTCAGCCGGAATGTTCATTCACGAACATAGTCGGACTCACAGGGTCACTGTACTGGTAGTGAGCAACATGATCGTCAATTTCTGCCGGTCAATGGTCGAGGTGTTGTCACGAGTTGTCACGATGCGAATTCCTTTGCTGGCGGGCGAACCGAGCAGTGTTGCATGTCGAGCCGACAAGTTGTGACTGATTGGTTGCTCGGTTCAAAAACTAGGACGGCCCGCCTATTCGTCGGCTTCGCGCAGGGTGCCGCGGAAGGTCCGTTCGGGCTTGCCTGCTTCAGTCCACTCGCGATAGCTGCGCACGGCGTGTCCGAAGACCTTCGTCAGGTGTTTCCCGTCGCGTCGGTTGACTGCTCCCTCTACGAGGTCTGTTGGCTTAGTCATGGTTTCGCGCATCGGAAAGTCAACCGCAGGTAGGTATGCGTCGGCCACGGGGAGGGCCACCCATGTCCCTTCACAAGCACGGCGAAATGTTTCGCCAACGTAGTAGACGTACCTCATGGTCGTGTGGACGTTGTCGAGCGAGAAAGCGCTTCGATGGTTGTCGTACAGGTCGAGGAGCTTCTGTTCGACTATCGCCAAGCTCGCTTCGGTGTACATCTGCTCGCGTATCTCGGGGAGGTCGTAGTACGGGAATTCGATCTCCATGACGGCTTCCTGCATCTTCAGCCAGCCCAGGAACTGTTCGTTGGACTGTGCATCGCGGAACGCTCGAGTGAGTTGCGTCGGGACGTAGTCGAAGGACTCACCCATGACGATTCTTCAACGTCAGCCACTCATTCCTCGCGCAAGGTGCCGCCAAACTCCCTTGGTGGACGACCCTTTTCAGCCCATTCGTCATAGAGACGCAGAATGTTGTTGTACACGCGCGTGATCTCCAGGCCTGTTCGGCGGGTGAGTGCGAATCGGATCAACAGCAAGGGTTGAACCAACATCTCGTCGAAGAGCACGTCGATGGCCGGGAGCAACGCTCCCGGTTGGCCTTTCTGGCTGGGCGGCGGCAGTGCTACCCAGGTTGCTTCAATGGCGCGTCGGACTGTTTCGCCAACGTAGTACGCGTAGCGCATCGTTCGGTGAACAGCTTCCTCATTTGCATAGGCGCTGGGATCGTCGGGGTACAGCTCCATCAGCTTCTGTTCGACTACCGCAAGACTGTCTTTGGTGAACATGATGTCGCGCACGTCCGGTAGGTCTTCATAGGGAAATTCGATTTCCATCGAGGCTTCCTGCATCTTCAGCCAACCCAAGAACTGTTCGTTGGTTTGCGCTTCGCGGAACGCCTTGGTGAGTTGCACGGGGACGTAGTCGAACGACTTACCCATCCTGATTCTCCCTGTTGGTCACAGTCGATTCACCGTGAACTGGTCTGGATATCTGTCTTGCAGACTCTGGAGCGCAGCGATCTCCGCTGGGCTGTACGGATAGTTTGCGTTGAGGTTGTAGGTGAGCTGATGACCGAGGGCTAGAACGCGTTCGTCTTTGGCCAGCTGGTCCATGTCGAGGCGTCCACTCTTGTTCTCGATGAACTCGTTGAGATCGGGACTCACCCAGTCCCAGCGACGACCGGGGACGATCGTCTGGTCTGAGTATTGCGAATGCCATCCGTCGTCCTTGCTGTAGCCCATCACTTCGGCCGCGTACTTGTCGAACCACCAGCCGTTTGCAGAGTTCTCTTGAAGCTGGTCGTAGTTGGAGCTCCAGCGATTCCAGTCCCACTCCTGGCCGCCGCGGTGCAGATAGTTCTGCCAGGCCAGCCACTTGGACAGAGGAATGCGATGGTGATGGGTCTTGGTGCCGTCGGGATCGTAGATCTCGATGTCAACGAACTTTTGGTTGTCAAGCAGACCTTTTTTGGCCGGGTCGAGTGCAACTGTGAGTGAGTCAATGGCTGTCGCAGCGGTTTCTACCGCGGCGATGTAGCTCCGGATGTTGGTGCCGGCCTGGTTGAGCCTCCAGCGCATGGCCGCGGGCACGGCCCGGAATGACGCGCCGCCAGTGACTTCCGACGACAGCACCACGACTGACGCGGCCC
Organism: Mycobacterium sp. SMC-13; assembly: GCF_045311035.1. Taxonomy (NCBI): domain Bacteria; kingdom Bacillati; phylum Actinomycetota; class Actinomycetes; order Mycobacteriales; family Mycobacteriaceae; genus Mycobacterium; species Mycobacterium sp. SMC-13. Next base: position 205,358 of record NZ_JBJIAI010000001.1, read on the forward strand.
CGCCCATCCACATCGCGGTGCTGTTGACCTCACTGGCAATGTTCGCGCGCATCGCGCTGGTGGCTGCAGAGAAGCTGTGCGTTAGGGCACTCAGTGTGCGGCCGTCGGCGGCGACGGCATCCGCGGGAGCGCTCAGATTGGCGATTGTCTCGTAGAACGCGGTGGCGTCGGGCATGTCGTGGTCCGGTCGTCTGACCTGATTCACCACGTCACTGACAGCTTCAGCGACCGTCGTTGCGAACCGTTGCCACATGTCCGAAGCGGCGTCGAGGCCCTTCGTGTCTGCGTTCGGAGTTTCCTTGCCGACCGCCTCGACCAAGCCGGGAATGATGTCGGTCAGACCGACGCCATTGGCGCCCACGGAACTGGAGATCGTCGACGACGGTTCAGAGATCGCCGGTCGCGGTGGCAGATTGGCCGGGACGGGAATCTTGCGACGGCCGGCGTGGAATTCAGCCCACGCATGGTTGACTCCGGCTTGGTAGACGCGTCCAGCCAGCGAAGACCAGGCTTGTGCCAGCGAATCGGCGCCACCGACAGCATCGCGCGCGGCGCTGTCATACCGCGATCCCCATTTCGTGCCGACCGGGTCGTTGCCGGCCATGTGGCCGGACCCGTGCGATGCGCCTGAGACCACGCCGGCAGCACCAGCCACCTTCGATCCCGCACGGCCGAGTATCGCCGCGGTCAGGAAATACCAGTCTGAATCGACAACCCAAGTACCCATGGATGCTCGCTACTTGCCGGCCATGCGCAGATTCATCGCCATGACGGTCCGGTAGGCGTCTTCGGCCTGGGTGGACCACGCGGTGAAGTCCGCGAGCGCGGTGCGCATGTCGTGCGCTGACCGCACCCAGTTCCGGTGGCGAGCCTCGTATGCTTCGGCGGCTGCACCGTCCCACGACTGTGACACCTGACCGATAAGCGATTCCACCCGGCTCAACGATGTCTCGCAGTGCGCTAGGTAGGCCTGCATTTTCGACCGCAGTTCATTGAGCGCGTCGACGTCGACGGTGTACCCAGTCATTGCGACCTACCGCTCATCCCACGCGCTGCGAACGATCGATCCACCGCGCTCATCCTGTGCTGCGTAGGCCGCCACGCTTTGGACGACCCGGATCGCGATTTCGTCGGCGTCGTCGACGATGTTCGTCGCGGCGGCGCGAAACTCATCCCAGTCGCGGCCGAACATCCGAGCGGCCTCACCGCGCCACGAACCTTCGACGACGTCATCGACCGACGCGACGAGCTGGCGCAGTTCTTCACGCAACTCATCGGCGATGGTCCGAAACTCGTCCGCAGCTGCTTTGACCGGCTCGGTCTCGATGCGCAGCCGTGCGCCCCCCACGTCCGCCATGCGACCCCCTTCGCCGACTTCAAGCGCCAGTCTAGCGAGGCCGACGATCAATGCCGGATGTCCCACAGGTGCACATGCCCGGGCATCTGTTGGTCCGTGAACCATTCCCAGTCTTCGTATCGGTCGGCCGCGGACCGCCAATGGTCGGCCTCGGTGTCGCGGCCGACCGCCCGCAACACCGCGGCGACCCATCGCTGGAGCTCCTGGCTTTTGTCGTGGAAGCAGACACCGTCGAGCATCTCGATTGCCTCCCGCGTGCTGCCGTCGATCGCGGAATCCATATGCTGTGGCGCGATTTCGGCGAAATCCAGCTCTGCCAGCGCGAGCCGGTACGCCGCATCAGCTGCCCGCATCGGGTGGTACATCTCACGGCGTTCGATCAGATTGGACGCCATTTCCTTGGCCAGCGCCACCGATTCCTCGGACGGCGGCAGGAAGTCGATCAACGCCCAAAAGGTGTGCAGCAACAGCTCGGGATCGTGGGCGTCGACCTGCCGGGCGAGCACCACGGCGGATCGATAGGCGGACTCAGCTTCGTCCAGGTCGCCGAGCTCCTCATACGCCGCGCCGAGTTGGGTGCTGAGGTGGGAGGCGAGATTGAGCCGACCCGATATCAGATGCTCGTCCATCTCGACCCGCAGGTCCGCGATCCGCTCGCTCAGCGTCTTTGGTGGATTCAACTCGTCCACGATCGTGCGGATCTTCTGATTCAACCGGGTGCTATCGGTGCCGTAAGTAGACATCGACTGCGAGTCGAGATCGTTGCCCGCCAACGCCATCGTCAGTGCATCGCAACGCAATCGGCGCGCCTGACTGTAGTGATCCAGAGCCTTCTCCAACTGTCCTGCCCCGGCTGCCTCATCGCCGAGGAATTCGCATTCCTCAGCGGTCGGTTGCTCGCTCATCTCCCGACCTCCGTTCCGTCCATGCCCGCCGCGAGCAGGATGACGTCGTCGAGGGCCTCCGAGAGCAGCGCTCGGTCCTCGGGGCCATCACATTGGGCGGCCATCCGCGCCTGCACGTAGAGCAACTGGATGAGCCGGTCGAACACCAGGTCATCGTTCGTCCGGGTCAGGGCACGGATCACTCGGTTGCTCCAGTTCACCACCAGATGCACGAGGTTGCCGTACCCAGGCGATGCCGCGTCGATCTGCCCGTGCCCGATGAAGACCGCGGGCAGGTCGGCGGAGGGAAACTGGCGCACCACAACGCGAGCACCAGATGCTTTGAGCGCCTGGGTCGCTCGCTGTTCGAAAGTCAGAATGTCGCCGACCGCGTCCGTGGGCGGTACGGCGAGTGCGGCGACTTCGGAAGCGGGGTAGGCGCGGGTGACCGTCACTCCGGAAACGACCTGCGGCAGCATCAGCAGCACCTCCTGGTCCAGGGTGTGGCCGGCGTTGACGACGAGTCGTCCATCGGGGTTGAAGCTGGCGATGGTGTGAAATTCCTTGACGGACACGGCATAGAGAACGTTCGGGCTGTGGGCGACCACGTCGACCAGGCGCATCTGCCCTGCTGTCGTTTGGACCGTCAGCATCGGTAGGACGACTTCGGCAAGCTCCAGATTCTCGCCGTCTGCGTCACGTGTGGCTGCCGAGCGCAGCTCCAGTTCGTTGTCGGCGACGAACTCGGAGAACCGCTGCGGGTCGGTATCTGCCAAGGTGCGCAACCACTTCAGCGCTGCCTGCCCGAGCTTGCGTCGGGTCGCGACCAGCGCCGCGTTGTCGACGATGGCCTCACGGCTGGCTGTCGGCTCCAGTGTGGTCGAGTTGGCTACCGCCCAGGCGAAGAACGCCCATGGGGGCAGCAGCGAGCTGTCGGCGTCGTCGACGAGCATGTTGTTGATGTAGATGCGGTTCCGCCCGGCGGCTTTCGAGCGACCGTATGTCGCGCCGATGTAGACGGCGCCGTCGAGCCCGAGAGCGGTGTCGTGGACCTCGATGGCGTCGAACTGCTTGCCGACACCGAGACCGCCGAAGATCGGTGGAACCCCACGCACGATCTCTGCACGATGGGTGCCGAAGTCGATTCGCCAGGGTCGCGAAACATCTTGTGCACCGGTGTTTGTCAGCACACTTAGCTGTGCCGGCAGAAACTCGGCGTACTTGCGCGCCAGCGGGATGACCTGCTCGCTGCGGGCCCAGCCGATCATGTCCGGCCTCGGGCGGAGTCGCACGGTGGTTCCCACGGCACTGTCGACGGTGAGAGTCTGCACGGTGTAGGTGCCGTCGCTTTTGCCTATCCACTGAATCGGGTCGGCGCCGGTGGCGCTGCGGGACATGACGGTGATCTGATCGGCGATCAGGAAGCAGCTCAGCAGGCCGATACCGAACTGCCCGATGTAGGTGCTCCGGTTGCGCTCAAGTTGGGCGCCTTTGGAACTGGCGCCGACGGTGGCCAGGAACTGCTCGACCTGCTGCTCGCTGACCCCGATCCCGCCGTCGGTGATCATGAACTCGTTGGCTGGCGAGTGGGGAGACGCGACTCCGTAGGGCGAGATGGTGATGCTGCGGGGCGCGGGCGTACCGAGAGCGTCGCGGGCGACGATGGCATCCATTGCGTTCTGGATCAGTTCCCGGACGTAGACGCCGGGGCTGGAGTAGAGATTCTTGCTGAGCAGCGAGATGACGCCGCCGAGGTCCACTCGGAAGTTCTGCTGCTGGGGTGCGGACATTGTGGGTTCTCCTGCGTCGGTTCAATCGAAAGCCGCATAGCGTCGCACAGGCCACCGACAATTCTCGAAGGCCTTCGTTCGGGGCTGTCGGAGTCAGCGTGTATGACTTGGATGAGCTTGATGACTTATTCGCAAGGGGGCGACGATGCAACTCAACCTGTGGTCTGGTGGGCCGACGCTCACTCTTGCGGGCTATTGGCAACGGGGAAGCACGCTGCGGGACGATCCACCCGACACCCAGGTCATGGGTTACCGGTTCGACGGTGGCGCAACAGGATCGGTGATGACGCGTGCTTACCCGGCTGAGTACGCGATGCCGTTGGACGAGAATGTGTTGATCGACGGTCTTCTCGACGCGCCGACTGCGGTCGGCGGGCAAGCCGGTTTGATCGAGGTCAACGTCGAGCGGACGGCAAACGGCGTGCCGTTCGTGTACAGCCTCATGAAGATCAAGCAGGACCCGAGCGGCGTGCAGTACAACCTGACGCTGCACCTGCACGCTGATCACGTTCAGCAGGTGCAGGGGTTCTTCGTGGAAGGCGATACCACCGGCGTGCGGGACGCGACCGTGTATGAGATTGCCCGGCAGAACCAATGGCCCCGGGAGCCGACCGCCGACGACCAGACCGGTGGCTGGGCGCGTGATCCTTACACGGGTTTGAGTAGAGGCTTCGTGATGAACATGAGCGAGCTGCCCGATTTCGACGGCCAGTTTCCGGCCCATCCGTTGTCAATGGCGCGGGAAGTCATCGGCGCTGTTCGGGTGAGTTGAATGTCGATTGTGACAGCAGCGGACGTCTACGGCGATTGGCCCGTGCAGGAACCGGACCATGTAGTGGAGTACATATGAGCGGCAAGAAATACAAGACGGCAACCAACCGTCAACCGCTGGTCTTCGGGGAAATCGAAGAACTGAGACGAAAGGGTTTCAACCAGACCGAAATTGCGGACATGTACGGTGTGTCACGGCAGGCTGTTTCGTGGCACAAGACCGTGTACGGCGGAGTGAAGTCGACCCGTCAGATCGTCAACACAGCATGGCCATGGGATACAACGGCGCAACACGGGAAGGCCTCACCGTTCCAGCGCCTGCGCGATCACGGTGAGTTCATTGCCACCGATGGTCGAGGCATGTCTGACTTCAAGCTGGAGCGGCACGCGGTTTGGCTGAATATGATGCGCGAGAACGACTTTGTCCTGGAGTTCGACCCGAGCATCCCGCCTACGCCTCGTGTAGCACCAACAGGAGGCTTCGCCTACCGCAAACGCGACCTGCAGATCGACGGGCTCGACCTGCTGATCCGCGTGAACGAGTTCACCAACCTGACTCCCGAGGGACGACGCCTCTGGAGCTACGCGCCGGGTACGTCTCCTCACGCAATCAGGCTCGACGGTGGGTGAATAGTGGTTTCCTCCACGATGGATAGCAATCGGTCCCAGATCGCTGTCGCCAACTCCGCCGGATCGACGGCGGACGAGCGGTACCAGTACCCACTTACCACCACGAACTTGTCGAGCTGATTCTCAATGCCATACGACGGGATTGCCTGTGGCTGCCGATGCCGCGAAGAGGCGATGGAGGCGCTTGAGCGTCCACCATGCTTCCGTGAGCATGACCCTGCGCTCACCGACGATCAGAGTCTCGGGATATACCAGAGCAGGTTCAGGCTCATCCTTGTCGGCGATCGCCAGTACTCTGCCGAGTTGAGGTAGCCGCGCCGATACGCCGAACGACCGCGCCGTCACCGATTCCATGGTTTGCAGATTTGTGAATGTGATGCGTGACGTCGGGCGGCCGTCCGGCGCCTGGCCGAACTCAACAGATTCGGGGTCCCACTTCTGTTCCAAGATTCGGGTGCGCAGCAGTTCATTGGCGGGCTGTTCGCGGCTGCGTACAACGAATTCGTAACCGATAACCCCTAACTCGACAAGGTCGGGCCACGGGGACTCGTAGTATGGCGACGGACCGAGCGAGTGAAATTCGTCCAACGCGATTGGTCCCCAGTCCAGTTTGTTCTCAACAACGAACCCGCTCAGGGTGCTGATCGTGCGGGTCGACCCCAGATGACCTTCCTGTAGAAGCAATTCCAGTTCGGGGAGGGCTCGGCGTATCTCGCTCGCTGGTGTGTAACTGTCCATCAGTCCACTGAGTCCGGCCAGGATCATCGCCAGATTGCCGAACCGGTCGACGGGCAACCCGACGGCCACACTTCGCAGCCACGCCACACCAGAAATATTTCCGACCCACTCGCTGACGAACTTCATGTCCTCGTGCGTGCACGCGTGAATCGTCCAGTCGTAGACGTCGTTCGCCATATCGAAGTCGCAGTTCTGCTCGTCGATCAGTTCAACATCGCCGCATTCGTTGACTGTGAGCATGCTTCGAGGAACTGGCGGTTCGGCACTCAGTCCGTCGCGAAAACAGTTGCACGCCACGTGCGCATCGAGTCCCATGTGAGTGACGTCAGACGGCGGGTGATTGCCGGGTGCCGAAAGTCAACGCCAGGTCCCACGGCGCGAAACCCCACGTGGCGATGGCATCCAGCATGATCAGGGGAGCGACTTCGATGGTTTCCGCATTGGCTGGAGCGGACAGCGTGGTGCTCTCATTTCCGGCCACAATGTGCGGTGCCCAAATTTCTGAAGCTGATGGCGCAGGGGCGGTTTCGATGATGCTGACAAAGCCATCGCCGTCGGGAATGACGATGAAAAGGCAAAATGGCTCCGGCGGCGCGTCCCATCCGCCCTGCTCGACCAGCAGATATTCGTTGTTGTTCAGCGCATGGCCGATCGCTTGGGTGAGAAGTTCGCGTACATCGTCGTAGGTGGATTCCGACGGTTCATGGGCGGGCTGCAGTTCGATAATGCTGCCCTGGACTTGCAACGTGCCATCGTCGGTTGGCGACGGGAATCGCGATTGGAGCCACAGGGTGCCGGTGTCCTCGGAGAGGATCGCCACTTCGCGGAAGCGGTGCTCTTCACGCGCCGTGCGGGCGATGGTTCCGGATCCCATGACGGAACGCAGGTACTCGTCGTCGGGAACCGACCACAACCGGGACGAATCGGTCCAGGTGCGCACCAGCCCACCGGCGCACAGGCTCAACTGGGCGACAGTTCCGGTGTCGCCGGGTTTCAGAGGAAAGTCGTTCGACATGCTGGCTCCTTCGATGTAGTTAACCGGCATGTATATCGGACGGGACAGACAATGCTAGGGCACCAAGCTCCACAACACCGGAACATCTTGGCCGAAAAGCAGTTCCAGCCGCTGGCGCAGATGCTTCGTGGGTGCGGAGGAGTCAGACACTCGTACGATCACGTTGGCGGCGCGAATCATCGACTCAGTTTCGTCCGGGAGCATGAGCATGTGTCGCGGTCCCAGCCCTTCAGCCCCCACGAGTACGGGTCGGCAGATGAAAAAAACTGCCCACGATGAGCGACGACAGGTTGTGGCGCATCTCTGCGGGCGGCTGGCCAGCCGAAGGTCCCCGACCGGTCCAGGTCGGAGCGCCACTCGGGGGAGCTGTCGTGGAATGCGAGCAGGTGTGGCAGGAGTTCAGCGGTTGCGTGAGCATCACCAATTGCCGAGTGTGCGTTGATCAGTGAGATTCCGAGTGCTTCGCAGCAGTGGGCGAGCTTGGCGGCCCCCGTCATGCGCTCGCTCCATTTTCGTGTGCAGAGCGCGGCTGGTCGTTCGGGGATCACATACTGGGCCCGCTGGAGCTCCCAATGCAGAAAACGCAATCGAAACTGGCGTTGTGCGCGACAACCACACGGCCAGTGAGCATTTCGAGCAGGTAATCGCTGATGGCGGCGAAGTCAGGTGCGTCAGCGACGTCACAGGCCTGGATGCCGTGGACGTGGGCAGCCCTGATGTCACGATGCGGCTTGACCAGGGTGGTCCATTCGTGCTCGATCCGGCCGGAATCATCAGTGAGGGCGACGCCGATCTCCACCACGCGGTCGGTGCGCTCCGGGACCAGACCTGTTGTTTCGGAATCGATTACGGCGAAGGCTATCAGAGTTCGCCTCGGAAGGCGCGGGATTGGAGGGAGGCGAAGAGTCTGTCGAGGTCCTGAGTGGAGCGCGAGATCGGTGCCTGTGCCTTGGCCTGCTCAGCCAGAACTGCGGCAAATTGTCGTTGCAATTCGATGGGTGGAACGGGAAACGGCAGTGCGCGCAGGCCAGGACCACTGAAGTTCTGTTGAGCCGACTGGTGAGACCCACCAACGATGATGGATTGTATGGAGCGCGATCGCAGGACTGCGGCCGCATAGTCCGGCTCAACGGCTTCCTTCAATTGGATACGGATGAAGTAAGCGCCCGCGATGCATGGCGGGTCTTGTTCGCGGATGACGGCGAGTTTGCCGACCGTAGCGCCAGTGCGTGCAAAGATGATGTCACCGCTCGACAGTCGGTATTTGTGCTCGTCGTGAGCAGTAACACTCATGCGCGGCATCGTCTGAAAGTCAAGTGTCCCATTCTGGTTCAGGTCTGTAATGCGGACGATTCGCATACCGTCGGCCGAATAGGATTCGTTGTAGAACCGGGGACCGTATTGCATGTCCGATACCTGATCTGCGAGTTTGCCAGTCGGCCAACCCCTGGGATTGACTACTGGATCGCCGAACATCTCGTAGAAGGTCGACGAAGCCAGTTCGTTCCAGTTGTCGTTGTTTCGGCTCCGCTTGACGCGGAGTGACTCAACGTGATCGAGGATAGCGACGACGCGGCGCTGCTCGGCGAGCGAAGGCAGCGGTATCTGCAGGGCCAGGAAAATCTCGGATGGTAATGACCGGCGCCGGGCGGTACTGCCGCGTAGCTTTGCCTTGTAGTACGACAAGGCGCGAGGCGACCTGAGGAACCGGCCGAGGTAGTCGCGTTCTACGGCTGCACCATTGACGTCCCAAACTCCGTACGCCGGACTTACAATTGCGGCGTCGTATCGATGCTGAAAGTCCAGCACCCCTTCATCTATTGGAAAACCCACGACGAGTTGGCCGCGCTCGATCACCTTATAGTCGGAAACGTCCTCGCTGGCGATCCGCTTCTTGAATTTCTGAGACTGATCGACTAGTCCGTCGTGCATTGTCATTGAGAGAACTGGGAACATCTCAGCACCAGCACGCCGGACTTTGGCTTGCGTGATGAGCTCACCCAGCATCACCGTCTTCATGACAGGATCGCCTTCAACTCGGCCAGTCCCGAGGCGATTTCGCCCTCCAGCTTCTCGATCTCGGCGATGATCTCCAGCGGAGGCCGGTGCTCGACCTCGCCGTGCACGATCTCTTTGTATCGGTTCAGCGACAGGTCATAACCCTGTGCCACGATGTCGGCGACAGGTACACAGAACGACTGCTCGGTCCGGGACCTCTCCAGCTCCGATGACGAACGTAAGGCCCACCGAGACAACGCATCCGGCAGATCGTTAGACTCCACTGGATTGCGCTTGTCATCCAACGAGAACCCGTCAGCCGAAACGTCGTAGAACCAGACATGATCTGTGCCACCGGAATTCGTCTTGGTGAACAGCAGGATCGCGGTAGATACCCCGGCATACGGCTTGAACACCCCTGATGGCAGCTTTACGATGCCGTCGAGTTTCTGGTCTTCGACCAGCAGCCGGCGAAGTTCCTTGTGTGCCTTCGATGAACCGAAAAGCACTCCGTCGGGCACGATCACCGCCGCCCGACCACCGGGCTTGAGAAGCTTCAAAAACAGGGCCACGAAGAGCAATTCGGTCTTCTTGGTCTTGACCACCCGCTGCAAGTCCTTGGACGTCGCTTCGTAATCCAACGAGCCGGCAAACGGGGGATTGGCCAGGATCAGTGTGTACTTCTCAGCGTCCTCCGATGCGCCTTCGGATAGCGAGTCGCGGTACCGGATATCGGGGGCCTCGATGCCGTGCATCAGCATGTTCATCGACCCGATGCGCAGCATGGTCGAGTCAAAGTCGTAGCCGTGAAACATGCTGTTGTGGAAGTGCTTCCGCTGTGCTGCATCGGTCAGAACTGACTCGTGCGTTTCGCGCACGTACTCCGATGCGGAAACCAGGAAGCCGGCGGTACCGCAGGCCGGGTCGCAAATCTCGTCAGTCGGGCCCGGCGCGGTCATCTTCACCATCAACTCGATGATGTGGCGCGGTGTGCGGAACTGTCCGTTGACGCCGGCCGAGGCGATCTTGGACAGCAGGTACTCGTACAGATCGCCGTTGGTATCGCGGTCGGCCATCGGGATGTCGTCGAGCATGTCGACGACCTTCGACAGCAGCGCCGGCGTCGGAATGGTGAAACGGGCATCGCGCATGTGCTCGGAATACGTAGACCCGTCACCGCCGAGCGCGCGCAGGAACGGAAACACGCCGTTGGCAATCAAGTCGTACATGACGCCGGGCTCGTCATTCTTGAACCGCGACCACCGTAGATCCTGTTGGTCGGGCCCAAACCGCAGCCCTTCGGACGACCCGGTGCGCCGGGCCTTGTTCTCGGCGAGGGTCTCCAGGTCGTCGAGGCGGCGGATGAACAGCAGGTAGGTGATCTGCTCGATCACTTCGATCGGGTTGGAAATGCCCCCAGACCAGAACGCGTCCCAGACGCGGTCGACCTTGCTCTTCAACTCACCGGTGATCACGGCACTCCTCAACTCCCCGTACAACCCTGAACAGGACTGTATATAGGAGCCCACCGACAACGGCCGATCTACCGGCTCTGTGAGTGTCGGGTTAGTCGCCCGCCGCGCTCTGATCAGTTGTAACGCCGTATCTGTAGCTGGTATTACCCTCATAGCAACTCGCTACGCGGAGGTGTGTGATGGCCGACGCCGCTGATCGGGTCACCCGAGTGGCCGCGGACCTATTCGAGGCGGCAGCCGTCGAGGGCGCCCGACAGCGCCGTTCCGCCAAGCAACAACTCGACCACTGGGCCCGCATCGGTAGGGCGGTATCGACCCAGCACACCGCATCGCGGCGCCGCGTGGAGGCTGCCCTGGCCGGCGAGATCGACGTCGATGCCCTCAATATCGAGGAAGGTGTGGTGTTCAACGCCGAGACCGCTGCGGCGGTCGAGGAGAAACTCGCCCACACTAACTATGGCGCCGTGCTCGCCTCTCGTGGGATCACCACGGTGACGTTGGGTGACGACGGCCGGATCATCGAGCTTGCGGCTGGCCGCGCATCGAGGGTCTGGCAGGAAGCCGATCGCATCGATGAGCTGCTACAGACGGCCCGATCGGAGCCGCTCTGCGAGCCGGCGGTCGAACCTGACCGTGCGGACGAACTCATAAAGGGAGTGCGTCGCGGTCGACGCGGTCGATGAGGACCACCTGTGACGCCGATGTGTTGAGCTAAGCGGCCGCTAAGGGATGACCGTCGCACCTGACGGAGTAGCGGGCTATTCCGTCAGCCACGTCCGGACTGGCGCCGGATCTCCGCGAACGCCGCGGCAAGCGCGGTGATCTTGTCGACCGACGATGACGGCGTCTGCGAAGGCGTCGCGTCAATCCCATAGAGCTTGGCAGCCATGCGGCTCCGGACATCGTCACGCTTTTCGGCGAGCGCGGCCCGGGCGCGGTCATCGCGCAGCGACCGGTCGATCTCCTCGGCCTTCTCGGCGCAACCCTGCAGGGCATACACCCGCGCCCATGACCGCGACCCCAGCTCCAGCACTTTCGCCCGGGCATCCTCCAGCATCGCCAGATCGTCAGAATCGGGCTCGGCGATCCCGCCGAGCTCCGTGATCAAGCCATTGAGTTCCTGTGTGGCCCGGCAGTTTTCGCGGATCGCCGTCAGGTCGCCGGTGAAGTCGAGGTCATTACCGAGCCAACCGTCGACCGCGGCTTCCGACCGTTCGATCCGCTCGATGGCGGCCTGTGCACCGTCGAGCAGCTCGACACCGTCGACTCCGAATTCTTCGACCAGCCGGGCACGTTCCAGCTCTTGAGATGACGGTTCACGCGCAGACCCGGCCCGACTGTCGATCACGATGTGCGTGATCAACAATCCGATGGCGGCAATGCCCATGGCGGGCAGCAGCAGAATGCCCTCCGTCGCGACACCGACCAGGACCACCACGGCGATGGACAACAGCCACGCCCGCGTCATGGCCGGTAGGGGGCGGCGCGCCTTGCGATCGGAGGTGAAGATCGCCCCGAGCGCGGCGCCGCCGAGAATCATGATGACAGCCAGAATGACCGCGACGACGCCGAGCACTAGCAGGAGCCGAATCATCCCGATGTCCTTCTCTGTCCAGTGCTCTCAATGGTAATTCCGCGCGCCAACTTGCCTGGCTGACGCGGTGCGGAGACGTCAGACTGTCCGCGGCCTACGCTCAACCCCATGCACGACGAACTCGAAGCCTGGAAGTCCGCCGGCCAGTATTTCGACTACCTCGGATTCGACATCTTCTACCGCCGCGACGGGTTGGAACTCGGCACCGGCCCAGTGCTGTTGCTCATCCACGGCTACCCGTTCAATTCCTGGGACTGGTCCCTGATCTGGCCGACGCTCACCGAGAAGTTCACCGTCATCGCGCCGGACATGATCGGCATGGGGTTCTCCACCAAGCCGTCCGCGTATCAGTACTCGATTCACGATCACGCCGACATGCACGAGGCACTGCTGGACCACCTGGGCGCACAGACCGTCCACATTCTGGCCCACGACCTCGGTGACTCGGTGGGCCAGGAACTGCTGGCGCGCAACCACTTCGGCGATCAGGTATACGGCAATCTGAACATCGAATCGGTCACGTGGCTCAACGGCGGGCTGTTCGTCGAGTCCTACACCCCGCGCCTGCTGCAGAAGGCGATGTCGCAAACCCCGCTGGGAGACCTCATGCGCCCGCTGCAGGGCAGTCCGTTGTCACGGCGCCTGGCCGACCCGACCATCAACGAGATGTTCGGCGTCAACACCAAACCGTCGAAGGAGCTGATGGACAAGTTCCACGAAATCCTCGATTACAACGACGGCAAGAAGGTCATGCACCAGGTCGGCCGCTTCATCAACGACCGTTACATCCACCGGAACCGCTGGGTGCGCGCGATGCGCGAGACGACGATCCCCATGCGACTGATCGACGGCCCGTCGGATCCGAACTCCGGCGCTCACATGGCCGCCAGGTACCGGGAGGTCATCCCGAACCCCGACATCGTGATGCTGGCCGACGACATCGCGCACTGGCCGCAGATCGAAGCGCCCGACGCCGTCCTCGAGCACTTCCTGGAGTTCGTCACGCCGCTGTTGTGGCGGCCGTTCGGCGCGCGCTGACCCCTGCGCGCTTTGCGCGCGCAACGCGAAGCGAACTGGTTCACTTGCGACATGCGCGTCCACCGCCCGGATCTGGTGGCGGTGCTCGGTGTGCTGTTGATCAGTGCGTGCGAGTCCGGGACGCCGACCGTCACCTCGATCGTCTTCGACGGGGAACCGCACACCATCAACACCGGCACGGTCGTCTGCACCCGCCAGCCGGCCGGGGGAGGCCTGGTCATCCTGGCGCAGGGCAAGACGGGTCAGGTGGTGCGGATTCAACTCACACAGGTGGGCCGCATCGTCGTCCAGAAGGTCGGGCTGCGTGACGGCGACGCGACGGGATTCGTCGCCGAACCAGCAGAGATCACCGGCATCAAGGTCGACGACACCTACACCGTCAGCGGGCGCATGCCGCCGAATCGCGGTGAATCGGGGTGGCACACGTTCAAAATCCAGACCGCGTGCCCCGGCTATCAGGACGCCCATCCGCACGACACGGTGCCGGCCATCGGGAGTCCGTGACCGCTCGTCGGCGGTGAGGGTGCGCAAAATGCACGCGACACGCCGCGAGACCATGTGCAGACACGGCCGCTCGCGGGAAAAGGCTAGGAAGACAGGGCAGCGACCAGGACCGGGCCGCAGAGCTCGCGCTGCCACGGCCGGGCGCCGGCCGCGGCCAGGAACTCGTCGACCGCGGCGGCGACGTCAGTAGCCGGCTGCCAGTCCCAGCACAGTCGCCGAACGGTCTCCGGCGTCAACAGATTCTCGGTGGGTACCGAAACCCGCTCGGACAGGAGGGACAGCCCACTACGGCAGGCCTCCAGCCGCTCAAAGGCCTCGGGCTTGCGGCGCGACCACCGCGCCGGCGGCGGCAGTCCGTTGTTCGGCTCGGACGCCGGCGGGTCGGCCTCGCGGGCCCGGGACAGCGCATCGAGCCACACCTGAGCGCTGCGCTTCTGCCGCGAGCCACCGAAAATCGGTAGTGCCGTGAGCTTTTCGATGGTGTCGGGGTTGGCGACGGCAGCCGAGATGATCGCCGCGTCGGGCAGGATGCGGCCCGGCGCGATGTCCCGCCGCTGTGCGATCAGGTCGCGCGTTTGCCACAGCTCACGCACCGCGGCCAGGGCCTGGCCGTTGCGGACCTTGTGGATACCGGATGTCCGCCGCCACCGGTCGCGCCGCGTCGGGGTGGGCTCGACGGTCCGCATGTACTCGAATTCCTGTGCGGCCCATTCGGTTTTGCCCTGGGACTCCAGCTCGGCGGCAACCGCAAGACGCAATTCCAGCAGCACCTCGACGTCGAGCGCCGCGTAGTTCAGCCAGTCCGCGGGCAGCGGGCGCTTGGACCAGTCGGCAGCGCCGTGCCCCTTCTTCAGGCCGAGGCCCAGCAGCCGCTGCACCATGGCCGCCAGGTTCACCCGGTCGTATCCGGCCAGCCGGCCGCCCAGTTCGGTGTCGTACAGGGACGGCGGCTTCATACCCAGTTCGGCAAGGCACGGCAGATCCTGGTCGGCCGCATGCAGAATCCACTCGTCGGAGTTCACGACCTCGGCCACCGGCGCCAGCGCTTTCAGCGGGTCGATGCCGTGGCTGACGGGGTCGATCAACACCGTGCCGGCACCTGCGCGCCGAATCTGGATCAGGTAGGCCCGGTTGGAGTAGCGGAAGCCCGACGCCCGCTCGGCGTCGATCGCGAAGGCACCGTGTCCGGATGCCAGAAGCTCTCCGGCACGGGCGATGTCGCTCGCGTAGATGGCAACGGGAGGCACGCCGTCGGCGGGTGCCAGCAGGGGAGTGATGTCGGGATCGTCATCAGACGTCTCGACCGGATCAGCGTCAGTCATGCGGTCACGCGCGCGTGCGCGAACCCAGATCGGTCACGCCCGCAGGGGGCAGTCCGGCGGCGTGCTCGAGCACCTCGCAGAACGCCTGCACATGCGGTCCCAGCTCCAGTGACGTCGCGGTCCAGGACGCCCGCAGCTCCAGCTGGTGGGCGCGCGGCGGTCCGGAGATGTCGCCGTAGCGCACCGAGGTCGTCGCGGTGACGGTGCCGCCCAGCGCGGTGACGCCGTCGGCGTGCGACTCGAGCGCATCGACCAGCCAACTCCACGCCACTTCGGGCAGCAGCGGGTCGACGGCCTCGGTGGAGTCCAGATCGGCCTGGATGTACGCGACGAGACGCATGGTGCCGTCCCAGGCTTCAGCGCCTTCGGGATCGTGCAGCAGGATCAGACGTCCGAAGGCGTCGCCCTCCGAGCTCTCCGGGACCACCGAGGCGTCGGGATGACGCACCTCTGCGCCCAGCGCGTAGCTGAAGGGAGCCAGCCGCTGCGGCGGACGGATCGGGCCGAGTTCGATCTCCTGGCGCACAACGGCGGCGTTCATTGCCGCAACAGCAGTGCGGAACTGGGCCGGCTCGGCGGAGGTCACATTCTGGGACGCTAGCCCGATCCGGCCGGTCGCGTAAGCAGGCGCGCCGATAGCCCGACATTTGGCTGCGCGACAGGGTATAAGCGGCGGATGCGGACATGGCAGCATGAGCAGTGATGAGCACCCGTCGTGAACTGCCGCAATCGCCCTATCTGGCTGCCGCGAACGGCCGCACCCCGGACCGGACCCCGGTGTGGATGATGCGGCAGGCCGGCCGGTCCCTGCCCGAATACCGCGCCATCCGCGCCACCCACACCATGCTCTCGGCGTGCTTCAACCCCGAGCTGGTCTGCGAGATCACCATGCAGCCGGTGCGCCGCCACGGCGTCGACGCCGCCATCTTGTTCTCGGACATCGTGGTGCCGCTCAAGGCCGCCGGCATCGATCTGGACATCGTGCCGGACGTCGGGCCGGTGATCGCCCACCCGATCCGTACCCCGGACGACGTCGAGGGCATCAAGCCGCTCGAGCCCCATCAGGTGGCGCCGGTGGCCGAGGCCATCGGCCTGCTCACCAAGGAACTGGGTGACGTGCCGCTGATCGGTTTTGCCGGCGCGCCGTTCACCCTCGCCTCGTATCTGGTGGAGGGCGGCCCGAGCCGCAACCACGAGAAGACCAAGGCCATGATGCTGGGTGAGTCCGCGACGTGGCACGACCTGATGGACAAGCTGACCGACCTCACCATCGAGTTCCTGCGCGCGCAGCTGGCCGCGGGCGTCGACGCGATCCAGTTGTTCGACTCCTGGGCCGGCACCCTGTCGCTCGCCGACTACCGGGACTACGTGCTGCCGCACAGCTCCCGCATCTTCGCCGCGCTGAAAGACGAAGGCGTCCCGATGACGCACTTCGGCGTCGGCACCGCCGAGCTCCTGGGCGCCATGGGCGAGGCCGGCGCGACGGTGGTCGGCGTCGACTGGCGCACCAACCTCGTCGACGCCGCGGGACGGGTAGGTCCGGGCAAGGCGCTTCAGGGCAACCTCGATCCGGTCGTACTGCTGGCCGGCTGGCGCGTGGTCGACGACGCCGTCCGCCAGGTTGTCGCGGACGGGCGCCGGGCCGTCGAGGCCGGTGCCGCCGGGCACATCTTCAACCTCGGCCACGGGGTGTTGCCGTCGACCGATCCCGGGGTGGTCACCGAAGCGGTGGCGCTGGCGCACTCGTTGTGAGTATGTAGATGAGCAAGACGTATGGCGTTGTCGGCGGCGGCATTTCGGGTCTGGTCGCGGCGTACCGGTTGCGCCAGGCCGACCCTGCCGCGCGCATCACCGTCTTCGACCCGGCCGACCGGCTGGGTGGTGTGCTGCGCACCGAACGGCTCGCCGCGCAGACCCTGGACGTCGGCGCCGAGGCGTTCGTGGCCCGTAGGCCCGAGGTCACGTCACTGCTCAAGGAACTGGGTTTGCGGCAGGTCGGTACCACCGGTGTCCGCCCGCTGATCTACAGCGGCGGGCGCCTGCACCCGATGCCCGAGGGCACCATGCAGGGCATCCCCGGGCCCGGCGCCAACCTGCGCGGCCTGGTGGACGACGCGACACTGGCGCAGATCGCGAGCGAGCCGACCCGCCCCTTGCACTGGCGCCTCGATGCCGACCCGACCGTTGCGCAACTGGTCGGCGATCGGTTCGGCGCCCAGGTGGTGACGCGGTCGGTCGATCCGCTGTTGGCCGGCGTGTACGCCGGCTCGGCCAAGACCATCGGCATCCGCAGCGCGGTCCCGGCGCTGGCCGCCGCGCTGGACCGCGGCGCGCCGAGCCTGACGGCCGCGGTCGCCTCGGTGCTGGCCGCGGCGCCACAGACAGGTGTGCCGAGCGCATCGGTGTTCGGCGCGGTCGACGGCGGGTACGCCGTGCTGCTCGACGAACTGGTCCGCCGGACCGGCGCCCAGTGGGCGCAGGTCGGGATCGAAGGGCTGGCTCCGGCGGGCCGTGCCTGGCAACTGCGCGACGACGAGGGCAAGTACTGGTCGGCCGACGCCGTGGTGCTGGCGCTTCCGGCGCCGCGCGTGGCCAAGCTGCTCGAGAACGTCGCACCGGGCAGCGCGGCCATGGCACGGTTGATCCCGGTCGCCTCGGCCGCGGTGGTCGCACTCGCGCTGCCGGGCGGGACCCCGCTGCCGCAGCAGTCCGGTGTCCTGATGGCCGCGGGAGAAGCGTTGCACTCCAAGGCGATCACCCTCACGTCACGCAAGTGGGGACGCGGCGGCAACGTCGAGCTGTTGCGGTTGTCGTACGGCCGGTTCGGTGACGATCTGGCCCGCAACGTCGGCGACGACCGGCTGCTGGCATGGTCGCTGGAGGATCTGCGGTCGCTGTTCGGCATCACCGCCGAGCCGGTGGATTACCTGGTGCAGCGCTGGATCGATGCCATGCCGCAGTACGGTCCGGGGCACCTCGAACTGGTCGACGAGCTGCGCGCCGGGCTGCCCACGGGACTGGCCGTGGCGGGCGGTTATCTGGACGGTATCGGGGTGCCGGCGTGCGTGGCGTCGGGAACCCGGGCGGCCGGCGAGTTGGCCGGTACCCGCGTGGCACGATAGAGCCATGGCCAAGCTCGATTACGACGCCCTCAACGCGGTGACCCGGTACATGATGATCTCGGTCTTCGCCGTGCAGCCCGATGAGCTGCCCGCAGACGAGAAGTCGCGGGCCGCCATCGCCGCCGACACCGCCGCCTACCTCAAGAAGCGCGAAGACGCCGGCGTCGTGGTCCGCGGGCTGTACGACGTCGCGGGCTTCCGGGCCGACGCCGACTTCATGATGTGGACCCACGCCGAGCGTGTCGAGGACCTGCAGGCCACCTACACGGGCTTCCGTCGCACCGCGCTCGGCGCCGCCACCGAGCCGGTGTGGAGCGTCGTCGCGCTGCACCGCCCGGCGGAGTTCAACAAGAGCCACCTGCCGGCGTTCATCGCGGGCGAGGACCCGGGCGACTACATCTGCGTCTACCCGTTCGTGCGGTCGCTGGACTGGTACCTGCTGCCCGACGACGACCGCCGCCGCATGCTCGTCGAACACGGCATGGGTGGCCGCGAATACCCCGATGTGCGCGCCAACACCGTGCCGGCCTTCGCGCTGGGCGACTACGAGTGGATTCTCGCCTTCGAAGGACCCGACCTGGCGCGCATCGTCGAGCTGATGTGGAAGCTGCGCTACACCGACGCGCGCCGTCACGTCCGCGAGGAGACGCCGTTCTTCACCGGCCCGCGCGTCGGTATCGAGCAGCTGGTCGCGAACCTGCCGTAGGGCTCAGCCGACCGCGGTGCCGAACAACAGCCCCAGCAGATAGGTCACCGCGGCGGCGCCGTAGCCGATCATCAACTGGCGCAACGCCCGTCGTAGCGGCGGCCCACCGGAGAGCAGGCCGACGACCATGCCCGTCGAGAGCAGTGCCAGCCCGACCAGGACCGCTGAGACGACGACGGCGGCGATGCCGGTGAGCCCGAACAGATAGGGCAGCACCGGGATCAGCGCGCCGGACGCGAAGAACAGGAAGCTGGACACCGCGGCCCGCAGCCCCGTGCCCACGGCCTCGTGATGCTCGGTCGACACCTCGCCCAGCGGTGAGTCGGCCAGTGCGCCGGCCCGCAGGCTCGCGAAGACGTCAGCGGCGCGGACGGCCGCCTCCTCGGGGCTCATCCCGCGGGCCCGGTACACCAGCTCCAGTTCGTTGGCGTCGACGTCGAGCGCCTGCACCGCGGTGCCCGCGGTGGCGCTGGGTGTCGACGCCTCGAGCAGTTCGAGTTGGGAGTTGACCGAGACGTATTCGCCGGCGCCCATCGACAGCGCCCCGGCGATCAAACCCGCGAGCCCGGTGGCCAGGATCGTCGCGCTCGACACCCCGGTGGCGCCGATACCCAGGACCAGCGCCAGATTGCTCACGAGCCCGTCGTTGGCGCCGAAGACCGCCGCGCGGAAGCTGCCGGACAGCTGGTCGCGACCCCGGCTGGCCAGGGCACGGACGACCTCGCCGTGGATACGCTCGTCGGCGGCCATGGTGGGCGTGGCGTCGACGTCGGTGTCGTACTCCGAGCGCGCTTCGGCTCGCTGCGCGAGCGCCAGCGTGAAGACCGAGCCGAGATGACGGGCAAGGAAGCCGAGCAGCCGAGTCCGGACGTCGGGGCGGTGTGGCCTGCCGACCTGATCGCCCAGCAGCGTCAGCCAGTGCTTCTCGTGCCGGCCTTCGGCGGTGGCGAGTTCGAGCAGGATGTCGCGCTCGGCGCCCTGACGGCGCTGCGCCAGATCGCGGTAGACGGCAGCTTCGGCACGTTCATTGGCCAGGTGCTGTCGCCACCGCCGCAACTGCGCGTCGGTGGGCTGCGCGACCACGTCTCAGCTCTCGGCCGGAACCAGGCGAAGCGAAATCGAGTTGATGCAGTAGCGCTGGTCGGTCGGCGTCGGGTAACCCTCACCCTCGAAGACGTGTCCGAGGTGGCTGTGGCAGTTGGCGCACAGCACCTCGACGCGGCGCATGCCGAGGGTGTTGTCGGCGCGCAGGATCACCGCATCCGAGTCGGCCGGGTCGAAGAATGACGGCCAGCCGCAATGGGATTCGAACTTCTCGGTGCTGCGGAACAGCTCGGCGCCGCAGGCCCGGCACTGGTAGACGCCCTCGGTCTTGGTGTCGGTGTACTCGCCGACGAACGGACGTTCCGTCCCGGCTTCACGCAGTACGTGAAACTCGGCGGGGCTCAGTTTCTCGCGCCACTGAGCGTCGGAGAGTTCGACCTTGGGAGGCGGCATGTTCATGCGCCCACGCTACCCGCGGCTGCCCCTTGTGGCTTGGAGTCGGACAACCACAACGGGTCGATTCCCTGGTCCAGCCGGCCGTCCTTCTTGGCGTCCAGGTAGCGGAAGTACAGCACGCAGAACACCACGACGAGCATCAGCGACCAGCCGTAGGTGATCTTGATGTACTCGAGGAACCTGCCGGTCGTCGGCCACCGCCACATGAGCCAGCGGTCCATGGTGAGGAAGCCGTATACCGCGAGCCACGCCGGCCAGCTGCGGATCGTCGACCGCGGCAGTACCACCGTCATCAGGAACGGGAACAGCATCATCGAGTAGTAGCCCTGCGCCAGGGACAGCACCAGCCACGACGTGATCAGCAGGACACCCGACGACGTCAGCATCCAGAACAGCTGGTCGCGCTCGCGGTAGTAGCGGTACAGCAGCCACAGGCTGGCCGCGGCGAGCACCACGAAAGCGATGCGCAGCAGCATGATCAGCCACATTGGCAGGCCGTAGTAGATGCCGTTGCCGAGCACCGAGCTGTTGAAGTAGTCGCGGGTCTGGAAGATGTACGGCACGGTGTTGCGCACGAAGCCCATCGGGTCGGCCGACAGCGGCCAGGCCACGGCGTTGAAGACCAGGGGTACCGCGAACGCGGCGACCAGGGCCCGCCACTGCCGGTTCAGCAGGGGCAGCAGCAGCAGGACGCCCAGCAGTGGCTTGAGCACCAGCGTCAGGCCGATGGCGGCTCCGGCCAGCCATTCGTGGTTCTTCTTGCCGTCCAGCAGCCAGGTGAAGAACAGCACCTCGGCCAGCAGGATGCAGCCGTTGACGTTGGTGAAAACCAGTGTGTTGGTGACCGATTCGGTGCAGTACATGGCCAGCAGGAGGGCCGGCAACGCCACCGACGTCAACGAGAACTTGAACAGCCGTACCAGAAGGCAGGCGGCGATGATGATCGCGATCGAGTTGATGGCGACGAACCAGAACCGCGACGCGAACTCCGGCAGGAACCCGAACGGCGACAGCAGCAGGGTGCCGCCGGGCGGGTACAGGTAGTGCGGGTCGACGTAGTTGAAGTGCTCGTTGTAGATGGCCCAGTGCCGCCGGAAGTTCGACACCGCGCGGTACACCGGACCGAAGTCATCGGTGATGTAACCGTTGGTCGTCAGCACGTAACTGCGGTGGATGATCGACACGATCGCGATGGGCCACAGCGCATTGCGAACGATATTCGCGGTGCTCTGTGGGCCGGTGCGGGGACCGAAGACGCTCAGGAGCGATAGAGGGCGCGTCACCACCGAACCCTATAACGGGGTGCCGGACCGGCTTGCTAGGCCGGGCAGAACGTGTCGGTGTCCGGCAGCTTGCCGGTGGTCAGGTAGCCCTGCACCGGGGGCAGGGCACACGCCGTCGTGTAGACGAGGGTGCCGTGGCCGGTGCCCTGCCACATGACACGGCGGCTGTTGTTGCCCGCGTTGATCGCCATGGCCGCCACCGCGGCGACGCCGTCGCCGCCGACGATCGCGTCGTTGTGGGTGCCCAGCAACAGGATCGGCACCTTCAGTTCCTTGGGGGCCGCGGGTGCGGGGCTGCTGGGC
This sequence comes from Mycobacterium sp. SMC-13, assembly GCF_045311035.1. Taxonomy (NCBI): domain Bacteria; kingdom Bacillati; phylum Actinomycetota; class Actinomycetes; order Mycobacteriales; family Mycobacteriaceae; genus Mycobacterium; species Mycobacterium sp. SMC-13. The sequence continues at coordinate 227,388 of NZ_JBJIAI010000001.1, forward strand.
CAGCTCAGGCACGGCGCCAGGCTGAGCGCACCGACGGCGCCGAACTGCGGGTACTTCTTGGGCCAGGCCACCAGTAGTTCGCGGACGCGGTCCGGGGTGGGGCGGTTGACGGAGTCGTCGCACCGGTTGACGAACTGTCCGTCTGTCTGACGCGTGTCCTCGGCCGTCTTGCTCAGCGCGTTGAGCGCCGTCGCGTCGCCGCCGCGGGCGGCGGCCAGCGCGCCGGCGAGAGACAGGGTGTTGGCCAGCCCGTCGCCGCGCGGGTAGCCCAGTGCTGTGGTGATCGACTCGACCAGACCGGCCGTCGACGCGCCGCCGGCACCGCGCCCGGCGCGGGCCTCGGCCAGCATGCCGTCGATGGCGCCCTTGGGATCCGGGCCCAGTGGGCAGTTGTTGGCCACGCATTGCGCGGCGAACGCGTCGAGCGCCGCCTGCTGGCCCTTGACCCGCTGCTCGGCCGTCGCTTCGGCGGAGATGCCCAGCGGCAAGGGGGAGTCCAGCACCAGCCGGGCGACCTTGGTGGGGTGCGACGCCGCGTAGGCCAGGGCGATCTGGGCGCCGTTGCCGATGCCGAGAACGGCCAGTGCGGGCACGTCCCAGGTGCTGCGCAGCCGCTCGAGGTCTTCGGCCGAGTGCGCGTTGTCGTAGGCCGACTCTCCCGGCGCGATGCTGTCGGTGCAGTCGGTGGTGGCCGAGGTCGCGACCTTCGCCAGGTTGGCCACCTGGTCGTCGCCCGACAGGAACTGGGCCTGGTCCAGCAGGTCCTGGCGATCATTGCTCGACACACAGCTCAGCGGGCCCGACATGCCCATGCCGCGGCGGTCGACGGCCACGACGGGGCGCGTCTTCAACAGGTCGACGCCGCCGCGCTGCAGCCACACCGGCAGTTGGTGCGACGTCGGGATGTCCGATCCGGTGGTCATGACGATCGGTCCGGCGTCGGCCGGGGTCGTCGCCAGCCGGGCCCGCACTACACCGATGCTGACGGTCCCGGCGGAGCCGCCCAGGGAATCGAGATCGGCGTCGTAGTCGGAGCAGTCCAGGATGACGCCGGGCACGGCGGGCACCGTCGCGTCGCCGAACACCCGGGACGTGCATTCATGCCACGTCATGTCCTTCTTGGGCACGGCGATCGGCGGCGGCCCCTCGGGCGTCTTGGAGGTGGTCGCCGCGCCCTGCGGGCGGGCGCCGGAGTCGGTGACGTAGCGAGGGTTGGCGGCCAGCAACGGAGCGCATCCCGCGACGACCGTAGACAGCACCACGGTCGACAGGCTCAGGGCCGGGAGCAGCAGGCGGCGACGCATGGCCACCACAGTAGCGATGCCGGTGGGTGAGACCGGTCAGCGGACGTAGCGCGTGTACAGGTAGCCCGCGGTATCGGTGAGGACGTGGCTGCGGCGTAGCCGGGTGTGTGCCTCGCCGGGGCCCGAGGCGATCCGCCGGGCGAATCCACCGACCAGGATCGGCGCGATGGTCACGCACATCTCGTCGATCAGGTCTTCCTCGATCAGCATGTTCAGTACGGACGGTCCGCCCTCGGTCAGCACCCGCTTGAGCCCGCGCGCGCCGAGGATGCGCAGCACGACGTGCGGGTCGACGCGGTCGGGGGCGGTGCCGGAGGCGTCGATGACGTCGGCGAGCCCGGTGAACCGGCGGCAGGTGTCGTCGATGCTGTCGCGGCTGGTGAGGATCAGCGGCGGTACTTCGGTGCGGGTGAAGAATTTGGCGTCGTGCGGGATGTCGGCGCTGTGCGTGATGACCGCGATGGGCGGCACCTCGGCCTGGCCGCGGAGCTGGCGGGCCTGGCGTTGCGGCGCGGACATCTGAGCGCCGGAGTAATTCTCGATGCGCACGGTCGCCGCACCGACCAGGATGACGTCGGCCTGCTGGCGCATATAGCCGAACAGTGCCCGGTCCCCGGGGCCGGCCAGGCCGCCGGCGCGGCCGTCGTCGGTGGCGCCGCCGTCCAGGCTGGAGATCATGTTGGCCCGCACCCACGGCCGGTCCAGCTCCGCGGGGTAGCTGTAGAACGGCGCCAGCAGCGTGTCGTCGCCGGTCTCCGGGTCGGCCGGGAAGGCAGCGCCTACCGCGCTGAGCTCTGTGAGCTGCGTCGCAGCGTCGGGATCGGACACGTGAATCATTGCAACACGCCGCTATGGTGCGTTAATGCCTGGGGCCAGCGAAGTCGCGCACCTGACCGATCGTCATCCGACCGTCACGCCGGAAAGACTGATCGCCGAACTGGTCCCGCCGCCCACGTTCGCCGACGTCAGCTACGACTCCTACCGGCCCGATCCGAACGAGCCGTCGCAGGCCGCCGCGGTGGTCTCGGCGCGCAAGTTCTGCGAGGACGCGGTCCGCCAGCGGGCCGGCAAGAAGAAGCTGTTCGGCAAGCGTGAAGCACTGCCCGGGGTCGGCATGTACCTCGACGGCGGCTTCGGTGTCGGCAAGACCCACCTCCTGGCCTCGACGTACTACACGCTGGCCGGCGCGAACGCGGGCCCCGCCGCGTTCGCCACGTTCGGTGAGCTGACGCAGCTGGCCGGCGTCTTCGGCTTCACCGAGTGCATCGACCTGCTGTCCGACTATGTGGTGGTCTGCATCGATGAGTTCGAGCTCGACGATCCCGGCAACACCACGCTGATCTCCCGGCTGCTCTCGGCGCTCGTCGAGCGCGGCGTGTCGATTGCGGCGACGTCGAACACGCTGCCCGAACAGCTCGGTGAGGGGCGCTTCGCCGCGCAGGACTTCCTGCGCGAGATCAACACGCTGTCAAGCATTTTCACCACCGTCCGCGTCGAAGGACCCGACTACCGGCAGCGGGCGCTGCCGTCGGCCCCGGTGCCGCCGTCGGAAGAGGACGTGCGGACCTGGGCGGTCGGCGTCGACGGCGCCACGCTCGACGAGTTCGATGCCCTGTGCGCACACCTGGCCACGATGCACCCGTCGCGCTATCACGCGTTGATCGAAGACGTGCACCAGGTCTTCATCACGGGCGTGCACATGGTGTACGACCAGTCCGTCGCGCTGCGCCTGGTGTCGCTGATCGACCGGCTGTACGACGCGGGCATTCCCGTCGTGGCGTCGGGGGAGAAGATGAACACCGTCTTCAGCGAAGAGATGCTGGCCGGCGGCTTCCGCAAGAAGTACCTGCGCGCCACGTCCCGCCTGCTCGCGCTGACCCACGAGGGCACGCAGCTGCACGCCTGAGGTCTACAGCGGCCGCACCAGCACGTAGTCGCTCTCGGTCCGGGCGCCGAGCTGAAACGTCTTGGTGCCGGTGACCTCGAAGCCGTGCTTGCGGTAAAAGCGTTGGGCGCGTTCGTTTTCCTGATTGACGCCCAGCCAGACGCAGCGGGCGCCGAGCTCCCGCGCGCAGCCGACCGACGCGTCCATGAGCGTTGCCGCGACGTCTCCGCCGTGGACGTCGGGCAGCACGTAGCACTTGGACAGTTCGACGGCCGGTCGCTCCGGCACCGCGCGTTGCACGTCGGCGTCATCGGCCACACCGCGAATCAGCATGGTGTAGCCCAGGATTCGCGCGTCGTCGTGCGCAACGAAGACGGCACGATCGGGATCGCGCAGGTACTCGCCGAACCTCTCGGCGGACAGCTGCGCGGCGATGAAGGCTGCGATGTTCTCCGGCGTCGACGAGGGCGGGCAGGCCAGCGGGAACGTCGCGGCGGCCACCTCGGCGAGTTCGGCCAGATCGTCGGCCTGCGCCTGCCGCACCTGCACCGTCATCGGGGTCTCCTTGTCCACGAACAGAAACTGCCCCTGTCCTCGAGGGGCAGGGGCAGTTTATGTCCGATTGTCGGAGCCTCAGGGCAGCTGGTCACCCGGCTGCCAGATGTTCCACTGCGCGAGGTGCGTACCGGTGGCCGGGTTGAGCATGACCACGTTGGTCACCAGACCGCGGTAGACGTCCCAGTAGACGACGCCGTCGACGGTGGCGCCCGCGGGCGCGCTCAGCAGCTTGAGCTCCAGCGCGTTGGGATCGTCGGTGTGCTTGGAGGCGTAGGCGTCGGCGTAGGGGGTGACACCGCTGAAGGTGACCCCGGTGGCCATCCAGTGCGGGTTGGGTGTCGAGATGACGTGCACGGTGACGTCGGCCTTCCAGGGGCCACCCTGGTTGCGCCAGCGCGGCGAGCCGTTCCAGGTCCAGCCCGGCGGCTCGTCCGACGGCAACACGTTGTGGACGGTGACGTCCGCGACGAGGCCCTTGTAGTCGACGCGGAGGGTCTGGCCGAGGTTGCCGATACTGGTCTCGGCTGCCGCCGAGGGCGCCAGCGTGGCCGCCAGCAGGGTCAACGCACCGAGCAAACCCGCCAGCCAGCGGTAGGTCCTGTTGCCGTTCACGCCCGTGCTCATCGCGTCCTCTCTCGTTACAACTGCATCGCATGATGGCACACCGCCATCACGGCCTCGCAGGAATGGAGCAGATCTCGCCGGTTCGTCCCTGTCAGTGGACACTCACGCCGGCCCGGACTCTTCCGCTACCGACTGCTGCGCGGCGACGAAGTCGGTGAGCATCTTGTCGAGCTCGGCTTCGAGGCGGCTCTTGTCGACGCCGAGGCGGTGCAACGGGCCGTCGGCGTCCTCGGATTCGAGCAGCGCCAGGAGGATGTGTTCGGTCCCGATGTAGTTGTGCCCCAGGCGAAGTGCCTCGCGGAAGGTCAGTTCGAGCACCTTCTTGGCGGCGCCGTCGAATGGGATCAGGGCCTTGGGTTCGGCGGTGCCGAAGGGTACGGCGGCGGCCGTGCGGATCTGGTCGGCGGTGATGCCCTGATTGCTCAGCAGGACCATGGCCAGTGACCCGGGGTCGGTCAGCAGTCCCAGCAACAGATGGTCGGGGGTGATCTCGGTGCTGCGCGAGGTGTGCGCGGCTTGCTGGGCTTCGACGACAGCGGTGCGGGCGCGCGGGGTGAACCGGCTGAATCCGTCCTTGGGATCCATGGTGTCGAGCCGGGGTTCCTTGGGGACGAAGCGCTTCTGCGCGGCCTGCTTGGTGACGCCCATGCTGCTGCCGATGTCGGTCCACGACGCCCCCGAACGGCGCGCCTGGTCGACGAAGTGGCCGATGAGATGGTCGGCGATGTCGCCGAGGTGCTCGGCCGCGAGCATCGCGTCGGTGAGTTGGTCGAGCGGTTCGGTGTGCACCTTCTTGATCGCCTCGATGAGGTCGTCGAGACGGATGGTGCCGGCAATCGGATTGGGAGTGGAGGTGTGTGCGGATTCAGCAGATGTAGCCATGCGTCAACCGTAGGTTGACGAGGAGAAATCGTCAACCACAAGTTGACGAAGTTACGAGTGTCGCAGGGTGTCCCAGTCGTGCTCGGTTTCCAGCTGCTCGATCGCCTTGGCGGTGCGCTCTTTGAGCACGATGGTCACCGTCAGGGCCAGCAGGCCGCCCACCAGCAACGCAACCCAGGAGAACCGGGCCAGCCACTTCTCGGCGGCCACACCGAGGTAATAGACGACGGCCGTGGTGCCGCAGGCCCACACGATGCCGCCGGCGGCGTTGGCGGCCAGGAAGCGCGAGTAATGCATCTTGAGCGCGCCGGCCAGCGGGCCGGCGAAGATGCGCAGCAGCGCGACGAAGCGGCCGAAGAACACGGCCCAGACGCCCCAGCGGCTGAAGAGCCGGCGGGCGAGTGCGACGTGGCCGGGGCCGAAGTGTTTGGGGAACCGGCGGCCCAGGCGTTCGAACAGCGACATGCCGAAGCGGCGGCCGATGCTGTATCCGATCGAGTCGCCGATGATGGCGCCGGCGGCGGCGGACAGTCCGACGCCCACCGGGTCGATGTCCAGCGTGTGCCGGGACGACATGACGGCGGCCGTGACCAGAATGATCTCGCCCGGCAGGGGAATGCCCAGGCTTTCGAGCCCGATCACGAGCCCGACCACGAGATACACCGCCAGCGGCGGGATCGATTGCAGCAGCGCGTCGACGTCCATGCCGCTAAGGATGCACTACTACGGCGTGGCTGGCGGTGCAGGCGCCGCTGGTGCGGGCGCGGGTGCCGGCGCGGGAGCACCACCGCCTCCGCCGAGGGTGCCGAGGATCGCGATCGCGGCGCGGGCCTGCGGCGAAATGTTGGGTCCCGGTCCGGCGGAGTCCGGTGCCGCGTCGGTGACGTGCCAGGACCGGCAGCCGCTGGTCTTGAACGCCTTGTCGGTCTCATCGATGAGCACGACCTGGGGCTTGGCGGTCATGGCGCTGTCGATGACGTTGTTCTTTGCGTGCGGGTCCACGTTGTTCATCCGGCGCCAGTAGCAGCGCTTGTCGCCGACCGGTCCGGCGGTGGCATAGGTGCCGGGCGCGATGTCCTTGCCGACGATGAACAGTCCGTCACCGTCGATGCTGGTCTTCAGGCCTCCGGCGGGCGCCGCGGGCCCGGGCGGTGCGGGCGTGGGGTCGGCCACGGCAACCGCCGCCGATGCGCCCCAGCTCACCACGGCCAGTGCCGCGGCAGCGGCGATCGACGTCTTTGAGCTCATGAGGTCAAAGTTTAGCTCTTCTAGCTATGTGCGTGGGGCGCATAGTGGCCGAGAAAACAGCGCAGGGCGCGGGCCGTTGCGGCCCACGCCCTGACGATGTGTTGCGCGAAATCAGTGCTGCGGTGCGAAGACGCCGCCGACCAGGCCGACGAGCTGCTGGGTGGTGTACGTGCCGAGCTGACCGGCGCCCTGGTTGTAGTAGGTGCCCGCCGTGCCGGCGGCCTGGTTGTACCACGTGCCGGCCTGGCCCAGGGCCTGCTCGTTCTGGGTGCCGAACGTGCCGATGGCCTGGTTGAGCTGGGTGCCGAACTGGCCGATCTGCTGGATCGGGTTGGTCGGGGTGTTGGTGTCGGCCGATGCCGCGCCCGCGCCGGCGAGCGCGATGACCGCGGCGCCGCCAGCGAGAGCAATCGATCCTGCGATGCGAGTGGTGATGTTAGCCATGATTGGTGTCCCTCCTGGAGCGAAACTCGCTTACAGCAAACATTTGTAGACCACTTTCGAGCTTGGCGCAACCAAATGAGCGAACTTTTCGCAAATGGATATTTCGCGGAATTTGATTTGCTGGCATCCATCGGTCAGTTCCTCGGCTGGTTGACTGCTGAGACTGATGTGGCGGTCAGCCGGTTGCGCGGACCAATCTGCCGGCGAGCGGTTAGCGGGCCGCTTGAACTGGCATGATGGTGCTGTTGTCCGAGCATTTGGGTGCGCGGACCACCTACTGAGCTCGAGTACCGCCAAGAATGAGTTGGCGTATTAGCTACGCAGACGGTCGGCACGTCCGATGGCTATCGAGAACGCTGCGGTGAAGAGGTTCATCGATGCGAGGCAGTAAATCGTTACACGCCGGGTGAGGTAAATCCGCCGGCGTTCACTGTGCGTGGCCCTTCGGGGTGATCAGCGGTTGTTGAATGCCCTGGCGGCAGGGGTCGCAAACGCGTAGGCTGTGACTAAATGACCAAAGGAGTCATAGCTATGGCAGTGGCGTTCACGCCCGATGAGAAGGACCGCATCGTGCGCGTGCTGGTGGAAACTGCCGAGCGGTTGTTCGCCACCCAGGGGCTGAAGAAGACGTCGCTGGATGAACTCGTCCAGCCGGCGGGGATCGCCAAAGGCAGCTTCTATGCGTTCTTCGACTCGAAGGAGTCGCTCTATCTCGAGGTGATGCTGCGGCGTGCGCCCCAGGTGGGTGCTCGGCTCGCCGAGGCGCTGGCCCGGCCCGTCGATGAGGAGAACCTCGTCGGCCTCATGCGGGCGATCACCGACGTCCTGGTCGACGATCCGTTCTACCGGAGGCTGCTGACCCATGCCGACGAACTGGCGGCGGTCACCCGCCGGGTCGGGTCCGAGCAACTCGCGCGCGTCATGCCGCAGATCGTCCGTCCGGTGCTCGACTACCTCGCGGCCGGCCAGCGTGCCGGCGTCCTGGTCGACGACATCACGCCGGCCGCCCTGCTGGGTGTCATGCGGTCCGCCGGGCTGCTCGTGATGAACCGCGACCGGTTCGGCGCCGAGTACGACGAAGTCCTCGAGGCCACCATCCGAACTCTCGCGAGGGGAATGCTGCGATGAAGCTCTTGGACAAGTACGCCCGCGCCGCGGGCATGAGCGACGAGGCCTGGCGGCGCCACGCCAACCCATGGAGCGTGTGGACGCGATTCGCCGCCATCCCGCTGATGATGCTCGCGATCTGGAGTCGCGTCTGGATCGGCTGGTGGGCCCTGGTGCCCGTCGGCGTGGTCATCGCGTGGTTGTGGTGGAACCCGCACGCGTTCGCGCCCGTCGACAGGCCGGTCGCCTGGTCCTCCCGCGGCATCTACGGCGAGCGGCTGTGGATGCAGGACCGGTCGCAGATGCCGGCGGGATTCGCTGTCGTCCAAAGAATTTGGGTCGCCGGCGCGGTGACCGGTGCCGTGTTGCTGACGTGGGGGCTCGGCGCGCTGCTCATCTGGCCGACCGTGTTCGGCGCCGTCCTGGTGGTGTACGGGCAGCTCTGGCGGATCGACCGGCTGGGCATCTTCTACGACGAGGTGGCCGCCGGTCGGTGACCGGACTCTGTTATCTCGTTTCGGCCTCGTGTGGGGGAGCGCTGCGCGAGAATATGTCGATGCGCGAGTTCAGCGAAGAGCTAGCGATCGACGACGTCGTGGCACGCCTGGCGGAGCGCTATCCGGCCCTTGATCCCGCGCAGATTGCCATTGCGGTTCGGCGCGCGCATGAAGCCTTCGCGTCCTGCACGGTGCGGGATTTCGTGCCACTTCTTGTCGAGCGACACGTCCGTGAAGAACTGGATGAAGGCCGGCGGGCCGCCGCGGTCTGAGCCCGCTCGGCGGGCTCTGCTCAGCCCTCGCAGGCGATGCCGTCGTTGTCGCGATCTTGGGACGCCTTGTAGTCGGGATCGCCCTGCGGAATGTTGTACCGACCGTCGGCATGAGCTGCCGAACAGTTCTTGTATCCGGATGCCTGCGCGACGGGGGCGATGGCCACGCCGGCAGAGGTGATCAGGGCAGCAACGATCAACGTACGCAACATTTCGACCTCGGAGAGTTAGCTCGGTTCGGCAATATGCCGATATTGCGAGCTGGACGTTACAGCCATCATCACTGGCCTGTACGTGGATTCGAGAAAAAACAGCGCGATGGTACGAATATATTGCGGGTTGCTGGGTGCGGGTAAAAAGAAGGCCCGGTTCGAAAACCGGGCCTTATCGTGAAACTCTGGTGCGCGATACTGGGATTGAACCAGTGACCTCTTCCGTGTCAGGGAAGCGCTCTCCCGCTGAGCTAATCGCGCCGGGTTGAAACTCTTGGAGGTGGAGACGGGAATCGAACCCGTGTGCACGGCTTTGCAGGCCGTTGCCTCACCACTCGGCCACTCCACCACTGGGGCTGATGCCATTCGCACCTTCGAGCGGATGACGGGATTCGAACCCGCGACCCTCACCTTGGCAAGGTGATGCGCTACCAACTGCGCTACATCCGCGTTTCGCTCCGGTTGAACTTTGTTCGTCCGTTGCGATGCAAGACATTAGTGCACGAATGCGAGCAGATACAAATCGCGTGAAAACCGCTGGTAAACGGCCTGGTTCGCAGAGGTGACGGCGTCTTGGCCGGTGTTTCGGGCGTTGTGTCCCGTGACTCCTGAGGCGACGCGGTGATGGGTTCGGTCTGTCCCGGTGGGCGTGGTCCAGCGTCGGCGGGACGCGATTCCCGTTCGGGTCGCGGGACGTGTTAGTGTCTGTCGTCGCACCGATCCGGTCGGTGAGATTCCCCGGTCTCGTAGCTCAGGGGGAGAGCGTCCGCCTCACACGCGGAAGGTCACTGGTTCGATCCCAGTCGGGACCACCACACAATCCCACTGTCACGCATCGTCGGGCATGACAGTTTCCCATTGCCCGAACTGCTGCAGATTCACACTGGCGGCCAGCTTGATCGAGGCGGCATTGTCCAGCTGGCATCGGTATTGCGGCTCGAATCCCTGCGTGAGCGCGTAGCGAAACATCTCACGTACCAACGTGTTTGCGTGCCCTCGGCGTCGCGCGGAGTCCAGAGTCAGGACTCCGATGTCGGCCAGCGGAAACACGTCGTCCCACGGGTACATGCTGCCGATGCTGGCGAGGTGCCCGTGTTCGTCGAACGTGCCGAATACTGCCCAATGGTCGAGCTCCACATACGCGCCGTCCCAGTCTTCTTCGGAGACAGCCGCTTTGAACGACGCGAAGATGTCGGCGTCGCGATCGGTCAGTGGGCGGACGTTGACTGATCCGGTGTCGCGGAGAATGTCGTCGGCCGCCGATTCTGAGAGATAAAACACATTGTCGGCGCCGTTCAGCACGACGCCCCGGGTGGCCAGTGCGGCTCTGATGTCGGCCTCGGTCGGATTGTCGAGTGCGGCAATGTCATTGGTCAGCACGTCGGCGAGAGCGGGGCTCACGGCGATCAACACCCGGTCGTCGTGGGCCGTCCGCAGGATCGCGGCGCTGTCGTCGTGGGCGCGGTCGGGGTTGACGGTGATCGTCAGATGTTCGTTGGTGTGCAACGTCTTTCCGCTGAACGCGGCGGCCCAGTAGTCGGTGACGACCGGCGAGAAGTCGGACACGGCTGAACTCCTGGGGGCGCTGGCGGGTTGACCTGGACAGGTCGCATCTTTCAGAGCCTTCGCCCGATGGGCAACGCATTTTCTCGGACTGCGGCACCCACCTGCTAGCCTTAATGAATATAGTTTTCATTATCGTTAACTGGCGGGGGGATGCGTGATGGCAATGCCGGTGTGGATGGCGTTGCCGCCGGAGGTGCATTCGGCACTGCTCAGCAGCGGTCCGGGCCCGGGTCCATTGCTCGCGGCCGCCGCCGAATGGTCCTCGCTCGGCGCGACCTACACGGCAGTCGCCGAGGAGCTTCGGGCCGTCCTCGCGGCTACGCACGCGGGCGCGTGGCAGGGGCCGACCGTCGAGAGATATGTGGCCGCACACGTTCCGTATCTGGAGTGGCTGACCCAGAGCGGCCTGGAAAGCCACGCCCGCGCAGCCCGGCATGAGGCTGTCGCCGGCGCCTACAGCGCCGCGTTGGCCACGATGCCCACACTCGCCGAACTGGCCGCCAACCACGCGACACAGGCCGCACTGGTGGCCACAAACTTCTTTGGTATCAACACGATTCCCATCGCGGTCACCGAGGCCGACTACGTCCGCATGTGGGTACAGGCCGCGACTGCGATGGCGACGTATGAAGCCGTTTCTGAGATGACAACGACATCCGCGCCGCACGCCACGCCCGCGCCGCAGATCGTGGCGCACGACGACCACGATCATGACCACGACCACGATCATGACCACGGCCACGGCGATCTGGATCCGACGGATCTGGAGTGGTGGTTCGACGTCGGCGCCGAGATGGGCGAACACCTCGAACTGTTGTGGAACAACTTGCTGACCGATCCCGCCGCACTGCTGACCAATCTGCCGATGGTGTTGGCGGACGTGACTTTCCATGCCTCCCAACTGGCTTCGGTGCTGGGCCAGTTCGCGCCGGCGTTGATCCAGCCGGCACTTGGCCTGGCGATCGCCAACCTCGGTTGGGTGGCCGGTTTCGCGGGGCTGGCGGGCATCCAGGTGCCTCCGACGGCGATCGGTGCGGAGCCGCTGCCCGCGGCGCAGGAAACGCCCATGCCCGCCATCGCCACGGCCCCGACGCCGAGTCCGGTGTCAACGGCCGCCCCCGCGTCCGGCCCGGCAAGTGCCTCTGCGCCGGCGCCGACCGGCACGGTGTCGTCGCCCGCCACACCGGCACCCAGTGCACCGCCGCCAGTCGGCGACCCCGGCTTTCCGTATGCGGTCGGTGACGGTTCGGGAATCGGCGCGAGCGCGTGGCTTCAGCGTCAGACGCGTGTCGACGCCGCCGCGTCGGCGCGGGAGTCCGCGACGGCCCGAGAAGCCTCGGCCGCTGCGGCGGCGGCCCGGCAGGCACGCCGACGCCGAAGTCGGCGCCAACAAGAAGGTGACGCTGTCGAATACATGGACCTCGATGTCGCCCCGGAATGGGCATCCGGCGTATCGGACAGCGGCGCCGGGCCCATGGGGTTCACCGGGGCGGTATCGAGGGCGGGAACGACCCCGGCCGGATTGACCGCGGTAACCGGCGACCAGTTCGGCGACGGCGCGCGTGCGCCGATGCTGCCGAGTACCTGGAGTCCCGATCACGCCGACTGACGGTCAGGCTGGCACCCAGCCGCCCCACTCCTCACCGCGGAACACCCGGCCGTCGTCAATGTCGAAGTGCCGCAGGAAGATTTGCAGGGCCGGCTGCATCTGGAAATGCAGGTCCGTCATGGCTTGCGCGATCTCGGGCGTCATCGGATCGTGGTCGGGCGGCTTCTGCGCCGGGATCAGGCCCAGCGTCAGCGCCATTTCGATCTGGTAGAAGGTGAAGTCGCCGTACGGCCGTTTGGGGTCGGCGCCGGGGATGTCCTCGTCGTCGTAGGGATCCGACAGCTCCCAGCTCATTCGCGCGAGTAGGGCGCGGTGCCGGCCGGTGAAGTCGAAGTCCGCTTCGTCGGTCAGCCGCGCGACAAACGGCGAATATCCGTGATCCGCCGGGGGTCGCCGATATCGATACGTGCCCGTCGCGCATGCGCCGTGGGCTGCCGCAATCCGCAGCAGGTGCAGATCGTCGGGCTCAGGTTCCCAGCCCGGCGGGTAGCACGGCGCACCGGCCTCGGTGCCGTCCCAGCCGACCACAACGCGGCGAAGCCGTTCCGTATGGTCTGTGTTCCAACGGATCTCCATGCGCGTCTAGGCGGATTCGTTCTTCTCGACCTTGTCGGCTGCGGCCAATGCGTTCAGCTGGTTCTGCAGCAGCTGCATCGAGGTGCGCGCGTAGATCATCTGGCTGGTGATCGCCATCTGCGCGCGCCCGCGGCCCAGGAAGGTGACGAACCAGGTGAACAGTGTCGTCACGCGGTTCTTGTAGCCCACCAGATAGACCAGGTGCAGCACCAGCCACGACAGCCACGCGAACGGTCCGGCGAATTCCAGCTTCTTCTTGGTCAACGGCACCGGCACTTGGGCGACCGCGTCGAACCGCGACACGGTCGCCATGCTGCCCTTGTCCCAGTACTTGAAGGGCTCGCGGTTGGCCGGGTCGTCCTGGCCGGCCAGGGACCGCTTGATGATGTCGGCGGCGTAGGTGGCGCCCTGGATCGCACCCTGCGCCATGCCCGGCACGCCTGGGACGGCCATGAGATCACCGATGACGAAGACGTTCGGGTGCCCCTTGACCGTGAGGTCGGGTTCGACCACGACGCGCCCGGCCCGGTCGGTCTCGGTGCCGTCGGACTGCTCGGCGATGAGCTTGCCCAGCGGGCTCGCCTGCACACCGGCCGACCAGACCTTGCAGGCGCAGTCGATGCGGCGCTCGGTGCCGTCCTTGTCCTTGACGGTGATGCCCTTGTAGTCGACGTCGCTGACCATCGCGTTGAGCTGGATCTCGACGCCGAGTTTCTCCAGGCGCTTCTGCGCCTTGGCGCCGAGCTTGGGACCCATCGGCGGCAGCACCGCGGGCGCGGCGTCCAGCAGGATCACGCGGCAGTCCTGTGGCTTGATGCTGCGGAACGCGCCGGCCAGGGTGCGCTCCGCCAACTCGGCGATCTGCCCGGCCAGTTCGACGCCGGTCGGTCCGGCGCCCACGACGACGAACGTCAGCCGGCGGTCGCGTTCCGCCGGGTCGGTGACCACCTCGGCGGCCTCGAACGCACCCAGGATGCGGCCGCGCAGTTCGAGGGCGTCGTCGATGGTCTTCATACCGGGCGCGAACGTCGCGAAGTGGTCGTTGCCGAAGTAGGACTGCTGGGCGCCGGCCGCGACGATCAGGCTGTCGTACGGCGTGACCGTCACTTGCGACATGAGCTTGGAGGTGACGGTCTGTGCCTTCAGGTCGATGTGCTCGACCTCGCCGAGGCGGACCGTGACGTTCTTCTGCTTGCGCAGGACCAGTCGCGTCGTGGGCGCGATCTCGCCTTCGGAGAGGATGCCGGTGGCGACCTGGTACAGCAATGGTTGGAAGAGGTGGGTCGTCGTGCGTGAGATCAAGGTGATGTCGACGTCGGCACGTTTGAGGGCCTTGGCGGCCTGCAGGCCACCGAATCCCGATCCGATGACGACGACGCGATGACGCTGGGACGCGATGGTCATGTGGCTCCTTCGGGCACAACGTAGGACCGAACGACAGGGCCAACATACTGGGAGTTGACGAACTATGGGCGGCAACGGGTTGACCTGCGGTGGAACGCCATTGGCCGGAGCACGTTTGCGGGCGGGCTGAGCGGGAATCGCAATAGCGATGAACCATTGGCATTACGGCAATTACGCCCCACCGCACCCGATCCCGCCGGCGCTGCCGAGAGCGGACCGGGGCGACTACACGGTGGCCGGACATTGGCTCCTTGCCAGACTCGGGAAACGGGTATTGCGGCCCGGCGGCATGCATTTGACGCGCGCGTTGCTGGACGATGTGGACGTCAGCAATGCCGATGTCGTCGAATTCGCGCCCGGTATGGGGCGTACCGCGGCCGAGATTCTGGCCCGCGCCCCGCGTTCGTACCTGGGCGTCGAACAGGACCGTGATGCCGCCGACACCGCCGCTCTGGTGGCGGGACAAGACAACGTGCGCGTCGGCGATGCCGCACATACGGGCCTGCCCGACGGCAGCGCGGATGTGGTGATCGGCGAGTGGCTGCTCACCCTGCACGACGGGGACGCCAAGGAGGCGATCGTTGCAGAAGCCGCGCGGTTGCTGCGCCCGGGTGGTCGCTATGCGGTGCACGAATTGGCGATGGCGCCCGACACCCAGGCCGAGGCTGCCGACATCGCGGGTCAGTTGGCCGGCGCCGCGCTGACCAAAATCCGGCCGCTGACGGTGGCAGGGTGGGAGCAACTGCTGGCGGATGCGGGGCTGACGGTCGAGCGGGTGCGGATCGCGCGAGCGTCACCGCTGGCGCTGCGACGCCAGATCGCCGACGAAGGTGTCTGGGGCGCAATCCGTTTCGTTGCGAAGCTCGCGGGGCATCCGGAAGCCCGTCGCCGGGTCAGGCAGTTGCGGGCGTCCTATTCACGACATCGCGCGCATCTGGCGGCCGTTGGGCTGGTTGCCTACAAACCGGCCGGCTAGCGGGCGGTCGGCAGCTCGATGCCCATCTGCTGCAAGGCTTTTCGCATGGAGCTGTCGCCGCGGTCCAGGTAGCCGCTCAGCTGATCGAGCGACGCGTCCGCCGTGCCCGGCGTCATCATCGTGCAGACGCGGGCGAACGACCGGAAGTTGTCGATGCTGTCCTGCAACGACGAGTTGACGTCCGCGTCGGGAGTCGGCAGATTCTTGCCGAGATCGTCCAACGTGCCTTGCAGTTTCGTGCAATCCCGCGACATGGCGACGAAGTCGTGCGCGGTCATGGCTTCCCCGACCGTGCCGAGCGTGCCTCCCAGGCTGGAAACCGAATCGGTGATGGGGCGTTGCCACTTGAGGTCATCTGGCGCGCCCGCCTGTCCCGGCACGGTCTGCGTGCAGGCACTGAGCAGTACGCCTGCCACTGCGAGTGCCGCGATTCGACGCATATAGCCAGCGTAGGCGAGTTGGTGGTCGCATGAGAGTCTGGCTGCATGAGACGCACAGTGTTCGCGGCGGCGTCGGTGCTGGTCGTGGCGGCGGTGGCAGCATGCAGCTCGCCGCAGGAGAAATCCACGCCGCAGGCGCTGACGGTGTGCAGCACCGGCGATTATCGCCCGTTCACCTACCGTGACGCCGCCGGCGAGTGGAGCGGCATGGACATCGATCTGGTCCGGGATTTCGCCCGAGAATCCGGTGTGGAGCTGCATCTGGTGCCCACCACCTGGCCCACGCTCATGGCCGACCTGGGGCAGAAATGTGAACTGGCGGTCGGCGGCATCAGCGTCACCGCGGACCGGGCCGCCAAGGCGCTGTTCTCCGACCCGTATCTGCGCGACGGTAAAGCTGCGATAGTGCGGTGCGCCGATGCCGCGAAGTACCGCTCGCTATCCGACATCGACCGTGGGGGAGTGCGAGTGGTCGCCAATCCCGGCGGTACCAATGAACAATTCGACCGCGCCAATCTGCACCACGCCACCATCATCGAATATCCGGACAACAACACCATTTTCGATCAGGTCATAGAGGGCAAGGCCGACGTCATGATCACCGACGGCAGCGAAATCCGTTGGCAGGTCACGCAACATCCGCAATTGTGCGGAGTGTCGACCGACCAGCCGTTCACCGTCGCGCAGAAGGCCTACCTGATGCCCAAGGATGCCGTGGCGCTGCAACAGCGAATCAACGAGTGGCTCAGCACTATTCAAGGTGATGGCAGCTACGCGGCGGTCAGCCGCAGGTGGCTGGGTGCGGACATCGGGCCGAAGTAGCCGGCCTAGCGCAGTGCGCCGTTGATGACCGGCTTGTCGATGATGCCCATCTCCACACCCCATTTGGTGGCGATCTCCCGGTATTCACCGGTCTGCATCAGATGTTTGAGCGCCGCCTGCAACGCGGCAGCGAGCGCCGAGCCCTTGGCCACCGGCCACCCGTAGGGCTGCGCATCGACGATGCCGCCGGCCGCTTCCAGCTTGCCGCCGCTCAGTTTGATGGCGTAGCCGGTGACGGGCGAGTCGGCTGCCATGGCGTCGACGGTGCCGGCGAGCAGTGCGGCGGTGACGCCGTCCTGGCCGGCGATGGGGACGATCTCGATGGGTGTCACGCCGGCCGCCACGCATGCCGCGCTGCGGGCCGGCAGGTGGTCGGTCTCCTCGACCGAGCCGAGGTGCACGCCCACCCGTAATCCGCACGCCGCGTTGGGATCCACACTCGATCCGGCCCGCCTGGCCCACAGCACGCCGGCCTTGAAGTAGGTGACGAAGTCGGCTGACTTCTCCCGCTGTTTGGTGTCGGTGGTCGAGGACGCCCCGACCGAGATGAGGCCGTCATGCACCGAAGCGACGATCTTGGAGATTCCGATTTCCCGGAACTCCGGCTCAAGTCCGAGGACCCGGCTCACCGCCGTCATCAGGTCGACGTCGAAACCCGTGAACTTGCCGTCGGGCGCCTTGAATTCATTTGGCGCATAAGGAATGTTGACGCCGACGACCAGTCGTCCCGAATCCTTGAGATCGGCAGGTAGCTTGGCGGCGATCGACGGCACCGAACCCGACGGCCCGACCTGGTGTTGCCGGGACCAGTAGAGCCATGCCGTTCCCGCACCGGCGGCCAGCACGATCACCGCGCCGACGGCGACGACGATCTGCCGGGTGCGGCGCTTCGGTTCGTCGGTCGGCACCGCATGGCGTCCCGAGCCCGTGCGCGTGCCGGTGCGGCCCGAGACGCGGACCTGCGCGCTCAGTGCGGCGCGGGCGTCCGCGGCGAGTTCACCCGCGTGCTGGTAGCGCTTGCCGGGTTTCTTGGCCATGCCTTTGGCGATGACGTCGTCGAATGCCGCGAGCCGCCGGTCGACGTCAGAGGGCTTCGGCGCGGGCGCGCTGACGTGCCCGGCGATCTGGTGCTCGAGACTGTCGGCCGGATACGGCCGCCGGCCGGTGAGGCATTCGTACAGCACGCAGGTCAGTGCGTAGATGTCCGAGCGGGGGTCGGCCTGGCCGCCCTCGAATCGCTCGGGCGCCATGTACGCCAAGGTGCCGAGAGTGCTTCCGGCCGTGGTCAATCCGTGCTCACCGGCGGTGCGGGCGAGGCCGAAGTCGATCAGGTAGGCGAAGTCGTGATCGGTCACCAGGATGTTGGAGGGCTTGATGTCCCGGTGGATCAACCCGGTTCCGTGGGCCGCGTCCAAGGCCGCGGCGATCTGCTCGATGATTCGGACGGAGAAGTCGGGGCTCGGGCGATGCTCGGTGTCGGCCAGGATTTCGGCGAGGGTGCGCCCTTCGATGAGCCGCATGTCCAGGTAGAGCTGGCTGTCGATCTCGCCGTAACCATGAATGGGGACGACGTGCGGCTCGTTGAGGCCCGCGGCCGCCTGGGACTCGCGCTTGAACCGCTCCTGGAACACGGGGTCCTTGGCGAGGTGCGGTGGCAGTACCTTGAGCGCGACGGTGCGCTGGGTGTTGGTGTCATAGGCGACGTAGACCTCGCCCATACCGCCGCGGCCTATCAGTTCGCGCAGCTCGTACTGCCCGAATCGTGTCGGCTCCACCCAGTACTCCTCGGCGTGTCAGTTTCGTGTGAAAGCTACAACACCTGGTCAGCAGTGGCTGGGTGAATCACAGTCAGGTCGTCTGGCAGGGTGTGCGGGCTGATCGGCCGGAGGTGTCGCGTTGGCCCCTCTTCGGTCCCGCCGACACGGCGCCATTGCAACAGTTCCTCCGCTGCCTGCCAGAAGTTTGAAGCAGTAGAAGCCTTGTGATTCGAACATGTGTTCGATACAATTGGGCATGGGAATCGCACCGGATCTCAACGCTCTTCTCGGCCACCTGCGTGGCGTGCAGGTCTCCGACGACATGTCCAGGGACGACGCGGTGGCGGCGATGACGTGCGTGATGAAGCTGCGCAATGTGGCCGATCATGTGGCGGCGATGCTGACCGGAGTGCTGGACCGCTGTGGAGCGGCCGCCGCGCAGGGGCGGACACCGAGGGAGCTGCTGATGGCGCTGGGGTGTGCGCCATCGGTGGCCGAGCGCTTTATCCGGGTATCGGGAGCCTTGCCGGCGTTGCCCACGCTCGCGGCCCATGCCGCCGACGGTGCGATCTCCGGGGAGCATGTCGATGCGATCGTCAAAGGCATCAACCACATCCGCGCCCGCGCACCCGGTGAGCTGGACGAGGAGACGCGGTACCAGCAGGTGACCGATCTGCTGGGGCAGTTCTTCTCCGGCGCCACGCCCGCCGACATCGACAAACGCGCCCGTCGGTTGGGCAACCGGGTCGCCGCCGCTGAAGGTGGGTTGCCGGCCGCGGAGGACCGGTCGGTCAACACCGTCGAGCACCGCGTCACCTCCGATGGTCGGGTGCAGGTGCGCGCGGACTTGGACGTGGAGGTGGGCGCCAAGCTGGTCGCAGCGATCGAGGAACACTCGGCACCGCGGCCCGAACCCGACGGCAGCCCCGACATGCGGTCCGCGTCCCGGCGCCGGGCGGATGCGCTGGAAGCGGTGCTGGACATCGCGGCCCGCGGAGGCGACGGCGCTTCCGCGCCGCGCACGCAGCTACTGGTGACCGTCCCGGCGGATGCCCCGGATTTGGCGGCGTTGGAATTCATCGGGTCGATCAGCACCATGACCCTGGAACGAATCTGCTGCGACACCACCGTCACCACGATCATCGTCGACGGCGAACAGGTACCGCTGGACATGGGTTGGGAGAAGCGGCTGTTCCCGCCGCACCTGCGCAAAGCGCTGTATCTGCGGGATCAGTGCTGCATCAAATGCGGCGCCCCACCCGGACGCACCCACGCCCACCACATCATCCACTGGACCCACCACGGTGAGACATCACTAGCCAACGGGTGCCTGCTGTGCCCGGCCTGCCACGCCAACGTCCACCACGACGGCTGGGATGTGGTCATGGGCCTGGACAAACACCCCTGGCTCATCCCACCGGCGACCGTCGACCCGCAACGAAAACCGATACCCGCCTACAACCGCCGCACCATGCGCCTCGACGCGGCCGCATAACACCTAAAGCATTGCGCACCTTGACAACTCAACAGTGACAACACATCGCGGGCCTGCCGCTTCAGCGGCGGAGCGGCAGGCCCGCGCACCGGCCGAGCCGCCCGATCGCTCAAACGGCGCGCAGGTAGCGCTGCGCGATCACCCGCTGGGCGACCCGTGAGACCGGAGCTCCAAGCCGGCTCCACCAGAGCGCCGGCCGCGAGAACGCTGTCGCTTCGGCGAAGACCGCGCCGGTGGCCGGGTCGTAGCGCACGCTGAACAGTTCCTCGCCGGATTCCGGGTGACCTGGCAGTGTCCCGTACGCGAATCCGCGCCGGTCGGGTTCGTCGACGACGTACACCACGCGGCACGGGACCTGCACGGGTCCGAGACGGCCCAGCATGTCGGTGCCCGCCGCGGCGGTGACGGTGGTCGCCTCCACCCGCATGCCGACACCCCGCTGCATACCCCACCGCAGGACCGCGCCGGCCGCCTCGTCGAATCGTGCTCGACCCGAACCGATCCGGGCCTCCGCGTGCACGTGGTGGTAGCCCTCCGGCAGCTCGCCGGCGGTTGCCCCGACGTCGGGGTAGGTGAATGCCAGCCCGGCCAGGTCGCTCAGTCGCATAGGGCCACCTTGCCACCGTGATAAGAGAAACAGGTGGATAAGCATGCCGGTGGAGGATTCAACCCGCCCAAACCGACCACCCAGGGCGGCCCGGACTACGGCAGGTTCGTCGAATCCGTCCGCATGGCCGGCGACCACGCGCGCGGCGCTGATGCACCGGACGACGTCATCACCCAGGCCGCGAACCTCATCGAACAGGCCAACGCTCTGCTGGCGCCGTACCGCGCCGACGAGTGGCACTCACCTTCGGGCCGTCGGCTCGATCTGCCCAACCGCGGCAACGTCCTGAACGTGCCGTCGGATCTCAAGGTCACCGATGACGGCCGGATCGCCGGTCCCGTCCGCTTCCGGCGCTTCCACCTCGGCCGCAACGGTGCCGCGCACGGCGGGTCCATCGGGCTGCTGTTCGACTCGGTGCTGGGGCATGCCGCCTACCGCCTGACCGACAGCCCGTTCCAGCGCACCGCCTACCTGCACATCAACTATCGGCAGATCGTCCCGGTCGAAAAAGACCTGCGCGCCACCGCGACGCTGGAGCGCGTCGAGGGCCGCAAGATCTTCATCACCGGCGCGCTGCTGGACGGCGACACGGTGCTCGCCGATGCCGAGGCCCTCTTCGTCAGGCTCAAGCCGGGTCAGCCTTGAGGCGGCGCTGGCCCGCGAAGCGATGACCGGTGCCGATAGCATGGTCGCGATCGTCACCTAACCAGTAGGAGTGTCTCGATGACCGCCGTCGCCAGCCCCGCACCAGCAGCCCCGATCCGGGTCGCTGCCGGGACTACCGCCGGCGCCGCGGTCCGTGAGGCCGGGCTGCCGCAGCGCGGCGAGGTCGACGCCATCGTCGTGGTCAAGGACGCCGACGGCCGCCTGCGCGACCTGTCCTGGACCCCGGACGTCGACGTGGAGGTCATCCCGGTCGCCGCGAACACCGAGGACGGCCGCAGCGTCATCCGCCACTCGTGCGCCCACGTGCTGGCCCAGGCCGTGCAGGACCTGTTCCCGGAGGCCAAGCTCGGTATCGGCCCGCCGATCACCGACGGCTTCTACTACGACTTCGACGTCGCCGAGCCGTTCACGCCGGAGGATCTGGCCAAGCTCGAGAAGCGCATGCAGAAGATCATCAAAGATGGTCAGCTGTTCGACCGTCGCGTGTACGAGTCCAAGGAGCAGGCCCGCGGAGAGCTGGCCAAGGAGCCGTACAAGCTCGAACTGGTCGACGACAAGTCCGGTGATGCCGACATCATGGAGGTCGGCGGCGACGAGCTGACGGCCTACGACAACCTCAATCCCCGCACCCGCGAACGGGTTTGGGGCGACTTGTGCCGTGGCCCGCACATCCCGACCACCAAGCACATCCCGGCGTTCAAGCTCACCCGCAGCAGCGCCGCGTACTGGCGCGGCGACCAGAAGAACGCCAGCCTGCAGCGCGTCTACGGCACCGCCTGGGAGTCGCAGGAGGCCCTCGACAAGCACCTCGAGCTGATCGAGGAGGCGCTGCGCCGCGACCACCGCAAGCTGGGCGTGGAGCTGGACCTGTTCAGCTTCCCCGACGAGCTGGGCTCGGGCCTGCCGGTGTTCCATCCGAAGGGCGGCATCGTGCGCCGCGAGCTGGAGGACTACTCGCGCCGCAAGCACCAGGAAGCCGGCTACGAGTTCGTCAACACCCCGCACATCACCAAAGAGCAGCTGTACATCACCTCGGGTCACCTGGAGTGGTACGCCGACGGCATGTACCCGCCGATGCACATCGACGCGGAGTTCAACGAGGACGGCACGCTGCGCAAGCCGGGGCAGAACTACTACCTCAAGCCCATGAACTGCCCCATGCACCACCTGATCTTCCGGTCGCGGGGGCGGTCGTACCGCGAGCTGCCACTGCGGCTGTTCGAGTTCGGCAGCGTGTACCGGTACGAGAAGTCGGGCGTCGTCCACGGCCTGACCCGCGTGCGCGGCATGACGCAGGACGACGCGCACATCTACGTCACCCGTGACCAGATGCGCGACGAGCTGACCACGCTGCTGCAGTTCGTGCTGGATCTGCTGAGCGACTACGGCCTGGACGACTACTACCTGGAGCTGTCCACCAAGGACCCGGACAAGTACGTCGGCTCCGACGAGCTGTGGGACGAGGCCACCGAGACCCTGCGCGAGGTCGCCGAGGCCTCCGGTCTGGACCTGGTGCCCGACCCGGGCGGCGCGGCGTTCTACGGCCCCAAGATCTCGGTGCAGGTCAAGGACGCGCTGGGCCGCAGCTGGCAGATGTCGACCATCCAGCTGGACTTCAACATGCCCGACCGGTTCGAGCTGGAGTACACGGCGGCCGACGGCAGCCGTCAGCGTCCGGTGCTGATCCACCGCGCGCTGTTCGGGTCCATCGAGCGGTTCTTCGGCGTGCTCACCGAGCACTACGCCGGCGCGTTCCCGGCCTGGCTGGCACCGGTGCAGGTCGTCGGCATCCCGGTCGCCGACGCGCACCTGGACTACCTGTACGACGTTGCGGCGCAACTGAAGTCGCGCGGCATTCGCGTCGAGGTCGACGGCAGCGACGACCGGATGGCGAAGAAGATCGTGAACCACACCAATCAGAAGGTGCCGTTCATGTTGCTCGCGGGCGACAAGGACATCGAATCGGGTGCCGTCTCCTTCCGGTTCGGTGACCGCACCCAGGTCAACGGCGTCCCGGTCGCCGAGGCCGTCGATCTCATCGCCGGGTGGATCACGCGTCGCGAAAACGCTTTCCCGACGGCAGATTTGGTGAACGAGGCGCGGGGCTCACAGGCGTGACCGAGGATCGGAGCATCGTGGACCCCGGCGTCGGAGACGCCATTGTGGACCGGGGTGTCGGTGACGTCGACTACCTGCAGCGGCTGTGGACGCCGCACCGGATGAGCTACATCGTCGACGCTCCGATGAAGGGCGGCGAGGGTACGTCCGCGGGCTCGAAGCAGCCCTTCATCGACATTCCCACGATGTCCGACGAGGAAGGCCTGATCGTCGCCCGCGGCGAACAGGTGTACGCGGTGCTCAACCTGTACCCGTACAACCCGGGGCACCTCATGGTCGTGCCCTACCGCAAGGTGTCGGAGCTCGAGGACCTGACCGAGGCCGAGAGCAGCGAGCTGATGGCGTTCACCCAGAAGGCAATTCGCGTGATGAAGGCCATCTCGAACCCGCACGCCTTCAACGTCGGGCTCAACCTGGGCACCTCGGCCGGCGGCTCGCTGGCCGACCACCTGCACATGCACGTGGTGCCGCGCTGGGGCGGCGACGCCAATTTCATCACCGTCATAGGCGGTACCAAGGTGATCCCGCAGCTGCTGCGCGACACCCGCAAGCTGCTGGCCGACGAGTGGGCGGCGCAGGACGGGGCCGGGGCGAGCGGAGCGACGGGAAGGACTGAGGACGCCCCGTGAGCGACTTCTACCTCCTGACCCGCGCGGCCTACACCAAGTTGAGCCGCCCGCTGGCCCGGGGAGCGCTGCGCATCGGCCTGACGCCGGACAGCGTCACCGTCCTGGGCACCACCGCGTCGGTCGTCGGCGCGCTGACGCTGTTCCCGACGGGGCACCTCTGGTACGGCGCCCTGGTGGTCTGGTTCTTCGTGCTCGCCGACATGCTCGACGGCGCCATGGCCCGCGAACGCGGCTACGGCACGCGACTCGGTGCGGTGCTCGACGCGACCTGCGACCGCATCGGTGACGGCGCCGTGTTCTGCGGCCTGCTGTGGTGGATCGCGTTCGAGATGCACGACAAGCCGCTGGCCGTCGCCACGTTGATCTGCCTGGTCACCTCGCAGGTCATCTCGTACATCAAGGCCCGCGCCGAAGCCAGCGGACTGAACGCCGACGGCGGCTTCATCGAACGCCCCGAGCGGCTGATCATCGTGCTGGTGGGCGCCGGTTTCTCGGATCTGCCGATCCATCCGCTGCCGCTGGCGCTGCCCATCGCGATGTGGCTGCTGGCGGTGGCCAGCATCATCACGCTGGGCCAGCGGGTCGCCTCGGTGCGCCGTTCGCCGGGCGCCGACCAGCCGCTGCCGTCGAGTGCACCGTCGAAGGAGCAGCAATGAGCGTCCCCACCGGCGGTGTGCCGTCCTTCGGGGGTTTCGACGTCCCGATGGGCGAGCAGCTCAAGGACCTCGGCTATGCCGCGGGCTGGGGGCTGATCCGGACCATGCCGGAGTTCGCCGCCCGCAACATGTTCGACGCCGGTGCGCTGTATGCGGCCCGCGGCGGTGGTCCCGAGCAGTTGCGCAAGAATCTGGCCCGGGTGCTGGGTGTGCGGCCGGCCAAGGTGCCGGGCCGCGTCATCCGCGCCTCGCTGGCGTCGTACGGCCGTTACTGGCGGGAGGCCTTCCGGCTGCCGTCGATGAACCAGCGCACGCTCGGGGAGAGGCTCCGGCACTGCCTGGTGGGTACCGACCACATCGCCCGCGGGCTCGAGAACGGTAACGGCGTCATCCTGGCGCTGCCGCACAGCGGCAACTGGGACATGGCCGGTGTCTCGGTGGTGCACCAGTACGGCAAGTTCACGACGGTGGCCGAGCGCCTCAAACCCGAGTCGCTGTACAACCGGTTCGTCGAGTACCGCGAGTCGCTGGGATTCGAGATTCTGCCGCTGACGGGGGGAGTGCGGCCGCCGTTCGACGTGCTGACCGAGCGGTTGGAGGCCAACCGCATCGTCTGCTTGATGGCCGACCGGGACCTGTCCCGAAATGGCGTGCAGGTCAACCTCTTCGGCGAGCCGACCCGCATGCCTGCCGGCGCTGCCAAGCTCGCGCTGAAGACCGGTGCGACGCTGCTGACCGTGCACTGCTGGAACAAGCCCAACGACTGGCAGTTCGACATCTCCGGGCCGGTCGACACCTCGAGCGGCGACGTCGCGACCATCACGCAGGCTCTGGCCACCCGCTTCGAGGCGGGCATCGCCGCGCACCCCACGGACTGGCACATGCTGCAACCGCAGTGGCTGGCCGACCTGTCCGAGGAACGTCGGGCCCGGTTGGCCGGGAACGACTGATGCGCATCGGCATGGTGTGCCCGTACTCGTTCGACGTACCGGGCGGCGTTCAGGCACACGTGCTGCAACTGGCCGAGGTGATGCGCGGCTACGGCCACACGGTCAGCGTGCTGGCACCCTCGTCGGCCGAGACGCACGCCGACCTGCCCGACTACGTCGTCTCCGGCGGCAAGGCCGTGCCCATCCCGTACAACGGCTCCGTGGCGCGGTTGCGATTCGGTCCGGCCACTCGGCGGATGGTCAAGCGCTGGATCGTCGAGGGCGACTTCGACGTGCTGCACCTGCACGAGCCCAATGCCCCGAGCCTGTCGCTGCTGGCGCTCATGGTGGCCAACGGCCCGATCGTCGCGACGTTCCATACGTCGACCACGAAGTCGTTGACACTCAACGTCTTTCAGGGAATTCTGCGGCCCTGGAACGAGAAGATCATGGGCCGCATCGCGGTGTCCGATCTGGCACGGCGCTGGCAGATGGAAGCCCTGGGCTCGGATGCCGTCGAGATTCCCAACGGCGTCGACGTGTCGGCGTTCGACAACGCGCCGCTGCTGCCCGGCTATCCGCGGCCCGGCCGCACCGTGCTGTTCCTCGGCCGGTTCGACGAGCCGCGCAAAGGCATGCAGGTGCTCGTCGGCGCGCTGCCCAAGCTCGTGGCGGCCTGCCCGGACGTCGAGGTGCTGGTCGTCGGCCGCGGCGACGAGGAGGCACTCAAGGAGACCGTCGGCGAGCATGCGGGGCACCTGCGCTTCCTCGGTCTGGTCGATGACGCCGAGAAGGCGTCGGCGATGCGCAGCGCCGACGTCTACTGCGCCCCGAACACCGGCGGCGAGAGCTTCGGCATCGTGCTGGTCGAGGCCATGGCCGCGGGTACACCCGTGGTGGCCAGCGACCTGGACGCCTTCCGGCGTGTGCTGGACCAGGGTGCGGCGGGCCGGCTGGTGCCGGTCGACGACGCCGAAGCCCTCGGCGAAGCGCTGGTCGAGCTGCTGTCGAACGACGCCGCCCGCCGCCGGTACGCCGAGGCGGCCGCCCAGGCGGTGCGGCGATACGACTGGTCGGTGGTCGCGCAGCAGATCATGCTGGTCTACGAGACGGTGGCCGGATCGGGGATCAAGGTCCGGGTGGAGGCCTGATGAGCTGGCTGCTGATCGTCGCGCTGGTCTTGCTGGTGCTCACGGTCCTCTTCACCGTCGTGTGGGCCTATCAGACCGCGCATCGGCTCGACCGGCTGCACGTCCGCTACGACCTGTCGTGGCAGGCCCTGGACGGGGCGCTGGCCCGGCGCGCGGTGGTGGCCCGGGCCGTCGCCGCCGACGCGTACGGTTCCCGGCCGGCGGGCCGCCGTCTGGCGGCGCTGGCGGACGAAGCCGAGCGGGCACCGCGCGCGGCCCGCGAGGCCGCCGAGAACGAACTGTCGGGAGCCCTGGCACAGGTCGATCCGGCGTCCATCCCGGTGACCCTGGTCGCCGAGCTCGCCGACGCCGAGGCCCGGGTACTGCTGGCCCGTCGCTTCCACAACGACGCCGTGCGCGACACCCTCGCCCTGCGCGAGCGCACCCTGGTGCGCTGGCTGCACCTGGGTGGAACCGCGGCCATGCCAACGTATTTCGAGATCGTCGAGCGGGCGTCGCGGCACGAGCCCGGCGCGGTGGGACGACGAACGTCGGCCCGTGTGGTGCTGCTGGATGAGGACGGGCAGGTGCTGCTGTTCTGCGGCAGCGACCCGGCCGCCGACCCGCTGATGGCGCCGCGGTGGTGGTTCACCGTCGGGGGAGCGGTCGAACCGGACGAATCGCTGCCCGACGCGGCAGCCCGTGAGGTGGCCGAGGAGACCGGGCTGAAGGTCGACCCGGCCGATCTGATCGGCCCGGTGTGGCGGCGTGAGGCGGTGTTCGAGTTCAACGGGTCTGTGATCCGCAGCGAGGAATTCTTCTTCGTGTACCGCACCTCACGATTCGAGCCGGTGACCACCGGCCACACCACGGTCGAACGGCAGTCGATCCACGCCCACCGCTGGTGCGACGCGGCGGTCATCGCCCGGCTGGCCGCCGATGGTGAGACTGTCTACCCATTGCAGCTCGGCGAATACCTTTCCCTCGCAGGCGAATTGGCGGACGGGAAGGCTCCGGCGACGATGGCCGGCCCGGCGCCGCAGACCATCCGCTGACCTGCACGGATAACCGATTTGGTACGGCCACTAGACTTGGCGGGTACCAAATTCTTGAGGGAGATTGCAGTGGATACCGCAGCGGACAACAGCGGTCAGACGGGCACCGCCCGGGTCAAGCGCGGCATGGCCGAGATGCTGAAGGGCGGCGTCATCATGGACGTCGTAACACCCGAGCAGGCGCGCATCGCCGAAGGCTCAGGCGCCGTAGCCGTCATGGCGCTCGAGCGCGTACCCGCCGATATCCGCGCGCAGGGTGGCGTCTCGCGGATGAGCGACCCGGACATGATCGAGGGCATCATCGACGCCGTCACCATCCCGGTGATGGCCAAGGCCCGCATCGGCCACTTCGTCGAGGCGCAGATTCTGCAGAGCCTCGGCGTGGACTACATCGACGAGTCCGAGGTGCTGACCCCGGCCGACTACACCCACCACATCGACAAGTGGAAGTTCACCGTGCCGTTCGTGTGCGGCGCCACCAACCTGGGTGAGGCCCTGCGTCGCATCAACGAGGGCGCGGCCATGATCCGCTCGAAGGGTGAGGCCGGCACCGGTGACGTCTCCAACGCCACCACGCACATGCGCAAGATCGGCGGCGAGATCCGTCGGCTGACGTCGCTGTCGGAGGACGAACTGTACGTTGCCGCAAAGGAATTGCAGGCGCCGTACGAGCTGGTGGTCGAGGTCGCGCGGGCCGGCAAGCTGCCCGTGACGCTGTTCACCGCCGGTGGCATCGCCACCCCGGCCGACGCCGCGATGATGATGCAGCTGGGCGCCGAAGGCGTGTTCGTCGGTTCGGGCATCTTCAAGTCGGGTGACCCGGCCGCTCGTGCCGCGGCCATCGTCAAGGCCACGACGTTCTACGACGACCCGGACACGCTGGCCAAGGTGTCGCGCGGTCTGGGTGAGGCCATGGTCGGCATCAACGTGGAGGACGTGCCGGAGCCTCATCGGCTCGCAGAGCGCGGCTGGTAAAACCAACAGGTGGCAATCGAGCAGATACTCGACCTCGAACAACTCGAGGTCAACATCTACCGCGGCAGTGTCTTCAGCCCGGAATCGGGTTTCCTGCAGCGCACTTTCGGTGGCCACGTAGCCGGTCAGTCGTTGGTGTCGGCGGTGCGCACCGTGGAGCCGAAGTACCAGGTGCACTCGCTGCACGGGTACTTCCTGCGTCCCGGTGACGCCCGCGCACCGACGGTGTACATGGTGGAGCGCATTCGCGACGGTGGGTCGTTCTGCACCCGCCGCGTGAGTGCCATCCAGCACGGCGAGAACATCTTCTCGATGTCGGCGTCGTTCCAGACCGACCAGTCCGGCATCGAGCACCAGGACGCCATGCCGGTGCCGCCGCCGCCCGACCTGTCGAAGGGCTTCCGGTCCGCCGGGGCGTTCGACGACGCCGGGTTCGCCCAGTTCGCCGAGTGGGACGTGCGCATCGTGCCGCGCGACCAGGTGGTCCGGGTGCCCGGCAAGGCGTCGCAGCAGCAGGTCTGGTTCCGGCACCGTGACCCGCTGCCCGACGACCACGTCCTGCACATCTGCGCCCTGGCCTACATGAGCGACCTGACCCTGCTGGGTTCGGCGCAGGTGAATCACCTTGAGGTACGCAAACATATGAACATCGCCTCGCTGGACCATGCCATGTGGTTCATGCGGCCGTTCCGGGCCGACGAATGGCTGCTGTACGACCAGTCGTCGCCGTCGGCGTGCGGCGGCCGCGCGCTGACGCAGGGCAAGATTTTCAACCAGTACGGCGAGATGGTGGCCGCCGTGATGCAGGAGGGGCTGACCCGCTACAACCGCGGCTTCGTCCCACCGGCCGAGTGAGCCCGCACGTCGGTGTCCTGGCCTTGCAGGGGGACACCCGAGAGCATCTGGCTGCCCTGCGCGAAGCGGGCGCCGAGGTGTCCACGGTCCGGCGCCTCACGGAGCTGAATGCCGTTGACGCCCTGGTGATCCCGGGCGGCGAGTCCACCGCGATGAGCCACCTGCTGCGCGAGTTGGAACTCCTCGAACCGCTGCGCGACCGCCTGGCCGCGGGCATGCCGTGCTACGGATCGTGCGCCGGCATGATCCTGCTCGCCACCGAGATCAACGACGCCGGTGTGCCGGGCCGTGAGGCCCTGCCGCTACGCGGGATCGATATGACGGTGCGGCGCAACGCGTTCGGCCGGCAGGTCGACTCGTTCGAAGACGACCTCGACTTCGTCGGCCTCGACGATCCCGTGCACGCGGTGTTCATCCGGGCGCCCTGGGTCGAGCGCGTCGGGCCCGACGTCGAGGTGCTGGCCCGCGCGGCCGGACACCCCGTCGCCGTCCGTCAGGGCCGCATGCTCGCGACGTCGTTCCACCCCGAGGTCACCGGCGACCGGCGCATCCACAAGCTCTTCGTCGAGTCCCTCGGCCGGTAGCGCGGTCGCGCGCGACTACGACGTCTTGCGCCACCGTCCGAGGTACCCGTATCCGGAGAACGGGTCAGAACCGGCAGTCAGCCGTCCGGCATAGTTTTGGTCGTAGATCCTGCCGTTGTACCAGGTGGCAATGTGCCCTTGCGGCAGATAGGCAAACCGCGGATCCTGTTGCCACACAAGGATGTCGCCATCGCTGAAGTCTCTGCCGTTGCTCCAGGTGAACCCGCGGGACTGGAGTTCGTTGCCGCCCCTGCCGCCGCTGCGGTAGTCGATCGCGTTGCCCCACGAGCCTGCGGCGATGCCGTAGACATCGCTGAGGTACCGCTTGATCAGCGTCACGCACTGGCCGTCGCCGATCTGCTGCCCGTTGGTGTTCGCGACGAAGGCGGCAATCCCGCCGGTGGGTTGGGCAGCCGCGGGGGCCGCTTGGCGGCTGTCGCCGCAGACGCCCGTCACGTCGTTGAGTGTTCCGGTTTCGATGTCCACGTCGGCCACGAAATGGCCGTCCGAGGTCTGGTACCAGAGGTTGTCCCATCCGCCGGGGATGTTGAAACTGAAGAAGCCCTTGACGTTCTGTCCGCGCTTCGAGCAGACAAGAGTCAACTTGTCGCCGACGTTGTACCAACCTTCTTGGTGCGAACTGAGATTGGCGTCGCTCATCCGCTGGGTCCGCGCTTTCACGGTGGCGACCGGGTCGGCGTGGGCCACGGCGGTCTGCATCAGTACGGGCAACATCAGTCCCGCTGCCACTGTCAGCCTGGCAATTTCGATAAGCCGATGACGCATGTGATGGCTCGCTTACCCCTCAGTGCTCGCGCACAGTTAACTGAACGGGATAGTGATAGCACGTAATAGAGCTTTATGTGATGCAGATTGATTTGCCAGTGGGCGGGCATCCCGTGAAATTCATCCGTTCGGCCGACATTTGCCGAGCGCGATCGCAACAACGGTAGCTAACTATGCCAACCAGACGCGCAGGCGCTCGTAGATCCGCTCGTCGTTCAGCAGCGTGAAGTGGTGCGCCTCCGGTAGATGCAGGCGATTTTCGCGGTCAAACCCCATGTCGCGCTTGCGGCTTCGGCCTTGCGCGCTGCGCACCTGCACGAGTCCGTCGCCGAGTACCCAGCCGATCGGGTTGGCCGGCGTGCGGGCGATGGTCGCGGTCACGCAGTAGTACGAGACCCCCTCGAGCAGTGGCACGTCGATCGGCGGCTGCTGCGCCCGCAGGGCGTCCGGTTCGCAGTCGCGCCAGTCGCGTTCGTCGAGTGAGCCGAACCGCAAGTCTCTGATCCCGGTGCTGCGCCGGCGCAGCAGGTTGCCGAACGGGCGGGTCTCGGGCAGTGCGCTGAGCGCCGCCGACCCGTAGTGCACGACCTTCTCCAACGGTGCGCCGGTGTGCGGGGTGCCCAGCGTGACGACGGTGCGCACCCGATTCACCCATGACGCGCCGGGCACCGCGCACGCCGATCGGACGACCAACCCGCCCATCGAATGGCCGACCAGGGATATCGACGTGACCGGCACCGGCCAGGCGGCCACCAGCTGGTCCAGCAGTTCGGACAGCAGCACGCCGTTGTCGGAGATGTGCAGGCCGGTGTTGTAGCGAATCTCGACGCCGGTGATGCCGATGTCGGCCCCGAGCCGCTGGGCGTACGTCGGCCGCTTTCCCAGGGCCCAGAAGGCCTCGGTCTCGATCAGGCCGTGGAGGAACACCACGACGTCACCCGTCGCGGCCGGATAAGCGGCGCGCAGGCTGTCGGTGTCGAGGGTGACCGGCCGGCCGTCGACCCGCACCGACATCGTCGTCGCCAGCACGGAACCCTGCTCGTGGAGCTTGTCGCCGATCAAACCCTGCAGCACCGCGAGGACGCGTGCGCCACCGGCCTGATCGGACAGCTTGCCTGCGGTCTGGTCGTGCACGGCTTTGCCGGCGATGGGCGCGGCCGTGGTGGCCACATGGCTGATGGTGGAGTAGACGCCGTCGGTGATGGCGTCGTAGACGACCTTCACGGGCTTGGCGGCCGGGCCGACGCCAAGGCCCACCAGTCGGAAGACCCGCTCGGAGATGGCGCGCTGGACCTTGTGGATGCCGTCGACGGCGGTGCCCAGCTCGTTGAGTCCGAGCTCGGTGAGGGCGGCGGCTTCGCTGGCGAGAGGGTCGTCCATAGGTTGAGTGTACGACTGTTCACTGGAGGGCCTTCTGTGAATCCGCTGATTGTGAGCAGTTTCATCACGTCCGCACGTCATAGCGGCGGCTCGCCCGCTTCACAGCTGGGCCATAGCTGGGGCTGCCTTAATGGTCGGGTGACTACGACATCCGCCGCCGTCCTGGACGCCCCGATGGCCGAGCCGGAGATCACGGCACCCACCAAGACCCGCGAGCGCGCGGCGCTGGCCGTGCTGCTGATCGTGACGGCCGTCGGCTACCTGTGGAACATCACGGTCAACGGCATGGGCAACCAGTTCTATGCCGCCGCCGTGTGGGCCGGCTCCCGGAACTGGGAGGCGCTGTTGTTCGGCTCCATCGACCCGAACAACGTCATCACCGTCGACAAGCCGCCGCTGTCGCAGTGGGTGATGGCGCTGTCCGGGCAGATTTTCGGCTTCAGCAGCGCGAGCATGTTGATCCCCGAGGCGTTGATGGCCGTCGGCTCGGTGTGGCTGCTCTGCGCCGCGGTACGACGGGCCAGTGGTCCGGCGGCCGGGCTGCTCGCCGGTGCGGTGCTCGCGCTGACCCCGGTGTCCGCCATGATGTTCCGCTTCAACAACCCCGACGCGGCCATGGTGCTGCTGATGACACTGGCCGCGTACTTCACGGTCCGTGCGCTCGACAACGGTGCACATGGCGCGGCTCGCCGCGGCGGCGCCAAGTGGATGGCCCTTGCCGGTGTCGCACTGGGTTTCGCGTTCCTGGCCAAGATGCTCGAGGGTCTGATGGTCATGCCGGCGCTCGGTCTGACGTACCTCGTCGCCGCGCCCGTCGCGCTACGCGCCCGGCTGTGGCACCTGCTCGGTGCACTCGCGGCCATGCTGGTCTCCGCCGGCTGGTTCGTGGTGTTGACGATCCTGTGGCCGGCGTCGTCCCGGCCCTACATGGCCGGCTCGACCGACAACAGTTTCATGAATCTGGTGTTGGGCTACAACGGCTTTGGTCGCGTGCTCGGCAAGAACCACATGGGTAAGAGCGACCCCGACAAGCCGTCGACGGTGCACACCCTCACCGGGGAACACGCCGGACACGCCGCCGGTGAGACGATCAAGACCGCCGGGCACCATGGCTTCGGCATGGGTGATCAGACTCAGGGCCTGCCGCGGCTGTTCACCGGTGAATTCGGTTTCGAGATCGGCTGGCTGGTGCCGGCCGCGCTGCTGGCCACCGTGCTCGTACTGATCTCGCGCGGTCGCGCACCGCGCACCGATCGGGTCCGGGCCGGCGCCATCCTGTTCGGCGGCTGGCTCGTCAGTGTCGGCCTGGTGCTGAGCTTCATGAAGACCAACGTGCACCCGTACTACTGCCTCGCGCTGGCTCCGGCCATGGCGGCGATGTTCGCCGTCTTCGTCATCGAGTTCTGGCGCCGCCGGGACTCCCGGTTCCACCGGATCGGCTTGGCCGCAGTGCTTTTGGCCAGCGGGATGTGGGGCTTCGTGATTCTCGGCCGCAACGCCGACTGGCTGCCCGCACTGCGCTGGGTGATCCTGGCTGCCGCCGTCGTCGGCACGGTCGCATTCGTGTGGCCCGGGCGTCAGCGGGTGGCGGCAGCCGCGGTGGCGTTGGCGATGTTCGGCGCTGTCGGGGGTTCGGTGGCCTACTCGCTCGCGACCTTCGGCCAGCCGCACCTCGGCGGCGGGCCTTCCGTCGGCCCCGCGGACAAGGACGACAAACACGGCGGCTGGGGTCAGCGTGACGAGAACCCCCAACTGAACGCGCTGCTCAAGGCCACGAGCACCAAGTGGTCCGCGGCGATCGACCGGTCGTCGCCGGCCGCCGGTCTGGAGCTCGACACCCGCACGCCCGTCATCGCGATCGGTGGCTTCGGCGGGTCCGATCCGGCGCCGACGCTGCAGCAGTTCCAGTCCTACGTGGCGGCCCACGAGGTGGCGTACTACATCGTCTCCGACAACAAGGGGCACTGGGGCGCCGATGCGCACAGCGACATCGCCGACTGGGTGGGCGTCAACTTCGCGCCGATGAAGGTCGGGTCGGACACCGTCTACAACCTGCTGCAGCCGGTCCGGAAGTAGTGATTGACCAGGCCTGTCGGGGCCTCCGATTCGTCCACGTAAACTGATCAGCTGACGTTTGATCAGAAAGAGGGCGTACACGCATGAGCGGCCATTCCAAGTGGGCGACAACCAAGCACAAGAAGGCCGTCATCGACGCCAAGCGCGGCAAGATGTTCGCCAAGCTGATCAAGAACATCGAGGTCGCGGCCCGCGTCGGCGGCGGCGACCCGGCCGGTAACCCGACCCTGTACGACGCCATCCAGAAGGCCAAGAAGAGCTCGGTACCGAACGACAACATCGAGCGGGCCCGCAAGCGCGGCGGCGGCGAGGAAGCCGGCGGCGCCGACTGGCAGACCATCATGTACGAGGGCTACGGCCCCAACGGTGTCGCGGTGCTCATCGAGTGTCTGACCGACAACCGCAACCGCGCCGCCGGTGAGGTCCGCGTCGCGATGACCCGCAACGGCGGCAACATGGCCGACCCGGGTTCGGTCGCCTACCTGTTCTCCCGCAAGGGCATCATCACGCTCGAGAAGAACGGCCAGACCGAGGACGACGTGCTGATGGCCGTCCTCGATGCCGGTGCCGAAGAGGTCAACGACCTCGGTGACTCGTTCGAGGTCATCTGCGAGCCCACCGACCTGGTCGCGGTGCGTACCGCGCTGCAGGACGCCGGCATCGACTACGACTCGGCCGAGTCCGGCTTCCAGTCGTCGGTGTCCGTCGAGGTCGACCTCGAGGGCGCCCGCAAGGTGTTCAAGCTCGTCGACGCCCTCGAGGACAGCGACGACGTCCAGAACGTCTACACCAACGTCGAGATCCCGGACGACGTCGCCGCGCAGCTCGACGAGGAGTAGCCGCTCCGGCGGTAGCCTGCCGAGCATGTCCGAGCCGCCTCCGTTCAGCCCGACTGTCACGCTGCTGACCGTCAGTCGGGTGTGGGACGCCGCATTCGCCGACGCTCTCAAGCCCCTCGGGCTGACGACGCGCAAGTACGGACTGCTCGGGCACATCCGGGGCAGCGCCGGCATCTCGTTCAGTGAACTCGCCCGGCGTTCGCGCATCACCGTGCAGAGTGCGCACGCGGCGGTCGCGGCGTTCGTCGAGGCGGGACTCGTCGACGACAGCACGGCGCACGCCGGTGCTGCTTCTACGTTGCGCGTGACGGCCGCGGGGGAGTCGTTGCTGAACCGCGCGGCTGACGTCGTGGCCCGTCTGGACACCGAGTTCGCGGCACAAAACCCTGAACTGACCGACGCATTACGCGAGTACATGAGACGAGTCATGTCCGCTTCGCCATAACCTTCAGTTAGACTGAAGGTTATGCAAGCGTTGTTGCTGTCCGTCCACGTCGTCGCGGGCATCCTCTTCGTCGGGCCGATCGCCGTGGCCACCAGCCTGTTTCCCCGCTACGCGCCGGCCGGCGGACCGTCGGCGAACGCGGAACGCAACGACGGCGTCGCCCGTGCGCTGCACCGCATCACACGCGTCTACGGGGTGCTGGCGCTCGTTGTGCCCGTCGTCGGCCTCGCCCTCGCCGGTGTCCAGGGGCGCTCGACCGAGGTCTGGATCATCGTGGCCATGGTGCTCACGGCCATCGCCGGCGGACTGCTCGCGTTCCAGATCGCCCCGCGTCAGCGGGCGGCGCTCGCCGCGCCCGACGATGGGCGGCAGTTGCGCACCCTCGGCATGGTGACCGGCATGTTCAACCTGCTGTGGGTGATCGTCGTGGTGCTGATGGTCGTGCACCCGGGCTCCAGGTACGTGTGAGCATCCGACCCGGCGTGTCACATCGGTGTCGCGCAGCGGAAACCCGCAGCCGCACTGCAAGATGTCCCGATGGCAGCGGTGACGGATCCGGACGGGGTGGAGTGGCGCGTGCGCCGGCGCTGGTGGCCGTTCTGGGATGTGTTCGACATCGTCGACATCGCGTTCCTGGATTGGGTGGGCGTGGTGCTGGCTCTTCCGCTGTTGATCCTGTGGCCGTTCTGGCTGCTGGCCAAGCTGTTCGGGGTGCGCTGGAAGATCATCGTGGAACACGGTGGCGCCGAGACGCACCGTGAACTCGTCCGCTGGTGGGGAGCGTCGGAAGCGCGCATCGCCGAACTGACCCAGGAGATTCGGCAGGGCGCGCGGTCGGGGTACTTCCAGATCTGAGCGTGTCCCTGGCGCAACCTGTCGCCACCGCCCGCTAAGCTATCGAACAGCTGTTCGGGACCTAGTGAGGAGTGGGCGTGCGGGTGATGGGCGTCGACCCTGGTCTGACGCGCTGTGGTCTCTCGATGATCGAGGGAGGCACGGGGCGCAAGGTGACCGCGCTCGATGTCGACGTGGTGCGCACCCCGTCCGACGTCGAACTGCAGCGGCGGCTGCTGACCATCAGCGACACCGTCGAGCACTGGATGGACACGCATCGTCCCGACGTCATCGCCATCGAGCGGGTCTTCGCCAACCAGAACGCCAACACCGCCATGGGCACTGCACAGGCCGGCGGCGTCATCGCGCTGGCGGCGGCGCGCCGGGGCATCGACGTGTACTTCCACACGCCCAGTGAGGTGAAGGCCGCGGTCACCGGAAACGGTCGTGCGGACAAGGCTCAGGTCACCACCATGGTCACCAAAATTCTTGGGCTGCAACAGAAACCGACTCCGGCCGACGCGGCTGACGCGCTCGCGCTGGCCATCTGCCACTGCTGGCGGGCGCCCATGATCGCCCGGATGGCCGCGGCGGAGGCCAAGGCCGCGGAGTTCAAGAAGCAGTACGCAGCGAAGGTGAAGGCGGCGCGCGCATGATCGCATCGGTCCGTGGCGAGGTCATCGACATCGCGCTCGATCACGCGGTGATCGAGGCCGCCGGTGTCGGCTACAAGATCATGGCCACCCCCGCGACGCTGTCCACGCTGCGCCGCGGCACCGAGTCACGGCTGATCACCGCCATGATCGTGCGCGAGGATTCGCAGACCCTGTACGGCTTCGCCGACTCCGACGCCCGCGACCTGTTCAACACGCTGCTCGGCGTCTCGGGCGTCGGCCCCAAGATCGCGCTGGCGACCCTCGCGGTCTACGACGCCCCGACCCTGCGGCAGGCGCTGGCCGACGGCGACGTCACCGCTCTCACCCGGGTGCCGGGCATCGGCAAGCGCGGCGCCGAACGCATGGTCCTGGAACTGCGCGACAAGATCGGTGCGACGACGGGTGCCGGAGCGGGCGTCGCCGGTGGCCACTCCATTCGCGGTCCCGTCGTGGAAGCCCTTGTCGGACTTGGCTTTCCGGCCAAGCAGGCCGAAGAGGCCACCGACAAGGTGCTGGCCAACGATCCGGACGCCAACACCGCCACCGCGCTGCGGTCGGCCCTGTCGATGCTGGGTAAGAAGTGAGCCGGTTCGAGGACGAGGGCACCGAGCCCGACGAGCGGGACGTCTCGCCCGCACTCACTGTCGGCGAGGGCGACGTCGACGCCAGCCTGCGGCCCAAATCGCTACGCGAGTTCATCGGCCAGCCCCGGGTCCGCGAGCAGCTGCAGCTGGTGCTCGAAGGCGCCAAGAACCGCGGCGGTACCCCCGACCACATCCTGCTGTCCGGCCCGCCCGGTCTGGGCAAGACGTCGCTGGCCATGATCATCGCCGCCGAGCTGGGGTCGTCGCTGCGTGTCACCTCCGGGCCTGCGCTGGAGCGCGCCGGCGACCTGGCCGCCATGCTCAGCAACCTGGTCGAGGGCGACGTTTTGTTCATCGACGAAATCCATCGCATCGCCCGGCCCGCCGAAGAGATGCTGTACCTCGCCATGGAGGACTTCCGGGTCGACGTGGTGGTCGGTAAGGGACCCGGCGCGACGTCGATTCCGCTGGAGGTCGCGCCGTTCACCCTGGTCGGGGCGACGACAAGGTCGGGCGCACTGACCGGCCCGTTGCGTGACCGGTTCGGGTTCACGGCACACATGGACTTCTACGAACCGCCCGAGCTGGAGCGGGTGCTCGCCCGGTCGGCCGGCATCCTCGGCATCGAACTCGGTGCCGAAGCCGGTGCCGAAGTGGCTCGGCGGTCCCGCGGCACGCCCCGTATCGCGAACCGGCTGCTGCGCCGGGTCCGGGACTATGCCGAGGTCCGTGCCGACGGCGTCATCACCCGCGACGTGGCCAAGGCCGCACTCGCCGTCTATGACGTCGACGAGCTCGGCCTGGACCGGCTGGACCGGGCCGTATTGACCGCGCTGACAAAGAGTTTCGGGGGCGGCCCGGTCGGGGTCTCGACGCTGGCGGTCGCGGTCGGGGAGGAGGCCACCACCGTCGAGGAGGTGTGCGAGCCGTTCCTGGTGCGGGCCGGGATGATCGCCCGGACGCCGCGGGGGCGCGTGGCGACGCC
Source organism: Mycobacterium sp. SMC-13 (assembly GCF_045311035.1). Classification (NCBI taxonomy): domain Bacteria; kingdom Bacillati; phylum Actinomycetota; class Actinomycetes; order Mycobacteriales; family Mycobacteriaceae; genus Mycobacterium; species Mycobacterium sp. SMC-13. The sequence continues at coordinate 265,855 of NZ_JBJIAI010000001.1, forward strand.
GCAGGCGTGGACGCACCTGGGCCTGCAACCGCCGATAAACGGACTTGGACAGGCCGGGCTGTTTGAATAGGACCCATGCTGACCGCAGGGTTGATCGTTGCCGGCCTCGCCGCGCTGCTGCACGTGTACATCTTCGTGATGGAGTCGCTCACCTGGACTTCGCCGCGGACCCGAGCCACCTTCGGGCTCACCGAGCAACAGGCGGTGGACACCAAGGAGCTGGCGTTCAACCAGGGGTTCTACAACCTGTTCCTGGCGATCGTCACCGCCGTCGGTATCGCGGCGATCATCTTGGGATGTAACGCGGTCGGGCTGGCGCTGATCTTCGCCGGCATCGGGTCGATGGCCGCCGCAGCGCTGGTGCTGTTGCTGTCGTCCCCGGAGAAAGCGCGGGCCGCCATCACGCAGGGCATCTTCCCGGTGCTCGGCATCGTCGCGTTGTTGATCGGATCGCTGGGGTGATTCGTCGCTGCGCGACCGTCGCTGCCGCCGTCGTGTTGGCCTTCACCGGTGGCGGCACGTCCGCCGCGGATCCGCCTCCCGACCCGGTGCAGCTGGCCGACACGCTCGTCGCCGACGAGCAGGCCGTGCGGGATCCGGCGACGCCGGAGCCCGCGTTGATCGACGCTGCGCACCGGCAGCAGGTCGCCTATCGCGAGATCGCCAGGCATCCGGAGTGGGATGCGGTCATCGCGCCGCGCATCCCGCCGGCACTGGCCGCGGCGTACGGCCGCAACGTCGACGCCGGCCGGCAGCTGGCCGGGATGACACCTCCGCGCGACAACCTCCCGCCGTGGACCATCCAGCCGCCGGCGCCCGCCGACGAACTGCTCGGCTACTACCGCGAGGCGCAGGCGGCATCCGGGGTCGACTGGACGTACCTGGCGGCGATCAACCTGATCGAGTCGCGGTTCGGCCGGATCAACGGCGACAGCACGGCCGGGGCACAGGGGCCCATGCAGTTCCTGCCGTCGACGTTCGCCGCGTACGGCTCCGGTGACATCCGTTCGCCGCGCGATTCGATTCTCGCGGCGGGCCGCTATCTGGCGGCCAACGGTTTCGCCACCGACCATGACGGCGCCCTGCACCACTACAACCATTCCGGCGCGTATGTCCGTGCCGTCAACGACTATGCGGCAGTGCTGGCTGCCGATCCCGCCGCGTTCGCGGGCTACTACCAATGGCAGGTCTACTTCCGGACCACATCGGGCGACGTGTTGCTGCCGGTCGGCTATTCGGCCTGAGCCGTCAGTGATGTGACAGCAGGTGCGTGCTCACCTGATCGCCGCCGGCGCGTTTGGCGACATACATGGCGTGGTCGGCCGACGCCAGGAGCTGGTCCATGACCGGCCGGCTGCCGGCCGGCGCGTGGGCGATCCCGAAGCTCGCCGTCATGTACCACGGCTTCGTGGCGATGCTCCGGCGTAGCCGCTCGGTGAAGCGCAGGGCAGTGGCCTGATTGCCACGGATGGCGATGACGAACTCCTCGCCGCCGATCCGAGCCGCGACCGCACCTTTGGGCAGGGCGTTCATGATGGCCCCGGCGACGTCCATCAGAACCCGGTCGCCGACGGCGTGCCCGAGCGTGTCGTTGATGCGTTTGAAGTCGTCCAGGTCCAGGAGGATGACGCTGATCTCGGATTCGGCGTGGGGACCGGCGAGCAGCGGGCGGATGGCCTGTTCGAAACCGCGGCGATTGGGCAATTGCGTCAGTGGGTCCAGGTGGGCCACGGCGGAGTCGTCGCCCAGCAGCATCACCAGCACATGCACGGCGAGCGGGAGCAGCAGCGTGTTGGCGACGAGCCCGACGAACACTGCGGCAGCCAGCTGCGGATCGCCTTGCTCCGCCAGTCGGACCCCGCAGGTCGCGGCGGTCAGGATGGCGGTCACGGCCACCGACGCCAGGTATTTGGACGTGTGGAAGGACGCCACGTACGCGGCGAGCAGCGCGAACACAAAGCCGCCCAGAGCCGCCGCCTTGGGGTCGCGCTGCACCAGACACACGCCGGCGATACAGAACTGCAGCAGGATCACGATCACGGTGGACTGGCGCCGGCGCGGCCAGCGCGTCAGCCACACGATCGAGCACCCGATGGCGACGACACCGGCGACGACCGGCACCGCGACGGAGAAGACGGTCGCCGGGCCGGACGGACTCCAGATCGTCGCGAGGCCGACCGCGCCGCCACTGAGGACGATCAGTCCGACGATGATGCGGGTGTAGGGCTGCAGGCCACGGTTCTCGATGTACGCGGACAGCCATTCATAGTGGTCGGGCCGGTGCCACCATTGCCGAATTCGCTGCCAGGCCAACGTCCCGAACCTCCCTCACACCCGGGAAAAGCTAGCGCATTGTTAACTGGATTGCACGGCGTAGAGGCTTATCCGCACGAAATTCCCATCTTACTTTCGCGAAAATAATTGCTAGTGCGATGTCCCGCTTGATGGGTCGTGGAATCGCACGCGGTGTGGTGGTCGGCGTTGACGCCCTTGATGGCACACTGGTCTCTACCGCGGCACGGCGTACGGCTGGTCCGGCCCGCTTGCCTGTTCACAGACTCAACAGAACGAAAGATTTTCGCTGTCATGGATTTGGTCGTCTTCCTGCCGCTGCTCCTGGTCATGGGTGCCTTCATGTTCTTCGCGTCGCGGCGGCAGCGGAAGCAGATGCAGGCCACGATCGACCTGCACAACTCGCTGAAGGTGGGCGACCGCGTGCACACCACGTCCGGTCTGCAAGGCACCATCGCCCGGATCGACGACGACAACGTGGATCTGGAGATCGCTCCCGGCGTCGTCACCACCTGGATGAAGCTCGCCGTGCGCGACCGCATCGAGCCCGAGACCGAGGCCGCCGCTGAGGACGTGACCTCGGCTGCCGTCGAAGAGGGCGCGCCGAAGACCGAAGGCTGACATTCCCGCTCCAACACGTACCCTTTGCGGGGCTGACGTACCGATCTCAAGGAGACCCTAGAACCGTGGCATCGTCTTCGGCGCCGGTGCACCCATACCGCTATTTGTCGTTGTTCCTGGCGCTGCTGATCGGCGCCTACCTTCTGGTGTTTCTCACCGGCGACAAGCAGGCCAAGCCCAAGCTGGGCATCGACCTGCAGGGCGGTACCCGGGTCACCCTGACTGCACGTACCCCTGACGGCTCGACGCCGACCCGCGAGGCGCTGATCCAGGCCCAGGAGATCATCGGCGCCCGTGTGAACGGCCTCGGTGTCTCGGGTTCCGAGGTTGTGATCGACGGTTCGAACCTGATCATCACGGTGCCCGGCCAGGACGGCAGCGAGGCCCGCAACCTGGGCCAGACCGCGCGGCTGTACATCCGGCCCGTCGTGCACGTCATCCCGGCGCAGGGCGCGCAGCCCGCGAAGCCCGCCGCGCCGGCTGCTCCGGCTCCCGGTGGCATCCCCGGCGGGCCCGGTGGTCTGCCCGGCATGCCCGGTATGCCGCCGCTGATCGCGCCCGCCGAGCCGGAGGCCCCGGTCGTCCCGCCGACGCCGGGCATGCCCGCGCACCCGGCCTCGACCGAGCCGGCACCCGCCCCGGCCCCGCAGCCGCGGCCCTTCCCGGAGGAGCCGACCCCGGCGCCGTCGGACACCTCGGCCACGCCTGCCCCGCCGGCACCTGCCGCTCCGGGTGCACCTGAACCGGGTGCCCCCGCCGCTCCGGCCCCGGGCGCACCGGGCGTCCCCGCACCGGGTGCCCCCGCGCCCGCGCCGGGAGCGCACGGCCCCAAGGCCGAACTGGCCCAGCGCATCGCCGACGAGAAGGCCCTGCGTCAGAGCACGCAGCCGCAGATCCAGCTGCTGGCTCTGCAGTTCCAGGCCACCCGCTGCGACCAGCAGGACGTGCTGGCCGGCAACGACGACCCGAACCTGCCGCTGGTGACCTGCTCCAAGGACCACAAAGAGGTCTACCTGCTGGACAAGTCGATCATCAGCGGTGACGAGATCAAGGACGCGTCGTCCGGTCTGAACCAGCAGCAGGGCGAGTACGTCGTCGACGTCACGTTCAAGGAGAAGGCCGCCGAGGTGTGGGCCGACTTCACTGCCAAGAACATCGGCACCCAGACCGCGTTCGTGCTCGACTCCCAGGTCGTCAGCGCGCCGGCCATCCAGGAGGCGATCCCGGGCGGCCGCACGCAGATCACCGGCCACTTCAACGCCTCGACGGCGAAAGACCTGGCCAACGTGCTGAAGTACGGCTCGCTGCCGCTGTCGTTCGAGTCGTCGGAGGCGGAGACGGTGTCGGCCACGCTGGGCCTGACGTCGCTGCGCGCCGGCTTGTGGGCCGGTCTGATCGGTCTCGGTCTGGTGCTGCTCTACTCGCTGGCCTACTACCGGGTCCTCGGCCTGCTCACCGCGCTGTCGCTGGTCGCGTCGGGCGCCATGGTGTTCGCGATCCTGGTGCTCCTGGGCCGGTACATCAACTACACGCTGGACCTGGCGGGTATCGCGGGTCTGATCATCGGTATCGGTACGACCGCCGACTCGTTCGTGGTGTTCTTCGAACGCATCAAGGACGAGATCCGAGAGGGACGCAGTTTCCGCTCGGCCGTGCCACGTGGTTGGGCACGCGCCCGCAAGACCATCGTCTCGGGTAACGCGGTCACCTTCCTGGCTGCCCTGGTGCTGTACATCCTGGCTGTCGGACAGGTGAAGGGCTTCGCGTTCACCCTGGGCCTGACCACGATCCTCGACATCGTGGTGGTGTTCCTGGTGACGTGGCCGCTGGTCTTCCTGGCGTCGAAGTCGGCGCGGATGGCCAAGCCTGCGTACAACGGTCTCGGCGCCGTGCAGCAGATTGCGCGCGAGCGGCGAGCGGCCAGCCTGACGGGACAGGGGTAACACCGACATGTCGAAGCACTCAACTGACGACACCGACCTGGAGCTGACCGAATCGGCTGCGGCCGAAGAGGATTCGGCCACCGAGATCGAGGAAACCACCGCCACCGAGCCGGGCGGCAGCCTGCCGCAGCACGGATTCTTCGTCCGCCTCTACACCGGTACCGGTGCATTCGAGGTCATCGGCAAGCGTCGTATGTGGTACGCGATCAGCGGCGTGATCATGCTGGTCATGATCGCCAGCATCCTGATCCGCGGTTTCAACTTCGGTATCGATTTCGAGGGCGGAACCAAGATCGCGATGCCGGTGGCGGGTGTGTCCACCACTGCCACTCCGCAGGCTGTCGAGGACGTCTTCAACAAGACGCTCGGCCATGCCCCCGAGTCGGTGGTGCGCGTCGGCAACGGCGACTCGGCCACCCTGCAAATCCGCACGGAGACCCTGTCGACGGCGGACACCGAGAAGGTGCGCAACGCCCTCTTCGACGCATTCCAGCCGAAGGGCGAGGACGGCAAGGCGTCCAAGGCCGTCATCAGCGATTCGGCGGTGTCGTCGACCTGGGGTGATCAGATCACCAAGAAGGCGCTGATCGCGCTGGTGGTGTTCATCGTCATCGTCTCGATCTACATCACCATCCGCTACGAGCGCTACATGGCGCTGGCAGCGCTGGCCTCGCTGGCCTTCGACCTGCTCAGCACGGCGGGTGTGTACTCGCTCGTCGGGTTCGAGGTCACGCCGGCCACCGTGATCGGTCTGTTGACCATCCTCGGCTTCTCGCTCTACGACACCGTGATCGTGTTCGACAAGGTCGAGGAGAACACCCACGGCTTCGAGCACACCACCCGCCGGACGTTCGCCGAGCAGGCCAACCTGGCGGTCAACCAGACCTTCATGCGGTCCATCAACACCAGCCTCATCTCGGCGCTGCCGATCATCTCGCTGATGGTGGTCGCGGTGTGGCTGCTGGGCGTGGGCACGCTCAAGGACCTGGCGCTGGTCCAGCTGGTCGGTGTCATCGTCGGTACCTACTCGTCGATCTTCTTCGCCACCCCGCTGCTGGTGTCGATGCGCGAGCGCACCGACCTGGTGAAGAACCACACCCGCCGGGTGCTCAACCGCCGCAAGTCGTCGATCGAGCGCGGCGTCACCGGTGGCGACGAGGTCACCGTCGGTGCGGTGAACGCACCGGAAAAGCCGGCGCCGGGGGCCAAGCCGTTGCGGCCCACCGGTAAGCCGTCGGGTAAGCGCACCCGGGGCTAGCCCTCGATGCCCGCCCGGTTCCGCCGAACCGCCTTGGCCGGTGCGGTGATGTTGGTGGCCGGTTTCGGCCTGTCCGGTTGTGACAGTTCGGCTGACGCCGTCGACTACATCGTCGACGGCGCGCTGCCCACCTACAACACCGCGTCGGTCGTCGGCGCGGCTTCCGGTGCGCCGCAAGCATTTTCGCGGGTACAGACGGGGTTCAACTATCGCGGGCCCGACGGGCAGGTGGTCGCCGATCGTGACTTCGGCACCGTTTCGGTGATGGGCCGGGCGCCACTGACGCTCGACTACAAGATCAACGACAGCGCCGTCTACTCCGACGGCAAGCCGGTCACGTGTGACGACATGGTGCTGGCCTGGGCGGCGCAGTCGGGGCAGTTCCCGGCGTTCGACGCGGCCAGCCGCGCCGGCTACAGCGACATCGCGGTCGTCGACTGCACCCCGGGGCAGAAGCGCGCCAGGGTGACGTTCGTCCGCGACCGCGACATCACCGACTACGGCCAGCTGTTCGCGGCGACGTCGATGCTGCCGGCGCACGTCCTGGACGACGCGCTCGGTCTCGGCGACGGCGGCGTGACGAAGGCGCTGCAGAGCGGTGACGCGCCGACCATCGACAAGATCGCCGACGCCTGGAACACCACCTGGGATCTGAAGCCCGACACGGACCTCAAGAAGTTCCCCTCGGCCGGCCCCTACAAGCTCGCGTCGGTGGCCAAGGACGGCTCGATCACGTTGGCGGCCAACGACAAATGGTGGGGCGCCAAGCCGGTGATCGGCAAGATCACGGTGGCGCCGCGGGGCGCCGACATCGCGAGCCGGATCAAGTCCGGCAAGGCCGAGGTCGTCGACATCGCCGCCGGCGTGGTCGGCAAGGACGATGTGCCGTCGAGCTACGTGCGCAGGGACAGCGCGTCCGATGACATTCAGCAGCTGATCTTCGCGGCCCAGGGTGTGCTGGCCGATCCGGCCGCGCGCCGCGCCGTCGCGCTGTGTACGCCGCGGGACGCGATCGCCGCCGCGGTCGGCGTCTACGTCAGCAATGCCCGGCTGAATACGGCGTCGGATGATTCCCTCGCGGTGGCCGAAAACGTCGACGCCAGTGGGCAGTTCGCCGCCGCCGACGTGGATGGGGCGCGCGCCGCGGCGGGCGGCCAGCCCCTGACCGTGCGGATGGGGTATCGCGGGCCGGATGCCCGGCTGGCCTCGGTGGTCGCCGCGATCACCAAGTCGTGCGCCGCCGCGGGCATCACCGTGCAGGAGGTCGCGTCGCCGGCGGTCGGTGCACAAAGCTTGCGCGCCAACGACATCGACGTGCTCCTGTCCGGTGGCGGGGGAGCCGCGGGCAGTGGTTCCAGCGGTTCGTCGGTGGTGGATTCGTACGCCCTGCACAGCGGCAACGGCAACGACCTGTCGGGTTACGCCAACGAACGCGTCGACGGCGTCATCGCCGCCCTGGCCGTGACCACCGACCCCAAGGAACAGGCGCGCCTGCTCGGTGAGGGAGCCGGGGTGCTGTGGGGCGACCTGCCGACGCTGCCGCTGTACCGCCAGCAGCGGACCCTGCTGGTGGCGAAAGACCTGACGCTCGTGCGCGCCAACCCCACGCGGTGGGGCGCCGGCTGGAACATGGACCGCTGGGGGAGCAAGTGACCGATCTCAACGCACTCTTCACCGAGCTGGTCCGTGAGGTGCCGGACTTTCCGGAGCCGGGCATCCAGTTCAAGGATCTGACGCCGTTGCTCGCCGACGGCCGCGGGCTTGCCGCGGTGACGGCCGCACTGGCTGAGGCCGCCGACGGTGTGGATCTGGTTGCCGGTATCGATGCACGCGGGTTCCTGCTGGGTGCCGCCGTCGCGACCCGGTTGGGTACCGGAGTTCTCGCGGTCCGCAAGGGCGGGAAGTTGCCGCCGCCGGTGCACAGCCAGTCCTACGCGCTGGAGTACGGCACCGCCACGCTGGAGATTCCCGCCGATGGGATCGATCTGACCGGCCGGCGCGTTGTCGTGATAGACGACGTGCTCGCCACCGGCGGAACGGTTGCTGCGACGGTCCGGCTGCTGCAGGCGGCAGGTGCGACGGTGACCGCGGCCGCGGTCGTACTCGAACTGAACGGCCTCGGTGGACGCGCTGTGCTGGAACCGCTGCCGGTCACGAGCCTGTACGTCGTCTGAGGGGCTATCCTCGACAAACCAGGTGTAGGAGGTGTGCGGCGTTGGCTGACGACAAGGTGACGCAGGTCCAGTCGGCGCCGCCCGAGCCGCCGCAGGCGGCGTCACTGGAAGCGGCCAAGGGCACCGTCAGCGCGTCCCGCCGTGTCCGTGCCCGGCTCGCCCGCCGTATGACCGCCCAGCGCAGCCTGGTCAATCCCGTCCTCGAGCCGCTCGTCGCGGTGCACCGCGAGTACTACCCCAAGGCCGATCTGGCGATCCTGCAGCGCGCTTACGAGATTGCCGAGGAGCGGCACGCGCCGCAGTTGCGCAAGTCCGGTGATCCGTACATCACCCATCCGCTGGCTGTCGCCAACATCCTGGCCGAGCTCGGCATGGACACCACGACGCTCGTCGCCGCGCTGCTGCACGACACCGTCGAGGACACCGGCTACACGCTCGAGGCGCTCACCGCCGAGTTCGGCACCGAGGTCGGTCATCTGGTCGACGGCGTCACCAAGCTGGACAAAGTGGTGCTGGGCTCGGCGGCAGAGGCCGAGACCATCCGCAAGATGATCATCGCCATGGCGCGCGATCCCCGCGTGCTGGTGATCAAGGTCGCCGACCGGCTGCACAACATGCGCACCATGCGGTTCCTGCCGCCGGAGAAGCAGGCCCGCAAGGCGCGCGAGACGCTCGAAGTGATTGCGCCGCTTGCCCATCGGCTCGGTATGGCGACCGTCAAGTGGGAGCTTGAGGACCTGTCCTTCGCGATCCTGCACCCCAAGCGGTACGAGGAGATCGTGCGGCTGGTCGCCGACCGGGCGCCGTCGCGTGACACCTACCTGGCCAAGGTGCGTGCCGAGATCGCCAATTCGCTGCAGGCCATGAAGATCAACGCGACCGTTGAAGGCCGGCCGAAGCACTACTGGTCCATCTACCAGAAGATGATCGTCAAGGGCCGCGACTTCGACGACATCCACGACCTGGTCGGTGTCCGCATTCTCTGCGACGAGATCCGCGACTGTTACGCCGCGGTCGGCGTCGTGCACTCGCTGTGGCAGCCGATGGCCGGGCGGTTCAAGGACTACATCGCGCAGCCGCGCTTCGGTGTCTACCAGTCGTTGCACACGACGGTCGTCGGCCCGGAGGGCAAGCCACTGGAGGTGCAGATCCGCACCATCGACATGCACCGCACCGCCGAGTACGGCATCGCCGCACACTGGCGGTACAAGGAAGCCAAGGGCCGCAACGGGTTACCCGCGGGCGGACACGCCACCGAGATCGACGACATGGCATGGATGCGCCAGCTGCTCGACTGGCAGCGTGAGGCGGCCGACCCGGGCGAGTTCCTCGAGTCGCTGCGTTACGACCTTGCCGTGCAGGAGATCTTCGTGTTCACGCCCAAGGGTGACGTGATCACGCTGCCGGCCGGTTCCACACCCGTCGACTTCGCGTACGCGGTGCACACCGAGGTCGGGCACCGCTGTATCGGCGCCCGCGTCAACGGCCGCCTGGTGGCGCTGGAGCGCAAGCTCGAAAACGGTGAAGTGGTCGAGGTTTTCACCTCCAAGGCCCAGAACGCCGGCCCGTCGCGTGACTGGCAGACGTTCGTGGTGTCGCCGCGGGCCAAGGCCAAGATTCGGCAGTGGTTCGCCAAAGAGCGGCGTGAAGAGGCGCTGGAGACCGGCAAGGACGCCATCGCCCGCGAGGTGCGCCGCGGCGGAATGCCGTTGCAGCGGTTGATGAACGCCGAACTGATGGCCGCGCTCGCGCGCGAACTTCGCTACGCGGACGTCTCGGCGTTGTACACCGCCGTCGGTGAGGGACATGTCTCGGCCCGGCACGTCGTGCAGCGGTTGGTGGCCACGCTCGGTGGTGACGACGACGCGGCCGACGAGATCGCCGAACGGTCGACGCCGGCCACCATGCCGGTGCGGCGCCGCACGAATGACGATGTGGGCGTAGCGGTTCCGGGTGCACCCGGGGTGCTCTGCAAGCTCGCCAAGTGCTGCACGCCGGTGCCCGGCGACAACATTATGGGGTTCGTGACCCGCGGCGGTGGCGTCAGCGTGCACCGGACCGACTGCACCAATGCCGCGTCGCTGCAGCAGCAGGCCGAGCGCATCATCGACGTGAAGTGGGCGCCGTCGCCGTCGTCGGTGTTCCTGGTGGCCATTCAGGTCGAGGCGCTGGACCGGCACCGTCTGCTGTCCGACGTCACCCGGGTGCTGGCCGACGAGAAGGTCAACATCCTGTCGGCGTCGGTCACCACGTCCAACGATCGAGTTGCGATCAGCCGCTTCACTTTTGAAATGGGCGACCCGAAGCACCTGGGCCACGTGCTGAACGTGGTGCGCAACGTCGAAGGCGTGTACGACGTCTACCGCGTGACTTCGGCCGCCTAGCGCGCTTTTCCGCTGTCGCTCGTGACTTGAGCAAACTCGTACCCAGCGCTGCGCAAGATTGGTGCAGGACTGGGGTTGGTGGTGCGGGTAATCTCAGATGCGGGACTGTCCAGATGTGGGGGTGGACGCGTTGAGCGGTGAGTTGAAGATCGACCTGGAGACCTTGTCGTGGTCGGCGGCTTCGGTGCCGCCCCTGGGTTGGGTGCATCTTCCTGCGCACGGTGATCCGGTCAGCTTGATGCTCTCGTCGTATATCCCAGGATTGGTCGACGGCGCCAACGAGAAGGTCGCCGCTGCGCAGGCGGAAGATCAGGCCTTTGCGGGCAAGGTCTCGTCGGCCAAGAGCGCTTATCAGAACGCTGACGATGCCGGCGGGCAGACGATCCAGAAGGCCGCCGGCGACAGCCTCAATCCCGCGTCCGCCGCGGGCAAAGTTGGCGGCGGTGCCGACGGTGGAATGGGCCAGTTCGGCCAGATGATGGGCATGGCGATGCAGGCCTTCCAGGCGCCCGCGCAGGCCATGCAGGCACTCGGCTCGGTTCCGCAGACCGCGATGCAGGCGGCCCAGCAGATCGGACAGCAGGTCCAGCAGCTCGCCGGACAGGCCGGTAAAGACGGGGCCAAGCCGGCAGACGCAGGTACCGGGGGAGTCGGTGGTGCTGCCGGTCAACAGCTCAAGCCGGAGGAGCGCAAGCCGGGCGACGAGAAGGCCCGCGAGGAGAAGCGGGACGAGAAGCCCGAGGAAAAGAAGGACCCTGAGGCCGACAAGAAGCACGCGGCTGCCGGGCCCAGCAGCGGCCCGTCCGCACCGGTACCGCCTTCCGCGCCTGCGCCGCGGTCGGGGCGCCACGCCGCAAATCCTGCGGTCGATGTGTAATTTTCGGTCTTGACTGTTTGCGTTGTGAGTTTCTGAGGGAGGGCGATCTGTGACGCAACCGCCGACGTGGGGTGCGCCCCCGCCGCAGCAGCCGGGTGGCTGGCCGGGCCAGCCGGGACCGGGTGGGCAGTGGGGCCCGCAGCAGCCGTGGCCTGCTCCGGTTCCGCCGAAGAAGAGTGGCGCTGCCAAGTGGGCCATTGGGGCGGTTTCGTTGGTTGCGGTGATCGCGGTGACGGCCGTCGTTGCAGTGTCGTGCACGAAGAACAGCGGTGACAGCAAAGGCAGTGGCACCGAGACTTCGGCTGCGCCGTCGGATGTCGCAAGTGCTAACGACACTGGGCCGGTTGGAGTCATCACCGAGGATCCGTCGTGCGCGCCGTGGACGCCCGTCATTAACACCCTGTCTGATGTGGAGGGCCAAGCCTGGACAACGCACGACCCGTCGATCTCACCTAGCGCTTGGACTCCCGAGCTTCGGGCGCTGTATGAATCGGTGGGGAAGGCGATGCGAAAGGCCGCCGATCAAGCTGTGCCGCTAGCGAGAATGACCACACACCGGGTGATGCGCGAATTGTACGGTCAATTCACCGTGTATCTGCGCGCATACGCGGACAGTATTCCTAATTACAGACCTATCGACGACAATCTAGCGCGTGCGGGTTCGACCGCTGGAGATGTAATCACGAACATCTGCGCTGCTATTTCCTTCGGCTCAGCTGCGGCCCGTGCGTCGTTGATTCCACCTGCCGAACCACCCGCGTCGATCGCGCCCATTGGAAATCTGTCCAATCCACAGCGGATGTTTGATGCTCCCGATGCCGTATGCGCGGAATTGGGTCCGACCCTGAATCAATTGTTGTTGGACCCGACATTCAAGAGCTGGGCGGCGACTGATCCTCAAATTCCCGCGAGTAAGTGGTCTCCGGAATTACAGTCGCTCACCGATGCTGTAGTCCCGGTGATGTTTTCGACGGCCGATGGGCTAAGTAAATTGGCGCTCAAAAGCTCCAATCCGCTGGTTCAGGACTTTATGCTTCTGGGTGTCCAATACCGACGCACCTTTGTTCAGGCGCTACCGACATATCAGGCGAACGACCAATACATCTACTTGGCTGGTCAATACGCGCCTGGCGTCGTATCGGGGGCTTGCGGCTACGTTGCTCGTTGAGAGATAGCTTTGGCATGTTCGACATCGATCCCGTGGTTCACGGCTTTCGTAGCTGGGCGCTACATAATCCGGCGACCTGCGCCAGCTCCAACCGAAAGGTGATGCGTCATGGCGACCATTCCGCGCTACGGTGAGGGTGAACGCGACCCAAAGAAAGGCAGATACGGGAAGCGGACGGTCGTCGGTGCTGCCTTTCCCGATGTCGACGAGGATCGACTCAACGATCTCGGTAATGGGCTGATGGCGTTGGGTGATCGAATTGATGGCGACGTGATTCCGCACCACGCTCACCAGCGGATGCAGCTGTCCGACTGGGAAGGGGAGGCAGGTCGGCTTGCTGCAGCTACTGCCACAGGCGTTCTTGGTTCGTACGGGCAGGCGTGTAAGGCTGTGTATGACGCGGCGAGAAAGGTGTTCCGCGCCGAATCTGCGGTAGTGCAGACGAAGAATGCGGTGAACAAGACCGCCGAGATTGTTGAGCAGACGTGCCTGGGGTACGAACAAGCGGCCCAAACAATGATGGCGGCCGGCTACGCAGCGGCGCAATCTGGCGAGATGGATGCTGCCAATGCTTTTTTCAATTCCGCCAGATTGTTTCAAAAGCTGATCGAGATGACCGTGTCGACCGGTTTGGCGGAGAACACACGGGCCGTATCGGCGTGCGCGACTGCCCTGGCTCAGGATCTCGGTGTTCCGCCGGGCACACCGGGTGCAGACGGCAAATTGCTCACAGCGCCGCCACCAATACAGACTCCCGATGGGACGGGTATTCAACCGACACCTGGCGTGCCAGGGGGCGTGCCCGCGCCCGGCGGGGGTCGGGGCGGTGTGTCGGAGACCAAGGTTGGGTCTGGTGGAGCACCGTCTACTGGGGATCCGGTGGCAGGTGGGCCTGGGCCGCGCGGCGGTGTGTCGGAGACCAAGGTTGGGTCTGGTGGAGCACCGTCTGCTGGAGATCCGGTGGCAGGTGGGCCTGGATCGCGCGGCGGTGTGTCGGAGACCAAGGTTGGGTCTGGTGGAGCACCTCCTGCCGGCGATCCGCATGCCGCTGCACCTGCGGCTCCCGGTGGTGCCCCGGCCGCTGCGTCTACACCTGCTGGTGGCATCAATGCGGCAATGGGGTCACCAGGATCGCGTCCGACGCCGCCCGGTGTAACTCCGACCGGCGCGCCATCAACTTCGTCGGTTGGTACGTCGACGTCTGGCAGCCCGTCGTCAAGCGCCCCGACCGGCCAGGGCACAGGCCAAGGAACTGGACAAGGCGCTGGCCAAGGCACAGGCCAGCCAACCGGTCAGCAAGCCCAAGGCCCGCAGACTCCAAAGAACCCATTCGGACAACTGCCGACGCAGCCGTTGTCCGCGGCGGCGAATGCGGTTCCACTCACGACGCCCGAACCCGCCACCCAGACGGGCGCAGGGTCGGGCACTCCGGCTGCTGCAAGTGGGGCGGCGACAGGCGCCGGCGGCGCGGGTGCAGCGCCGGTGACCCAGGCAGCGGGCGCGGCAAGTGCCGCTGCCCCAACCGGCACACCCGCCGGCGCCGCACCGGCCGCGCCGCTGGGGCCGGCACCGACGCCGTCGCCGGCCGCGCCGGTCGCGCAACCCGGCGCAGGTGCCGGTGGTCCGGGTGGTCCGGGCGTCGCGCCGATGTCGACCAACCAGCAGCAGAACGCCGCTGCTGCGGCGCCGATCCCGGTGACGGCGGCGCGCGCCGAACGCGACGCGATGGCTGCCGCGGCGCGGGCCGGTCTGGTGCGCAAGTCCGCGGGTGACGCCGATGTGCAGTTTGCCGAGCGAATCGCGGCGGCGTTGCACGCGCCGCCGTCGATCCCGGCGATGGCGTGGAACTTCGTGTGGGCGGTCGGCGTGACGACCGATGGCGAGATCATCGCCGCGAATTCCTATGGGGTGTCGTTCATTCCGGACGGCATGTGCCTACCCTCGCAGGTGATCTTCGTCAGCGCTGACGAGCGAATCCCGGCCGGCCAGCGCGGCCGGTGGGTCCGCGAGCCGTTCGTCGCCCTGCAGGCGTGGTGCACCTTCCACGAGAAGACGCTCAAGGTGATCATCGGCACCGAACAGGAAGTGCAGCCGTTCGCCGGCAGCCTGCAGACGAGAATCATTCCGCCCGAGGACATTCCGACGGACGGCCTGATGAAGGGTCGCACCCGCTTGGAGGTCATCGCTCCGGAAGCCGCCGCGAAGCTCGCCGAGTGGCCGGATGCGCAGTTGCATGAAGCGTTGCCGCCGCAGCCGGTTCAGCTGGTCCCGCCCGACCCCGCGGCCATCGGCAAGGCATGGATGGAATCGATCCGCCCGCTGATGCAGACGACGGGCGAGACGTATCGGACGGCACACCTCGAGAAGCTGGCTGTCTACGGACGCCTGCAGGAGTCGGCGGCGCTGTACCGCGCCTACACCGCGCCGTACGCGGCCGACCTGCGGGCAGCGATCACCGATTGGGTGTGGTGGCAACAGTTCTCGACGATCCAGGGTGACGCCCAGCTGGTGGAGCTGGGCGCCTAACCGCGCGGCAGCATCGCGAGCTGCCGGCTCTGGACGACCACCTGGCCGGTGGAGTCCAGGATGACGTGGTCCTCCTCGAACCACGTCTCGCCGACCACCGTCGAGCTGGCCTGCACCCGCAGCCATCCCGGCGCCGGCCGCCGTCGCACGTACGTGGTGAGCTGCACGGTGGGTGTCCAGCCGAAGTGTCCCTGATTCATGGTGACCGGGGGAGTGATGTCGCCTGCCATCAGTGCGAACAGCAGGGCGGTGTCGGGGTTGGCCTCGTCATCGGCGAAGGGCCGCAACCACATCCGGTTGACGGGGTCGCCCTCCTCGCCGGACAGGAACGGTGTCGCTGCGTCGAGCAGGAACTCGCACCCCTGTGCCACGTGGACGATCGCGCCGACCGCGTGGCCACCGGTCACCGGTACGGCATCCGCGGGTGGTTCCACCGGCAGGTAGGACACCTCGAGCGATTCCTGGTGGCGCGGCGGCTTGGCGTCCAGCGGCCCGAGCGTCACCGCGCAACTGACTGCCGCGCGACCGTTCTGCGACAGCTGGACATCGACCAGGGCGACCTGGCGCCCATGCTTGCGGATCGTTGTCGTCAGCTGCACCTCGCCGGGGTCCGGCGCATTCAGGTAGTTGGCGCTCACGGCGACAGGTGCCAGGTCGGATTCTGCACCGATGGCCTGCTGCGCGGCCGCGGCACACACTGCCATCATGCAGCCCCCGTGTACCTTCGGGCCGATCGTCCACACCGGGTCGATGGTGGCGGTGAAGGTGCCGTCACCGACCGCGGTGACGGTGGTGAGGTCCGTGAAGGGGTGCGCTGTCATTTCATCTCCAACGGTGGCGCGATGGTTGCTGATTCCGGAATGGGCAAAGCTCATGACCGGTTCAGCCGGATCTCGATGTCACCTGCGGAAACGGTGGCAGCATTTGGATCATCAGTGACGATCACGCCAACCCGGTTGCCCGACTCCCGGTCGACGAAGCACAGTGGACCGCGTCCGCCCTTCTGTAGATGCTTGTCGCCCCACTGACTCATCGCCAGGTACACCGGCAGGAGGTCTTCGCCGGCCTCGGTCAGCCGGTATTCGTCCCGCGCCCGCTTGCCGGGCTCCTGATAGGGCACCCGCACCATCAGTTGTGCGGCCTCGAGTTGTTTGAGCGCGCGTGACACCGCGGGTGCGGACGTTCCGATCCGCTCGACGAAGTCTTCGAATCGCGTTGTACCGAAAAGGCTTTCGCGGACAGCGAGAAAAACGGTCTTGGTGCTGAGCAGGTCCAGCAGCTTGGCCACCGAGCAGCCGTCCTTGATCGACCACTGGCGGTCGCGCAGTCTTTCCTCGAACTCCATCACACCCTCTTTTTGGATAACGCTTGCGTTACTCAGATATCCGTGCTTCCATCTTAGTAACGTCATCGTTATTCAGCAAGGGAGCTTCAGATGGTCGCAGTGGCAGGCAAGGTGGTCGTGGTGACCGGCGGACGGCGGGGTCTGGGCGCCGCACTCGTCGACGAACTTCTGGCCCGGGGAGCGCGCAAGGTCTATTCGACGGGCCGGTCGTCGTTCACCGATGAGCGCCCCGAAGTGATCCCGGTCGAACTCGAAGTACGTTCGGAGGCATCGGTTTCCGCGTTCGCCGAGCTCGCACCGGATGCCGAGATCATCTTCAACAACGCGGGCATCCTGCTGCCCGGTTCGCTGCTGACCGGCGGTTTCGACGATATCGAGGCGACCTTCGACATCAACGTCTTCGGGCCGCTGCGAGTGGCTCGGGCCTTCGCCCCGATTCTGGCGGCCAACGGCGGCGGCGCCCTGGTCAACATGCACTCGGTGCTGTCCTGGGTCGCCGGCAGCGCGGCGTACGGCGCCTCGAAGGCCGCGATCTGGTCGGTCACCAACTCGCTGCGCGGCGAGCTGGCGGCACAAGGCACGCAGGTGGTCGGGGTGCACGCCGGGCTGATCGAGACCGACATGGTCGCCGATATCCCGGGTCCGAAGACGACGGCGGTGGACATCGCGACCCGCATCATCGACGGACTGGAAGCGGGTGCGGTCGAGGTCCTGGCCGATGAGGTGTCGGTGGGTGTCAAGTCGGCGTTGTCGGGTCCGGTGGAGAACCTGACCTTCGCGATGGCGGTCTGACGGCATGCCGCTGTGGACCATTCACCACACGCCGGACTTCTTCACCGCCGAGGACAAGCGTGCGCTGGCGCGCAGCATCACCGATCATTACGAGAAGGCGGGGCTGCCGCGGTTCTACGTCGTGGTCATCTTCAACGAAACCCGTTCGGGTGACCTGTATGTCGGTGGTGAGCAGACCGACGTCGGGCTGCGGGTGGTCATCGACCACATCGCCCGCCGCGCCGCGGACAAGGACCATCGGCACCGTATTGCCCACTGGATCAAGTCGATCCTCAATCCGTATTTGGAAGCGCAGGACAACCCGCACTGGGAGTTTCACGTCGATGAGACCAGTGAGGACCTCTGGATGATCAACGGCTTGATCCCGCCGCCCATGGGCTCTGACGCCGAAAAGCGTTGGGTCGCAGACAACGCGGTGTCCGCGTACTGACCGTCAGGACCCCAGCGGCAGCATCGCCATTTGGCGACTCTGTACGACCACCTGGCCGTTGGCATCGACGATGAGGTGGTCCTCTTCGAACCAGGTGTCGCCGATGACGGTGGAGCTGGCCATGACTCGCAGCCACCCGGGTGCGGGCCGGCGCCGCAGGTAGGTGGTCAGCTGGACCGTCGGCGTCCATCCGAAGTGTCCGCGGTTCATCGTGACCGGCGGTGTGATGTCACCGGCCATCAGCGCGAAGAGCAAGGCAGCGTCCGGATCGGCTTCGTCGGAGGCAAAGGGGCGCAACCATATCCGGGTGACGGGCTCGCCTTCGGCGCCGGTCAGGAACGGCGTTGCCGCGTCCAGGCGCATGTCGCAGCCCTGCGCGACGTGGACGACGTGACCCAGCGGATGGTCAGCGGTCACCGGTACCGCACCAGCCGGCGGCTCGACGGTCATGGAGCAGACTTCCAGCGGCACCTGATGGCGCGGCGGCTTCGCATCCAGTTGTCCCAGGGTGACCGAGCACGTGACGGCGACCCGGCCGCGTTGTGACAGCTCGACCTCGACCAGGTTCACCTGTCGGCCGCGTTTGCGGATCGTGGTGCTGAGCCGGACCTCGCCCGAATCGGGCGCGTTGAGGTAGTTGGCGCTCAACGCAATCGGGGCCAGGTCGGCGGCGTCGGGAACACTCTGGCGAGCGGCGGCGGCGCACAGCGCCATCATGCAGCCCCCGTGCACCTTGGGGCCGATGGTCCACCTGCCGTCGATGTTGGCGGTGAACACACCGGAGTCGATCGCGGTGACAGTGGTCAGATCGGTGAAGGGACGCAGCGTCATGCCATCTCCAATTCCGGTGTTGTGCTTGTGGTTTCAGCGGCACGGGCGGGACGGCTCCGGACCTTCAGCGGCCACCAGAACCAGCGTCCGAGCAGTGCCGCGATCGACGGGGTGATCAGGGAGCGCACCACGAAGGTGTCGAACAGCAGGCCGAGTCCGATCGTGGTGCCGATCTGGCCGACCGACCGGAGATCGCTCGCGATCATCGAGATCATGGTGAACGCGAACACCAGGCCGGCGGCGGTGACCACGCCGCCGGTGGCGCCGGTGGCACGGATCAGTCCGGTGCGCAGGCCGGCGCCGATTTCCTCCTTGAAGCGGGACACCACCAGCAGGTTGTAGTCGGAGCCGACGGCCAGCAGGACGATGACCGACATGGCGATCACCAGCCACTGCAACTCGATGCCCAGGAAGTACTGCCAGATCAGCACCGACAGGCCGAACGACGCGGCAAGGGACAGCACCACGGTGCCGACGATGACGATCGATGCGACCAGGGCCCTGGTGATCAGCAGCATCACCACGAAGATCAGGATGATGGCGGCGAGGGCGGCGATCAGCAGGTCGTAGTGCGCGCCCTGCTGGATGTCCTTGTAGGTCGCGGCGGTACCGCCCAGATAGAACTTCGCGCCGGCCAGCGGCGTGCCCTTGACGGCCTCCTTGGCGGCCTGCAGTTCGGCGTCGACGTGCGAAATGCCTTCCAGGGTGGCGGGATCAACGTCATGAGTGACGATGAAGCGGGCCGCCTTGCCGTCGGGGGAGAGCATCAGTTCCATGCCGCGCTGAAAGTCGGGGCTGCTGAACGCTTCTGGCGGCAGGTAGAACATGTCGTCGTTCTTTGCGTCGTCGAACGTCTGACCCATGGCCGCGGCGGTGTCGGTCATGCGTTCCATCTGGGTGACCATGCCGTCGAAAGTGCTGCGCATGGTCTGCATCAGGTTGCGGACGTCCGTGGACAGGCTGATCAGCGGTGGCAGTTGGGCGGCGATCTGCGGCGTCACCACGTCGAGCTTGCCCATGGCGTCGGACAGCGCCTTGGTGTTGTCGGCCAGCCGGTCGAAGCCGTCGGTGGCGTCGAACACCGAGCGCATGGCGTGACAGACCGGAATGTCGAAGCAGTGCGGCTCCCAGTAGAAGTAGTTCCGCAGCGGCCGGAAGAAGTCGTCGAAATCGGCGATCTGGTCCCGCAACTCGGCGGTGGTCGCCGACATGTCCTGCGCGGCAACATCTCCGGCGTGCGTGGCATCGGCCAGCTGCACGCTGAGGTCGTGCATGTGCCGCATGATGCCGATCATCGAGGTGAGGTGGTCGGTCATGGTCTGCACGTCGCCGAGGCGGGCCTTCAGGAACTGCAGGTTCTCGTTCATCGAGACGGCCTGCGCGCTGATCTGGAACGGCACCGAGCCGTGTTCCATCGGCGGGCCGAGCGGCCGCGTGATGCTCTGCACCCGGGCGATACCCGGCACCCGGAAGATGTTCTTGGCGATCCGGTCCAGCACCAGCATGTCCCGGGAGTTCCGCAGGTCGTGATCGGCCTCGACCATCAACATGTCGGGGTTCATCCGCGCGGAGGTGAAATGCTCTTCGGCCGTGGCATAACCGATGTTGGACGGCACGTCTTTCGGTACGTAGAAGCGATTGTCGTAGTTGGTGCGGTATCCGGGCAGCGCCAGCACGCCGACCAGCGCGGCGGCGGTGGCCGCGACCAGGATGGGCCCGGGCCACCGGACCACGGCGGTGCCGACCCGGCGCCAGCCGCGGGTCTTGTTGGCACGCTTGGGGTCCAGCAGCCCGAAGTGGGTGCTGACGACCATCACCGCGGGTGCGAAGGTCAGGGCCATGACCAGGATGACGGTCATCGCCGTCGCACACGGCAGCGCGAGGGTGTTGAAGTAGTTCAGCCGGGTGAACAGCAGGCACATCATGGCGCCGGCGATGGTCAGGCCGGAGCCGAGGATCACGTGGTAGACGCTGGAAAACGTTGAGTAGTAGGCGGTTTCCCGGTCCTCGCCGGCATTGCGGGCCTCGTGATAGCGGCCGACCAGGAATATCCAGTAGTCGGTGCCGGCGGCGATCGCGAGCGCGGTCAGCACGCTGACGGCGAAGGTCGACAGACTGATCAACTGGGCATTACCGAGGACGGCGACCAGCCCGCGGGCCATGCTCATCTCGGTCAGTACGACCAGGAGCGCGATGAATGTCGTTGCGATGGAGCGGTATACGACCAGCAGCATCAACGCGATGACGACGAGCGTCACGACCGTCATCTTGACCATGCTCTTGTCGCCGGCCTCGTTGGTGTCGGCGACCAGGGCGGCCTGGCCGGTGACGAACGCCTTGACCCCGGCCGGCGGATGGCTGCGGTCGACGATGTGCCGCACCGCATCCACGGATTCGACACCCTCGGTGGACCCTTGGTCACCGCGCAGGTTCACCTGGACGTAGGCCGCCTTGTGGTCCTCGCTCTCGGAGCCGGCCGAGGTGATGCGGTCGCCCCAGAAGTCCTGCACGTGCTCGATGTGTGCGGTGTCCTGCTCGAGTTGGTGCACCAGGTCGCCGTAGTACTGCCGTGCGGTGTCGCCGAGTGCCTGGTCCGACTCGATGATGATCATCAGCACACTGTCGGAATCGAATTCGCCGAACGTCGTGCCGATGTGTTTGGTCGCGATGACCGATGGCGCGTCCTGCGGGGAGAGCGACACGGCGTTGTTCGCGCCGACGACCTCGAGTTTGGGCACCAGCAGGTTGGTGGCCGCAGTGGCTGCCAGCCAGATCAGGATGATCGGCACCGACAGGATGCGGATCAGCCGGGGATAGCGGCCCCGGCTGCTGTGCTGGCCGCTCATGCTGCCTTCACCAGGCAGAACGTGGTCGCCGCAGCGCCGTCGGACGACTGGTGGTCGCGCAGCTCGCCATTGACCGTGATGCGGCAGGTCAGCCGGCTGCTGTCGCCCTGGGCGACGAGGTTGGCGAACACGCTCGGCACCGTGGTGGTCAGGGTTTTCGACCAGGGCAGTGAGGTGAAGCGCTCGCGTTGCGGCTGGGCCCGCTCGTCGACGTAGCTGATCATCCCGGTGGTGTCGGAGGGTCCGTCCACTTCGTACGTCACGTACTTCGGGATGGTCGAAACGATGTTGTCCGTGCGGGTTTCGGCGGAATGCTGGCTGCCGAACACGCCGTGGAAGCGGTCGATGACGAAACCGCCGACCGTGACGACCCCGACAACCGTCAGCAGCACCCAGCCGCGTCGCGCGGTCTTGAGCAACCAGTTCATGACCAGCACCATACGACTGTATATATACGCATGTATAGTTACGGAGCGGTGGCGACCATCACACCTCGTCACGACGACGATTAGGGTGAAGGCATGGCGGGCTCGACACGGCAGCGGAATGTGCGAGGGCAGGGCGCGCTGCTGCGTGACGAAATCCTGGCCGCCGCGATCCGGGTCGTCGACTCGTCGGAGTCCACGAACGAGGTGTCGTTACGCAGCATCGCGCGTGAAGCCGGCATCTCGAACATGTCGGTGTACGCCCATTTCGACAGTCGCGAGGACGTGCTGGCCGCCGTGGCGGAGCTGAGCTGGGATCAGGTGAACCAGGACATCGCCGATCAGGTGCAGAGCGGCAAGACGCGGCGAGAGCGCCTACTGCTCGGCTGCCGTGCGTATGTCGCGTTCGCCCAACGCTTTCCGTTGCGATACGTCCTGATGGTCAAAGTCGACGAGATCACCCCGTCGGCGCGCCAGGCGCTCGAGGTGGTGACGCGCGGGTTGCTGGCCGCCGGCGGCATGGACCCCGACTCCGAGCCGGGGCCCGACGCGAAGCGGGTGGCCGCGGCGCTGTCGGTCGCGCTGCACGGCGTCGCGATGCTGCACCGCACCGACACGCCGCATCTGTGGATGAGCGATTTCAGCACCTGCGAAATCATCCAGACCATGGTCGACGCGGCCATCCTGCAGCTCGAGCAGGCGGCCGCGGCGCCGCGGCCGTAGCAGCTACTTCTTCTTGGCTTCGCGCCAACCCCGTTCGAACGGCAGCCGCCAGGCGTTGGGCGCAATCAGTTGGTGAATGGCGTTGGGGCCCCAGGTGCCGGGCTGGTAGTTCTTGACCGGCGGCGGATCCGCCAGCAGCGCAGCCGAATTCGCCCACAGGGACTCGATGCCCTCGGCAGTGGTGAACAGCGTGTGGTCGCCGCGCATGGCGTCGAGGATCAATCGCTCGTAGGCCTCCAGTACCTGGTCGGCGCCGTCGGCCTCGGTGGCCGAGAACTGCATCGAGAGCTTCTCGAGCTTCATGCCCGGCCCGGGCCGCTTGCCGTAGAACGACAGTGACACCTTCGAGTTGTCGGCCAGGTCGAAGGTCAGGTGGTCGGGTCCCTGTGACCCGACGCCCGAGCCCGACGGGAACATGGTGCGCGGCGCCTCCTTGAAGGCGATCGAGATGATGCGCATGCCCTCGGCCATCTTCTTGCCGGTGCGCAGGTAGATCGGTACGCCGGCCCAGCGCCAGTTGTCGATGCCGACCTTCAAGGCGATGAACGTCTCCGTATCGGAATCCCTTGCCACGCCTTCGAGTTCGCGGTAGCCGGTGAACTGCCCACGGACGACGTCGGACACCTTCACCGGCAGCATCGACCGGAAGACCTTGTTCTTCTCCTCGCTGATGGCGCGCGGTTCCAGCGCCGTCGGCGGCTCCATCACCACGAAGGCCATCACCTGGAACAGGTGGGTGACCACCATGTCCTTGTAAGCGCCGGTGCTCTCGTAGAAGTTGGCGCGGGCGTCCAGGCCGAGCATCTCGGGAATGTCGATCTGGATGTGGTCGATGAAGTTGCGATTCCAGATCGGCTCGAACAGGCCGTTGGCGAACCGGAACGCCAGGATGTTCTGCGCGGCTTCCTTGCCCAGAAAGTGGTCGATCCGGAAAATCTGTGCCTCGTCGAACGTTTCGTGGACGAAGTTGTTGAGTTCGACAGCGCTGGCCAGGTCGGTCCCGAACGGCTTCTCCATGACGACGCGGGAGCGCTCGACCAAGCCGGCCTCGTCCAGCGTCGCGATGACGGCGCGCGCAGCTTTGGGCGGCACCGAAAGATAGTGCAGGCGGCGCACATTCGGGCCCAGCTTCTTCTCCGCCGCGGCCACCGCCGCCGCCAGACCCGACGGCCCGGCGCTCTGCGGGACGTAGGTGAGCGTCGCGGCGAACCGTTCCCACTGTTCGTCGGTCAGATGGTGGCTGCCGAATTCGTCGATCGCGGCCTTGGCCAGCTCGCGGAACTCGTCGATCGTCAGGTCCTCCAACGAGGTGCCGACGATCTGGATGTCGGGTGCCAGTTCGGACTGGTCCAGATAGGCCAGACCTGGCAGCAGTTTGCGTTTGGCGAGGTCGCCGGTCGCGCCGAACAGCACGATCACGTGTGGATCGACGGCGACATCGTCGTGGCGGTTCGGCCGCGAGCCGGGCGCCGGGTACGAGATGGTCTGCGGTTTGGTGTTCGCCACGATCCGCATGATTCCACCGCTGCCGGGTCCGCGCAGGGCCTAACACGAAGAAGGCCCGGTCACCGTGAGCGGTGACCGGGCCTTCTTCGCGAACTGTCAGTCCAGCTGGATGTACTTCACCGTGACCGGCTGCGCGGGCTTGCCGTCGCCGCCGCCGCCCTCGATGCCGTTCTGGGCGATCTTGTCCAGGGTGGCCAGGCCGGTGGCGTCGACGGTGCCGAACGCGGTGTAGCCCGGAGGCAGCTGCGAGTCCTGGTAGACCAAGAAGAACTGGCTGCCGTTGGTGTTCGGGCCGGCGTTGGCCATCGCGAGCGTGCCGCGCGGGTAGACGACCGGCTGGCTCAGCGCGGGGCTGTCGGGCTGGTACTGGTTGGTCGGGTACTCGTTGGCGAACTGGTAGCCGGGGCCGCCCATACCGGAGCCCGTCGGGTCACCGCACTGCAGGACGGCCAGGCCGCCCTTGGTGAGCCGGTGGCAGGGGGTGTCGTTGAAGTAGCCCTGCTGCGCCAGGCTGGCGAAGCTGTTGACGGTGCACGGCGCCTTGGCGTTGTCCAGCGTCAGGCCCAGGTTGCCCTGATTGGTGCTCATGCTGGCCGTCACCGTCGGCGGGGTGGTCGGGATCTTGCCGGTGCGCGGCGGGTTGACCTTCTTGCTGGCCTGCTCCGACGACGCCGGGTACTGGCAGTTCTCACCGAGTCCGGCGGGCGCCACGAACGGCGGCAGCTTGCCGTCGGCGGGCGGGTTCTGCGCCGGGGCGGTCGAGCTCCCGGTCGATGCCGAGGCCGTCGCCGACGAGGAGTCGGAGTCCTTGTTGAGATAGATGACACCAAAGACGGCGCCGCCGATCACCGCGAGCACCGCGACCACCGACGCGGCGATGGTGATGATGCGCTGCTTGCGGGCCTTCTCGGCCCGGCGCTCCAACTGCCGTTCCAGCTTGCGCTTGGCGGTCTCCCGCCGTTGTTCATTCGTCGGCACCGCCGAAGCCCTCCTCGTCACGGTCGGGGGAATTGCCCCGACGTACAGCTGGTCGGCACCGAGTGTGCCAGGTCACCCTGAGACGTTCTTGAGCTGGTCCAGCAGCGCCTGCGGATCGGGATGCAGCAGCACGGCGTCCCCGATATCGGTGCCGTTGAGCAGAACCGTCGGCGTCGAGTTGATGCCCGAGCTCTTCACCGCGCTGTTGACCATGTCGCGGTACTTGCCGCCGGTGATGCAATCGGCGACCGAATCCGGGGCGCCGGCCTTCCTCGCCTGTTCGACCAGCTCGTCGTCGGCCGGGAACGTCTGCGCCGACTCGTCGGGTTGATGCGCGAACAGCGCGGCATGGAATCGCTGGAACGCCGCGGTGTCGGCGTCGGCCACGCAGTACGCCGCCGCGCCGGCCCGCACC
The DNA here is from genome assembly GCF_045311035.1 of Mycobacterium sp. SMC-13. Lineage (NCBI taxonomy): Bacteria > Bacillati > Actinomycetota > Actinomycetes > Mycobacteriales > Mycobacteriaceae > Mycobacterium > Mycobacterium sp. SMC-13. The sequence goes on from NZ_JBJIAI010000001.1 coordinate 291,389, forward strand.
GAGTACGACGTCAGGTCGCCGCGGCCCAGGATCGACACCATGGTGTAGTCCACGGCGACGCGGCCGTCGGTGATCAGCTTGCCGATGGTCGGGCCGTAGACCTGCTCGAACCGGCCGCAGAACGGGCACAGGAAGTCCTCGTAGACCGTGAGCGTGGCCTTCGGCTCGGAGGTGCCCGGCTTGGTGGCGACGTTGGGCGCCGCGAGGCGGATCGAGCGCAGCGGCGTCGGACCGGAATCAGCGGACGATGTCTCGGCAGCACCCCCGACGGGCGCGTTCTTGTGCCGAAGCACGATGACGGCGGCGACGCCGGCCGCGACCAGCGCGATGACGGCGATCACGGCGAACATCACCCAGCCGGCACGGGACTTCTTCGGTGGCGGAAAGCCCGGAACGTATTGCGGCGCACCGTAGTACTGGGGCTGGTCGGGCGGCGGGGGTCCCCACGGTCCTGGCTGCGTCATGGAGGCAGTTTCCCACGTGGGAAAATGGCTGCGTGTTGTTGACGGGGTTTCCGGCCGGGATGTTGCAGTGCAACTGCTACATCCTCGCGGCGCGCGCCGGGTCGGACGCCATCATCGTCGACCCGGGCCAGCGGGCCATGGGCCGCATCCGCGAAATCCTGGATGAGAACCGGCTCACCCCGTCGGCGGTGCTGCTCACCCACGGCCACGTCGACCACATCTGGTCGGCGCAGAAGGTGGCGGACACCTACTGCTGCCCGGTGTACATCCACCCCGAGGACCGGTTCATGCTGACCGATCCCATCAAGGGGTTCGGTCCGCGGCTGGCGCAGCTGGCGTTCGGGGTGCTGTTCTCCGAGCCCAAGCAGGTCGTCGAACTCGACCGCGACGGTGACAAGCTCTACCTGGGCGGCATCACCGTGACGGTGGACCACACGCCGGGGCACACCCGGGGCTCGGTGGTGTTCCGCGTGACCGACGGTCCCGCCGAACTGGCATTCACCGGCGACACCTTGTTCAAGCAGTCGGTGGGCCGCACCGATCTCCCGGGCGGCAGCGGCCGGGACCTGCTGAACTCGATCGTGACAAAACTGTTGGTGCTCGACGACGACACCGTGGTACTACCTGGGCACGGCCCACAGACCACGATCGGCGCCGAACGCCGTACCAACCCATTCCTCGAAGGCTTATCAAGTTGAGCGATTTTCAGGCGCCCAAGGGCGTCCCGGATTACCTGCCCCCGGACTCGGCGGAATTCGTCGCGGTACGTGACGGACTGCTGAACGTCGCGCGGTTGGCCGGGTACGGCCACATCGAGCTGCCGGTCTTCGAGGACACCGCGCTGTTCGCCCGCGGTGTGGGTGAGTCCACCGACGTGGTGTCGAAGGAGATGTACACCTTCGCCGACCGCGGCGACCGCTCCGTCACGCTGCGGCCCGAAGGCACCGCCGGCGTCATGCGCGCCGTCATCGAACACGGGCTGGACCGCGGCGCGCTGCCGGCCAAGCTGCGGTACTCCGGACCGTTCTTCCGGTACGAGCGGCCGCAGGCCGGCCGGTACCGCCAGCTGCAGCAGGTGGGTGTCGAGGCCATCGGCATCGACGACCCGGCGCTCGACGCCGAGGTGATCGCCGTCGCCGACGCCGGCTTCCGCTCGCTGGGTCTCGACGGCTTCCGTTTGGAGATCACGTCGCTGGGTGACGACACCTGCCGGCCGCAGTACCGGAAGCTGTTGCAGGACTTCCTGTTCAAGCTCGACCTCGACGAGGACACGCGGCGCCGCGCGGAGATCAACCCGCTGCGGGTGCTCGACGACAAGCGCCCGCACGTCAAGGAGATGACGGCCGACGCCCCGGTGATGCTCGATCACCTGTCGGAGGCGGCCAAGGAGCACTTCGACACCGTGCTGGCGCACCTGGACGCTCTCGGCGTGCCGTACGTCATCAACCCGCGCATGGTCCGCGGCCTGGACTACTACACCAAGACCACGTTCGAGTTCGTGCACGACGGCCTCGGCGCGCAGTCCGGCATCGGTGGCGGTGGCCGCTACGACGGCCTCATGAAGCAGCTGGGCGGGCAGGACCTGTCCGGCATCGGCTTCGGACTCGGTGTGGACCGCACGGTGCTGGCGCTCAAGGCCGAGGGCAAGACGGTGGCGTCACCGGCGGCTGTCGATGTGTACGCCGTGCCGCTGGGTGCCCCGGCCAAGCTGGAATTGGCGAAGATCGTTGCGGCCCTGCGTGGTTCGGGTATCCGCACCGACATGTGCTACGGCGACCGCGGCCTCAAGGGTGCGATGAAGGCCGCCGACCGCTCCGGCGCCAAGGTGGCCCTTGTCGCCGGTGACCGCGACATCGAGGCCGGCACCGTGGGCGTCAAGAATCTGTCGAACGGCGAGCAGGTCGATGTGCCCATCGCCGACGTCGCCGCCCGAGTGGCCGCACTGCTTCCTTAGCTGCGTATTTTGGGGCCGCTCGTCAGCGCTGAGCGTCCCCAAAATGCACGCCCGACACGGCGTGTCGGTGTACAAACACGGCCGCTCGCGGGAGAAGGCTCAGTGGGTCATACGGCGGAGCATGCCGTCGCGCAATGTCAGGGTGTGGAGCAGGATGGCGCCGACGTGTGCCGCGATGGCGGCCACCAGCAGGTAGGCCACCACTGAATGTGCCTGCCGCAGAACGCCGTACAGGTCGCCGTCGAAGGGGACGAGGCCGGGTAGCGTCAGCCCGAAGGCCCGCACCGGGGTGCCCGAAGCCGACACCATGGCCCAGCCGACCAGTGGCTGCGCCAGCAGCATGGCGTACATCGCCAGCTCGGACCCGGCGATCAACTTGCCTTCCAGCGGTCCCACCGTGTCGGGCCACTTCGGCGGCTTGTGGGTGAATCTGTTTGCCGCCCGGACGATCACGATGACCAGGATGCTGATGCCCAGCGTCATGTGGACGGCGACCAGGGCCCCGTGGGAACCGATCCGGTTGGTCATGGTGAAGCCGATCAACAAAGCGGCGAACACGGCGACCGCGGTCAGCCAGTGCAACACGCGGGTGCGGACGGGGAAGCGGCCGGTCATGGCACAACCTGAACGGCCGGAGCGGTTTTCGGCTCGATGGTCCGCGCCCGGTACGACCCGGCGTACACCGCCGACCGCGCGCTGAGCAGCGGGTCGTCGGACGGTTCGATGCCGTCGGGCAGGACCAGCGGATCGAAGTTGATGTCGCGGGCGTTGCCGGCGGCATCGGTCTGGGCTTCGGTGAGCGTCAGGACGCCCGCGTCGATGACCTGCCGGTCGGCCGGCCACGGCAGCGTCGGGTCGGTCGGATCGCCGTCCCGTCCGACCGTCAGTCGCAGATTCCACTGCAGCGGAGCCTTTTTCAACTGCAGGATCAGCGCGTCGAACAACGCGTTGGGATCGTCGGACTTCGGTGGCAGCGCCGTCTGCTGCGGTACGAACGACCAGCGGACCGGCGTGCGGACGCCGGCCTGGCTCACCAGATAGAACTTGTGCAGACCCGCGAATGTGCTGTCGGCGAAACCCGGTGTGGGCGCGCTCTTCTTGACCAATGCCATCGCGGCCGCGGTCTCGGGGTGCCGGCCGAGGAAGTCGGCCATGACCTTCGGGTCGGGCTTGCCGTCGGCGACCGGTTTGGAGGCCAGCAGCCGGTCGTAGAAGCCCTGCGGTGAATTGTCGAGGAACACCGGGATGTTGAGCATCGCGGTCCGCCACTGGCCGGGCCCGGGGAAGCCGATGGCCAGGCCGAGCCCCCGTGCCGCGCCGGGAGTATCGGCGACGGTCGGGTTGCCGCCGGCCAGCGAGAACCGACCGGCGACGGGCATCTCACCCGGACCGAAGACCGCGGCGCGGGACAGGGCGGCGGCGTTGCCGTTGCTCATGAAATGGCCGACCACCGAGACGCCCTTGGCGTGGTTCTTCCGGAAGCCGGGGTGAGCGCCGAAGGCGCTCCGGAAACCGTCCAGGAACGTCTGGCGGGTCAACGTGCCGGCGCGGCTGGTGTAGGCGACGAGTCCGAGGTCGACGGCGAGGAACGCCCCGACGGCGCCGAGGCCGACCAGGACCGAACGCCGGGTCAGGGGAGTACCGCGCCAGGATGGGCCGTCCATGACCACCACAGGTACCACAAACTGCTGTGGCAACATCTGCGAACGTGCGGGTACTGGTGCAGCGGGTGACGTCGGCGCGGGTGACTGTCGACGGGCAGACCGTCGGTGAGATCACCCCGAACCCTCAGGGCCTGGTGGCGCTCGTCGGTCTGACGCACACCGACGACTTCGCGGTGGTGCGCAAGATGGCCGACAAACTGTGGCGGCTGCGCATCCTCGACGGCGAGCTCAGCGCCGCTGACGCCGGCGCCCCGATCCTCGTGGTCAGTCAGTTCACCCTGTATGCCGACACCGCCAAGGGACGCCGCCCGTCCTGGAACGCGGCGGCTCCCGGGCCGGTCGCCGAGCCGCTCGTCGACGAGTTCGCGGCGGCGCTGCGGGCGCTGGGCGCCGAGGTCGCGACCGGGCGGTTCGGCGCCCACATGCACGTCGAGCTCGTCAACGACGGCCCGGTGACGGTGCTGCTGGAGCTGCAGGCGGGGTGATACGTCTGATGCAGGGTGTAACAGTCCGGTACGGTCAGTCGATATGACCGGCATGCGTAAAGCGACAGTCAAGTTGTCAGTGGTGTGTGGCGCGGCAGCAGTGGCGGCCGCTGGGCTGATGGCGCCGGTGGCGTCTGCCGCCCCGGCCGGCCACGAGGTCCGGTACACGCTGTCGGTGGGCGGCCCGGCCACCTTCGACCTGCTCTATCTGGTCAATCAGCCGGCGAACAAGGCCGCGTACAACGCCGACGCCTACGCCTACCTCAAGCGTGAGACGGTGACCGTCGGTCCGGACGCCCCGTGGGTGTTCACCACGACGCTCGCCGACCCGCAGTGGGCCATCTTCACCGTCAGCAGCACCACGCACGGTGGCCAGGCCGCCCCGGACTCGACGTGCGACATCGCGGTCGACGGGCAGTCGGCAGCGCACCAGACCGCGCCGTACAACGTGCAGTGCCAGCTCGGTCAGTGGTAGTTCGCTAGCGGCGGCTGGCCCGCCGGTTGGCCTTCTCGATCGCGTCGACCAATTCGTCCTTGTTCATCGTCGACCGGCCCCGGATGTCGAGCCGGCGCGCGACGTCCATGAGATGTTTCTTGGTGGCCTGGGTGTCAACGCCCTCGGCGGTCTTGCCGCGGGCGTTGGGCCCGCCGCTGCGCGCCCGCTCGTCCGACGGGCCCTTGTGGTCCTTCTTCTCCCAGTGGTCGCCGACCTTCTCGTAGCTGTGCTTCAGAGCTGAGTACGCGACGCGGTGGGCGCGTTCACCTTCGCCGTATTCCTCGGCCGCCGAGTCGTGTGCTTTCGCAAACGTGCGTTGCGCCTTGGGACTCGACTTCTGCAGTGTGCTGGGCAGCTCACTCTTCTTGGCTTGCCCTGTCTTCGTGGTTTTCGGCATGACACTCCTCCTCACGGTGTTTGATTGGTGTCCGAATCGTCGTCCACGACGGGGAAGAACGAGGCGTCCTCCTCGGTTTCCGGCCGGACCGGACCGTCGAGCACATCGGGCTCCTCGGCGGCGAGCTTGTCGTCGAGTGATTCGCCCTGCTCGGCTTCGTCTTCGAGCAGACCGAATTGATCGGCTCCATGCCAGCCTTCAGGTGGCTCGACGGTTTGGTCGCCATCGCGGTTGTGCAATTCGTCGGAGTCGGTGGACTCGCTCGGGGTGAGCATGTTGTCGTCAGACATCAGGCAGGCACCGCTTCCGTCGCCCGGTTCCAGGTCCGGTGCCGCCGGATCGTGTCGACGAACGCCTCGATGAACAGTTCGTCGAGCGAGCCGCCGTGCGATGTCGTCGTGACAACGCCTCTGTCCGTGTGGGTTTCGGTCAGTCCGGCGGATTCGGGATTGATTCCTGCGGCGCGCAGCAAGCCGACACCAGCACCGAACGCGGCGATGGGCTTCAGGTGCTTGTAGGCCTCGGCGACGAAATGGATCGCCGAACCGTCCTGTGCGAGCAGCTCCACGGAGTTCTGCGGTCCGGGAACCAGCACCGCGTCGTAGAGCGTCGACGACGTGGTGTTGAGCCCGAGATCCACGCCGAGTTCCTGGCCGGTGTCGGTCGCGATGGTGCCGCCACCGATGAGGCCGATGATGTCGACGGTGGCGCCCAACTCCCTGAGCGCGGCGGCGGTCCGCTCGGTGCCGCGCAGGTCCACGCCGTCGGCGGCCAGGACGGCGATCCGGCGGCTGACGATGGAATCGGTCGCGGTGTTCATCTGCGACAGCGCCGGCGACGGCGTCACATGATCGGGGACGGCGACCTCGTCCGGTGCCAGCAGTCCGAGCTTGGCGGCGACCCGCTCGGCCAGCTCGTGGTCGATCATGTTGAGCTGTGCGATGACTCGTTCACGGATGCCGGTCTCGGGGCCGACCTTGCCCAGTTCGAACGAGAATGCGGCGACGATGTGGTCCTTCTCGACGGTCGACATGCTCAGCCAGAACATCCGGGCCTGGCTGTAGTGGTCCTTGAAACTCTCTGCGCGGCTGCGGATCTTGCGACCGTCGACGCGTTCGGTGTAATGCCGGTAGGCGTCTTCGTCGGCCAGCGCAGGACAGCCACCGCCGAGGTTGTTCTTGAGGTAACTCGTGGTCCCCTTGGGGATGGTGTGCTGGCCGTAGCCGTCACGCTGATTGTTGGTCACCGCTGCGATGGGCCGGTTGACCGGCAACTGCGCGAAATTCGGCCCGCCCAAGCGGATCAGCTGCGTGTCCAGGTATGAGAAATTGCGGAGCTGCAGCAGGGGATCGTTGGTGAAGTCGATACCCGGCACCAGATTGGCGGTGTGAAACGCGACCTGTTCGGTCTCGGCGAAGAAGTTGTCCGGGTTGCGGTCGAGTACCATCCGGCCGACGGGTATCACCGGGACCCGTTCCTCTGGAACAAGTTTGGTCGCGTCGAGCAGATCGAACGGGAAGGCGAACTCGTCGGACTCGGGGATCAGCTGAACGCCCAGCTCCCACTCGGGGTATTGGCCGGCCTCGATGGCGTCCCACAGGTCGCGGCGATTGAAGTCCGGATCCTTACCGGCGATCTGCTGGCATTCCTCCCAGAGCAGTGAGTGCACACCGAGTTTCGGCGTCCAGTGGAATTTCACGAAGACGCCCTCGCCGGCCGCGTTCACCAAGCGGAAGGTGTGCACGCCGAAGCCCTGCATCATTCGGTAGCTGCGCGGCAGGGCGCGGTCGGACATCAGCCACATGATGGTGTGAAGCGTTTCCGGCTGCAGCGACACGAAGTCCCACAGCGTGTTGTGGGCAGACGCGGCTTGCGGAATCTCGTTGTGCGGCTCCGGCTTCACCGCATGGACGAAGTCGGGGAACTTGATGCCGTCCTGGATGAAGAAGACGGGGAAGTTGTTGCCGACGAGGTCGTAGTTGCCCTGCTCGGTGTAGAACTTGGTGGCGAAGCCGCGGACGTCGCGTACGGTGTCGGCGGAGCCGCGGGACCCCGCGACGGTGGAGAAGCGCACGAACACCGGAGTGCGCAGGCCCGGCGTGGTCAGGAATTTCGCCGTGGTGAAGTCGGCCAGCGAATCGTCGTACGGTTCGAAGTACCCGTAGGCCCCCGCGCCGCGCGCGTGCACGACCCGCTCGGGAATGCGTTCGTGGTCGAAGTGGGTGATCTTCTCCCGCGCGTGGAAATCCTCCATCAGGGTCGGGCCGCGCTCACCTGCGGTGAGGGCGTCGTCGGTGTGCGGAACCCGCACTCCCTGTTGGGTGGTCAGGTACCCCGCGTTGTTGTCGACCCGCGTGGCCTCGAGTTGCTCTTGCTTTGCATTCGATGTTTCGTCCACCGTGTCTGGTTACCCAGCGCGATGGTCAACAAACGCGGCGGTGGTTCGCCGCGGGCGTGACCTGCTTGACGAATTCGCCGATGTAATGGATCGCCCGCCGCCCTTCGGGCAGGACGGGAGCGGCAAGCGGAAAGTCGTGAATCTGCCCGTCCCACATGTGAAGTTCGCACTGTGCCCCCGCGGCGGTCAACCGCTCGTACATCAGTTCCGCGTCAGGCCGGAGAAACTCGTCGCTGCTGACGTGGATCAACACCGGCGGCATCCGGCGCAGGTCGGCGTCGACGGGCGAGGCGATCGGCTGCCCGGACGGATTCTTCTCACCGTGCGCGGCGACGTAGCGCATGAACGACGTCATGGCGCGTGCCGTGAACATGGCGCACCGGTCCTTGCCGCTGGGGGATTTGTCGCGCGGGTTCAGCGTCGTCAGAGGGGAGATGGCGGCCACGCCGGCAGTGGGCGGGTTACCGTCCCGAAGCAGATCGGCGGCCGTCTGCAGGGCCAGATATCCGCCCGCCGAATCTCCTGCCACCACGATGTCGGACCAGCGGTAGCCGCGGCGCAGCAGCCAGCGGAGCCCGTCGGCTGCGTCGGCCAATGCCGCCGACAGTCCGTGGTTGGGCAACATGCGGTACCCGACGTTGAGTACCTCGGCCTCGGCGCTGCGGGCAAGCCGGGCGGCAAGGGCGCGGTGTGTGTTGAGACCGCAGGTGAGGAACGCGCCGCCGTGCAGGTAGAGGATGGCGCGTCGGGCCGACGCGCCGGCGGTGCCGATCAGTTCGGCCGGACAGGAGGGCAGGCGGACGGGCTGCACGGTCGCCGAGCTCGGCAGCGGTGCCAGTGCGGCGACCTGATCGATGGAGCTGAAGGGCCAGCGCAGGTTTGGTTGCAGAGCCCACATCCGCACGATGTTCTTGACGAACACCCGGCAGACGGCGCCGATTGCCTGGGATTGTGGGCTGCGGCGGCGGTGATGGTGCCGTACTCCCTGGTCATGCCGGGTATTTCGCATTGTGATCAACTCCTGAGCACTCGGGTACCCATGCCAGATTTTGGTGAAACGTTGCGCCAGAGAAGGTTTCCGATGCGCGCAGACCAGGTATGTCGGTAGTGCCGGATTGTTCAACGGAATCAACCATGTTTGGAGGAATGGCGTATGACCACGCACATCGATACCGGCTCCGACACCGGCGTCTTCACCGGAACCGCTGACAAGGACTACAACCTCATCTGGTTCGTGGAGAGCTGCCTGAGCAACGCGCTGCGCATGGAACGCTACTGTGCCGACGCGGAGCGCCAGGGCGATACCGAACTCATCGACCTGTTCAAGCGGGCGCAGAAGGAAAGCCGCAAGGGCGCCGAACAAGGCAAGGCGCTGCTCGCGAATCGCCTGGTGTGACGGACTTCGATCACACCTGACAACACCGCAACACAAGGAGGAAATACCGTGGGAGAGAACAAGAGTGGCCCCGAAGAGGGCATCAAGGGCACCGTCGAGGGTGTCAAGGGCAAGCTGAAGGAAGCCGCAGGCAGCGTCGTGGGCCGGGACGATCTGGTCCGTGAGGGACAGGCCCAGCAGGACAAGGCCGACGCCGAACGCGATGCGGCCAAGCATGAGGCGGAAGCCGAGTCGGCCCGCTCCGGCGCGGCGGCCGCTGAGAAGCGCCAGCAGCAGAACCAGTGAGCCAGAACGGCCCGGCTTCCTTCAACCGTGGGGAGGCCGGGCCGCTTCTTGCGTGAAAACTATTGTGCGCGAGCGGTATCGTTGCGTCCGCTGTTCTGCATCGCCAATGGCACCAGCACCCAGAACGTGCAGAAGCCGGCCAGGCCGATGCCGCCGGCGACCCAGCCGGCCACCTGGCCCGCGACGGTGCCGAAGATCAACTCGGTCACGCCGGTCAGGGCGATCCCGAGCAGCAGCAGACCGTAGAAGGCGCAGCGGTGTGCCGCGGCGACGATCAACGACATGCGTCGTTGCCGAAACAGTATGCGGTGCATGCCGACCGGGGCGATCAACAGAATCGTCGACGCGACCGAGAAGCCGACGGTCGCCAGGTAGACCGCCTGGCTCTGGTCATCCAGCGTGGAGAACCGCTGTTGGAACGGTAGGGTCAGCAGAAAACCGGTGAGCAGCTGTACTCCGGTCTGCGTGACGCGGAGTTCCTGCAACAAACTCGACCAATTGCGGTCCAGCCGTTCGATTTCCGTCTCGTGACGGGCCATCCGGTCCCAGCGCTGGTCGGATGGTCCCTCGTCACCGTGCTCGCCCGTCATCAGACACATCGCTCTTGCGCCGAACTGTTTCCTTGTCGACGACGATGATGCGGTCGTCAGGCCCTGAACCGTAGAAGCTGAAGATGTCTTTGCCGGGCGAGGAGTCCACCTGGATCTCACGGACGGTGAGCCAGCGGCCACCGGCGGGATCCTCGATGACGTCCCCCTTCGTCACGTCCGCGGGCCGGACGGCCTCGACCTTCGTTTCAGTGGCCATCGGAACCCCTTTCCTGTCAAGGAGTTTCGAAGGTCAACGTGAGCACGGCGAACCCGGCGATCAACAGGGCCCACGCGATGAGCGGTACGACGATGCCGCGCCGGGTACGTGCTGTCACGAATGAGATCGCGATGGCCAGTACGGCGACCACCGGTGCGCCGTACTCGATCAGTCCGAACACGAACGGGCTCGGGCCCAGCTTGGCGCAGGTGCGTTCGGAACAACCCGCGGTCGCCAGGACCTGGGCGTATTGATACAGGATGATGGCGAGGGCACCTGGCACGGTGAGGCCGGCCAGTACCCAGTTGATGATGGTGCGTCGCCGGTGCCCGGCGTCCTGTGCGTCTACATCGTGTTGCGCGATCGCCCCGGTCTGGACCTCGGACATCGACACCTCCCGGGTGGTTGCGGGTTCCATTCGGACTGTCCTGTGGTGGACGTACCCGGGCGGCCGAACTGCCAAACGCCGGTTTCGTCCGGTGTCGTGGGGGTACCTCGGCTGGATGACGACAACGGTTGGGGACTACCTGCTCGAGCGGTTGCGGCAGTGGCATGTCCGTCATGTATTCGCCTATCCGGGCGACGGCATCAACGGCATCGTCACCGCATTCGGCCGCAGTGACGATGCGCCGCAATTCATTCAGACCCGCCACGAAGAGATGGCGGCGTTCTGTGCCACCGGATACGCCAAATTCGGTGGTGGGCTCGGTGTCTGTATGGCGACATCGGGACCGGGCGCCATCCACCTGTTGAACGGGCTGTACGACGCCAAGCTCGACCGCGTTCCGGTGGTGGCGATCGTGGGCCAGACGGCGCGCAGCGCGATGGGTGGTAGTTATCAGCAGGAAGTCGACCTGCACAGTCTCTTCAAGGATGTCGCCAGTGACTACCTGGTCGAGGTGAATGTCGCCAACCAACTGCCCAACGCGCTCGACCGGGCGATCCGCATCGCGCTGGCCCGGCGGGCGCCGACGGCCCTGGTGATCCCGTCGGATTTACAGGAGCAGCCGTACGAGCCTCCGCAACACGAGTTCAAACAGGTGCCGTCGAGTGACCCGGAGTATGTGCCGCCGGCGGAGTATCCACAGAACGAACAGGTCCGCAAGGCTGCCGATGTGCTCAATGCCGGTGAGCGCGTGGCGATTCTGGTCGGCCAGGGTGCCCGTCGCGCCGCCGACGAGGTGCGCGAACTTGCGGACAAGACGGGCGCCGGGGTCGCCAAGGCGCTGTTGGGAAAGGATGTGCTGTCCGACGATCTGCCGTATGTCACCGGGTCCATCGGGTTGCTCGGGTCGCGACCGAGCTACGAGATGATGCGCGACTGCGACACCCTGCTGATCGTCGGATCGAATTTTCCCTACAGCCAGTTCCTGCCGAAATTCGGTCAGGCCCGGGCGATTCAGATCGACATCGACGGAACCGCCATCGGCATGCGCTACCCGACGGAGGTGAACATCGTCGCCGACGCGAGTGCCGCGCTCGGTGCGCTCCTGCCGCTGGTGGAGCCGAAGACCGACCGGAAATGGCGAGACACCATCGAGCACAACGTGTCTCGCTGGTGGGACACCGTGGAGCGCCAGTGCATGTTGTCGGCCCGCCCGGTGAATCCGATGCGGATCGCGTGGGAGCTTTCGCAGCGGATACCGGACGACGCCATCGTGACGGCAGACTCCGGTTCGTCCACCAACTGGTATGCGCGGTGCCTGAAGCTGCGCGGGGAGATGCGAGGTTCGCTGTCGGGCACGCTCGCCACCATGGGATGCGGGGTGCCGTACGCGATCGGTGCGAAGTTCGCGCATCCGGACCGTCCCGCCGTCGCGCTCGTCGGCGACGGCGCGATGCAGATGAACGGCATGGCCGAGCTGTTGACCATCAAGCGCTACGCGGAGCAATGGTCCGACCCGCGCCTGGTGGTGTGTGTCTTCCACAATGGCGACCTCAATCAGGTCACCTGGGAGCTGCGGGCAATGGGCGGAGCGCCCAAGTTCGTGCCGTCACAATCGCTACCGGACGTTTCGTATGCCGAGATCGCCTGTGCCATGGGGCTGGATGGCATCGCGGTCGACGACCCCGACCGGCTGGGCGAGGCCTGGGATCGGGCGCTGGGTGCCGATCGCCCCGTCGTGCTGGACGTCAGGTGCGACCCGGAAGTGCCGCCGATCCCTCCGCACGCGACTTACGAACAGATCAAAGACCTGACCGCCGCGGTGCTCAAGGGTGACCCCAACGGCTGGCACCTGGTGTATCAGGGGATGAAGACCAAAGCGCAGGAGTACATCGCCCGTTCCGGTGGTGGCGCCGGGTAGCCCCGTGTACTGTGAGAAGCACGACGCTGTTACAGCGTGGCCGCTTAGCCAAAAGCGGCGATGGTCGAGGGTACTGCAGCTCGGCGCGTGAATCCGGTCCAGAGCGGGGCCTCCATTCTCAGGATTCGCCGACTGCGGGCGGGCTCGACTTCGGCAGATTGCCGTTCCGCCGTCAAGGCGGAAGCCAGCACGTCGCGGACCAATTATCTATGCCGTCAATCGGTGGTGTCGTGCGTGCTGTCACACCCTGGAAGGGGTGCTGCATGTCAGTTTCTGTGTTGGAAAATGACTTTCGTGAAGTGAGTGAGCCGGTAGAAGCCGGCGCAGAGCCCGATCAAAGTCCTGACGAATACGCGGATGTCGTCGCGATGGTCGTGATGCTCCGTCAATTACCGCCCGACTCGGCCGCCTATGCCCGTCAACTCGAACGCATCGTGCTGCGGTGCTGCCCGCTGGCCGACCGGGTGGCACGCCACTTCGACCGCCGCGGCGAGAACCTCGAAGACCTGATGCAGGTGGCGCGGGTGGGGCTGCTGCAGGCCGTCAACCGGTTCGATCCCGCGCGCGGATCACGATTCGTGGCGTTTGCCCTGCCCACGATGATGGGAGAGCTGCGCCGGTATTTCCGGGACTATGGCTGGAAAGTCCACGTACCCAGGAGAATTCGAGATCGGCAGCACGATATTGCCTGTGTCACTGCGTATTTGACCAACGATCTGAGGCGAGCGCCGAGCATCGAGGAGCTCGCCGAGGAGCTGGAGATCGACCGTGACCAGGTCGTCGAGAGCATCGTGGCAGCCAAGGCGTATCAACCCCAGTCGCTGGACGTCAACGTCGTCGACGACGACTCGCGGGCGCAGGCGCTCGGTGACTCCCTTGGTGAGATGGATGCCGGATTCGACCGAGTGACGGATCGTGAATCGGTACGGTCCCTGCTGGCGGCGCTGCCTCGACGCGAGCAGAAAGTGCTGTATCTCCGGTACTTCGGTGCCATGACGCAGCGGCAGATCGCCGACTCGATCGGCGTTTCCCAGATGCATGTGTCACGGATACTGGACCGCACCCTGCGCGATCTGCGCGCTCAAGTGGGTTGCGCCTGATCGACGCCGGCCTTTCGGCCATCGGCGGCAGACCGGTTCTGCCGCCGATGGCTGGTGTCGCACCACGGATAGGTCTTGCTGCGTTGACAGCAACAGATCGCGACCATGAATCTGTCAGAGCAGACGCGGGTCCCGTCTTCGAGTTCGACCTGGACCGGCCCCTGGATCAGCATCGGGCCGCGGGGCACGATGCGCACGGTTCTGCGCGCGGGACTCATGGCTTCACCGCCTTGATCACAACCAGTTCCTCGGTACGCCGCCCGGGTGTCAGTCGACCGCAGTCCTCCAACCACCGTGCGCGAGCGGTCATCACCGGCCCGAATGGGATGGTCCGGCGCGCCACCACGTCAACCTGAAGGCCGCCGCCTCGCAAGGCGGCGACGCTGCTCGCGACATCGGCGAACTCGGAGTGGACGATGAGCGCTGCGCCGCCGCGCCTGAGCAGCGCGGGCGCCGCGGCGCAGAGCGGATCGAGGATGAGCCGGCCGTCGGGGCCGGCATTGAAAGACGTGGGCGGACCACCGGCGCCGACGATCACCGGTTCGCTCGCAGGCTCGGGCACATATGGCGGGTTGCACAGCACCAGGTCGAATGGCTCGAGCCCCAGTGCCGCCGACCAGGAACCGAGCCGCGCATCGATGCGGCAACCGGCGAGCCGTGCGTTGGCGCGGGCTGCCGCGATGGCGGCTTGCGACGTATCGAGGGCAACGACGCTGTCCGCTCCGGCGCCGGAGGCAGCAATCGCTGCCACCCCGCTGCCGGTACACAGGTCCGCGACGCGCATGCCCGCCGGGTGGCAGCAGCGGTGCATGGTTTCGATCAACAATCGCGAATCGTGTTGCGGCAGATAGACGTTTGCGCACTCAGGCGAGATTTCGGAGCTCAGCATTCGGGCTTCCTCTCTGGATCCAACCTCTCCGATATAACCGGGATGCGGCATGGGCAAACGCGTCAATTCGGTAACGCCGCATGACCTGGGCGGTTTTGATGCGGGCGGAAACGGGTAACACCCGTCAATGCCGGGTCACGGTGACAGCCAGCGGGCGGTGATCCGAGAGTTCCACCTCCGGGGTGGCATGTCGGAGCACGGCCAGCTGCCGGTCGTCGGTGAGAAGGTGGTCGAGCTGCTGGGCCGGTGCCTCAGCCGGAAACGTGTTGGCACAGGCCAGCGAACGCATGCCCGACCAGCGCTCGGCTGGTTCCGCCGCCATGTTCAGGTCGCCGGCGATGATGTGTGGTCCGGGCAGCGCGCGGACTGTGCGGGCCAGCTGCCGCAGTTGATGCCGATTCCAGCCGGGTACGAACGACAAGTGGGTCCCGGCGATCGTCATGGCGCCCAACGGCGTCTCGAGCCGGGCGAGCACGGCGGCGCGGGGCTCCTCGTGCACGATCATGACCCTGCCGGGCACCGGAAGGTACATCGGAAAGCGGGTCGGTATCCGGGGCAGCCGCAGCACCTGCCAGCTGGTCGCCGGATACCGCGAGAGCAGAGAGATGCCGTACGCCGCCGATTCGGGTTGTTCCTCACCGGTGGCGGCGATCCAGGTGGCGCCCGGCGTTCCCGTGATGGCGGCGACGAACCGGTGGGAGACGGCATTCATGACCTCAGCTGCGATGGCGGTCAGATCCGCCCGGCCGGAACGTGTTTGGTCGAAATCCACCTCCTGCAGCGCCAGGATGTCCGGGTCGAGGATGCTGATGCTGCGACGAAGCCGGTCGAGATGGACTCCGTCGCCGACGGTGCGGCCGTGCAGGATGTTGAAGGTCGCGAGGCGCATCGAAGTCATGATGACTCGGTACCCCCGAACGCCGACTTTGATTGCGCGGTGCGTCATGTGTCCTGAGCGCACCCAGCTGAGAAACGCACTGCGCGCCGCGGCAAGTGCCTTCAAGGCGAACGGCCAGAGTTTCGCCCTTGCCGGCAGCTACGCGCTGTGGGTCCACGGCGCGCCGGAACCCGACCACGATGTCGACTTCGTCGTGCCCGAGCCGGACACCGAGGCGGCGGTGAAGATATTGGGCCAGAACGGATTCGACATCGAGCGACCACCAGAAGACTGGCTGTTCAAAGCGTACTTCGAGGGCGTGCTCGTCGATGTTCTGCACCGACTCAACGGCGTGCCTGTGGACTCCGCTCTTCTCGCCGGGGCCGTGGATCGCGAGGTACTGGCCATCTCGATGCCGGTCTTGACCCCCGATGCGGTGATCACCCAGAAGCTGCTGACGCTCAACGAACATCACTGTGACTTCGCTCCGCTGCTGCCGGCGGTGCGCGCGGTCCGTGAGCAACTCGACTGGCCGCGAATCCGGGAACTGGCGGCCGGAAACGACTTCGCCATGGCCTTTCTCGAGCTGGCGGCCCGACTTGGGCTGGACGGGTAAGCACCGGTCGCGGGTTCTTTTTCTTGCGCGTTAGTTTGCCGTCACGCACCCATGGGTACTTCTTTCCATGAGACCAGAGAGGTCTGTCTAGGAGGAGCCATGTTGCGAGGAAGCGTGGGCGTCATCGTGGTGGTCTGGCTGTTGATCGGGGTGCTGGCGGCCTGGCAACGCGACTATTTCCGCGGCGGCGACACGAGCTGCGGCTCGGCAGGGCGTATCGCGCTGACCGTGGTCGCCGGGCCGTTGAACTACGCCGGGGTCAATCCGAAGGTGGTCGATTGCCGACTGCCGCAACCGAGTGCCATGCGGTGAACCGCATCTGAGAAAAGGAATCGATCATCATGATTGCTTTGGGAGTAGTCCTGCTCATCCTGGGCTTCGTCTTCAACGTGTATCTGCTGTGGGTCCTGGGCATCGTGCTCGTCGTGGTGGGCGCGATCTTCTGGCTCCTCGGGGCAGCCGGTCATGCCGTCGCCGGACGCCGGTACTGGTATTGACGTGACAAGAGGGGCGAAAGCCCGGGCCTCAGGCCCGGGCTTTCGCCTTCTTTGCGGTAGTGACTGCGGTGTCGGCCAATTCAGACGCACGCGCACTGGTTTTCCGGTACGCGGATTCCGCGTAGGGAGCGGCCTTTTCCAAGCCGTCTCCCACGGTGTCGGCCAACTCCGAGGCGCGGGCGCTGGCTTTCCGGTAGGCAGATTCCGCATACGGGGCAGCCTTCTCGAGCCCGCCTTCCAGCTTCTCGAGCGCGACGCCGGCGAGCTCACGGCCGTGCTCGAAGCCGGTTTGGACTCCGTGGCCCAGCTTTTCGCCCACTTCCGGCATGCGGGCGAGCGCAACTTCCGTCCTGGACGGCACCGTCGATGAGAGGGCCTCGGCCGCCCGTTTCGCGGCGCGCCGACCCCGCCATCCCAGCGACGGCTTTCCGGCGGTATCCGCGGAGGCGAGGATCAGACCGCCGAGCAGGCTCAGGTCGGCCAGGAAGCCCCGGCGTTTGGCGGCTTTCGCCTCGGGATCGTCCTCGGCCCAGAACATGTGGTTACCGAGGTTTGCGGGAATCACCGTGGCCGCGAGAACTGCCGAGGCCACGCGCGGAATGCGTCCGGTGGCCAGCAACAGCCCGCCGGCGACCTGAGCGGCCGCGGTCGCCTGCGCCACGGCGACGGCGTTGGAGGGCACATTGCGTGCGACGGGTTCCGGCATGTCCTTCAGTCCGTCGAGCGCCGGCTGTACGGCCTGGGCGCCGGAGTCGGTGTTCAACAGGGTTTCGACGCCCTGTCCGATGAACGCGGTGGCCAGAAGTGGACGGGCGATCCTACGAATGATCATGGGGCAGGGATTTCCCGTGCGGGACCGGCCCAAACATCATCCCGGCATCGTCTCGCCGCCGAGGGGCGCCAGCACTTCACCGCTGTAGTACGACGACAGTTGGTCGGCGGCGAAGAAGACGTACGACGGCGCGATCTCGTCCGGCTGGGCCGGCCGCCCCAACGGTGCGTGGGCGCCGAATGACTCGACCTTCTCCTGCGGCATGGTGGCCGGGATGAGCGGCGTCCAGACCGGCCCGGGGGCGACACAGTTCACGCGGATGCGGCGTTTGGCCAGTGATTGGGCCAGCGCGTAGGTGAACGCGATGACGGCTCCCTTGGTGGCCGAGTAGTCGATCAGCGACGCATTGCCGCGTAGCCCGTTCACCGACGCGGTGTTGATGATCGCGGCGCCGTCCGGGAGATGCGCCAGGGCGGACTTGGTCACCTGGAAGTAACTGTCGATGTTCACGGCGAACGTCCGCCGCCACTGCTCATCGGTGATGTCGGTGAGATCGTCTGTAGGCGCCTGATATGCGGCATTGTTGACGACGATGTCCAGCCCGCCGAGCTCGGCGAGGGTGCGCGCCACCACCTCTCGGCAATGGGCGGCCTCGCCGAGATCACCGGGGAACAGGGCGCACGTCCGTCCGGCCGCGCCCACGATGCTCGCGGTGTGCGTCGCGTCGTCGTGCTCTTCGAGGTAGGCGATGGCGATGTCCGCACCTTCCTTGGCGAACGCCGCCGCCACCGCGCGCCCGATGCCGGAGTCGCCGCCGGTGATGAGGGCCCGGCGACCTTTCAGCAGCCCGCGGCCGACGTACTGGCGCATCTCATCATGCGGCTGTTCTGCCATGTCGGCGGTGTGCCCGGGATAGGGGATCGGTGTTTCCATCAGGCATCGCGTCCGAAATCGTCCTCGTCGGCATCAATTTCGACATCCGCGGTCTGCTCCAACCAATCGTGTGCGGCGGCCTCCGGCGGCGGGTTGTCGCGGCCGGTGACCGCGGCCTCGTCATCGAGGACCGGTTCTTGGACGTCACGCGACTGCTCGACGGCGTCTGCGTCGGGGACTGCGTCCGGGAACTGTTCTGGTGTCATGTCAGAGCGGATACCCGTCCCACGCGCCGGAAAACACTTCGGGTGTTTAAGTGCCGAACCCTCGGGTACCTCGGCCCGCATGACAGCAGACCGCGAGCAATCGGTGCTGGTGTGGCATGTGCACGGCGCCTGGATGGAGTCGTTCGTGGCCGGCCCGCACCGCTACCTCGTGCCTGTTGGGGCTGCGGCACCCGATCGTGACGCGCGTGGCTTGTGTGGCCGGAGTTGGCCACGAGCACAAGAGATTCCGCTCTCGGAACTGGCTGCTGCCGATGTCGACCTGGTGGTGTTGCAGCGGCCCGGGGAACTGGACGAAGCACAACGGTGGCTGCGGCGGCGTCCCGGAGTCGACGTGCCGGCCGTCTACGTCGAGCACAACGCGCCGCGCCCGAACGCGGTGGACAGTGTGCATCCGCTCGCCGACCGGCGGGACATCCCGCTGATCCATGTCACCGAATTCAACAGGCTGATGTGGGACAACGGAATTGCACCGACCAAGGTCATCGATCACGGCATCGCCGATCCCGGCCCGCTCTACACCGGTGACATCGCCGGGGCCGCGGCCATGATCAACGAGCCGCTACGCAGATGGCGCACGGTGGGCGCCGACCTGCTCGGCGAGCTGTCGCGAGCTGTCCCGATCGAGGTGTGGGGGATCGACACCAAGGAACTCAACCGCCGTCAGGCCGACCCGCGAGATCGATTGCGGGGCAAGGGCGATATCCCCGCGCCCGAGCTGTGGCGTCGAGTCGCACGCCGCCGCGTGTATCTGCATACCGCGCGATGGACATCCCTGGGACTGTCGTTGGTCGAGGCGATGTACCTCGGCATGCCGATCGTGGCGGTCGCCTCGACGATGGCGCCGCTGGTGGTGCCGTCCCGCGCGGGTGTCGTCGGCGCCGACGTGAAGGTCCTGTCGCGAGGCCTGCTGGACTTCGTGAACGATCCCGCCGCGGCAGCGCTGGCGGGCAAGGCGGCCCGCGAGTTCGCTGCCGAGCACTTCGCACTTGACCGGTTCCTGGCCGACTGGAACCGCGTGATCGATGACGTCTGCCACTGACCGGAAGAGGGAACGATGAGAATTGCCATGGTCTCCGAGCACGCCAATCCGCTTGCGGCACTTGGCGGGGCCGACGCGGGCGGGCAGAACGTCCACGTGGCGGCGTTGTCGGCGGCGCTCAGTCGACATGGGCACCGGGTCGACGTGTACACCCGTCGGGACGATCCCGACGTGCCGGAGCGCGTCATCGCGCCGGAGGGGTACACGGTGGTGCATGTGCCCGCCGGCCCGCCGCGCCCGGTTCCCAAGGACGACCTGTTGCCGTACATGGGGCAGTTCGGCGGGTTTCTCCACGATGAGTGGGCACAGACCCGTCCCGACGTCACGCACGCCCACTTCTGGATGTCCGGCGTTGCCACGCAGTTGGCGGCGAAGAAACTGAATTTGCCTGCCCTGCAGACGTTCCACGCGCTGGGTGTGGTCAAGCGGAGGTACCAGAAGGACCAGGACACCAGTCCGCGGGAGCGGCTCACCTTGGAGAAGCTGGTGGCAAGGGAAGCCACCTGGGTGGCGGCGACATGCACCGATGAAGTTTTCGAGCTGATGCGTCTGGGCCGCGAGCGGTCCCGGATCTCGGTCGTGCCGTGCGGCGTCGACCTCAAGTTGTTCCGTCCCGACGGGCGGGCCGCCGCCCGTAAGGCGCGCCCACGCATCGTCAGCGTCGGCAGATTCGTGCAGCGCAAGGGATTCGATGTCATGATCCGTGCGCTGCAGTGGATACCTGACGCCGAACTCGTCATCGTCGGTGGTCCCGACAAGGCCGCGTTGCGTGCCGACAGCGAGGCACAGCGGCTACTGGCGCTGGCCCGCGAGCTCGGCGTCGCGAAGCGGGTGCGGCTGTACGGGTCGGTGGAGCGTGCTGATATGCCCGCGGTGCTGCGTTCGGCGGATGTTGTCGCGTGCACCCCGTGGTACGAGCCGTTCGGGATCGTCCCGCTGGAGGCGATGGCCTGTGGCGTGCCGGTGGTGGCGTCCGCGGTCGGTGGCATGCTCGACACCGTCGTGGATGGTGTCACCGGCCGCCTGGTGCCGCCGCGGCGTCCTGATCTGCTCGCCGATGTCCTCAACGAACTCCTGGCGGACGACTCGCGCCGCCGGGCCATGGGGGAGGCCGGCTGTCATCGCGCGCAGGCCCGGTACTCCTGGGACCGCGTGGCGGCGGAGACGCTGAGAATCTATGACCGGTTGGCGGCGTCGGGCTTCTGGTTCGATGCTCGTCCCTCTCGGCCGCGGGCGTTGTCGGGATGAGGGGCCTCCAGCAGACGGACGGCCGCCTCGACCTCCGCGGGCAGCAGCCGGCGCCCGCTCAGCACGGCCGGCACCCGCAACAGCGCCTCCAGGGCGGCCCGCGCGTACTCCCGGTCGTTCATGGCCGCCCGGAGCAGCGTGGCCGTGGCCTCGGCACACTGCTTGGCCGGGCGGCGCAACCAGGTGGTCAGTGTGGCGTTACGCAGCGCACGGGCATCCTGCGCGGCCGTCGGCGGCCGGACCGTGGACGGGCGGTGTATCGCGGTCAGCTCGGCGCAGTAGCACAACTCCCAGCCCAGGGCGGCGAGATCCATTGCCAGCAGCTGTTCTTCACCTCGGAAGTGCAGGATCGGGCTGAAGCCACCCGCGGCCTGGAAGGCGCATTTGCGCACCATCGCCGAACACGACAGGAATCCGAGCACCGGCGGCCCGGGCAGACCGGAACGGCGCGGCAGCGGGCTGGCGGCCAGCATGCTCGACACCGGGTCCTCGCGATCACCGGGCCAGACCACGGTCCGGGCGGCGATCAGGCCGATGTTCGGTTGCGTATCGAAGATTTCGGTGGCCCGCGGTACCGCGTCAGCGGCCCACCACGAATCATCATCGCAGAGCGCGACATACGGAGTTCGGCAGGCGGCGACGCCGATATTTCGGGCCACGGCACCGAGGTTCGAGCCGAGCGGAAGCACACGGAGCCGGTCGGTGGTCTGCTCGAGCTGACGCATTCGGGCAACCGAACCGTCACGAGAATGGTTGTCGACCACGATGATCGGACAGCCCGTCGTCTGCAGCAGTCGCTCGACGACGGCAGCCAGTTCGCTCTCGCGATCACGTGTCGCGATCACGAACGTGAGTTTTTCTTCGGTGCCCTGGTTCACAACGGCTCCCACTACCCGCCCAGCAGAACGGCAAACGCTCATGGCTGATCGACGACGCGCACTCGTGACCGGAGGCGCCGGCTTCCTCGGCACGCATCTCTGCCGGCGACTGCTCAGCGACGGCTACGAGGTGACGTGCGTGGACGACCTCAGCACCGCAGGTGATGCCGGAATCGGCCTGGCCGCACAGTATCCGGGCTACCGGTTCGTCCAGCTCGACATCGCCGACAAGCTGGATCCGAGCGTCGCGGGCGGGCCACTGGACGTGGTGTTCCACCTTGCGTCCCCGGCGTCACCCATCGACTACCAACGGATGCCCGAGCAGACGCTACGTGTCGGTTCGGCCGGGACGTCCAACGCGCTGGGCCTGGCAGCCCAAACCGGCGCGCGGCTGGTGCTGGCCTCGACGAGCGAGGTCTACGGTGACCCGCTCGAGCATCCACAACGCGAATCCTATTGGGGCAACGTCAATCCCATCGGCCCTCGCAGCATGTATGACGAGGCGAAGCGGTTCGCGGAGGCGCTGGTGTTCACACATCGGCGGACGTACTCGGCGGACGTGGGTGTGGCGCGCATCTTCAACACCTATGGACCCGGCATGCGCGGTGACGACGGACGTGTCGTCCCGACGTTTTGCCGGCAAGCCTTGGCGGGTACACCCTTGACGGTGCACGGCACGGGTCAGCAGACGCGGTCGCTGTGCCATGTGGACGACACGGTCGACGCGCTGGTCGCGCTCGGCGAATCCGATTGTGCCGGACCGGTGAACATCGGCAACCCCGACGAGCTCACGGTCCTGCAGATCGCCGAGCTGATCCGGGAGCTCGCCGGCAGTTCCTCGCCCATCGAGTTCGAACCGGCCGACGCCGACGACCCGCACCGGCGCTGTCCGGACATCAGCACCGCGATGGCGCTGCTGGGCTGGAGGCCTCGGGTCAGCTATCGCGACGGGTTGTCGGAGACCATCAAATGGTTTGCCGGGCAGGGGGTTTAGCAGTGCGAATACTCGGAATCAATGCGGTCTTCCACGATCCGGCCGCTGCCGTCGTGGTGGACGGCCAGATCATCGCCGCGGCGGAGGAAGAACGGTTCAGCCGTCGCAAGCACGGCAAGTCCGCGGTGCCCTTCGCGACGTGGGAGGTCCCGGTACAGGCGGCCCGATGGTGCCTGGAGCGCGCGGGGCTGGCGCCGTCCGACCTGGACGCGGTCGGATACTCGTACGACCCCCGGTTGATGCGCGACATCCCTGCCGACCGCGGCGGCCTCGACCGGGACTGGGAATACCTCCGCACGCTGTATGCCGAACGTGCCCCACATTTCCTCAAAACCGCACTGCCCAGGCTGGATCCGGCCAAGGTGCGGTTTGTGCGGCACCATGTCGCGCACGCGGCGTCCAGCGCCCTGGCGGCGCCCGACCCGGATTGTGCTGTCCTGGTCGTCGACGGTCGCGGCGAAAGCACGTCGATGCTCGCGGGCAGCTGCACCGACCACAAGCTCGACATCCTTGCCGCCCAGGACCTTCCGCATTCATTGGGACTGCTGTACGAGGAGCTCACCGAACACCTCGGGTTCAAGCGGTCGTCCGACGAGTACAAGGTGATGGCGATGTCGTCCTACGGCAAACCGCGATTCGCCGATCAGCTGCGGGAATCCGTATACGCCACCGGCGATGGCGGCTTCTGCACCTGGCCGGTCGACTGGGCGTCGTTCGGCACCGATTGGGACGACAGGGTCGATCTCGCGTGCAGCGTGCAGCGGGTCGTCGAAGACGTGCTGCTCGAACTGGTGCACTGGCTGCGCGACGCGACCGATCACGAGAACCTCTGCCTGGCCGGCGGTGTCGCACTCAATTGTGTCGCCAACACCGAGATCCACCGCCGCGGCGGGTTCCGTCGCGTGTGGGTGCAGCCCGCCGCCGGTGATGCCGGGACGGCCCTCGGTGCGGCGCTGGCGCTGGCCGCCGAAGCCGGCGAACCGATCGTCCCGATGGCGTCGGCGGCCCTCGGCCGGGACTGGTCCGACGAGCAGATCGCCGAAACCCTCACCACCGCAGCGGTTCCGTTCGAGCGCCCGGCCGATCTGGCCGGCACCGTCGCCCGAGCGCTTGCCGACAACAATCTCATCGGCTGGTTCCAGGGACGGTCGGAGTACGGCCCGCGGGCCCTCGGCTGCCGGTCCCTGCTCGCCGATCCGCGACGCTCGGAGAACCTGGAGCGCCTGAACGATGTGAAGGGCCGCGAGCAGTTCCGGCCCGTCGCGCCCATGGTGCTCGCCGAGCGGGCCGACGAGATCTTCAGCGGTGGCCCGATACCGAGCCCCTACATGCTGTTCGTGCACGACGTCGCGCCGGACTGGCGCCCGCGCATCCCCGCCGTCACCCACGTGGACGGTACCGCGCGAATCCAGACCGTCGACGCCACCGCGCAGCCGTTGCTGCACGCGACCATCGCGCAATTCGCCGAGCTGTCCGGAGTCCCGGTGGTGGTGAACACCAGCTTCAACACCGCCGGCCGGCCCATGGTCGACAGTCCACGCGACGCCCTCGAATGCTTCGGCAGCGCACCGATCGACATGCTCGTCATCGGTCCCTACGTGGTGCGCCGCGCACAGGGGCTGCGATGAACCCACACCTGGACGCCGCCATCGTGATCCCGACCATTGGCCGAGCATCCCTGCATGACCTCATTGCCGCACTGGATGATTCGCCAGGCATCAGCCCGGCGGAGGTGATCATCGTCGACGATCGCCCCAGTTCCGTGCCGGCACTGCTGCTGCCGGTGTCGAGGGTGCCGCTCACGGTGCTGCGCAGCGGCGGACGCGGTCCAGCGGCCGCGCGCAACGTCGGTTGGCGCAGTGCGACGGCGCGGTGGATCTGTTTTCTCGATGACGATGTGGTGCCCGCCGACGGGTGGCTGGCCGCGTTGAAGGGTGACCTGCCGGCCGCCGACGCCGATGGTGCCGTCGGCTCTCAGGGGCGGATCGCGGTTCCGGTGCCGACGCAGCGCCGGCTCACCGACGACGAGCGCCGCACCGAGAGATTGGCGGGCGCCCAGTGGATCACCGCGGACCTGGCCTATCGCCGCTCGGCTCTGGTCCAGGTCGGCGGATTCGACGAGCGGTTTCCGCGGGCCTACCGCGAAGACTCCGACCTGGCGCTGCGCATCACCCGGGCCGGCGGCAGGATCGACTGGGGCACAAGACGATCCATCCACCCGGTGGCTCAGTCGACCATGCTGAGTGCGGTCCGCGCACAGGTCGGCAACACCGACGACGCGTTGATGCGCCGCAAACATGGTCGCGGCTGGAGAACCGCGATCGGGGAGGGCCGTGGCCGTATCGCAGCGCACACCGTCACCACGGCGGCTGCCCTGACCACCGTGCTGGGCGTCCTGGCCCGGCGCCGCCAGCCGGTGCGGGTGGGTGCTGCGGTCTGGGCCGCGCTGACCACCGAATTCTGGCTGCGCCGTTACCTTTCCGGGCCGCGCGGGCTGTTCTGGGCGGCCCGCCTGCTGATCACCAGCGTCGTCATTCCGCCGGTGGCGGTGCGCCACCGGCTCCGCGGCACGTGGATGTTCTGCCGTGCCCGCAAGGAGCCGCCGCTGGCAGTGCTGTTCGACCGCGACGACACCATCATCGAGGACGGCCCTTACCTCAACGACCCGGCCGGGGTGGTGCCGGTGCCCGGCGCCGCGATGGCGCTGAATCGGCTGCGCGAACAGGGACTGCTGCTCGGCGTCGTGACCAATCAGTCCGGTGTCGCCAGCGGACTGATCAGTCCGGATCAGCTGGAGAGCGTCAACGCGATGGTCAATTCGCTGTTGGGGCCGTTCGATTCCTGGCAGGTGTGCCCGCACGCCTCCGACGACGGCTGCTTCTGCCGCAAACCGTCGCCCGGCATGGTGCACGCAGCCGCCGAAGCGCTCGGTGTACCCGCGTCGCGCTGCGTCCTGATCGGGGACACCGGCAGCGATGTCGACGCAGCGCTGGCCGCGGACGCCGAGGCCATCTTGGTCCCCACGGCCCGCACGTTGCCGCAGGAGATCGAATCTGCTTGCCGCCGAGCGCGAGTGGCGTCGACGCTCACCGACGCGGTCAATCTCGTACTGCGGGAGTGCCGATGAGCACGACGGTGTTCGCCAGGCTGGACAGCGCGGGCGATGTGTTGATCACCGGGCCGGCCGTCCGCGCCGTCGCCGCCCACAGCAATGTGACCATGCTGGTGGGTCCCCGCGGCCGCGCCGCCGCCGAGCTGCTCCCCGGAGTTGACGACATCGTCGAGTGGCAGGCACCGTGGGTCGACTTCGACTCACCGGATCTCACGAGCGAGCACGCCTTCCGGCTGATCGCGGCGCTGCGGGCCATCGCGCCGCAGCGGGTGTACATCTCCACCTCGTTCCACCAGTCGCCGCTGCCGCTGGCACTGCTGTGCCGGATGGCGGAGGTGCCCTGGATCGGCGCCATCTGCGACGACTATCCCGGGACCCTGCTCGATCTCCGTCACCATGTGACGCCCGACGTTCCCGAGCCGTTGCGGGCCCTTTCGCTGGTATGTGCCGGTGGCTGTCAGCTACCCGACAGCGACGACGGCGCGCTGCGGGTGCGACACCGGGAGCTGCCGGAGCAGCTGGAGGGTGAACTCGGTGGCGGGGGATACGTGGTGTTCCACCCGGGTGCGGCGGTTCCGGCCCGCCGGCCCAGCGCGGCGCGCAGCGCGGCGATGGTGCGGGCCCTGGTGGGCGCGGGGCATCGCGTACTGGTCACCGGGAGTCCGGGCGAACGTCGGCTCACCGCGCAGGTCGCGGGAACGGCGGCACTGGATTTGGGCGGCCGGACCACTCTCGGCGAATTGTCCGCGGTGTTCCGGCACGCCAACGCGGTCGTCGTACCCAATACCGGACCCGCGCACCTGGCCGCGGCGGTCGGTGCGCCAGTGGTGTCGCTGTTCGCCCCCGTGGTCCCCGCCAGTCAATGGAGTCCATACACGCGCAACGTCATTCGGCTCGGTGATCAGTCCGCACCGTGCCGGGGCACCCGGGCCCGCACGTGCCCGGTGCGCGGCCATCCCTGCCTGGACGGCATCTCCGACGCGGAGGTGCTGGCGGCAGTCACTCAGTTGGGAGAATGCCATGATCACAGCGCACATCTCGGCGTTGGCGCAGGCCGTTGACCGGATCGGCATCGAGGCGCCACGGTTGAGCCGATGGGGCTGCCGACTCGCGGACCTGCTCGACGGCGGAGGGCGGCTGCTCGCCTGCGGCAACGGTGGTAGCGCGGCCGAGGCCCAGCATCTCACCGCCGAGTTGGTGGGCCGCTTCCGTGACGAGCGGAACCCGTTGTCGGCCATCGCCTTACACGCGGATACGTCCGCACTCACCGCGATCGTCAACGACTACGGGGTCGAGGAGATGTTCGCCCGCGGGGTACGTGCGCACGGCCGACCGGGAGATGTGCTGGTCGCCTTGTCCACCAGCGGTTCGAGTCCCAACGTCCTGGCGGCGGTGAAGGCAGCCCACGAGATCGGGATGACCACCTGGGCCCTGACCGGCCCGGCGCCGAATC
The DNA here is from genome assembly GCF_045311035.1 of Mycobacterium sp. SMC-13. Lineage (NCBI taxonomy): Bacteria > Bacillati > Actinomycetota > Actinomycetes > Mycobacteriales > Mycobacteriaceae > Mycobacterium > Mycobacterium sp. SMC-13. The sequence continues at coordinate 318,676 of NZ_JBJIAI010000001.1, forward strand.
CGTTGGCCGCCATCTGCGAAGACGCCATCTGCGTGGAGGCGCCCTCGACGGCCACCGTCCAGGAACTGCATCTGTTCCTGGTTCACGCGCTGTGCATCGAGGTCGACGAGCGGCTCCAGGTGGTGCCGCGTGGCTGATTCGATTGTGATCGTCGGCGATTCACTGCTGGACGTCGATATCGACGGGGCGGCCGAGCGGCTGAGTCCGGACGCCCCGGTGCCCGTGATCGACACCGAGCGGGTCTGGCATCGTCCCGGTGGCGCCGGTCTCGCGGCGCTGCTGGCCGCCCGGTCGGCCGACGACGTGACGTTGGTGACCGCTGTCGCCGACGACCGCGACGGTCGTCAGCTGACCGGGCTGTTGTCCAGCGCGGGTGTCCGGGTGGTGCCGCTGCCGATGCTCGGCGGCACCGTATGCAAGACCCGGGTGCGGGCCCGCGGCCAGTGCGTGCTGCGGATCGACCGGGGTTCGGGTACCGCCGCTCCTGACGAGGTTCCCGCCGAGGCAGCGGATGCGATCGCGCATGCCGCGGTGATCTGCGTGGCCGATTACGGGCGCGGCGTCACCGCGCATCCCGGGCTGCGGGCGCTGTTGTCGGCGGCGGCACAGCGGGTGCCGGTCGTGTGGGATCCGCATCCCCGGGGAAGCGACCCGGTTCGCGGGTGCCGACTGGTCACGCCCAACCAGGCCGAAGCGGTCGGCCGCTCGGCGGCGTCCCTGCGCAAGGACTGGCAGGCCGCCGCGGTCTGCGTCACGTGTGGCGCACAAGGTGCGGTACTCGATACGGAACCACTTGGCACCGTGCAGATTCCATCGCTCGTCGGCCGGGTGTCCGGAGGTGATTCCTGTGGTGCCGGCGACCGGTTCGCGGTGTCGGTGGCAACTGAACTGGGTAACGGGCAGGACGTGCGCTCGGCCGTCACCACCGCGGTCGGTGTGGCCGGGCAGTTCGTCGCGGCCGGTGGCGCCGGCGCGGTGTCGACGCCGGTGACCGATGTGCCGGATGACGGCGGTGAGTTCGAAGCGCTGACCGGTGACATCGAAACCGTGCGGCAGCGGCTGCGGGCACGTGCGACGACGGTGGTGGCCGCGGGCGGTTGCTTCGACCTGCTGCACACCGGCCATGTCCGGTTGCTGCGCCAGGCCCGGCTGTTGGGCGACGCGCTCGTGGTCCTGATCAACTCGGACCGTTCGGTGCGTGCCCTCAAAGGCGCGGGCCGGCCGGTGATGGCAGCGGCCGACCGCGCCCGCGTGCTGTCGGCATTGGCCTGCGTCGACGCGGTGCTGGTGTTCGACGAAGACTCGCCCGCGCAGGCACTGGCCCGGCTGCGCCCCGATGTGTGGGTGAAAGGCGGCGACTACGCCGACGCGCCACTGCCCGAGGCCGAGGTCGTCCGCCGGTACGGCGGTGAGGTGGTCCTGCTGCCGACCGTCGCCGGTTACTCGTCATCCAATCTGATCGCCGCAGCGCGATCGTGAACGAAGGGAACAAGCCATGATCGGTAACGTCATCATCACCGGCGGGTCCTCGGGGCTCGGCGCCGCGACCGTGAAAAGGATTGCCGCGCAGGGTGGTCGGCCCATGGTGATCGATCGCGACATCCCGTCGGTGCCGGTGCCGTTCCAGTGCGCGGACCTTGCCGACGCCGATGCGGTCGAGGCCGCGGTGGCCCTGCTGGCGGACGAGTGCGGCGGGCAGGTGGACGGACTGTTCACCGCGGCCGGCATCGATTCGTGCGGCAAGCTGGCGGACGTACCGGTCAAGGACTGGGAGCGGGTCGTGCACGTCAACCTGCTGGGAACCGCGGCGGCGGTGCGGTCGGCATTGCCGTATCTCAAAGCGGCACATGGACGCATCGTCACCTGCGCGTCGACGCTGGGCCTCAAGGCGGTCAGCGACGCCACGGCGTACTGCGCGTCGAAATTCGGCGTCATCGGCTTCAGCCGTGCGCTCGCCGCCGAGCTGGCCGGAGAGGTCGGCGTCACGACGCTGATCCCCGGCGGTATGCGGACCGCGTTCTTCGACGACCGCGACGAGCAGTACAAGCCGCCGCCCGACGCCAAACTGAACGACCCCGAACACGTCGCCGACACCGTGATATTCGCGTTGTCGCAGCCGGCCGGATGCGAGATTCGGGAGTTGGTCGTGTGCCAATCGACGGAGCCCTCGTGGCCGTGAGGTGGGCCGACACCATCGGTGCACCGCGCGACATCCTGGTGTTGCGTGCGCTCGGTCTCGGTGACCTGCTGACCAGCTTTCCGGCCCTGCGCGGACTGCGCCGGGCCTACCCGGATGCACGGATCGTGCTGGCCACGCCCGAACCCTATGTCTGCCTGGCGTTGCTGTCCGGTGCGGTCGACGAAGTCGACGCGACACCGGAGCTCGGGCGGCTGCACCCGCGGCGCCGCCCGCCCGATCTGGCCGTCAATCTGCACGGCAGCGGCCCGGAGAGCATCGCTGATCTGGCCGCAATACGCCCGGGAGCGCTGCTGACTCACCGGCATGATGCCTTTCCCCAATACGCGGGACCACCGTGGCGTGAGGACGTGCACGACGTGGCGCGCTGGTGCGGGTTGCTGGAATGGGCCGGCATCGCCTGTGACCCAGGCGATCTCGCCATCAGCCGACCGCGTGGATATCCGGACCGCTCCGGCTCGGTGGTGATCCATCCCGGGGCCTCGGCGCCGGCCCGGCGATGGCCGGCCGAGCGCTTCGCAGCCGTCGCCGCGGCGCTGCACCGGGCCGGCGAGCGCGTCGTCATCACCGGGTCGAGCGCTGAACTCGACCTGGCCCGAGCGGTCGCCGCGGGCGCCGGATTGCCCGACAGCGCGGTGCTGGCCGGCCGCCTCGGGCTCATGGGCACGGTGGCATTGATCAGTGACAGCCGATTGGTCATCTGTGGGGACACCGGCATCGGCCACATCGCCACGGCGACGGGGACGCCGTCGGTGCTGCTGTTCGGCCCGACGCCGCCGGCTCGGTGGGGACCGCCCGGCACCGGCCCCCACATCGTGTTGTGGGCCGGTGATCAGGGCGACCCGCACGCCGACCGGCCAGATCGGGGATTGCTGCTCATCACCGTCGAACGGGTGATCGCGGCGACAGAAGGCGTACTGAAGGAACGCGTATGACGGCGGGCACGGTCGGTGCGGGCTACGTCGGCCTCACCACTGCGGTGTGCCTGGCCGAGCGGGGACATCGGACTGTGTGCGTCGACACCGACACCGCCCGGGTGGCGCAGCTGCGCCAGGGTATCGCCACGCTCGACGAACCCGGCCTGGCCGAGCTCCTGACCTCAGGTCTTTCTGACCGAACCCTGTGCTTCAGTGCCGATTTCGGCGCATTGTCGGATTGCGACGTGGTGTTCGTGTGCGTGCCGACACCGAGCGGTGCCGACGGCGCCGCCGATCTGAGCGCGGTGTGGTCGGCCGTCACCGAACTGCGGCAGGTCCTGTCGCCGGGCAGCGTGATCGCGGTCAAATCCACGGTGCCGGTCGGTACCACCCGAGACATCGCCACCGCGGTGCGCGACAAGGGGATCCACGTGGTATCCAACCCGGAGTTCCTGCGTGAGAGCCATGCCGTGGCCGATGCCCGCGAGCCGGACCGGGTCCTCATCGGCGCCATGGATGACACCGCCGCCGACCGGGTCGGTGCCCTGTACGGGGCGACTGCCGATTCGGTGCTCCGGATGGCGCCGGAAAGCGCAGAGCTGGCCAAGTACGCCAGCAATGCCTTTCTGGCGGTGAAGCTCTCGTACGTCAACTCGCTGGCTGCGCTGTGCGCCGAGGTCGGCGCGGACATCGCCGACGTCACCCGCTGCATGGGCGCCGATGCCCGCATCGGTGGGCAGTTCCTGCAGCCCGGACCCGGCTGGGGCGGTTCCTGCCTGCCCAAAGACAGTGCGGCGCTGTTGTATACGTCGCGGCTGCACGGCGTGGCGCTGCGCGAGGTGGCCGCCTCGCGCGACACCAACGCGGCGCAGGCCCCGCGGGTAGTGCGGGCGTTGTCGGCGGCCATGGCCGAACCCGTCGCATCGGCGCGCATCACGGCGCTGGGCCTGACCTTCAAGGCCGGTACCCCCGACGTCCGGGATTCGCCGGCGCTGACCATCGCGGCAGCGCTGGCCCGGCAGGGCGCGGAGGTCCGGGGATACGATCCGCAGCTGGCGGTGATCGACCCGAAAGTATTGCGCGACAACGGGGTCACCGCGGTCGACGATGTCTACACCGCGGCCAAGGGGGCCGACGCGCTCGTCGTACTGACGGAATGGCCGGTGTTCGGGGACCTGGACTGGCCGCGCATCGCGCAACATGCACCTGACGCTGTCGTGATCGACACCCGGAACGTGCTCGACTCGCGGACGGTGACCGCCGCCGGTCTGCGCTACCTGGGCAACGGGAGGAGCCCGGGTTTCTGAGTCAGCTCGTCGGCGGCGTCCGCGGCGCACCGGGGTGCGTTTCGAGGTAGTCGAGTTCACGGCGCCGGATGCGGCGGTGCCGCGCGTAGAGCCAGGCGCCGCCCCCCACGGCCAGCACTGCCGCGATCGCCAGGGCCACTCCACCGGTGTCCGCTCGGCCGTCGGCGAAGAAGTACAAGCTCACGACCAAGGTCGCCACCGCCAGGCCGACCGCCACCAGGCCCGGGGCGTTCGTGCCGTCCTTGAAGGTTTCGCCGGCATGCGGCCGGGTGGTGCGAGCATGGTCGACGGGGTCTTTCATGGGATGCCTCCTGGGGATCAGTCCTCGACGTTCTAATGCCCGGTGCCGGGCGGTTCTACACCCGCGGTGCGGTGACCCGCACCGATTTGAGCTCGGGATCGGCGGGGTCCGGCAGGTACATGCCCGCGGCGATGCCGGTCCGCAGGTAGTCCAGGACCTCGGCGTTGATCAGTTCGCCGGGGACGACGGCCGGTATACCGGGCGGATAGGGCGTGATCTGTTCGGCCGAGACGCGTCCGGCCGCCATCTCGACGGGCACCGTCTCCACCGGGCCGAAGAACGCGTCCCTCGGTGACTGGATCGTCTCCAGCTGCAGGTCTTCGGGCGCCGGCAGGTTGACGTGCGGCGGTGGTTCGAAATCCGCAGCGGCCGTGGGCAACTGGCGCAGCGCCACGACCAGTGGCCGGATCGTCTCACGGTCGTCGGCCATCGACAGCGTGATCAGGATTCGGCGGTGATCCGCCAAGCCGACGTCGATGTGGTGTTGTTTCCGCAACCACTGCTGGGCCTGGTAACCCGACATGCCGGTGGCCGATACGTCGACCAGAACCTGGAGCCGGTCCAGGTCATGGGACGCCTCGACGCCGAGCAGTTCGTCCTCGAGAACATGCAGGCCGTCGATGTGTTCGAGATCGCGGCGTAGCTCGTCGGACAGCCGGAGCGCGGCACTGAGCAGTCGATGCCCGTCCTCGACCATCTGTCGCCGCCAGCCGTCCATCGCCGCGTACATGGGCACGCTGGGACTGGTGGTCGTCAGCAGGTCGGCGCAGGCGGCAAGCCTGCGGTCGTCGATCAGGTCGCCCTGCACGTGAAACACCGAGCCCTGCTCGAATCCGGCACCCATCTTGTGCACGCTGACCACACAGATGTCGGCGCCGGCATCCATTGCCCATGTGGGCAGGTCCTCGTGGAACGGCAGGTGCGCGCCCCAGGCTTCGTCGACGATCAGCGGTTTGCCCTCCGCGTGACAGACCTCTGCGATGCCCGCGAGGTCGGCACAGGTGCCGTACGGGGACGGGCTGACGATCAGTGCGCCGGCGGCGTCGGGGTACCGCTTCCAGCCGTCGGCGACGTCCTGCGGCGACGGCGGGTGGGACAGGTGCCGTTCGGCATCCCAGCGCGGGCTGATCCAGCGGGGGAGCACCCCGGAGAACACCAGGCCCGCAACGATCGATTTGTGGCTGTCGCGGCCCACCAGCAGGCTGCCGTCGCCGCCGGCCACCGCCATCATGGCGGCCTTCACGGACAACGAGCTGCCGCATGTCGAGAACCACGCCATGTCGGCGCCCACGGCGGCCGCCATCAGGTCCTCGGCGTGCCGCAGATACCCATTCGAGTTGCGGTGATCGTCCAAGCCGCCGCTGGCCAGCACGTCATTCCAAAACGGCTGCGCGCCCAGGGCATCCAGTACGCGGGCATCGGTGCCACGCCCCTGCCGATGGCCGGGAGGGGTGAAGCCGTACTCGCCGATCGAGCGATAGCGGACAAGCGCATCGAGCAGGGGTGTCTCAGACTGATTCATGATGTCTCGGGGATACCCGTAGTGCCGGCGTCTACACCCGGGTTTAGCTTCCCACACCTGCGGGTATCGGGGAGGTCTCATGTGCACAGAAGAACTGGTTCAGCCTTTGCTACCGGACCCCCGTGGTCCCGTGTCCGATGTGGTGATAGGACTGCTCGGTGAGCGGTTGCCCACGCAGTACCTGACGCGGATACAGCTACCGCTCGGGAACGCGGATCCCTTCGGACTCGACCTGCAGCTGGCGCTGTATGTCTGCTATGAACTGCATTACCGGGGTTTTACGGACACCGACGAAAAGTGGGAATGGAATCCCGCCCTGCTCGATGTTCGCCATCGCATCGAGGAGCGGTTCCTGGCAGCGGTCCGGGAACTCGTCGGCGAGATCAGCCCGGACAGTACGGCGCACGCCGAGCTCGCCCGCTGCGACGCCGACCCTGTTGATGACTCGAGTCTGTCCGTCTATATCCAGGATCGGGCGACGTGGCCGCAGATGCAGGAGTACTTCGTCCACCGCTCGCTGTACCACCTGAAGGAAGCCGATCCGCAGTCGTGGGTCATTCCGCGGTTGACCGGTCGTGCGAAAGCCGCGTTCGTGGCAGTGGAATACGACGAATACGGCGGTCGTGGCGGCTACGCGACCATGCACCAGCGGCTGTTCGCCGATCTGCTCGACGCCGCGGGGCTGCGCAACGACTACCTGCACTACCTCGGCAATGCAACGGGCAGCACGCTGGCTGCGGTGAACCTCATGTCGATGTTCGGTCTGCACCGCCACCTGCGCGGCGCGGCCGTCGGCCACTTCGCCGCGACCGAACTGACCTCGTCGCCGGCGTCGCAGCGAATTGTCAAGGGCCTCAAGAGGCTTGGTGCTCCGCGACCGTGTGTCGACTTCTACCGCGAGCACGTCGAGGCCGACGCCGTTCATGAACAGGTGGTCCGCAAGGACGTCGTGGCGGACCTGTTGTCGCGCGAGCCGGGCCTGGAACTGGACGTCGTGTTCGGCATTCGGGCCTTCGACGCGGTCGAGGGGCGGCTGGCCGATCACATGTTGTCCAGCTGGGCGGCCGGGTGCACCTCGCTGCAGCACTGGCCCGTTTGACCGTCGGCGCACCGGGTAATCGGTGGGGGACGCGCTCACAGCCCGGGCGCGTCAGACGTTCTCACAGGAGGAAATATGGCTTCTCATGCCCTCAAATCCCCGTCAGACGTGATCGATCTCCTCACTGATCAGCACGAGCAGATCAAGTCACTGTTCACCGAAACCCTGGTGCTGGCCGGCGACGAGAGAGCGAGGTCGTTCCAGGATCTGCGCAGACTCCTCGCGGTGCACGAAACCGCAGAGGAAGAGATCGTCCATCCGCGGGCGAAGCAGAAGCTGCCCGGCGGCGAGAAGGTCGTCGATGCCCGACTGGAAGAGGAGCACGAGGCGAAAAAGCTGCTCTCCGAACTGGAGTCGCTCGATGTGGACAGCAAGGAATTCACCGCCAAGCTGACGAAACTCCGCGACGCGGTGATCGCGCACGCCGAGCATGAGGAGGCGGAAGAGTTCGCCAAGCTCGGAACGGAGCTTTCGCAGAAGGAGCTCGAGCGCATGGGCGAGATCGCCAAGCTCGCCGAAGCAGTTGCGCCGACCCGGCCGCACCCCGGCGTGGAGTCCCCGGCCGCGAACTTCATCGTCGGGCCGTTCGCCGCCATGCTCGACCGGGTCCGGGACGTGATCTCGAGCGCCCGCTGAGACCGATGATCCAGCTGCTGCAGGAACTGTTACTGGCGTACGGGCCCTGTGGCCAGGAAGACGCCGTCCGCGATATCTGCCTGCGGGAGCTGGCACCCCTGGTCGACAGCGCCTGGATCGACCGGGCGGGCAACGTGGTGGGGCGGGTGTCCTCGTCGCAGAGTGATGAGGAGCACCCGCCCATCCGCGTGATGGCGCACATGGACGAACTGTCCATGCTCGTGAAGCGGGTGCAGCCCGACGGCAGAGTGCGATTGACGCCGCTGGGCACGATGTACCCGGCGAACTTCGGCCTCGGGCCGGTGCTGATGCTCGGTGACCGTGAGCACGTATGCGGTGTTCTCACAGTGGGTTCCGAACACACCACGCAGGAAAGCCCGCAGATCTGGCAGACCAAACCCGACGGTGGTGACCGGGCTCTGAACTGGTCGGACGTGTACGTGTTCACGGGCCGCACGCCGGAGCAGCTGACCGAGGCCGGCATCCGCCCCGGCACCCGCGTGTGCGTCCACCGAAGCAAACGGGAACTCGTCGAGATCGACGACTATCTCGGCTCCTATTTCATGGACGACAGAGCGCTGCTGGTGGTTCTGCTGTCGGCGGCTCGCGAGTTGCGGCAGCGGGCGGAACGACCGCCCCAGGACGTGTATTTCGTGTGCACGGTCAGTGAGGAGGTCGGTGGCCTCGGCGGCTCGTACGCCAGCCGGGCCCTGCCCGGTGAATTGACCCTGGCGCTGGAGGTCGGCCCGACCGAAGGCGAATACGGCACCACCGTCACGCGCGGACCCATCGTCGGTTACAGCGACGCGCAGTGCGTCTACGACAAGGCGGTCGCCGACCGGCTGGTGGACGTGGCGACCGCGTTGGGCGCCGATCCGCAACCGGCGGTGCTGGGTGCGTTCGAATCCGATGCTTCGCACGCCAAGTCGAACGGGCACGCGGCCGCAGCCGGGCTGCTGTGCCTGCCCACACTGAGCACCCACGGCTACGAGGTGGTGCCGCGCGCCGGCATCGACACGCTCTCCGCCGTGTTGGTGGAGTTTCTGGCGAATCCGGTCCCGTTTGGCGCGGACTCGTCGCGGGTAATCAGGGCTACCTCGGGAAAGGACGCGTCATGACTGCCTCCGACAATGCCGACGCCGACGTGATGCCGTCGGGCGTCACCGGCAAAGTGTCCATGTTCGACCGATTCGCCACCAACACGGCCGAAATCGTTTCGCGCGCTTGGTTCTTCCTGGCGTGCGTTCTGCTCGTGGTCCTCTGGGCGCCGACATTCGCCTTCATGACCGTCGACACGTGGCAATTGGTCATCAACACGATCACGACGATCATCACGTTCCTGCTGGTGGCCCTGCTGCAGAACACCGAACGACGCGCCGGTGACGCGCTTCAGCACAAGCTCAATGCCATCGCCGACGCGCTGGCGGATGTGATGCACCACATGGGCAACGAGAACGAGGGCCTCCGCGACGACGAGAAGGAACTGCGGGAGGCCGTCGGTCTCGAAGAACGCGAAAGCACCGGCTGACGATGACTGCGGTCAAGTCCGGTGCCCGCGCTCTGGACACCGTCACCGATTGGGCCGGTTCCCTGCGTACCGGCGTCGCTGTGTTCGCCGTGGTCGCCGCGGCATTGCTGACCGGCATCATCGCCGGCTTCCCGTCGTGGTGGCAGACCGCCGTGTACGCCACCAATGCGCTGGTGGCACTGGTGATGCTCTTCGTCATTCAGCACACCACCAACCGGCAGACCGGCGCGATACTGCTCAAACTCGATGAACTGATTCTCACGTCATCGACAGCCCGGGACGACGTCATCGACGCCGAACGCCGGGACACCGCCGAGCAGGAGAAACTGCACGACCGCCTGCACCACTGATCGTCATCGGCCAACATGCGACTCGGTGCGCATCCGTTCGGTCATGTGCGGGTAGTGCAGCTCGAAAGCCGGCCGCTCCGAACGGATTCGGGGCAGCTCGGTGAAGTTGTGCCGCGGCGGCGGGCAGGTCGTCGCCCACTCGAGCGAGTTGCCGTAACCCCACGGGTCGTCGACGACGACGGGTTCGCCGTAACGCCAGCTCTTGAATACGTTCCAGACGAACGGGAGCACCGAAACGCCGAGGATGAAGGACCCGATGGTGGAGACCAGATTGAGCGTGTCGAAGCCGTCGCCGGGCAGGTAGTCCGCGTAGCGGCGGGGCATGCCCTCATCGCCCAGCCAGTGCTGCACGAGGAACGTGGTGTGGAAGCCGATGAAGGTCAGCCAGAAGTGCAGCTTGCCGAGGCGCTCGTCGAGCAGCCGTCCGCACATCTTCGGGAACCAGAAGTAGATGCCGGCGTAGGTGGCGAACACGATGGTGCCGAACAGCACGTAATGGAAATGCGCCACAACGAAATACGAGTCCGTGACGTGGAAGTCGAGGGGCGGGCTGGCCAGCAGGACGCCGGAGAGCCCGCCCAACAGGAAGGTGACGAGGAAGCCCACCGAGAACAGCATCGGCGTCTCGAAGGTCAGTTGTCCCTTCCACATGGTGCCGATCCAGTTCCAGAATTTGATGCCGGTGGGCACCGCGATCAGGAAGGTCATGAACGAGAAGAACGGCAGCAGCACCGCACCCGTGGCGAACATGTGGTGGGCCCATACCGCGACCGACAGCACGGTGATGGCCCACGTGGCGTAAACCAGTGTGGTGTAACCGAATATCGGCTTGCGGGAGAACACCGGGATGATCTCGGTGACGATGCCGAAGAACGGCAGCGCCACGATATAGACCTCGGGGTGCCCGAAGAACCAGAAGAGGTGTTGCCACAGGATCGCGCCGCCGTTTGCGGGGTCGTAGATGTGCGCCCCGAGGTGACGCTGCGCGAGCAGGCCGAACAAAGCCGCGGTCAGGATCGGGAAGGCGAGGAGGATCAGCACGCCGGTGGCGACGATGTTCCAGGTGAAGATGGGCATGCGAAACATGGTCATTCCGGGGCAGCGCATGCAGACCACGGTGGTGATCATGTTGACCGCACCGAGGATCGTGCCGAGGCCCGAGACGATCAGGCCCACGGCCCACAGGTCGCCGCCGGACCCGGGTGAGCGGACGACGTCGGACAACGGCGTGTAGCCCGTCCACCCGAAATCCGCCGCACCGCCGGGCACGACGAATCCGGCCAGCACGAGCAGTCCGCCGAACAGGAACAGCCAGAACGACAGCGCGTTGAGCCGGGGGAAGGCGACGTCGGGTGCGCCGATCTGCAAGGGCAGCACCAGATTCGCGAAACCGAACACCACAGGGGTCGCGTACAACAGCAGCATCAAGGTGCCGTGCACCGTGAACAGCTGGTTGTACTGCTCGTTGGACAAGAACTGCAGACCGGGCATGGCGAGTTCGGTGCGCATCAGCAGGGCCATGATCCCGCCACTGAAGAAGAACGCGAACGACGCGGCCAGGTACATCTGGCCGATCAGCTTGTGGTCGGTCGTGCTGACGAGTCCGTACAGGACAGCGCCCAGACGCTTTCGGCGCGTCGGGAACGGCCGCCCAGGCGTCAACGGCACTTCGACAGCGGTCACCCCGGGGCGGTACCCGGGGCGCACCGGTACTAAACGGTGTTTGCCCCGGACCCCGTACGGGTAGAGGCAGGCCATGAGCGAATTCACCATTCCAGGCCTGTCCGAAGAGCAGAGCAGCCGGATCCGGGACCTGCTGCAAATCCAGCTGAGCACGTACAACGACCTGCATCTGACGCTCAAGCACGTGCATTGGAATGTCGTGGGCCCCAACTTCATCGGCGTGCACGAGATGATCGATCCACAGGTCGAGCTGGTGCGGGGTTATGCGGATCAAACGGCCGAGCGCATCGCGGCGCTCGGCGCGTCACCCGACGGTACGCCGGGGGCGATTCTCAAGCACCGCACCTGGGACGACTACTCGATCGGCCGCGACACCGCGCAGGCGCACCTCGCCGCACTCGACCTGGTCTACGACGGCGTCATCAAGGACGCGCGCAAGGCCATCGGCGAACTCGACGAACTCGATCTGGTCACCCAGGACATGCTGATCGGCCAGGTCGCCGAACTGGAGAAGTTCCAGTGGTTCGTGCGTGCTCACCTGGAGTCCGCCGGCGGCAAGCTGGCCTCCGGCGGCGCGCACACCGAGCGTCAGGCCGCGGCTCAGGCGTAGGCCGACTCCTGGAATTCCGGTAGGACGTCCCGCTCCCAGGCGTCGAAGAAGCCGTCCATGTCCGGGCCGATCTGCTGGACGTAGATCTCGTCGACACCGGCATCGACGTACTTGCGCACCTGTGCGACGTGGGCGTCGATGTCGGGTCCGCACACGATCGCGTCCGTCACGGCCTCGCGCGTCACCAGGCTCGCGGCGGACGCGAAATCCGTTGGCAGCGGCAGGATCTGATTGAGCTGCCCGGGTAGCTGGTCGGTGGCCCACAGGCGGTGCGCGGTCTCGGCCGCGAATTCCGGGTCCAGGTCCCAACAGACCTTCATCCCGGCCTGCACGGGCCGGCGCCCACCGCCGGCCTCGCGGAAGAGCGCCACCAGGTCGGCGTCGGGCATGGTGATGCAGTACCCGTCGCCGATCCGCCCGGCCAGCCGGGTTGCCTGCGGGCCGAACCCCGATATGTAGATCGGTATCCGGTGCTCCGGGAGGGTGTAGATGCGCGCGTCCTGGACGCGGTAGTAGCGCCCGTCATGGTTCACCACTTCGCCGCGGTGCAGCGTCCTGATGAGCGACACCGCCTCCGCGAGCCGGTCCAGTCGTTCGCCGGCAGAGGGCCAGGGGTCCCCGAGGATGTGCTCGTTCAGCGCCTCGCCGCTGCCGATGCCCAGCCGGAAGCCGCCGCGCAGCTGAACGGCGGCGGTGGCGGCGGCCTGCGCGATGATCGCGGGATGCATCCGGAACGTCGGGCAGGTGACGGCGGTGGTGACAGGCAGCGCCGTCACCTCGGACAGCGCGCCCAGAACGCCCCAGACGAACGGGCTTTGGCCCTGTGCGTCGGTCCACGGGTGGAAATGATCGGACACCCACAGTGCGTGAAAACCGGCTTCCTCGGCTCGTCTGGCCTGAGCGATCAGGTTGTGCGGATCGAACTGTTCACAGCTGAGGAAGTAACCGATATGCGTCATGTGGGCCACGTACCCGGCAAGCCGGGCGGACAATCCCGGTAGCGAGTTACGATGACTGCGGCTCCCTGCCACCAACAACGACATGAGCGAAACTGACGGCGAAATCGCCGACTCCGAATCCTGGGACGTCGCTGCCGTGTTCAGCGGCGGCGCTGCGCAACATGTCGGCAGCTTCCAGTTCCACCTCGCCGAACAACGGTGGGTGTGGTCTGAAGAGGTGGCCCGCATGCACGGCTACGCGCTGGGGGAAGTGGAGCCCACCACCGAATTGCTGCTGAGTCACAAGCATCCTGACGACCGGGCCAAGGTCGCCGAGATTCTCGAGCGGGTGCAGACGGGTGGGTTGTTCAGCAGCCGGCACCGCATCGTCGATGCCGACGGCAAGGTCCACTGGGTCGTGGTGGTCAGCGACCGGATGACCGACGAAGACGGCGAGCTCACCGGCACCCACGGCTACTACATCGACGTCACCGCCGGCATCCAGTCCGATCTCACCGTGGCCATGGCCTCGGTGGTGGAATCGCGCGCCGTGATCGACCAGGCCAAGGGCATCCTCATGGCCGCCTACGGCATCGACGCCGACCGGGCCTTCGAGATTCTGAAGTGGCGGTCGCAAGCCACCCAGATGAAGCTCAGGACCGTCGCAGCACGCTTGCTGGATGCCGTGATTCGCGAGGGGCTGGCCCCCGAGACCGTCACCGCGATCGACCACCTGTTGCTCGTCGACGAACCCGGCGAGGCTTGACAAAACGTCGAACAATTGTTCGAATGAAGTGTGCGGTGGGACGGGCAGGCGGTGGCGCGGGCCGAAGCGGACGGCGCTCTACCGGGCCTGGAACGGCTCGGGTTGGTACGCAGCATCCGGGTCCCCAAGTTCGACGGCATCACGTTTCATGAGGTGCTCTGCAAGTCGGCGCTGAACAAGGTGCCGGGAGCTTCGAATCTGCCGTTCCGGTACACCGTCAACGCCTACCGCGGCTGCTCGCACGCGTGCCGATACTGTTTCGCCCGGCCCACGCACGAGTATCTGGACTTCGACTCCGGAAATGATTTCGACCGTGAACTCGTGGTGAAGACGAATGTCGCGGAAGTGTTGCGGCGGGAGCTCTTTCGGCGTTCCTGGACGCGCGATGCGGTCGCGCTGGGCACCAATACCGATCCCTATCAACGGGCCGAGGGCCGGTACGCGCTGATGCCGGGAATCATCGCGGCGCTGGCCGATTCCGGGACGCCGTTCTCGATCCTGACAAAGGGCACGCTGCTGCGCCGTGACCTGCCAATGATCGTCGACGCGGGCACCCGGGTCGGGGTCAGCGTCGCGGTGTCGTTGGCGATGCTGGACCCCGATCTGCATCGGTCGGTCGAACCGGGGACCCCCACGCCGGCCGCGCGGTTGGAGCTCATCTCGGCGATCGCGGCGGCCGGGCTCGATTGCCATGTGATGGTGGCGCCGGTGCTGCCGTACCTGACCGACTCGCAGGCGCATCTGGAGGCGCTGCTGTCGCGGATCGCGGCGGCCGGCGCCACGGGTGTGACGGTCTTCGGACTGCACCTGCGCGGCGCGACGCGTGGCTGGTTCCTGGCGTGGCTGGGCTCGACGTATCCCGAACTGCTGCCCAGGTACCGCGAATTGTACGGGCGCGGTGCGTATCTCGGTCCGCAGTACCGCGAACAGCTGCGCAACCGGGTCGCGCCGCTGGTTGCCCGATACGGCCTCGGCAACGGGTCGAACAGACTTGACACCATGCGTACCGCCCCGGCGGCAGTGTCCGCCGGGGCGGTGCAGCCTGCGTTGTTCTGACTCAGGCAATCTGCAGGACCGCGGCGCCCGAGATTCGTCCGGCGGCCAGATCCCCGAGGGCCCGGTCCGCGTGGTCGAGGGGATAGATCGGGGCCGTGACATCGATGTGGTGGGTGTCGGCGAAGGCGAGGAACTCCCGGGCATCGGTGCGGGTATTCGATGCCACCGACCGCACCTGGCGTTCCTGGAACAGGTGGCGCTGATAGTTCAGTTCGGGGATGTCACTGAGATGAATGCCGGCGATCGCCAGGGTGCCGCCACGGTCGAGGGCTTCGAGCGCCGGGAGCACCAGATCACCCACGGGCGCGAACAGGATCGCGGCGTCCAAGGCGACCGGTGGCCGGGCCGCGGCGTCCTGAGCCGAGGCGGCACCGAGGTCGAGTGCGAGTCGCCGGGCAGCCTCGCCGCGGGTCATGACATGCACCTCGGCGCCCCGGGCGAGTGCCACCTGCGCGGTGATGTGGGCACTGCCGCCGAAGCCGTAGATTCCGAGCCGGCCACCGGCGGGTGGGTCGGCCCGCAGCAACGACCGATAGCCGATGATGCCGGCGCACAGCAGCGGGGCGAGTTCGGCATCGGTGTATCCCGCGGGCAGCGGGTGCACGTAATCGGCTGGTGCCGTGACGAATTCGGCGTAGCCGCCGTCGGCGTCCCAGCCGGTGTAGCGGGAATGCGGGCACAGGTTCTCCGCGCCGCGGAGGCAGAATCGGCAGCTGCCGCAGGTGTGCCGGAGCCAGGCCACACCGACGCGATCGCCGACGGCGAGCTGCGCGTCGGTGTGTTCGCCGACGGCCACCACTTCACCGACCACTTCGTGGCCCGGGATGACGAACGGTCGGTGCACCGGCAGGTCGCCCTCGGCGACGTGCAGGTCCGTGCGGCACACGCCGCACGCCCGCACGGCGATGAGCACTTCACCGTCACCGGGCGCCGGGACATCGACGGAGCCGAATTCGAGCGGACCGCGTTCGATCGGCCCGGGCTCACGCACTCGCCATGCACGCATGGGGCCAGGCTACGTCGAGGTCAACCGGCCCGGACCTGAAAGACATCCGACAACGGACGGCGCGGTGTCGGCGGCGGCACGTCGTCGAATTCGGGTGCGACACCGATCCGCACCAGAACCTGCGGTAGCGCGTGGCCCGTGAGTCCACTGATGATGTCGCGGGTGGCGGGGTGTTCGGTCACGTGCGTGAGGGTGCAACTCGCCAGCCCGGCGCCGGTGGCCTCGACGAGCACCGCCGACAACGTCTCGCCGCATGCCAGGATGCCGCGCGGGGTGTCGTCGAGCGCCGAGATCACCACGATGGTGGCCTGGTCGTCTCCGATGTCCTGCCGCCGTTCCCTGATATGCGTCACCGGGAAGGTGCGTCCGACCTCGACGCGGTCGGATTCCGCGGCCGACACCAGTGCGCTGTGCGGAATTCCGGTGGTGGCCCCGAAAGGAGCTGTCCACCAGGCCAATTCAGCGTGATACGAGGTGTCGTACATGCGCAGCGACTCGGCGAGATGGGAGGCTTCGGCGACTTTGTCGCGCTGCTGCGGCGTGATGAGGTCGACGTGGGTGGGGCGGTCCTGGACTGCCGGCCGCAGCAGCATCTCGAACGCCGCCAAATTCTCGACGGGGCCATAGGGCAGCCGGTCGGTGCGCCGGCGCGCGACGGCGTCGGCGTCCCTGCGCTGGGCAGTCGTGATGCCGGCCGCCGGCCGGAACTCGATGTCGGCCAGGTGGTGCCGGTTGTTCGGATTGGGAAAGCGGTCGACCAGGGTCTCCCACCCGCGGGCCGCCATGACCACGCGCAGATGGTCCAGGGCCGCGCCGCAGCTCAGTATTGCCTGCCGGCCCGAGCTGTCGGTGTCCACCAGCTGGTCGGGATCGACAAACAGCCGCAAAGTGGTCGATTCCAGCACCCAGGCCCACGGCTGGCTGTTGTGGAACGACGGTGCGCGGCAGGCCGAATGAACTGCGTCCTCGATTTCCCCGAGTGCGACGGCGGTTTTCATCATGAGTCCACATTGCCCACCGCGGAAGGGCTCAGACAGGGCCAGAAGTCATCAATTCTCCAACGCGCGCAGACAGAACGCATAGATGCGCTCGCTACCGATCGGGGTGAGCTCGAGGCCCGGTCCCAGTGCGCGCAGTCGCAGGGCGCCGAAGATGGTCTGCATGACCAGAGCCGCCGTGGCCTCGACGTCGAGGCCGGGGGCAAAGGTGCCGTCGGCCATTCCGCGTTCGACGATGTCGACGATGAGCGCGTGCAACGGTGTCAGCACCCGGCCGTAGTCGTCCGGCATCGTTTCGGCCAGGCGATCGTGGTAGAAGGTGAGCCCGCGATTGATGCGGTCCTGGGTGCTCGACGCGGGCGGCACGCAGATGCGGTCGACCAGCTCACGCAGCGCGTCCGCGGGGCTCAGCTCGGCCGCCTCGGCGTGCCATGTGGTAGTGAACTCGGTCAACATCGCGTCGATCAGCGCCAGCACCAGCTCGTCCTTGGTGGCGAAGTGCTGATAGAAGGCGCGCAACGACGTCTTAGAACGCTCCACGACCTGCAGCACCGTGAACTCCGTGCGGCCGGTCTCGCCGAGGATGTCGAGGGCCGAGCGCATGAACTGTGTCGCGCGCGCCTGCGCGTCGAGACTGTTGTTTGCCACCTCGGCGTTCGACTTCGCCATGGCGACTGAGGTTACCCGGTCAGATCTTGAGATAACCCTTGTCTGCCGGGATTTGCGCCGCCGTCACCAACGACGACGCGTCGCTCGCCAGCCACACCACGATGTCGGAGATCTGGTCCGGCTTGATGAGTGAATCCGTCGGCAGCGCGCCGGGGGAGAAGCTGTGGATGTACTGCGGATGGTCCTGCAGGACCTGGTACATCGACACGTCGTTGCCCATCGGGGTGTCGGTGCCGTACGGGTGTACCGAATTCACGCGGATGCCGTACTCACCCAGTTCGACGGCCAGCGCGTTGATCATGCCCACGACGCCGAACTTGCTGGCGCAGTAGTGCCCGCAACCCGGCACCGCCTTGATGCCGGCCGCGGAACTGGTGGCGATGATCGACCCACCGTTGCCGGCCGCGATCATCGCCGGCACCACCGCCCGGATGGTGTTCCACACGCCGGTCAGGTTGATGTCCAGGGTGTCCTGCCACTGCTGCGGGGAAATCTCCCAGAGCCGCCCCCAGTTCAGCACGCCCGCATTGGCCACCACGATGTCCAGCCGGCCGAACTGCTCGAGGGTCTCGGCGACCACGCGCTGCTGTCCTTCGGCGTCCCGGACGTCGACCTGCTTGGCGTAGATCTTGCGGCCTTCACCTTCGACGAGGTTCACCGTCTCGGCCAGGTCCGCGGGAGTCGCGGGCTCGTAGCCGTTGGCCTCCGCCACGGGCGCGCAGGCGTCGATGGCGACGATGTCGGCACCGGCGCGCGCCAGCCGCACACAGTGCGAACGGCCCTGTCCGCGCGCCGCTCCGGTGACGAAAGCGACCTTGCCGGCCAACGGTTGATCGGTCATGCGCTGAGCTCCTCACTCCTCGCGGCGGTCCGGACGTCGCTGAACTCGTAGTCCGTCAGCGGTGACCGCCGCGCGAAAATCCTTGAGCCGGTGATGGTTTGCGGTCGGTAGTAGGGGGTTTCGTGCTGCGAGTTGACGAAGTAGGTGTTCAGTTCGGTCGCACGGGTGTAGTACGTGTGCGCGGTGCGCCCACGCCGGTCCATCAGGGCGTTCCACCTGTGGAACGCGTCATTGCTCACCGCGACGACAGGTGCCTCGGCCCGGCCGCGGGCCGCGTCGATCATCCGAACCGCGTGGGCGGCAACGGTTTCTACCCAGTCCATCCAGGCGAACCCGACGAAGCCGAGCGGGCCGACGATCTCCCAGCGGTTGGGCAGCCGCGGGTGCGCAGTGCCGGCATAGGCGTGCAGTCCGTGGGCGCGGTAGTACTCGGCGAGGTCGAAACCGCCTGCGCCCAGGATGGTTCCGGGGCGGTACGTCTCCGGGTCGGTCCACAGTTCGTAGCCCGTGGCGGTGACCAGAAGGTCGGCCGGGTGGACCACGCCGTCCACCGTGCGGACACCGTCGCGGGTGATCCGCTCGATGGGCGTGGTGATCAGGTGGGTATCCGGATGGTTGAGCGCCGGCAGGAACGAGCTGGAGATCACCGGGCGTTTGGCCATGATGCCGTACCGGGGGAGCAGTGCCTTGCGGGTTGCCGGGTCCTGCACGGTCGACCGCAGCAGCAACCGGTACAGATTGCGGCTGTTGCCGTCGTACAGGGGCATGAGCTTGGTCAGCACCGTGCGGGGCAGCCGGGAGAAAACGTGGACGATCGGCACCACCATCGTGACGTCCATCAACAGCCGGCCGAAGGTGTTGATCGCGCTGACGAAGCCAGGCACTCTGAACAGGCGCCGCAGCCACGGCGGGATGTCGAAGTCGATCTTGGGCAGTACCCACGCCGGAGTGCGTTGGTAGACATCGAGATTCGCGGCGACGCCGGACAACGCTGCGGTGATCTGCACGCCGCTGGAGCCGGTGCCGATCACCGCGACGCGTTTGCCGCGCACGTCATAGTCGTCGTCCCAGGCGTTCGGGCGCAGGATGGTGCCCTCGAAATCCTCGATGCCGTCGATGTCGACGACGTTCTTGGCGTTGACGTAACCGCCGACCGAGCTGATCAGGAACCGCGCCGTCAACTCCGGCTGGTTGCGGATGGACAGCCGCCACATCCCGGCGTCGTCGTCCCACTGCTGGCGCAGCACCTCCGAGTTCGCCCGCAGGTGTGGTCGCAGGCCGAGCTTGTCGGCGGTGTCACGCAGGTAGGCGTAGATTTCGGGACCCGGCGCGAAGAACCGGCTCCAGTCGGGGTTCGGCGCGAAGGACAGCTGGTACCACGGTGACGGGATGTCGACGGCGAGCCCCGGATAGTGATTGTCGCGCCAGGTGCCACCGAAGTCGTCGCCCCGGTCGACGATGACGAAGTCGTGAATCCCTTTCTGCTGCAACAGGTGCGCGGAGGCGATACCGCCGGGCCCAGCGCCGATGATGACCACTTCGTGGTCGGGTGTGGTCATGGTGCCTCTCCGTTGAGTCCATTGATGATGTGGTCGGTGACGAAGCGCCGGATGGCGCGGGGGTTGTCGAGGTTGACCCCGATGGGTGGGAGCAGTTCGAAGCTCAGCAGCACCCGGACGATCCATTCGCCGGCGCGGGCCGGGTCGACGCCCGCGCCGATCTCGCCATCGCGTTGCGCGGCTTTGACGCGTGGCTTCCAGAGCTCGACGGCGCGCTTCATGAGGTCCTCGCCGATGTTGCGCAACAGCAGGACGACGATGCCCTCGTTGATGCCCTTCTGCGGCGCAGAGGGCGAGCTCTGCCGGTGCGCGCAGATCAGGACCGCGGCAGCGGCGACCTGGTCGGCCAGCGTGGACTGCTTGTCGATCTCGGCGGCCATGCCGTCGACGAACTTGGAGGCCAGGTGATCCAACGCGACGCTGATGGCGTGGTCGCGGCCGCCGAGCGCGTTGTACAGCGTGCCTCGCGAGACGCCGGCGGTTTCGGCGACGGCCGTGAGGCTGAATTGCCTTGGGCCCAAACGGTGGAGGGTCTCCGCGGTGGCTTCGAGTAGTGCCGGCGAGATGGTGCGCGGCGTCGGCGGCTTGGCGGGCATTTGCACACATTAACGAAATTTGTTCAAAGTGGTCAACGATTCGGGAAACCGATCTTGGCGGTGGGACTTGTCGGGGGCGGAGTGTAGATTCGAACGTATGAGCGAAAGGCTGGTGGTGGACCCTGACGCCGATGAGGCGGCGTTGTCGCGTCGTATGACTGAGCTCGAGCGGGTGAAGTCGGCCGCGGCGGCGGAGCAGGCGCGGCTGGCGGCGGCGTTGGAGGCCCGCCGGATCGCGGCGGCGCGGGCGGGTGGGCCGCGGGTGTCGCGGGCGGCGTTGGGTTCGGAGGTGGGGCTGGCGCGGCGGGAGTCGCCGCATCGGGGTGAGCGGTTGATGGTGATGGCCCGCATTCTGACCGCGGATATGCCGTGCACGCTGGCCGCGTTGGAATGCGGGGTGCTGTCGGAGCATCGGGCCGAGTTGATCACCAAGGAAGCGGCGTGCCTGTCGGCGTTGGATCGTCAGCTGCTCGATGTCGAGTTGTGTGGGGACCCGGCGCCGTTGGTTGGTTTGGGGAACGCCGAGGTGTCGGCGGAGGCCGCGCGGATCGCCTATGAGTTGGATCAGCAGAGCGTGCTGGACAAGATGCGGCAGGCGCGGGCGTCGCGGCATGTGCGGTTCCGGGTGGCCGGTGACGGGATGATGACGATGACGGTGCTGCTGCCCGCGGCTCAGGGGCAGTTGGTGCGCCAGACGCTCGTCCGGGAGGCGGCGTCGGTGGTGGCGGCGGGCTCGGAGCGTGGCCGTGGGCAGGTGATGGCTGATGTCGTGGTGGAGCGGGTCGCGGGGCGCGATCCGGTGCGGTCGCCGGTGCCGGTGGCGGTGAATCTGGTGCTTTCGGATGAGACGCTGCTGACCGGGGGTGAGCAGCCCGCGCAGTTGGACGGGTACGGGCCCATTCCGGCGGCCCTGGCTCGCGACATGGTGCTGGCCGCGGCGGCCGAGGGCACGGCGGCGTTGCGGCGCCTGTATGCCCAGCCGGGCACGAACAAGCTGGTGGCGATGGAATCCACCTCCCGAACATTCCCGAAGGGCCTGGCGACGTTCATCGGGTTGCGCGATCAGCTGTGCCGGACGCCGTATTGCAACGCCCGGATTCGGCACACCGACCACGTCCGGCCGCACGTGCACCACGGGCCCACCAGCGCGCATAACGGGGATGGTCTGTGTGAGCACTGCAATTACGTCAAAGAGGAACCTGGCTGGCAGGCCGCGGCGACCTATGACCGGTTCGGGCGGCACACCATCGCGCTGACCACCCCATCGGGAGCGGTCTACACCTCCACCGCACCGCCAATGCCGACCGGACTACAGGTCCTCACCCGCAGGGTCCATCTCGCGATCATCGACAAGGGATCGCGGCCCCGCGTGCTGCGTGACTAGCCCAGATCCTGCGCGTTGTACGTGTCGCACTGCTTGGGGTCACCGGTCTGGTAACCGGTGGTGAACCACTTCTGCCGTTCGGCGGACGACCCGTGCGTCCAGGACTCCGGGTTGACGCGTCCGGTGGCCTGCTTCTGGATGTGATCGTCACCGACCGACGAGGCCGCCGACAGCGCGTCGGCAATGTCCTTGTCGCTCAACGGCTGCAGGAACGGCACACCCGTGCTCTTCTGCTTGACCGTCGACGCGTAGTGCGCCCACACGCCGGCGTAGCAGTCGGCCTGCAGCTCGGTGCGCACGCTGTTGCCCTCGGCGCCCTTCGGCCCGCGCTGGGCCTTGCCGATGTCGCCGAGCAGGTTCTGCACATGGTGGCCGAACTCGTGCGCCACCACGTATTCCTGTGCCAAAGGTCCACCGCTGGAACCGAATTCGTCGACCAGGGTCTGGAAGAAGCTGGTGTCGAAGTAGGCGACCTTGTCGCCGGGGCAGTAGAAGGGGCCCACAGAGGTATCGGCCGGGCCGCACGCGGTGTTGACCTGTCCCCGGAACAGCCGGATCTTCGGCGGTGTGTAGCCCTTCAGTAGCTGCGACCACACGCCGTCCACCGAGTTGCCGGTGGCCACGATGCGGCACTCCAGGTACTTGTTGGCGTCCGCGCCGGTCTTGCACTTGCTCAGGTCGTAGGCGCGCGATCCCTGGCTGGACTGCGGCGCCTGGCTCTGGTGGCCGAGAATCGAACTGGGATCCACGCCGAGGAACATGGCGACGACCACGATAACCAAGCCGCCCATGCCGCCGCCGATCGCCAGACCCCGGCCGCCGAAGCCACCGCCCCCGCTGGTCGACGTGTTGCTCGTGTCGATCTGCATACCTTCGTTGAAGGACATCACCGCTCCGTCCGGGCCTCGAATACGACTGGATGTCAGCTTTCCACACTAGGATTCATGACGTGGCCGTCCAGCCCGAAACCATCGACCGTTCGACCATCGTTCACACCGTCGCGGGCGCCCTCAGGGGCACCACGGAAGGCGGTGTCTACGTCTGGCGGGGCGTCGGCTACGCCGAGCAGCCCGTCGGGCCGTTGCGTTTCCGCGCTCCGCAACCGCTGATCCCGTGGTCCGGCGTTCGCGACGCCATCGATCACGGACCCATCCCGCCGCAGGGCAAGTCGTTCGTCGGCGGCGGCCGCGACGACCCCAAGATGCGTGACGAGGCCTGCCTGACCGTCACTGTCTGGTCACCCGACGTGACGGCTGCGCTGCCGGTGATGGTGTGGATTCCCGGCGGTGCGTTCGTGTTCGGGGCCGGCCAGTTGCAGCTGTACAACGGGTCCCGGTTGGCGGCCAACGGCAATGTGGTGGTCGTCAACGTCACGTATCGGCTCGGCGTGTTCGGCGGCTTCGAACTCGGCGATCTGGGTCCCGGGTTCGACGACAACCTGTGTCTGCGGGACCAGATCGCGGCACTGCAATGGGTGCGCGACAACATCGCCGCGTTCGGCGGCGACCCCGACCAGGTCACCGTCTTCGGCGAATCCGCGGGGGCGACGTCGGTGCTGGCGCTGCTGGCCAGCCCCGCGGCCGACGGTCTGTTCGGCCGGGCCATCGCGCAGAGCCCGGCGCTACCGCTCATCGCCGACCGTGAGACCCGGGCCCGCCAGGCGCACGAGTTCGTCCGCCGGTTGGACGTCCCCGTCGACGAGATCGTCGCGCTGCCGCAGCGCCAGCTGCGCCGCGCCGCCGGCCAGCTGCAGGGGGAGAGTGCGGCCAACAGCCCCAAGCTGGCCTACGGACTGACCTACGGCGTCGACCTGCTGCCCGAGCATCCGGTGCTTGCCGCCCGGGCCGGGGCTGTCACCAAGATTCCGCTGATCGTCGGCACCAACAGCCGCGAGGCATCGATGTTCGCCTGGGGCCGGCCACCCATGCTGCCCACCACCGTGCCGATGGTCGACGACTATTTCGCACGTGTCGCCCCGGACGCCAAAGATGCTGTGCTGCAGGCCTATCCGAGCTATCCGCGGCGCCGGGCGCTCATCGCGATCGGCTCCGACGTCATGTTCGGCGCCCCGACATGGGCCTTCGCGGACGCCTACAGCGGGCACGCGCCGACGCACGTCTACCGGTTCGACCACACCACCTGGACGCTGAAGGTGCTGGGGCTCGGCGCGACGCACGGCAGCGAGATCGTGCACATCCAGCACAGCTACGGCTCGTACCTCGGCCGGATGCTGCATCCGCTCGGGCGTCAGGTGCAGCCGTCGGTCGGCCGGCGCATGCAGCGCACCTGGCTGGATTTCGCGACGGCGGCGCTGGCCAATTGGCCGACCTACGACACCGACCGTCGGGCCACGCGGGTCATCGGCTCGATGCGCGACGAGACCATCGATGACCCGGACCAGGCGCGCCGCGAAGTGTGGGAAGGGCTCTACGCGCCCTAGCTCGCGTCCCCGTAGCGCTCGTCGGTGTAGCGGCGCAGGTTGTGCAGGAACCGCTGGAACAGCCAGCCCATCATGGGGCCGCCGGCCCGCATGCCCAGCTCGCCGGCGAGGCCCTTGGGCTTCATCGCCATGACCCACGTCAGGTGACAGCCATCGGCGGTTTCCTCGACGGTGTAACCCTCGGCGAACGCCGACAGCATGTTCGAGGTGCTGGTGTTGAACCGGAACGCCATGTAGGAGAACGGTTCCCAGGCGATGAACTCCTCGTCGCCGACGATGTGGCCGCGCATGGTCACCGTGCGCGTGGTGCCCACGCCGTACGGTTTCGGGCTGGTCCACTCGACGTTGGTGATCAGCGTCGCCCAGCGCGGCCAGGACGTCTCATCCGAGAAGACCTCGAACAACTGCTCCGGCTTGACCGCCAGATCGACCTTGCTGACGAAGCGGAACGGTGCGCTGTCGATGAAGTCGACGCCGACGCGCTCGCACTGGTAGGTCTTCATGAGTAGACACCATAGAACAGGGTGTCTACTGGTTCACGGAGTCCAGACCATCAGGTCTTCCATGCCGTTGTTCATCGTCACCGTCGTGGGGGCCGGGCCGGTGACGTCGAAGTGGATCTTTCCGGTCGACTGCCCGCCCTGCGGAATGGTGGCGCCGCTGATGTTGACCGGGCTGGCCACCATCCACAGCACCCGGTACGCCGCCTGGTTCGGTGCAACGGCGTTGAACTGCGAGATGGCCGGGGTCACCGGGCCGCTCAGGGCGCGGACGGTGGCCGTGGCCTCCCACAGCTTTCCGGCGACCCGGTAGCCCGGCATGACATCGGAGCTCGGCTTGAGGTCCGAGACCTGCCAACTCAGCTGGACCTGACCGACGCTGTCCGTCATCGTCATGGCGCTACCCAGCTTGCCGACCAGCGGGTAACCGGCCGACGCGATCGGCGCGGTGGCGATACCGATGACCGAGAGAACCGCAACAGCTGTTCCGGTGACCTTCACTTCTGCCTCCTCGAAACGGTTTTTATCTGGCCCTGTCAATTACGGATTACCACTGAAAAGTGCTGATGGGAATAGGATGGGAGCTACGCGAAACCAGGCATCGAGGCGCGTCTTTCGTGATCGTTCAGAAGCGGGGCGCGCATTGGCCGGTCTGCTGACGGCGTACCGCGGCAGGCGCGATGTCGTCGTGCTCGGTCTGGCCCGCGGCGGTGTTCCTGTCGCTCGGGAAATCGCCCGTGCTCTCGACGCGCCGCTCGACGCGCTCATCATCCGCAAGCTGGGCGTCCCCGGTCATGAGGAGTATGCGATGGGCGCGATCGGCGTCGGCGGTCACGTCGTCGTCAATGAGGATGTGGTTGGGCCGCTGCAGATTTCACAGCAGACGCTGTCCGAGGTCGCGGAAGCCGAGGGGCGCGAGCTGCAGCGGCGGGAAACCGATTACCGCCAGGGGCGGCCACCGCCGAACGTCAAGGGGCGCACCGTGATCCTCGCCGACGACGGCATGGCCACCGGCGCCAGCATGCGCGTCGCCGCCGAAGTGGTGCGGGAGAGCGGGCCGCGGACCCTGGTGGTCGCGGTGCCCGTCGGTACGGAAGCGGCGTGCCGTCAGCTCATGGGAATCGCGGACGACGTGGTGTGTGCCGATATGCCGACGCCCTTTGCGGCGGTGGGGGAGTCGTACCGCGATTTCGGCCAGGTCGGCGACGACGAGGTGCGCCGACTGCTGAGCTAAGGATTGACGACGGTTTCGCCAGGCCCGGACTCGACGGTTTTGCCAAAGCCGATGGCGACGGCGTGGCTGTCCGGACCTTCGGCACTCACCGTGTTGGACGTGCCGAACGCCGCGGCGGTGCTGTCGTTCCCGTTCACTTCGACATCGTTGTACGAACCGTTTCCGGCCTCTGCCGCGCTGTTGTTCCCGTTCACCTGCACGCTGTTTCCGGAATCTGTCGATGCCAAGCCGGCCTTGGCGGAGCTGCCGTCGCCGTAGACCTGCGCGCTGCTGAAGTCGCCGAGGGCGTCGGCCGTGCTGTGATCTCCCTCGATCCAGGCGGTGGTGTGGTCGCCGATGGCGCTTGCCGTGTTGCTGTCGCCGACCACGTAGGCAGAGCTGTGGGGGCCAACCGTCGCCACATCGTTGCTGTTGCCGCTGACCGAGGCGCCACTGTCGACGCCGTCGGTGGATACGTCGTTGTGGTCGCCGGTGACTCGCACGGTGACGGTGTCGGTGTTCGTACTGCCGCTGCTGGTGACGTCGTTGTCCGAGCCCCGCACGACGACGACATTGCGGGCCCCGGTCGCGGCCACGGTGTTGTCGGATCCGATCAACGAGACGGTGCTGTCCAGGCCCGTGGCATCGACGGTGTTGCGGGAGCCGGTGACGGTCGCCTCGCTGTCGATACCGGAGGCGCGCACGGTGTTGTCGGACCCGCTGACGGTGGCCTCGCTGCCGGAACCGGAGGCCGTGACCGTGTTGTCGACTCCGGTGACGGTGGCCGTACTGCCGGCGCCGGAGGCAAGGACTCGGTTCCCCGATCCGCTTGCGGTGGCCGTGGCTCCGGTGCCGCTGGCAGTGACCTTGTTGCCCGAGCCGGCCAGGCAGGTTTCGCATGCGCGCGTGTTGATGATGGCGGTGGCGCCGTCGCCGCGTGCGATCGCGGTGGAGCCGTTCGATGCGACCGCTGTCGCGTCCACACCGCGGGCGATGGCTTTCGATCCCTTGCCGTCGGAGATCGCGACCGCGTCGCCCTTCTGCACCCGCGTGACGCCGTTGGTGGCGACGGCCATGTTCTGGCCGGGTGGGGTGTGAGCAGGGGAATCTGACGTCGGCGAATCCGATGTCGGCGAAGACGGAGCCGGCTTGGCCGAGGCCACGCCGGGTGCGACGACCAGTCCTACGCCCAATGCCACCGCTAGCGCCCCGATGCGCCCGATGTGATTGGCATGACCCATGATTCGCCCCTTCCGCCTCCGCCCAGCGCCGGCGATCGCGCCGGTGATTGGACGGTAAGGCGGCCGACCGCCCGGGACTGAGGTAAGGCCCTACCCCAATCATGTAGCGCAGCTATTGTTTGCCCCCGGCGAACCTGGCAGCATCTGGTGCAAATGGTGTGAGTTTGCTGGGGCTGGGACGCGCCGGAGGTGATCCATAGTGATCCACGAGTGGCCCCTGCATGGACGAGCCGAGGAACTGCGGGCGATCGAGACGGCTATCCGTCGCCCGGACCGGGCTCGCGGCATCGTCTTGTCGGGCGCTGCCGGTGTCGGCAAGACGCGCCTCGCGCGTGAAGTCGTCACCGCCTGCCGGCCGCCGGGGCGCTCGCGATGGATCGCCGGCACGGCGTCGGCCCGCAGCATCCCGTTGGGCGCGTTCGCCGACATCGCCAGCGACTTCGGCCCCGATCCGTTGCGCCGCGTGCGGGAGGTGATCGACGGCGTGATCGGCGCCGCGCCGACGGGCGCGGTGGTCGTCGGTGTCGATGACGCGCACCTGCTCGACGATCTGTCGGCCTTTGCCGTGCATCAACTCGTCGCACGGAAGCTGGCCACCGTCGTGCTGACTCTGCGATCGGGCGAACCGGCTCCGGACGCCATCACCGCGATCTGGAAAGACGACATACTGGAACGCATTGAACTGCAACCACTTTCCTCGGCAGCCATCGCGAAGCTGGTCGAGCGCATCCTGGGTGGGCCGGTGCATTCACGGTGTGTGCAACAGCTGTGGCAGTACACGCAGGGCAACGTCCTGTATCTGCGCCACCTGTTGGACACCGAGGTCAGCGCCGGCCGGCTGACGCAGCAATCCGGGGTGTGGATGTGGCAGGGGCAGCCACGACTGACACCCACGCTCGCCGAACTGCTCACCACCCGGATCGGCCAGATTCCGGCGGCCGCACGCAATGTGCTGGACGCCCTCGCCGTCACGGAACCACTCGACATCGAAACCCTTGCGGCGGTGACGGATTCCGATGCCATCGCCGAGACGGAAGCGCTCGGACTGATCCGCATCGACGGCAGCGCGACGCCCGCGTCGGTGCGGCTGGCCCATCCGATGCTCGGCGAGGTGCGCCGCACCGACTCACTGCGGATGCGCCGCCTGCACGGTCAGATCGCCGCCGCGCTGATCGCTCGCCCCGCCACCGATCCGCGTGATCTGGTCCGCCGCGCGGTGCTGACACTGAACTCCGACCTGGCCCCCGACCCGGCGATCCTGAACGCGGCGACGTCGGCGGCGATCCAACTGACCGACATGCGGCTCGCGGAGTCACTGGCCGAGCGGGCGGTGGCGGCGGGTGGCGGCCTGGAAGCCGACATCGCCCTGTCGCTGGCCTTGATCTGGCAGGAGCGTGGCGAGGAGGCCGAGGTCATCTTCGCCCGCCTCGCCGCCGACACCTCCGGCCCGCTGCGGGTGCAGGTCGCCCTCCTGCGCGCCCTGAACTTCGCCGTGATCCTCGGTCACACGGCCCGCGCCGAGGCCGAACTGGACAGCGAGATACCGGCAGGCGACGCCACGGTCGCGGCGACGGCCCTGGCGTTGCGCGCGTCGATCGACGTGGCGCGCGGCCGGTCCACGGCCGCCATCGAGCAGGCGCGGCGGGTTGTCGACGACCCGGCTGCCGAACCCGTCGCGCAGATGCTCTCGACGTGGGCGCTGGTGAGCAGCCTGGGGGAGCTGGGCCGCATCGACGAGGTCGAGACGGTCGCGGAGGCCGGCTACCGGCTGGCCGACACCAGTGCCGAGGTGTCGCACCTGCGCCTGCCGCTGGCGTTTCTGCACCTGCACATGCATCGGCTGGCCGGGACCCTCGACCAGGCCGATGTCACCATCGCACGCATCCGCCGCGACACCGTCGACGTCCCGATCGAGGGCTCTTGGCAGGTCGCCGAATCGTGGCACGCCTTCGTTGCGGGCCTGTCGGCCGTCAGCCGGGGCGCCTTGGTCGACGCACACCGGTTGTGCCCGGAATCGCTCGCCGATTTCAGTGCCCGGGACAGCGGCAGCATGCGCAAGATGCTGGCTCGCTTGTGGCTCGTCACTGCCGACGCCATGGCGGGCCGCGCCGAGGATGCGCGCCGCGAGTTCGCCGCGACGCCGTGGTGGCAGGCCGACCCGGACGCCTGCGCCCGCGATCCTGACCGCACGCTGGCCCATGCCTGGGTCTGTGCGGCCGAAGGCGCTGTGTCCGAAGCGATTTCGATAGCCCGGGCGGCTGCGGCGCGGGAGCGTCAGCTCGGCCGGCTGGGCTGGGAGGTCATGCTGCTGCAGACCGCGACGCAGTTCGGCGACCGCACCACCGCGGCCAGGCTCGCCGAGCTCGCGCTGACGGTACGCGGGCCGCGCGCGGCGGCCGCCGCCGCGCACGCCGTCGCGCTGGCCGCGGCCGACGGCGACGGCCTGGTGGCGGCGGCCAAGCAGTACGAATACTTCGGCGACCGGGTGGCGGCCGCCGATGCGGCCGCGCAGGCCGCGGCCGTCTACCAACAGGCGGGGCTGCGCGGATCGGGCCTCGGCGCGGCCAGCACCGCGGCGCGGCTGGCGGCCGAATGCGGCGGCGCCGACACCCCGGCGCTGCGGGCCGCGGCGACTCCGTTGGCCATCACCGCCCGGCAACGCGAGATCGTCGGGTTGGCGGCCAAGGGGCTGAGCAACACCGCCATCGCGGAGCGGCTCGGGATGTCCCGTCGCTCCGTGGAGGGCCACATCTTCCGGGCGTGCCAGCGCGTCGGCGTCAACAGCCGCGACCAGTTGGTCGAGCTCGTCTTCGGCCGCCGCTAACCCGGTCCGTCACTGGCCGCGGCGAGCAGCGGCACCAGCACGTCACTGATCGGCGTGGGGATGCCGTGGGCGGCGCCCTTGCGCTGGATGACGCCGTTGCGGATGTCCCACTCCAACGGACGGTGCGCTTCCCGGTCGATCAGCATCGAGGTCGCCATGTCCGTCGGTGCCTGCGCGAGCATGTCGGCGATCTCGTCGACGACACCGTCGGGCAGCGTCGCGCCCTCGGCCCGGGCGACCGCGAGGCACTCGCTCAGGTACCTGCGGGCCACCGCCGCGACGTCGTCGCGCCGGAACATCCCGGAGCGCCGGCCGGACAGCACCATGAACCCGACCACGGCGTTGACCAACAGTTTGCGCCACGCCGCGCTGAGGAAATCCGGGTCGAGCTCGACTGCGATCCCGCTGTCCGCCAGGTCCGCCGCCAGGCGGCCCGCGGCCGCGTCGTCGGGCAGCACCAGCCGCGGGGCGCTCAGCACCTGCACCCAGCCCTCTGGCCGGGTCTCCGCGGCAATCCAGATCGCCGCAGGTACGACGGCGGAGTCGGGGCAGTAGGGCCGTAGCCGGTCGGCCTGTTCGACACCGTTCTGCAGTGCGCAGACCACGGTGTCCGGTCCGCACAACCGGGCCAGCCACGGCGCGGAGGCGGCGTACTGGGTGTCCTTGACCGCCAGCAGCACCACGTCGACCGGACCGGCGACAGCGTCGGGATCGGTGTGCACCGGGCCGGGTACGACGATGGGCGCGCTGCCGTCCATCCGCACCTCGATCGCCTCGCGCGGCGTCCGTCCACACAGCAGGACTTCATGACCCGCGGCGTACAGCAGCGCAGCGATCGTTGATCCGATGGCACCGGGTCCCACGAGGGCAAAGCTCACTGTCGCCAAAATACCGGTCGAGGCGCCCCTTAGACTTAGCGGTCGATTCAGACGTCAGAGGAGATATTCGTGTTGCGCAGCCACGCCGCCGGTTCGTTGCGGTCCACCGATGCCGGTCAGACGGTGACCCTCGCCGGATGGGTGGCGCGTCGGCGCGACCACGGCGGCGTCATCTTCATCGATCTGCGTGACGCCTCCGGAGTCTCCCAGGTGGTGTTCCGGGACGCCGCCGTGCTGGAGCAGGCCCACCGGCTGCGCGCCGAATTCTGCGTCCTGGTCACCGGCACCGTCGAGGTGCGGCCGGAGGGCAACGCCAACAAGGACATCGCCACCGGCGATATCGAGGTCAACGCGACGACGCTCGAGGTGCTGTCCGAGAGCGCGCCGCTGCCGTTCCAGCTCGACGAGACCCCGGGCGAGGAAGCGCGCCTGAAGTACCGCTACCTGGACCTGCGCCGGGAAGGCCCGGGCAACGCGCTCCGGTTGCGCTCCAAGGTCAACGCCGCCGCGCGCGCCGTGCTCGAGAAGCACGACTTCGTCGAGGTCGAGACGCCGACCATGACCCGGTCGACCCCCGAAGGTGCCCGCGACTTCGTGATTCCCGCGCGCCTGCAGCCGGGCTCGTTCTACGCGCTGCCGCAGAGCCCGCAGCTGTTCAAGCAGCTGCTCATGGTGGCGGGCATGGAGCGCTACTACCAGATCGCGCGCTGCTACCGCGACGAGGATTTCCGCGCCGACCGCCAGCCCGAGTTCACCCAGCTGGACCTGGAGATGAGCTTCGTCAACGCCGACGACGTCATGGGCGTCGCCGAAGAGGTGCTGGCCGCGCTGTGGCAGCTCATCGGCGTCGAGCTGACGCTGCCGCTGCCGCGCATCAGCTACGAGGAGGCCATGCGCCGCTTCGGTTCGGACAAACCGGACCTGCGCTTCGCCGTCGAGCTCGTCGAGTGCACCGACTACTTCAAGAACACCCCGTTCCGGGTGTTCCAGGCGCCGTACGTGGGCGCGGTCGTCATGCCGGGCGGGGCCTCACAGCCGCGCCGCACGCTGGACGGCTGGCAGGAGTTCGCCAAGCAGCGCGGTCACAAGGGGCTGGCCTACGTGCTCGTCGGCGAGGACGGCGAGCTGGGCGGCCCGGTGGCCAAGAACCTCACCGACGACGAACGGGCCGGTCTGGCCGCGCACGTCGGCGCGAAGGTGGGGGACTGCATCTTCTTCGCGGCCGGTCCGGCCAAGGGCGCCCGTGCCCTGCTGGGTGCGACGCGCATCGAGATCGCCAAGCGCCTCGACCTGATCGATCCGAACGCCTGGGCGTTCACCTGGGTGGTCGACTGGCCGCTGTTCGAATCCGCGGACGCGGCCACCGCATCGGGCGACGTCGCCGTCGGGTCCGGCGCATGGACCGCGGTGCATCACGCGTTCACCGCGCCGCAGCCCGACTCCATCGCGACGTTCGACACCGACCCGGGTGCCGCGATGGCCGATGCCTACGACATCGTCTGCAACGGCAACGAGATCGGCGGCGGCTCGATCCGTATCCACCGCCGCGATGTCCAGGAGCGGGTGTTCGCGATGATGGGCATCGACGAGGCCGAGGCACAGGACAAGTTCGGATTCCTGTTGGACGCCTTCACCTTTGGCGCGCCGCCCCACGGCGGCCTGGCCTTCGGCTGGGACCGCATCACCGCGCTGCTGGCCGGGGTGGACTCCATCCGCGACGTCATCGCGTTCCCGAAGTCCGGCGGCGGCGTCGACCCGCTGACCGACGCCCCGGCACCGATCACCGCGCAGCAGCGCAAGGAGTCAGGGATCGACTTCAAGCCTGAGAAAAGCGCGTAAGACTTCGGCCATCTGCGCCCGGATCGGCGCCCCGGACACGACGAGGTCGACCATCGTGATCGACAGGTGCGTGTGGCCGCGGGCCTGAACGTGCTCGGTGGGCACGCCGGCCGCGGCCAGTGCGGCGGCGTAGGCGTTGCCTTCGTCGCGCAGTGGGTCGAACTCGCAGGTCACCACCATTGCTGGGGGTAGACCCGCGAGGTTGCCACGCAACGGTGACCGCCGCGGGTCGTCGGCGGGGCCGTCGTACAACTCGGTGAACCACTGCATGAGCGGCGTGGTCAGTCCGTAGCCGTCGGCGTTCTCCTGATACGACGGGTACGGCTGCGCGTCGGTCACCGGGGTCAGCAGGAGTTGCCCGCGGATGTGCGGGCCGCCGTGGTCGCGGGCCCACTGGCACACGGCCGCGGCGATGTTGCCGCCCGCGCTCCAACCGGCGACCGCCAGCCGGTCGGGGAGCCCGCCCAGTGCCGCGGCGTTGTCGGCCACCCACCGCAGCGCGGCGACGCCGTCGTCGATGGCCGCGGGGAACGGATGTTCCGGCGCGTGCCGGTAATTCATCGAGAAGACCAACGCGTCGGCCCGCACGCACAGATCGCGACACAGCGGATCGTCCGACGTCGCGTCGCCCAGCACCCAGCCGCCGCCGTGGAAGTAGACGATCACCGGGTGTGGCCGCGGCGTCGCCGGCCGGTACAGCCGGTACTCGAGTTCGCCCGCGAATACACCGTCGACGATCTCGCCGACGTCCGGACCCGGGGGTCGGGCGGCATTGGCCTCGACCATGGCGGCGCGGGCCACCTCGACGGGAAGTGATTCCAGCGGAGGCGGATTCATGGCCGCCACCATCTCCAGCACCATCTGCACGTCCGGTTGCAGGCGCCTGACCACGCCGTCGTGGCACTGCGCACCGTTCGGCCCCGTCAGCTCGAATCCGAGATAGTCCTGGCTCACCACGTCGGCGCAGGCGGCGGCATAGAAGTCGACGCCTGCCGCGTACGGCATGAACACCCGGGGCTTACCGGGGATGTTGGCGCCGACGTACCACGAATTGGCTTGCGGGAACATGGTGATGGCGCCGGCGTCGGCGACGTGCTGCATCCAGCCGGCCTCGGCGGTCGGCGTCGGTTCGATGGTGTCGAAGCCGTGTGCGCGCAGATATGCCAGGGTGTCGGCGACGAGTTCGACGTGTTGTTCGATGGATACCGCCATGTTGGACAGCACCGACGGACTGCCCGGTCCGGTGATGAGGAACAGGTTCGGAAATCCGGTGGTGGTGAGGCCCAGATAGGTCGACGGCCCTTGTGCCCATTTGTCTTTCAGTGCGAGGCCGTCGCGCCCGACGATGTCGACGGCCGTCACCGCACCGGTGATGGCGTCGAACCCCGTCGCGAACACCAGCGCGTCGAGGTCGAAGGATTCGCCCACGGTCTGCACGCCGTTTTCGGTGAGGCCGACCAGCGGCTGGGTGCGGAGGTCGACGAGGCGCACGTGGGGCTGGTTGAACGTGGCGTAGTAGTCGGTGTCGAGGCACAGTCGTTTCGCGCCGACGGGATAATCATTGGGACACAACAGTTCCGCGGTCTGCGGGTCATGGACCGCCGCGCGGATCTTGTCGCGGACGAAGTCGGCAAACGACGCGTTGGCGGCCGGGTTGCTCATCAGGTCGGAGAACATGTTGAGGGTTTCGAGGAGTTCGCCGATCTGCCAGGCGCGTTCGTACCGCTGTTGGCGGTATGCCTCGGGCACCGCGAACGTCGGGATCAGCGTGCGCTCCTGCGGCACCCCGCCGAACGACGCCCGCGCCGCGGCCCGGTATGCGCGTTCGTCTGCCAGCGCCGCCTGCTTCTCCGGTGACACCGGCCCGTTGTGTGCCGGGATGGAGAAGCACGGTGTGCGCTGGAAGACGGTCAGCTGCGCGGCCTGCGCGGCGATCAGTGGAATCGACTGGATGCCCGACGACCCGGTGCCGATCACCCCGACGCGCTTGCCGGTGAAGTCGACCGGTTCGTGCGGCCAGCGGTTGGTGTAAAACGTTTCACCCGTGAAGGTTTCGATGCCCTTGATGTCGGGTTCTTTGGGGATCGACAGACAGCCGGTGGCCATCACCAGATGACGGCAGGTGACGACGTCACCGTTGTCGGTGCGCACGCGCCACGCGTCGTCGGCCCAGTGCGCGCTGGTGACCCGGGTGTCGAAGGTGATGTCGCGGCGCAGATCGAACTTGTCGGCGACGTGGTTCAGGTACCGCAGGATTTCCGGCTGGGTGGCGTACTTCTCCGACCATTGCCAGTCGCGATGCCAGTCCGGGTCGAAGCTGAACATGTAGTCGAGGCTGGGTATGTCGACGCGCGCGCCGGGATACCGGTTCCAGTACCAGGTGCCGCCGACGTCGTCGGCGGCTTCGAAGACGCGGACCGAGAAACCCTGCTGCCGCAGCCGGTGCACCAGATACAGGCCGGCGAACCCGGCTCCCACCACAACTGCGTCCGCGTCTGGCGTCATCGGCACCTCCGTCAATATCAGGCAAGTATCGCGCCGTGACGGGAACATTTGGGCCGGTTCGCGAGGTTGGGTCAGGCATGACCGAATTCACGGACGCCGCGTCCTTCCATGCCTTCAATGCCGCCATCGTCGACGAGTTCCGCGCCAACGGCGGCAAGGTGGGCGGCCAGTTCGAGGGCGGCAATCTGCTGCTGTTGCACACCACGGGCGCCAAGTCGGGTCAGCCGCGCATGTCGCCGCTGGCGTACCTGCCGGTCGACGGCAAGATCCTCATCGTCGGCTCGAAGGCCGGCGCTCCGACCCATCCGGACTGGGTGCACAACCTGCGTGCCAACCCGAATGCGCATATCGAGATCGGGACCGACGCCGGCCTGGAGGAGTACGACGTCGTCGCCCGCGAACTGCCCGATGACGAGCGCGAGGCCACGTATCCGCTGATCACGGCCGTGGCCCCCGTCTTCGCCGACTACCAGGCGAAGACGTCGCGCGTCATCCCGCTGTTCGAGCTCGTGCGCGCCTGAGCGCTACAGCCGCTCGATGATGGTGGCGTTCGCCATGCCGCCGCCTTCGCACATCACCTGCAGGCCGTAGCGGCCGCCGCGCTGGTCGAGGGCATTGACCAGCGTGCTCATGATGCGGGCACCGCTGGCGCCGAGCGGGTGGCCGATGGCGATGGCGCCGCCGTTGACGTTGGTCTTCGCCAGGTCGGCTCCGGTGTCGGCCGCCCAGGCCAGCACGACGGGTGCGAAGGCCTCGTTCACCTCGAACAGGTCGATGTCCGACAGTGACAGACCGGAGCGGGCCAGCACCTTCTCGGTCGCGGGGATGACACCGGTCAGCATGTACAGCGGATCCGAGCCGACCGCGGTCATGGTGTGGATGCGGGCCAGCGGCGTGAGCCCATGGCTACGGGCGAAGGCGCCGCTGGTGATCATGACCGCCGCGCTGCCGTCGGACAACGGTGACGAGTTGCCGGGCGTGATCTCCCAACGGATCTGGGGAAAGCGCGCGGCGTAGGCGTCGCTGTAGAACGCGGGCTTCAGCCCGGCCAGGGTCTCCACGGAGGTGCCCGGCCGGATGATCTCGTCGGCGGTCAGGCCCGCCACCGGCACGAGTTCGTTGTCGAACAGTCCGTCCTTGGCGGCGCGGGCGGCCTTCTCGTGGCTGGCGGCGGAGAACTCGTCGAGTTGGGTGCGGGAGAAGTTCCACCGCGCCGCGATCAGTTCGGCGCTGATGCCCTGGGGGACAAGGCCGTCGGGATACCGCTCGGCCAGGCCCACGCCGAACGGATTGCTGCCCGGCAGGACCGCGGCACCCATCGGCACGCGGGACATGGACTCGACGCCCGCGGCGATCACGGCGTCGTACGACCCGGCCAGCACACCCTGCGCGGCGAACGAGATGGCCTGCTGCGAACTGCCGCACTGGCGGTCGACGGTGGTGCCGGGCACGCTCTCGGGAAAACCGGCGCCCAGCAAGGCATTCCGGGCGATGTTGGCGGCCTGGTCACCGGCTTGCGTGACGGCGCCGGCGATGACGTCGTCCACCAGAACCGGGTCGACGCCCGTGCGTTCCACCACGGACCGCAGGCTGTGGACGAGCAGGTCGGCGGGAAGTACGTCGTGCAGCGCGCCGTTCGCCTTGCCCTTGCCGACCGGCGTGCGTACCGCCGCGACGATCACGGCATCGCGGTCTGTGTATCCCGACATGAGAATCCTCCTGTAACTCCACGCTGAGTACTGCTTCCTATACCCAGATCTAACACCTGAGTATGGCAAGAACAACCCAGCGGTAGAGTGATTCGCATGACAGCGCTACAGGGTGTGCTCGCCGAACGCGACAAGTGGTCGGCGGTCGGCCAGTGCGCCATCGAGAAGACCATGTCGCTGGTCGGCACCAAATCCGCCATGCTGCTCATGCGTGAGGCCTACTACGGCACAACGCGTTTCGACGACTTCGCCAAGCGGGTCGGCATCACCAAGGCGGCCACCTCGGCGCGGCTCGCCGAACTGGTGGCGGCCGGCCTGCTGACCAAACGGCCGTACCAGGAGCCGGGTCAGCGCAGCCGCGACGAATACGTGCTGACACAGGCCGGCACCGACTTCATGCCGGTGGTGTGGGCCATGTTCGAGTGGGGCCGCAAACACCTGGGCGACACCGGCCTGCGGTTGACCCACCTGGGCTGCGGCGCCGATGCCACTGTCGAGATCCGGTGTGCGGACGGACACGAGGTCCCGCCCGAGGAACTCGGGATGAAGCTGGCGCGCCGCCGCGGTCGGTAATCTTCGGCCGTGCTGCATCTACGCGTGATCACCCCGCCGGAACTCGCCGATTCGGTGCTCGAGCTCTACCGGCACCACGGCGGCATCGCCAACGTGGTGGCCCACCCGGGCGCGGCGATCGATCCGCGCGGTGACGTCATCACCGCCGACATCGCCCGTGACGCCGCCGACGGGCTGATCAGCGGGCTGCGGGCGCTCGGCATCGATCAGGACGGCGCCATCACGATGGAGGTGCTCGACACCGTGCTGTCGACGGCCGCCTACCGCGCCGAGGACGAGATCGACGGCGACGGCGAAGACGCGGTGGTCTGGGACGAGCTGGTGCTGCGCACCCGCGAGCAGAGCAGCCTCGGCATCTCCTACATGGCGTTCCTGTGCATCGCGTGTCTGCTGGCCGCGGTCGGCGTGCTGACCGATTCGGCGATCACCGTCGTCGGCGCGATGGTCGTGGGCCCCGAATTCGGGCCGCTGGCCGCCCTGGCGGTGGCGGTGGTGCGACGCAAGGGCTATCTCGCGAAGCGCGCGGCGCTGGCCCTGCTCTTCGGATTCCCGGCGGCGATGCTCGTCACAGCGGTGGCCACGCTCGGCTTCGAGGCGCTGGGCTGGGTGACGTTGCGCAGTATCCACGAGCTGCAGAACGTCGACTTCATCTTCCAGGTCGGGCCGTTCTCGTTCGTGGTGGCGCTGCTGGCCGGTGCGGCCGGGATGCTGTCGCTGGTGACGTCGAAATCGGCTGCGCTGGTTGGGGTCTTCATCTCGGTGACGACGGTCCCCGCGGCCGGGATGTCGGTGGTTGCGGCCACCACGCGCGACTGGGACGTGGCCCTGGCGTCGGCGGGGCAGCTGGCCGTCAACATGGTCGGCATCGTGGCGGCGGGGGTGCTGGTCCTGGCCGGGTACAACCGGGCCCGCCGCCGCTAGTTTTCTCCGCCCTGCGACCTGCCCGTTCTTGTGGTGGGATCGATCGCTATGGCAATCAAGGTGGCGCTGGAGCACCGCACCAGCTACACGTTCGACCGGCTGGTCAAGGTGTACCCGCACGTGGTTCGGTTGCGCCCCGCACCGCACTCGCGGACGCCGATCGAGGCCTATTCGCTGCAGGTCGAGCCCGCCGACCACTTCATCAACTGGCAACAGGACGCCTTCGGTAACTTCGTGGGGCGCTTGGTCTTTCCGAACCGCGCCACCAAGTTGAGCATCACCGTCGGACTGATCGCCGACCTCAAGGTCATCAACCCGTTCGACTTCTTCATCGAGGAATGGGCCGAAACCGTCCCGTTCGCCTACCCGGACAACCTGCTCGACGACCTCAAGCCCTACCTGCGCCCCGTCGACGACGCCGACGATGTGACGGCGGCCTGGGTCCGGAACTTCGACGTGGTGCCCGGCACCGGCACCATCGACTTCCTGGTGTCGCTGAACCGGGCGGTCAATGCCGACGTCGGCTACAGCGTCCGCCTCGAACCCGGTGTCCAGACACCGGATCACACCCTGCGCACCGGCATCGGCTCGTGCCGGGACTCCGCCTGGCTGCTGGTCGCGATCCTGCGGAAGATGGGCTTCGCCGCCCGCTTCGTGTCCGGCTACCTGGTGCAGCTGGCCGCCGACATCGAGGCGCTCGACGGACCGTCGGGCCCCGCCGCCGACTTCACCGACCTGCACGCCTGGGCCGAGGTGTACATCCCGGGCGCCGGCTGGGTCGGCCTCGACGCGACCTCGGGTCTGCTGGCCGGGGAGGGCCACATCCCGCTGTCGGCGACGCCGCACCCGGAATCGGCCGCCCCGATCACCGGCGCCGTCGAGCCCTGCGAATCCACGCTCGACTTCGTCAACGTGGTGACGCGGGTGCACGAAGACCCGCGCGTCACCCTGCCGTACACCGAACAGGCATGGGAGTCGATCCGGGCCCTCGGCGCCGTCATCGATGAACGGATGGCCGAGCGCGACGTGCGGCTGACCGTCGGCGGCGAACCCACCTTCGTCTCGATCGACAACCAGACCGACGAGGAATGGACCACGGCCGCCGACGGCCCGCACAAGCGCGTGCTCGCCTCGGCACTCACCGCCCAGTTGAAAGCCGCCTGGGCCCCGGACGGGCTGGTACAGCGCAGCCAGGGCAAGTGGTATCCGGGGGAGCCGTTGCCGCGCTGGCAGATCGGGTTGATGTGGCGCACCGACGGGACGCCGCTGTGGACCGATGCGGCGCTGCTGGCCGATCCGTGGTCCGGGGAATCGCCTGCGGTCGCACCGGACGCGGCACGGCGGTTGCTCACCGAGATCGCCGACGGGCTCGGGCTGCCGGACAGTCAGGTGCGTCCGGCGTACGAGGACGCCCTCGCCCGGCTGGCCGCTGCCGTCCGGCGGCCGGATGGGGATCCGGTCACCGACGACCTGACGGACGACGGAGCCGCCCAGCGGAAAGCCTTGGCGGACAAGCTCGATGCCGCGGTGACCGAACCCGCGGCCCACGTGTTGCCCCTGCATCGCCGTGATGACGACACCGGATGGGTCTCCGCCGACTGGAAACTGCGCCGCGGGCGATTGGTGCTCATCGGCGGCGATTCACCTGCGGGCCTGCGATTGCCGCTCGACTCGATCAGCTGGCAGCCGCCGCGATCGGTGCCCGACGCCGACCCGCTGGCGCCCGCGCGCGTCGACACCTCCGCCAGGCCCGCGACCGTCGTCAGCGCCGACGGCGCACCTCCCACCGCCCTGGTCGCCGAGGTCCGCGACGGTCTGCTGTACGTATTCTTGCCGCCCACAACGGCATTCGACGATTTCGCCGATCTGGTCGGCCGGATCGAGAAAGCCACTGCCAATCTCGGCGTCGCCGTCGTGATCGAGGGCTACGGGCCGCCGCCGGACCCCAGGCTCCAGCAGATGACCGTCACTCCCGACCCGGGCGTCATCGAGGTCAACGTGGCGCCCACCGCCGGCTTCGCCGAGCAGGCCGCACAACTGGAGACCCTGTACGAAGCCGCCCGGCAGGCCCGGCTCGGCACGGAGTCCTTCGACGTCGACGGCACCCACGGCGGCACGGGCGGTGGCAACCACATCACCCTCGGCGGCGTCACCCCTGCCGACTCACCGCTGCTGCGCCGGCCCGACCTGCTGGTGTCGATGCTGACGTACTGGCAACGGCATCCGGCGCTGTCGTACCTGTTCTCCGGCCGGTTCGTCGGCACCACGTCGCAGGCCCCACGCGTCGACGAAGGCCGCCTCGAGGCGCTGTACGAGCTGGAGATCGCGTTCGCCGAGATCGAGCGCGTGGCCGAGGGCGCTCCGTGGGCCGTCGACCGCGCCCTGCGGCACCTCCTCACCGACATCACCGGCAATACGCACCGCGCCGAGTTCTGCATCGACAAGCTCTACAGCCCCGACAGTGCCCGCGGCCGGCTCGGCCTGCTGGAACTGCGCGGCTTCGAGATGCCGCCGCATTTCCAGATGGCCATGGTGCAGTCGCTACTGGTGCGGTCGCTGGTCGCGTGGTTCTGGGATGAACCGCTGCGAGCCCCGCTGATCCGGCACGGTGAGAACCTGCACGGCCGGTACCTGTTGCCGCACTTCGTCATACAAGACATCGCCGAGGTCGCCGCCGACCTGCGGGCGCACGGCATCCCGTTCGACACCAGCTGGCTGGATCCGTTCACCGAGTTCCGCTT
This sequence comes from Mycobacterium sp. SMC-13, assembly GCF_045311035.1. Lineage (NCBI taxonomy): Bacteria > Bacillati > Actinomycetota > Actinomycetes > Mycobacteriales > Mycobacteriaceae > Mycobacterium > Mycobacterium sp. SMC-13. The sequence continues at coordinate 360,023 of NZ_JBJIAI010000001.1, forward strand.
CCCCCGGATCGGCAGCGTCATTCTGGACGGTGCCGAATTGGAGCTGCGCGGCGCCATCGAGCCGTGGAACACCCTCGGCGAGGAATCCACCGGCACCGGCACCGCCCGCTACGTCGACTCCTCGGTGGAGCGGCTGCAGGTCCGGCTCATCGGCGCCGACCGGAACCGGTGCCTCGTCACGGTGAACGGTCACCCGATCCCGCTGCTGGCCACCGACTCGCCCGACGTGCAGGTCGGCGGCGTCCGGTACCGGGCCTGGCAACCACCGAGCGCGCTGCACCCAACCATCACCGTCGACGGACCGCTGCGGTTCGAACTCGTGGATGGGTTCACCGGATTCTCCAAAGGCGGCTGTACCTACCACGTCTCGCATCCGGGAGGCCGCGCTTACGACACCCCGCCGGTCAACGCCGTCGAGGCCGAGTCACGACGGGGCCGCCGTTTCGAGGCCATCGGATTCACCCCGGGCGCCGTCGATCTGGCCGATCTCCGGGAGAAGCGGGCCCGTCAATCCACCGATGGCGGAGCGTCGGGCATCCTCGATCTGCGCCGGGTGCGTACCGTTCTGCGGTAATGGTTCTCCGTACACACACATCCGCAGAGCTGGCCGAGGAGGCGGCGCCCGTCGGCGACCCACTGGCCGGATATCGGGCCGACCGGGCCCAGGAGCCGTTGTTCGACGTCCGCGACGTGGCCGGTGTCGGTTACGACGAGCTGGTCGATGAGTCGGGCGCGATCCGGCCGGCCTGGCAGGAGCTGACCGACTGCGTCCGCGACCGCGGTCGGGCCGGCCTGGACCAGCTGCGTGGCGTCGTCCGGGAACTCGTCGACAACGATGGCATCAGCTATGTGCAGGTCGACCGGGACGGCGAGACCGTCACCGACATCGACGGCACGCCGGTGGTGGACACCTGGCAGCTCGACGCCCTGCCCCTGGTGTTGTCCGCGGCGGACTGGCGCACCCTCGAATCCGGATTGGTGCAACGTTCCCGGCTGCTCGACGCGGTGCTCACCGACCTGTACGGCGCGCGCCGCGCCATCACCTCCGGCGTGCTGCCGCCGGAGTTGTTGTACGCCCATCCCGGTTACGTGCGGGCGGCCCGCGGCATCACGGTGCCGGGACGCCACCAGCTGTTCCTGCACGGCTGCGACGTCAGCCGCCACCGCGACGGTGGCTTCGCGGTGAACGCGGACTGGACGCAGGCGCCGTCGGGCGCCGGGTATGCGCTCGCCGACCGGCGGGTCGTCGCGCACGCGGTGCCCGAGCTGTACGAGAAGATGGCGCCGCGCCCGGCGTCGCCCTGGGCACAGGCCTTGCGGCTGGCACTGATCGATGCGGCACCAGAAGCCGCGCGGGAGCCGGTGGTCGTCGTCCTCAGCCCCGGCAGCCACTCCGAGACCGCCTTCGACCAGGCCTACCTGGCCGGCGTGTTGGGCTTCCCGTTGGTCGAGAGCGCCGACCTCGTGGTGCGTGACGGCAATCTCTGGATGCGCTCGCTCGGCACCCTCAAGCGGGTCGACGTCGTACTGCGCCGGGTGGACGCCGAGTACGTCGATCCCTTGGACCTGCGTCCGGATTCCCGGCTCGGCGTCGTCGGTCTCGTCGAGGTGCTGCGCCGCGGGGCGGTGACGGTGGTGAACACCCTCGGCAGCGGCATCCTGGAAAGCCCGGGTATCGCCCGCTTCCTGCCGGAGCTGGCCGAACTGCTCACCGGGGAGACCCCGGAACTGCCGAGCGCCCGATGTTTCTGGGGCGGCATCGACGCCGAACATTCGCACCTGTTGAGCAAACTGTCCACCCTGTTGATCAGGCCGGTGACCGGCGGACCGGCGATCGTCGGCCCCGCCCTGTCCAGCGCCAAGCGGGCCGCGCTGGCGGCCCGGATCTCCGCCGCCCCGTGGCAATGGATGGGCCAGGAACTGCCCGAGTTCTCTACGGCCCCCGTGGATCTGCTGCCCAGCGGACTGTCCGCCGACAGCGTCGGGATGCGGCTGTTCACCGTCGCCCAGCGCGGGGGATACGCGCCGATGATCGGTGGGCTGGGTTACGTGCTGGCCCGCGGGCACGCCGCCTACGGCATGGAAACCGTTGCGGCCAAGGATGTCTGGGTGCGATCGCCCGACCGGGCCGCGGTGGTGCAGACGCAGGCCGTCGAGCTGCCGGCCATGACGGCGAGCCCGACCCGCGCGGTGAGCTCGCCGCGTGTGCTCTCCGACCTGTTCTGGCTGGGCCGGTACGCCGAACGTGCCGAGTTCACCGCCCGGCTGCTCACCGTCACCCGTGAGCGCTACCACGAATTCCGCTACCGGCGGGACCTCGGCGGCAGCGACTGCGTGCCGGTACTACTGACCGCACTGGGCCAGATCACCGGCACCGACACCGGCGCCGACGGCGACTACGCCGAACAACTGGCCATCACGCCGACCACGCTGTGGGCACTCACCGCCGACCGGCACCGTCCGGGCTCGCTGGCGCAATCCGTCGAACGGCTGGGCCTGGCCGCGCGCGCCGTCCGCGACCAGATGTCGAACGACACCTGGATGGTGCTCGCCGCCGTCGAACGCGCGGTGCTGCAGCCGTCCGACCGCGCTCGGCAGCGCCAGGGCGCAGCACTGCCGCCGCCGGATTCGAAGACCAAGGGGGAGGCGTACCTTTCGACCGCGCCCAGCCAGACCCTGGCGGGGATGCTGGCGCTGTCCGGCGTGGCGGCCGAATCCATGGTGCGTGACGTGGGCTGGACGATGATGGACATCGGCAAGCGCATCGAGCGCGGTCTCGGCCTGACCGCGCTGCTGCGGGCCACCCTCACCACCACCCACGGCGCCGAGACCGAACGGACCGTCAGCGAGTCCGTGCTCGTGGTGTGTGAATCGGCGGTGATGTACCGCAGGCGCATGCTGGGACAGGTGAGCGTGGCAGCCATCGCCGACCTGGTGCTGTTCGACGAGGAGAACCCGCGGTCGCTGGCCTTCCAGTTCGAGCGCCTGCGCGCCGACCTGCGGGCACTGCCGTCCTCCACAGGATCGACCCGCCCGGAACGGATGATCGACGAGATCGCCGCCCGCCTGCGACGCCAGGATCCGGCCGATCTCGAGCACGTCACCGACGACGGGCGGCGCGCTGAACTCGCCGAGCTGCTCGACGGTATGCACACCGATCTGCGGGAGCTGTCCGAGCTGATCCGCGCCGCCCACCTGGCCCTGCCGAGTGGCATGCAACCGCTGTGGGGTCCCGACGAACGGCGGCAGATGCCATGAGCCGCGAATACCAGATCACCCACCGCACGCGCTATCGCTACTCGGACGTCGTCACCAGCTCGTACGGCCGCGGATTCCTCACGCCGCGCGACAGCGGTCAGCAGCGCTGCCAGTCGTATCGGCTCAACATCGATCCCGAACCGGCCGACCGTTCCATTAGCCGGGACGCCTACGGCAACATCAGCTCGTATTTCCATGTGACACAACCACATCAGGAACTCGTCGTGACCGGGCGCAGCATCGTCGAGGTCGACCCGCCGCCCGCCGAGTGGTATGCGGCGGGAGCCGCCGTGGCGCCGTGGGAGGACTCCCGGCCATCCGGGCCGGACGGTGCGCTGGCCACCGAATTCGTGCTGGATCTGCAGCCCGCGGAGATCACCGACGAGGTACGGGATTACGCCGCACCGAGTTTCGCGCCCGGCCGGCCGCTGATCGAGGTGCTGCGCGAGCTGAACTCGCGCATCTTCGCCGACTTCACCTACCGGTCCGGGTCGACGACGGTGTCCACCCGGGTCGCGGAGGTTTTGGCCGCCCGCGAAGGGGTATGTCAGGACTTCGCCCGCCTGGCCATCGCGTGCCTGCGGTCGAACGGTCTTGCGGCGAGCTATGTCTCGGGATATCTGGCGACCGACCCGCCGCCGGGGAAGGAACGGATGGTGGGTATCGACGCCACCCATGCCTGGGCGTCGGTGTGGACGCCGCAGAACCAGTGGCTGGGGCTGGACCCGACCAACGACCAGATGGTCGACGAGCGCTACATCGTGGTCGGGTTCGGCCGGGACTACGCCGATGTGCCGCCGCTGCGCGGCATCATCTACACCGACTCCGAGAGCAGCATCATCGACGTCTCCGTCGACGTCGCACCAATTGTGGGAGGACAACTGCGTGCGTGACTTCAACTGCCCCAACTGCGGCCAGCGACTGGCCTTCGAGAACTCGCTGTGCCTGGGTTGCGGCAGCGCGCTCGGCTTCTCGCTGGGGGACATGGCGCTGCTGGTGATCGCGCCGCCGGACGGCACCGGAGACAATGACCATGCCGGTGCGGTGGCCTCGACCGACTACCAGCTGTGCGCGAATCTGCATCTGGCGCAATGCAATTGGCTGGTCCCGATCGAGCCGGTGCGGCAACTGTGCCCATCGTGCGCGTTGACCCGGACCCGGCCCGCCGACGATGACACCAAGGCCATGGCGGCCTTCGCGGTCGCCGAGCAGGCCAAGCGCCGGCTGATCGCCGAACTGTCGGAACTGGGCCTGCCGACGGAGGGACTGTCCTTCGACCTGCTGTCCAGCGAGCAGCACCAGGTGTTCACCGGCCACCAGGACGGGGTCATCACCCTGGACCTCGCCGAGGGCGACGACGTGCACCGCGAACAACTGCGCATCGCCATGGCCGAGCCGTACCGAACCCTGCTGGGCCATTTCCGCCACGAGATCGGGCACTACTACTTCTACCGGCTGGTGCAGCCGTCGCCCGATGCCGTCGCGCGGTTCACGGAACTGTTCGGGGACCCCGACGCCGACTACCAGGCGGCGCTGGACCGGCACTACCGCGACGGTGCGCCCGCCGGGTGGGAGGAGCAGTACGTGTCCTCCTACGCGACGATGCACCCGGCCGAGGACTGGGCCGAGACGTTCGCGCACTATCTGCACATCCGGGACGCACTCGACACCGCGGCGGCCTTCGGCTTCGCGCCCGCCGGTGCCACCTTCGAACGGCGGGTGCTGGGTCCCAGCGGATTTGACACCCTCATCGAGCTCTGGCTACCGCTGGCCTGGGCGTTGAACATGGTCAACCGGTCGATGGGCAAGGACGACCTGTACCCGTTCGTGCTGCCGGCCGCGGTGCTCGAGAAGATGCGGTTCATCCACACGGCGGTCGACGAGGCCGGTGCCTCCCGCGCGGCGCGTTGACTCGGCCCACGGCGATAGGACACGATCGCGCCCATGATGCGCGTACGGGTGGGGGCAGCGGTGCTAATGGGTCTGGTGGCCCTGTCGCCGGCTGCGTGTAGCTCAAAGACCACGGTCAAGTCGGACGACGCCGCCAAGCAGGTCGTCAAGCTGGTGTCGGATCAGAACAAGTTCACCCCCACCGATGTGAAGTGTCCGTCCGACGTGGAGGCCACCAAGGGCGCCCAGTTCGACTGTCACTTCACCGGTCCGCGCAAGGTCCAGTACGTCGCGCACATGAAGATCGTGAAAGTCGACGGTGAGCGCATCACCTGTGACATCAAGGTCGAGAAGGCCCCGTAACCGGTCTGTGACGAAAACACGGGTGGCGCAACCGGATCTGGCCCGCGATCGTTCCTAGGATCGGTGCCGTGAGTGACCGATACGGATCCGATGTGCTGTCCCGCAACCCGAACGCCAGGAAGCGTTCGACCGAGCAGCCCGCCGAGAAGGGGCTCGTGGTCGAGTGCGCCACGACCGGCTTCGTGGGCGCCGTGATCTCCGTCGAGTACGGCCGGATGGTCCTCGAAGACTTCGACGGTTGCCGCAAACCGTTCCCCATCGGCCCGGGCTATCTGGTCGACGGCAAGCCCGTCATCCTCACCGCACCCAAGCGCACCGTGCCGGCCGCGCCCACCCGCACGGCGTCGGGTTCTGTTGCCGTGCAAGGACATCGGGCCCGCACCGCACTGGCGAGCCGCATCTACGTGGAAGGCCGCCACGACGCCGAACTGGTCGAGCAGGTGTGGGGACACGATCTGCGGGTCGAGGGCGTCGTCGTCGAGTACCTCGGCGGTGTCGACGATCTGGCCGCCATCGTGCGCGAGTTCCAGCCGGGGCCCGGGCGCCGGCTCGGCGTCCTCGTCGACCACCTGGTGTCGGGCTCGAAGGAGGCGCGCATCGCCGAGCAGGTGCGGCGCGGCGCGGGTGGTGAGCACACGCTGGTCGTGGGTCACCCGTTCATCGACATCTGGGAGGCCGTCAAACCCGCCCGGATCGGGCGCGAGGCGTGGCCGGTCATTCCGCGCGGCATCGAGTGGAAGCACGGCGTCTGTGAGGCGCTCGGCTGGCCGCACGCCGACCAGGCCGACATCGCCCAGGCGTGGCAGCGCATCCGCGGCCGCGTGCGGGACTGGAACGACCTCGAACCCGCGCTGATCGGACGCGTCGAGGAACTGATCGACTTCGTGACCGCACCTGCCGAATGAACCGCCGGTCGGTGCGGCGTGGTAAGCCTGAACCGTGTCTGATGGCCTGTTCGACGTAGGAGGCGATGCCGAGCCGGCATCCGGCTCCGTCGTGCAGGCGCCGTTGGCGGTACGGATGCGGCCGGCCGGCCTCGACGAGGTCGTCGGCCAGGATCACCTGCTCAAATCCGGGTCGCCGCTGCGCCGCCTGGTCGAGGGCTCGGGTGCGGCGAGCGTCATCCTGTACGGGCCGCCCGGCACCGGCAAGACCACCCTGGCGTCGCTGATCTCCGGGGCCACCGGCCGCCGCTTCGAGGCGCTGTCGGCGCTGTCGGCCGGCGTCAAGGACGTGCGCGCGGTGATCGACGAGGCCCGCCGCAGCGCCATTCACGGCCGTCAGACCGTGCTGTTCATCGACGAGGTGCACCGCTTCTCCAAGACCCAGCAGGACGCCCTGCTCGCCGCGGTCGAGAACCGCGTGGTGCTGCTGGTGGCGGCGACCACGGAGAATCCGTCGTTCTCGGTGGTGGCGCCGCTGCTGTCGCGGTCGCTGATCCTGCAGCTGCAACCCCTGAACGCCGACGCCGTGCGGACCGTCGTGCAGCGGGCGATCGCCGATCCGCGCGGCCTGGGCGGTGCCGTCGAGGTCGACGACGACGCCGTCGCGCTGCTGGTGACACTGTCGGCGGGCGACGCCCGGCGGGCGCTGACGGCACTGGAGGTCGCGGCCGAAGCGGGCGAACGCGTCACCGTCGACGTCATCGAGCAGTCCCTCGACAAGGCTGCCGTGCGCTACGACCGTGACGGCGACCAGCACTACGACGTCGTCAGCGCCTTCATCAAATCGGTGCGCGGCTCGGACGTCGACGCCGCGCTGCACTACCTGGCCCGGATGCTGACCGCGGGGGAGGACCCGCGGTTCATCGCCCGCCGGCTGATGATCCTCGCCAGCGAGGACATCGGCATCGCCGACCCGACCGCACTGCCGACGGCGGTGGCCGCCGCGCAGACCGTGCAGCTCATCGGGCTACCGGAAGCCCAGCTGACGCTGGCCCACGCGACGGTGCACCTGGCGACGGCGCCGAAATCCAACGCCGTGACCGTCGCCCTCGGCGCGGCGATGGCCGACATCAGGGCCGGCAAGGCCGGCATGGTGCCCGCGCATCTGCGGGACGGGCACTACGCGGGTGCCGCCGCCCTCGGGCACGCCCAGGGCTACAAGTACGCGCACGACCACCCGGGTGGTGTTGCGGCGCAACAGTATCCACCCGATGAGCTGGTCGGGATCGACTACTACCGGCCCACCCCGTACGGAGCGGAACGCGAGATCGCGGGCCGCCTGGAGAAGCTGCGCGCCATCATCCGGCGCAAGCGCTAGACCAGCTCCGGCACCCGCAAGTGCGCGATGACCAGATCGAAGGCGCAGTCGTCGATCTCCGTCGCGCCGGCGGTCCGCACCGATTCGACCTTCAGTGCGGTGGCCTGCGGCCAGTAGTCCTCCATCAACTCGCGGGTGCGGAACGATGCCGACGACACCGCACGGCCCGAGCCGCGGTCGACCAGCAGGCTGGCGCTGCAGAACCCGGGCAGATGCTCGATCTGGCGCAGCACCGTGTCGCGGTAGTAGTCGATGCCGGCCTCCATGAGATCCGGCGGCACAGTGAGCCACGTCGCGCGCACACACGCGCCGTTGCCGCGTTCGCGGTGCAGCACGGCGATCTCCCACTCCTCGACCAGCGGGGCGCCGCCACCGAAGCGTTCGGCGGCCAGATTGCGGAGCCGGCGGCCCTCGCCGGCGCTGTAATGCAGGGCGTCCTCGGACTCCCACGCGCTGGTGGCGATACACCGGCCGGATTCCCGGTCGACCATCAGAGACAGGCCGATCGACCCGGGAAGTTCCTGCAGCGTAGGCATGACCTCGTCGCGGATGTAGGCAGTGCCGGCATCGATCTGATCAGGGCGCGCCATCATCGTGGTAGAACGTGCGAACACGGTCCACCCCCTCGTTATTCAGGGCGGCGCTCCGGTGGCGCCACCGGATAGAGACAACTGTCCTCCGCGGCGCCGCGACGCACAATGGTTCTTGGGCCGGGGCGAAAACCGCACCCGGTACTGTTATGCGGGCAACTACCCGGTCGATGAAGGACAGCAGCACGTGCAGACACACGAGATCAGGAAACGATTCCTCGATCATTTCGTGAAAGCGGGCCACACCGAGGTGCCGAGCGCATCGGTGATCCTGGACGATCCGAACCTGTTGTTCGTCAACGCCGGCATGGTGCAGTTCGTGCCTTACTTCCTGGGCGACCGCACCCCGCCGCACGACAAGGCGACCAGCGTCCAGAAGTGCATCCGGACGCCGGACATCGACGAGGTCGGAATCACCACCCGGCACAACACCTTCTTCCAGATGGCCGGCAACTTCTCGTTCGGCGACTACTTCAAGCGCGGCGCCATCGCGCTCGCCTGGGATCTGCTGACCAACCCGGTCTCCGAGGGCGGCTACGGCTTCGACCCCGAAAAGCTCTGGGCCACCGTCTATCTCGATGACGACGAGGCCATCGGGCTCTGGGAGGAGATCGCCGGGCTGCCGCCCGAGCGCATCCAGCGCCGCGGCAAGGCCGACAACTACTGGTCCATGGGCATTCCCGGCCCCTGCGGCCCGTGTTCGGAAATCTACTACGACCGCGGCCCCGAATACGGCATCGACGGTGGCCCCGAGGCCAACGAGGACCGCTACATCGAAATCTGGAACCTCGTGTTCATGGAGAACGAGCGGGGCGAGGGCACCAGCAAGACCGACTTCGAAATCCTCGGCCCGCTGCCGCGCCAGAACATCGACACCGGCATGGGTGTCGAGCGCATCGCGTGCCTGCTGCAGGGCGTCGACAACGTCTACGAGACCGACCTGGTCCGTCCCGTCATCGACAAGGTCGCCTCGGTGGCGCCCCGGCACTACGGCGCCGGCAACCACGCGGACGACGTGCGCTACCGCGTCATCGCCGACCACAGCCGCACCGCCGCGATCATCATCGGCGACGGCGTCACCCCGGGTAACGAGGGCCGCGGCTACGTGCTGCGCCGCCTGCTGCGCCGCATCATCCGGGCCGCCAAGCTGCTCGGCGTCGAGCAGCCGATCATGTCCGACCTGATGGCCACCGTGCGCGACACGATGGGTCCGTCGTACCCGGAACTGGTCACCGACTTCGAGCGCATCAACCGCATCGCCGTCGCCGAGGAGGCTGCCTTCAACCGCACGCTCGCGGCGGGCTCGCGGCTGTTCGAGGACGCCGCGGCAGCCACCAAAGCCGCAGGCAAGACCGTCGTCTCCGGTAGCGACGCCTTCACGCTGCACGACACCTACGGCTTCCCCGTCGAGCTGACGCTCGAGATGGCGGCCGAAGCCGGCCTGTCGGTCGACGAAGAGGGCTTCCGCGGCCTGATGGCCGAGCAGCGCGCCCGGGCCAAGGCCGACGCCGCCGCCCGCAAGCACGCGCACGCCGATCTGTCCGCCTTCCGAGACCTCGTCGACGCCGGCCCCACCGAGTTCACCGGCTTCGACGAATTGACTTCCGAGGCAAGGATTCTCGGCATCTTCGTCGACGGCAAACGGGTTCCCGTGGTGACGCACGGCACCGAGGGCTCCGACCGTGTCGAGCTCGTCCTCGATCGGACGCCGCTGTACGCCGAGTCGGGTGGCCAGATCGCCGACACCGGCTCCATCACCGGCACCGGCTCGTCGGCCACCGCCAAGGCCGCCGTCACCGATGTGCAGAAGATCGCCAAGTCGCTGTGGGTGCACACCATCAACGTCGAGTCCGGTGAGTTCGTCGAAGGCGACACCGTGACCGCTGCCGTCGACCCGACGTGGCGCCGCGGCGCCACGCAGGGCCACTCCGGCACGCACATGGTGCACGCGGCGCTGCGACAGGTGTTGGGCCCCAACGCCGTTCAGGCCGGTTCGCTGAACCGTCCGGGCTACCTGCGGTTCGACTTCAACTACCAGGGCGCGCTCAGCGACGAGCAGCGCACCGCGGTCGAGGAGGTCACCAACGAAGCGGTGCAGGCCGACTTCGAGGTGCACACCTTCAACGAGAAGCTGGAGAAGGCCAAGGCGATGGGCGCCATGGCCATGTTCGGCGAGTCCTACCCGGACGAGGTCCGCGTCGTCGAGATCGGCGGACCGTTCTCCATGGAGCTGTGCGGTGGTACCCACGTGCAGCGCTCTGCGCAGATCGGCCCCGTCACCATCCTCGGCGAGTCCTCGGTGGGTTCGGGTGTGCGTCGCGTCGAGGCCTACGTCGGTCTGGACTCGTTCCGCCACCTGGCCAAGGAGCGCGCGCTGATGGCCGGGCTGGCCTCGTCGCTGAAGGTGCCCTCGGAAGAGGTGCCCGCCCGCGTGGCCACGCTGGTCGAGAAGCTCAAGGCCGCCGAGAAGGAACTCGACAAGGTTCGCCTGGCCGGTGCCAAGGCCGCCGCCGCGAACGCCGCGGCGGGTGCCGAGCTGATCGGCAAGGTGCGCGTCGTCGCGCAGCGGATGGCCGGCGGCTTCTCCGGTGGCGACCTGCGCACGCTGGTCGGCGACATCAAGGGCAAGCTCGGCTCGGAGCCGGCGGTGATCGCACTCATCGCCGACGCGGGCGACTCGGTGCCGTACGTGGTGGCCGTCAACCCCGCCGCGCAGGACCTCGGATTGAAGGCCAACGAACTGGTGCAGCAGCTGGGCACCGCCGTCGGTGGTCGTGGTGGTGGAAAGGCCGATCTGGCACAGGGTTCCGGTAAGGGGGCAGCGGGTATCGACGCGGGTCTGGCCGCGCTACGCGCTGAACTGGGCCGGAGCTAGCTTTGGCCGATACCGACCGCATGCCCGACCGTCCCGGGACCGGTGACCCCGGTCGCGGAAGACGGCTCGGCATCGACGTCGGCACGGTGCGGATCGGTGTCGCGGTGTGCGACCCCGACGGCATCCTGGCGACTCCGTTGGAGACCGTGCGTCGCGACAAGACGGACAAGCACCTGGGCCGGCTGGTGAAGCTGGCCGGTGAGCAGGAGGCGGTCGAGATCGTCGTCGGATTGCCGCGCACACTGAAGGACAAGTCGAGCGCCTCGGCGCGGGATGCGATCGAGGTGGCCGACGCGCTGGCGGTTCGGGTGGCCCCGATCCCGGTGCGGATGGCAGACGAACGGTTGACGACGGTCACCGCGCAGCGTTCGTTGCGGGAAGCCGGAGTACGTGCGAAAGGCCAGCGGCAGATGATCGATCAGGTGGCAGCCGTCGGCATCCTCCAGAACTGGCTGGACATGCGCCGGTCGGTGCTGGCCGCCGCGGAGCGCGAGGTCGGCGAGTGACCCCGGCCGAGGACATGCGCCCCGACGCGCCGGGCGATGACGACGAGTGGGGCAGCAGCACCCGCATCAAGCCCGAATCGGTGGGCCGCCCTCGCCGTGGCATGAGCCGGGCCGAGCGGGTCCGCGCCGAGCGCAACCGCAAGCGTCGCCGGCGCCGCAGCGTCGTGGCACTGACGGTGTTCATCGTCGTCGTGGTCGCCGCGGTGTTTCTCGGTTCGCGGCTGTGGCACGGCATCTTCGGGTCGGGCAACGACTACTCGGGCGACGGTGTCAGCGACCTCGTCGTCGAGGTGCACAACGGCGACTCGACCACCGCGATCGGGCAGACCCTGTTCGACCACGGCGTCGTCGCGAACGTGAAGACGTTCGTCCAGGCCGCCGAGGGCAACAAGGCGATGACCGAGATTCAGCCGGGCTTCTACAAGCTGCGGACCGAGATCTCGGCCGCCAACGCGGTTTCCCGGCTCACCGAGAAGAACAACCGGGTGGGCCGCCTGGTGATCCCGGAGGGCCGCCAGCTCGACGACACCACCGACGTCAAGACCAACAAGATCAACCAGGGCATCTTCAGCCTGATCTCGGCGGCCTCCTGCGTCGACCTGGACGGCAAGCGCAAGTGCGTGTCCGCCGAGGAGCTGAAGAAGGCCGCCGGTGCCGCCGACGTCTCGGCGTTGCTGGTACCGAGCTGGGCGGCGGGGCCGGTGAAGTCGCTGGGCGCCGACCACCGCAGGCTCGAGGGCCTCATCGCACCCGGCACGTGGAACGTCGATCCGGCCGGCACACCGACGTCGATCCTGTCGGGCCTGATCAGCTCGAGCAGTCGCCAGTACGAGCAGGGTGGCCTGCTCGACGCCGGGGCGACCGCGGGCATGACGCCGTACCAGATTCTGATCGTGGCATCGCTGGTGCAGCGCGAGTCCAACCCGCAGGACTTCGCCAAGGTGGCCCGCGTCATCTACAACCGGCTGGCGACGCCGGACCATCGCAGGCTGCAGTTCGACTCGACGGTGAACTACCCGCTGGACCGGCAGGAAGTGGCCACCACCGACGCCGACCGCGAGCAGCCGACGCCGTGGAACACCTATGCGCGCGAAGGACTTCCGGTCACGCCGATCTGTTCGCCCGGGGCGCCCGCCGTCGTCGCGGCGCAGGATCCGGCGCCGGGGGACTGGCTGTACTTCGTGACCATCGACCTGCAGGGCACGACGGTCTTCACCCGCGACTACCAGCAGCACCTCGCCAGCATCGAGCTCGCCAAACGCAACGGCGTGCTCGACAGTGCCCGATGAGGGCCGCGGTCCTGGGCTCGCCCATCGCCCATTCGCGGTCCCCGCAGCTGCATCTGGCGGCCTACCGGGAGCTCGGGCTCACCGACTGGACCTACGACCGCATCGAGTGCACCGGGGAGCAGTTGCCGGGCCTGGTGGGCGGGTTCGGCCCGGAATGGGTCGGCGTCTCGGTCACGATGCCCGGCAAGTTCGCGGCGCTGCGGTTCGCCGCCGAACGCACGCAGCGCGCTGAGCTCGTCGGCTCGGCCAACACCCTGGTGCGCGTCGAAGGTGGCTGGCGCGCCGACAACACCGACGTCGACGGGGTCGTCGGCGCGCTGGGTGAGGTGTCCGGTGCGGCGGCGGTACTGGGCTCCGGTGGCACCGCGCCCGCGGCCGTCGTGGCCTTGGCTTCTTTGGGGATCACGGACATCGCGGTGGTCGCGCGCAATGCCGACAAGGCGGCGTCGTTGGTGGCGCTGGGGGAGAAGGTCGGCGTCGAGGCCCGGTGGGTGACGCTGGGTGAACCGCTGAATTCCCTTGGCGTGGTGGTCAATACGCTTCCCGCCGCGGTGGCCGACGAGTTCGCCGGGACCGTGGCCGACACGGCGGTGCTGCTCGACGCCATCTACGACCCGTGGCCGACGCCGCTTGCCGCCGCGGTTGCCGCGGCCGGCGGCCGGGTGGTCAGTGGCCTGCAGATGCTGCTGAACCAGGCCTACGCCCAGGTGGAGCAGTTCACCGGGATGCCTGCGCCGCGCGCGGCGATGGCGGCGGCGCTGGCTGCGAGCTGAGCGTAGGGGCGCGGCCATTGGTTCGCGTCGAGCGTGCGTACAGATCGTCAGATCCGCGTGCGCGGCGCTCTGACTGCACAGTCGCGAGCCGCCGGCTGCTGGAAGGGCCGAAAATTTGGGCCAAGAAGTACGTGAGTGCAGTCGACGTGGTGCTCCGTCAGTCGTGATTGAACTCAGGGACGTCAGCGAGCCTGGAAAGGTACCTCGCTTCAATAATCGCGGCAGCACGTGGAACATTCGTGTCGGGCTGCCCCACGCGACGCATTTAGCCTCGAAACATGGGGGCGGCGTTGGTCATTGGGACGTGGATGACCGCGCTGTGCGTTTACGACCTCCGAGAACGCCGGCTGCCGAACTCGCTAACCTTGCCCGGCGCGGCGGTGATTCTGCTGGCGGCTGTCGTCCTCGGCCGGGGCCTCGCCGCGTTGGCCGGCGCCGCAGCGCTGTGCGCGCTCTACCTTCTGATCCATCTACTGAGCCCCAAGTCCATGGGCGGCGGCGACGTCAAACTCGCGCTCGGTCTCGGTGCGCTGACCGGGATGTGCGGCGCCGATGTCTGGGTGCTCGCGGCGATCGGGGCGCCGCTGCTGACCGCGGTCTGCGCGGTGGTCGTCCTACTGCGGCGGCATGACCGGACCGTCCCGCACGGCCCGTCGATGTGCCTGGCGAGCGCCGCGGCCGTCGCGCTCGGTACCTTTGCCTCACCATGACCACCCGCGCCGCCACCACCGCTGACCTGCCCGCGATCGCCGACATCTACGCGCACTACGTCCTGAACAGCGTGGCGTCTTTCGAGCTCGAGCCGCCCGCGGCCGACGAATGGCAGGCGCGGTTCGCCAAGGTCACCGCCGCGGGCCTGCCGTTCCTGGTCGTCGAGCGCGAGGGCAAGGTCGCGGGGTACGCGTACTGCCTGCCCTGGAAATCCCGGCCGGCCTATCAGGGCACGGTGGAGGACTCGATCTACCTGGCGCCGTGGGCCACCGGACAGGGCGCGGGCCGAGAACTGCTGGGCGCGCTGCTGGATGGCGCCCGCGCCTCGGGCGTGCGTCAGGTGATCGCGGTGATCGCCGACAGTGGCGACCCCTCGTCCATCGCGCTGCACAAGAAGCTGGGTTTCGACGAGGCCGGACGACTGCGGCAGGTCGGTCACAAACACGGCCGCGACATCGACACCGTGCTGCTGCAATGCAGCCTGGGCTGACGGATTTCAGCCGGTAAAGGCCCTCATGGGACAATGGGACACGTGTTGCGATGGACCACAGCAGGTGAATCCCACGGCCGCGCCCTGGTGGCCATGCTCGAAGGCATGGTGGCCGGTCTCTCGGTGACCTCGGACGACATCGCCACGCAGTTGCAGCGGCGTCGTCTCGGCTACGGCCGCGGTGCCCGGATGAAGTTCGAAAAGGACGAAGTCACGCTGCTCGGCGGCGTTCGGCACGGTCAGACGCTGGGTGGCCCGATCGCCATCCAGATCGGCAACACCGAATGGCCCAAGTGGGAGACCGTCATGGCCTCCGACCCGGTCGACCCGGAGGCGCTGGCCAACACCGCGCGCAACGAACCGCTGACCCGGCCCCGGCCCGGGCACGCCGACTACGCCGGCATGCTCAAGTACGGCTTCGACGACGCCCGCCCGGTGCTCGAGCGCGCCAGCGCCCGCGAGACCGCGGCCCGCGTCGCGGCCGGCACCGTCGCCCGCGCGTTCCTGAAGCAGGCCCTCGGCGTCGAGGTCGTCTCGCACGTCATCTCCATCGGCGCATCGAAGCCTTACGACGGCCCCGTCCCGCAGCCCGGGGATCTGGCGGCCATCGACGACAGCCCGGTGCGTGCCTTCGACAAGGCCGCCGAAGAATCGATGATCACCGAGATCGAGGCTGCCAAGAAGGACGGCGACACCCTGGGCGGTGTCGTCGAAGTGGTGGTCAGTGGACTGCCCGTCGGCCTCGGCTCGTTCATCAGTGGCGACAACCGGCTGGACAGCCAACTGGCCGCCGCCGTCATGGGCATCCAGGCCATCAAGGGCGTCGAGATCGGTGACGGCTTCGAGACCGCACGGCGCCGCGGCAGCGTCGCGCACGACGAGATCTACCCGGGCGCCGACGGCATCACCCGCTCCACCAACCGGGCCGGCGGTCTGGAAGGCGGCATGACCAACGGCCAGCCGCTGCGCGTCCGCGCCGCGATGAAGCCGATCTCGACGGTGCCGCGCGCGCTGGCGACCGTCGACATGGCCACCGGCGAAGAGGCCGTCGCCATCCACCAGCGCTCCGACGTGTGCGCTGTGCCCGCGGCCGGCGTGGTCGTCGAGGCCATGGTGGCGCTGGTGCTGGCCCGGGCCGCGCTGGACAAGTTCGGCGGCGACTCGCTGGCCGAGACCCGCGCCAACGTCGAGAACTACCTGCGTGCGGTGCATGAGCGCGAACCGCAGATGTCCGGATAGCTCGATGGCGCCCAAGGCTGTACTGGTCGGCATGCCCGGTTCGGGCAAGTCGACGATCGGTCGACGGTTGGCGAAGGCGCTGCAGGTGCCGATGCTCGACACCGACGCCAAGATCGTCGAGACCACCGGTCGCAGCATCGCCGACATCTTCGCCGAAGGTGAACCGGTGTTCCGCAAGATAGAGGCCGACGTGATCCGTGACGCGCTGGCCGAACACGACGGCGTCGTGTCGCTCGGCGGCGGTGCGGTGACCACTCCGGAGGTGCGCGAAGCGCTCGTCGGCCACACCGTCGTCTACCTGGAAATCAGTGCGGCAGAAGGTGTTCGGCGCACCGCGGGCGGCGGGCGTCCGCTACTGGCCGGCGACGACCCGGGCGCCAAGTACCGCGAGCTGATGGCGCAGCGCGTGCCGCTGTTCCGGCAGGTCGCCACGCTGCGCGTCAACACCAACCGACGCAATCCCGGCGCCGTGGTCCGCCACATCGTGCACCGGCTCGAGCAGCCGCGCTGTGACGAGCACTCCCGGCGCCGCCGCCGCTCGGCATGGCGCCGGCTGCCCACGGTCCTGAACCCCGGACCGACCACCGAGGCCCCGCCGAGCCCTGCGGCACTGGCAAAACGATTGAAAGGCTCGCAGTGTGACTGACGCTGTCGTCGACCCCGTAGTTGTGAATGTGAACGTCGACCGGCCCTACCCGGTGATCATCGGGACGGGGCTGCTCGGCGACCTCGGCCGTGTCCTGCAGGGTCGGCACCGCGTGGCGATCCTGCACCAGCCGGTACTGACGCAGACGGCCGAAGCGATCCGTAGTTACCTGGCGGACAACGGAATCGACGCGCACCGCATCGAAATCCCGGACGCCGAGGCGGGCAAGGAACTGCCCGTCGTCGGGTTCATCTGGAAAGTGTTGGGGCGCATCGGGATCGACCGCAAGGACGCCATCGTCAGCCTCGGCGGCGGTGCGGCGACCGACGTCGCCGGGTTCGCCGCCGCCACCTGGCTGCGCGGTGTGGACATCGTGCACGTGCCCACGACGCTGCTCGGCATGGTCGACGCCGCCGTCGGCGGCAAGACCGGCATCAACACCGACGCCGGCAAGAACCTCGTCGGCGCCTTCCACCAGCCGCTGGCCGTGCTGGTCGACCTCGCTACGCTGGACTCGTTGCCGCGCAACGAGATCATCGCCGGCATGGCCGAGATCGTGAAGGCCGGCTTCATCGCCGACCCGGTGATCCTGGACCTGATCGAGGCCGACCCGGAGGCCGCGCTGGACCCCGCCGGCACCGTGTTGCCCGAACTCATCCGCCGCGCCATCGCAGTCAAGGCCGAGGTGGTCGCCGCCGACGAGAAGGAGTCGGCGCTGCGCGAAATCCTCAACTACGGACACACTTTGGCGCACGCCATCGAGCGGCGCGAGCGCTACCAGTGGCGGCACGGCGCCGCCGTCTCGGTGGGCCTGGTGTTCGCCGCCGAGCTCGGCCGGCTTGCCGGACGTCTCGACGACGACACCGCTGACCGCCACCGTCGCGTGCTCACCGCCCTGGGTCTGCCGGTCAGCTACGACGCAGATGCCTTCCCGCAACTGCTGGAGTCGATGGCGGGGGACAAGAAGACCCGTTCGGGCGTGCTGCGCTTCGTGGTGCTCGACGGGCTCGCCAAGCCGGGCCGACTCGAAGGCCCGGACCCCTCGCTGCTGGCGGCCGCCTACTCGGTGGTGGCGAAGGACTGAGCCGCGCTCAGTAGACGGGATTGAAAAAGTCGGTGCCGCCGACGGGGCATTCGACCTTGGCTTTCCACGTCGTCCCGGTCTGAATGCCCGGGAACCACAGGTTGTGGCTCTGGTTCGCCTGCAGCTGGAACGGCACCTTGTACACCGGCAGGGGCTTGACGGTCTGCCAGCCGAACCACGGCTCGGCGGAGTAGAAGCACAGGCCTTCGCTTCCGGTGGAGGTGATGTGGACCGTGACGCCCGCCGCGTCGCTTGCCGTATCGAGCGATGACGCGGCCTGCGCGGTTCCGGTTCCGAGGAACAGGACTGCCGGGGTGGCCAGGGCGGCGGCTGCCGTGCCGAGGGCGGCGGTGACGGACTTCTTGCGGTTCATGGGGTGCTCCTCTGTCGGGTTTGCGGCTCCGGTTGAGCCGCTCTCACAGGTAGGAGCAGTGAGGACGCGCGAGTCTTACAACTTTTTCGACAGAAAAAAATCGCGGCCGGTCCGAGGACTGGCCGCGATTCTTGTGTCCGAGTCTCAGGACTCGGGGTTGGTCTTGGGGCGGGTCTCGATGATCTCGGTTTCGCCTTCGGCACCTTCGGTGGGGACCGCAACGGCGACGGCAGCGAACACATCGGTGTCGGCGCGCGCGCCCTCACCGGCGTGGTCGTGCTTCGGGGCCGGCGGGGCCTTACGGTCGATCAGCCAACGGCCGAGAGAGACACCGCAGACGCCGCCCACGAAGACGATCAGGGCGGTGAACGCGGCGAACGTGGTGAGCTCGGCGGCCAGTGCGTCGACGTAGATGTTGTCGTAGAACTGGCCGATCAGCCACGCGAAGAAGCCGCTGACGACGCCGGCGAACAGACCGCCGACCAGCCACGCCATGGCCAGGTCCTCGCGGCGGTCGGGGTCGGGCTGCGCCTTCGCGTCGCTCTGGCCGTCGAGAACGCCCCAGACGAAGGCCGCGACGATGTACAGCACGACGAGCGTGACGCTGATGATCAGTGACTGTTTTTCCCAGGCCCCGATCATCGCGCCCTGCAGCAGTCGGACGATCACCATCAACGCCGCAAAGACGATTCCGCGCAGCAACCACATACTCATGAGCAGACAGCGTAGCGAGTAGCGTCACATATCGTGACAATTTCCCACCGGCGCCACATTCTGCGTCGCCATCTGGCGGCCGCCGAGCTGGATGCGATCCTGGTAACCGACCTGGTCAACGTCCGTTATCTGTCCGGCTTCACCGGATCCAACGCGGCATTGCTGATTCCCAGTGAGCAGGACGGGGACGGGGAGACGTTTCTTCTCGCCACCGACGGGCGGTATCGGACGCAGGCGGCACAGCAGGCCCCTGACGCGCAGATCGTCATCGAGCGGGCGTGCGCGCCGCAGCTGGTGCGCGCGGCAGAATCCGCCGGGGTCAAGCGGCTGGGCTTCGAAAGTCACGTCATGACCGTCGACGCCCATGCGGCGCTGCAGCGGGTCGGCGGCGACGTCGAACTGGTCCGGGCGCCAGGCATGGTCGAGGTGCTGCGTGAGGTCAAGGACGCGGGCGAGATCGCGATCCTGCGGCTGGCCTGCGAGGCCGCCGATGCCGCGCTCAAAGACCTGATCGAATCGGGCGGGCTGCGGGCCGGCCGCACCGAGAAGGAGGTCGGCCGCGAACTGGAGGCGCGGATGCTGGACCACGGTGCCGACGGCCCGTCGTTCGAGACCATCGTCGCGACGGGCGCCAACTCGGCGATACCGCACCACCGGCCGACGGACGCGGTGCTGGCGGCCGGTGACTTCGTCAAGATCGACTTCGGCGCACTGGTCGCGGGCTACCACTCCGATATGACCCGGACGTTCGTGCTGTCGCCCGTGGCGCAGTGGCAGCGCGACATCTACGACCTGGTCGCGAC
This sequence comes from Mycobacterium sp. SMC-13, assembly GCF_045311035.1. NCBI lineage: Bacteria > Bacillati > Actinomycetota > Actinomycetes > Mycobacteriales > Mycobacteriaceae > Mycobacterium > Mycobacterium sp. SMC-13. The sequence continues at coordinate 379,889 of NZ_JBJIAI010000001.1, forward strand.
GTCGCAGCGGGCGGGCCGGGAAGCCCTGGTGCCGGGCACGACGCTGTCGGCGGTGGACCGGGCATCGCGCCAGGTCATCGCCGATGCGGGCTATGGCGAACAGTTCTCTCACGGGCTCGGGCACGGCGTCGGGTTGCAGATTCACGAAGCGCCGGGAATCAACTCCGCCGCCGCCGGTACACTGCTTGCTGGCTCTGTGGTCACCGTGGAGCCCGGTGTCTACCTGCCCGGCCGGGGCGGCGTCCGAATCGAGGACACGCTGGTCGTGGGCAGCGACAAGACACCCACACCTGAGTTACTTACCCGGTTCCCCAAGGAACTGGCCATCCTCTGATGACAGAGAGCTAGGAGCAGTACCGACCGTGGCATCTACCGCCGACTTCAAGAATGGTCTCGTCCTCAACATCGAGGGCCAGCTGTGGCAGATCACCGAGTTCCAGCACGTCAAGCCCGGCAAGGGCCCGGCCTTCGTGCGCACCAAGCTCAAGAACGTGCTGTCGGGCAAGGTCGTCGACAAGACCTTCAACGCCGGTGTGAAGGTGGAGACCGCGACCGTCGACCGTCGGGACGCCACCTACCTGTACCGCGACGGCAGTGACTTCGTATTCATGGACGCCGAGGACTTCGAGCAGCACCCGCTGCCCGAATCCCTCGTCGGCAACGCCGCCGGCTTCCTGCTGGAGAACCTGCAGGTGCAGATCGCGTTCCACAACGGCGCACCGCTGTACCTGGAACTGCCCGTCAGCATCGACATCGTCGTCGCGCACACCGAGCCGGGCCTGCAGGGCGACCGCTCGAACGCCGGCACCAAGCCCGCCACCCTCGAGACCGGCGCCGAGATCCAGGTCCCGCTGTTCATCAACATCGGCGACAAGCTCAAGGTGGACACCCGCGACAGCAGCTACATCAGTCGGGTCAATGCCTGACCGTCGCTCCGACAAGGGTCGGCACCAGGCGCGCAAGCGCGCCGTCGACCTGCTGTTCGAGGCCGAGGCCCGCGGGATCACCGCTGCCGAGGGCGCGAAGCTGCGCAACGCGATCGCCGACAGCGACCCCGAGGTCTCGGTCCTGAACCCGTACACGGTGACGGTCGCCAACGGCGTCACCGAGCACGCGGCGCACATCGACGACCTGATCTCGGCGCACCTGCAGGGGTGGACGCTCGATCGCCTGCCCGCGGTGGACCGGGCGATCCTGCGCGTCGCGGTGTGGGAGCTGCTGCACGCGACGGACGTGCCGGAACCGGTGGCCGTCGACGAGGCGGTCGAGCTGGCGAAGAGCCTGTCCACCGATGAATCGCCCGGCTTCGTCAACGGCGTCCTCGGCCAGGTGATGCTGGTGACGCCGCAGATCCGGGCGGCTGCGGCGGCGGTCCGGGGCGAATAGCCGTGGACGAGCCGCAGGACTGGGCGCCGTACTCGAGTGTCGAGGATGCGGCGAAGGTCTACCTGCGCGATCCGGAGCTGGCGCTCGAGCAGTTGCGGTCGGTTGTCGACTTCCGGTCCATCAAGTCCTTCATCATGTCGCGCGGCGCGTCCGAGGAGTCCTGGGGCGACGCCGTGTGGCAGGAGGTCGTCCTCACCGACGGCGAGCGGCTCATCATGTGGCGGGCCGACGACGACGCCAACGGTGACGACGAGCACCCGCGCCGGACGTTGGACACCTCGGTGCGGACCATCCTGTTGTCCACCATCACCGACCACATCCTGACGACCCAGTTCGAGGTACTGGCCGACGGCACCCGGCGCCTGGCCGAGGTGCGGCTGCGGATGTACACCCAGCTGATCACCCGTAGCCGGCAGAAGTCGGCCATCGATACCGATTTCTTCTGCGAGTCGTTCCGGTACACCAAATCCGTCGACGACGGTGGCCTGGCCCAGATGCAGCGGCTGCTGCAATTCGGCCGCGAACTTTCGCACGCCTTGTAGCCCGTCGTCCCGGACATCGGGAGCAATCGTGACCCACGTCTCAGTAACGCCGTTACAGTCGGATGATGGGAACCGAGCGAGTGATCGCCGAGGTCGGCGAAGACGGCCTGCACCTGCACGCCTGTAGCCTGTGGGAAGCCATGTGCGGCTTGGAGATTCAGGTGTCCGGCGGCAAGGTCGCCGGCATCCGGCCCAACAGGGCCGACGCCTGGAGCGCGGGCCACATCTGTCCGAAGGGCGCGTCCCTCGGCGCGCTGCACGAAGACCCCGACCGCATCCGCCGGCCGATGATCAAGATCGACGGGCAATGGCACGAGGTCGACTGGGACACCGCATTCCGCCGCTGCACCGAGCTGCTCGCTCCGATCATCGCAGAGCACGGCATCGGCGCGGTCGCGGCGTACACGGGAAACCCACTGGCGCATTCGTTTTCGCTGTCGCGGTATGCCGCGATCCTGCTGGGTCTGTCTGGTATGCCGATCACCTATTCGCCGGGCACCATCGATCAGTGGCCGAAAAACCTGTCGTCGCACCTGATGTACGGCAGCTGGTGGGCGTTCCCGACACCGGACGTGCAGCGCACCGACCTGCTGGTGGTGATGGGCGCCAACCCCGCGGCGTCGCAGGGCTCGTTGCTGGCTGCCCCCGACATCATGGGCATCATCGGCGGAATCCGTAAGCGCGGCAAGGTGATCGTCATCGACCCGGTGCGCACCCAGACCGCCGCCAAGGCCGACGAGTGGCTGCCGATCACGCCCGGCACCGATGCGGCGCTGCTGCTCGGCGTCATCCACGCGGTGTTCGACGAAGGGCTGGTCAACCTCGGCCAACTGGAGCAGCACCTCGACGGGGTGGGCGAGCTGTGCCGGGCCGTCGCCGACTGGTCGCCCGAAAGAGTCTGCGCCGCAACGGGTATCGATGCGGAACGGATCAGGGCGCTGGCGCGTGAGCTGGCCGGCACGCCCCGCGCCGTCGTCTACGGCCGGATCGGTACCTGCAACCAGGAATTCGGCAGCCTCGCGAGTTGGCTCATCGATGTCGTCAACATCGTCACCGGACACTTCGACGTCCCCGGCGGCACGATGTTCGCCACCCCGACCGCATGGACCGTCACCAGCCAGACCATCCCGGGACTGGAAGACGGGGCGCCCAACTTCGGCCGCTACCAGACCCGGGTCCGCGGGGCCAAGGAAGTGCTCGGCCAGGCCCCGATCTCGTGCATGCTCGAGGAGATCACCACCCCGGGCGAGGGCCAGCTCAGAGCCCTCATCACCGTCGCGGGCAACCCCGTGCTGTCGACGCCGGGCGGCGACAAACTCGACGAGGCGTTGCCGCAGCTGGACGCGATGATCGCGGTGGACCTGTGGCTCAACGAGACCACCCGGCATGCCGACGTCATCCTGCCCGGCGCCTCGCCTCTCGAGCAGGCGCACTCCGCGGACCTGCTGCTGGGTGCGGCGATCAACAGCTTCGCGCGGTACTCGCCAGCCGTGTTCCGCCGCGAGGACCCCGACGCGCCGGAGGAGTGGGAGATCCTGATCCGGCTCACCGGGCTGTGTACCGGCACCCCGGCCGAGGACGTCGACGTCGCCGCGCTCGATGACGGCTGGTTCGACTACCTGTGCTTCACGCAGGGGCTCGACGGTGCCGAAATCCGGGCGAAGTACGACCACGGCGGCCCCGAGCGCATGCTCGACCTGACGCTCCGGACCGCGGCATTCGGCGACCGGTACGGCGAGAAGCCCGACGGGCTGACACTCGCGAAGCTCAAGGCCCATCCGGACGGCATCAACTACGGCCCGATGGTGCCGCGCGTGCCCGAGATTCTCGGTACCGCCGACAAGAAGATCCGCGTGGCCCCGCAGTACCTGCTCGACGACCTGCCGCGCCTGGCTGCGCGGCTCGAGCGTCCGGCCGACGAGCTCGTGCTGGTCAGCCGTCGGCATCTGCGGTCCAACAACTCCTGGCTGCACAACGTCGGCGCGCTGATGAAGGGCCGCGACCGCTGCACGCTGCTGATGCACAGCCGCGACGCCGCCGCGCGGGGCATCGCGGACGGTGACGACGCCGAAGTCGCCTCGGGTGCCGGGAAGATCGTCGTCCCCGTCGAGGTGACCGACGCCATCAAGCCGGGCGTGGTGTCCATGCCGCACGGCTGGGGGCACGGCCAACCCGGCACCCGCCTGGGCGTCGCCAACTCCGCGCCCGGGGTGAACACCAACATCCTGTCGCTACCGGATTTCCTCGACGAGCCGTCCGGTAACGGTGCGCTCAACGGGATTCCGGTGACGGTGTCTGCGGCGGGGAGCTAGTCGCGGTTTCTCTCGAATCCACGCGGGAGCAATGCAGACGACGAAGTGCAGGAGTTCAATCGCGACCGTGATCTGCCCTGATGATTGAACTCAGGGAACGCCAACGGCCCGAAAAAGTACCTGTCTTCAATCACAGTGGCTGCCTGTGCCTCGTAGTTGAAGCTACGTAATTCTCCGGCCCTACGGCGAGCGTGTGGCCTGGCGTGATGATTGCGGCGTGTCGCCACCGGTATCCGCCACGCTCGGCGTAGCGCCGCGCAGAGTCGGGCCCGCCCCTTTTGGATTCATCGAGATTCGAACTGCCACGCGTTCCCGAGGTGGCGTAATGGTGGTTGATTTCGGCATTTCCCCTGTTCACGGCCATGTCGAGGCGGCGTAATGCGGGTACTTTCGAACCACCCGATTTGGGGGTGCAGACCTGAGGGGCGCAGGTCCCTAGGTTCAACCGCATGCCCGAGTCCTCCCCGACGCCGCTGCGCCGGCGCGCCGACCGCGCCCGCCAGGTGGCCGACGTGCTGCGCCACCAGGTGCGCGACGGGGTCTACGCGGCGGGCCTGCCCGGTGAGGCCGAGCTGGTCGCCGAGTTCTCGGTATCCCGCAACACCGTGCGCGAGGCCCTGGCGATCCTCAAGGCCGAGGGGCTGATCGACCGGGGACCGCGCGTCGGCACCCACGTTGCGCAGCGCAAATACGATCACGGCCTGCACGCGCTTGTCGGGCTCAAGGAGACCTTCAAGGATTACGGTGACGTCCGCAACGAAGTGCGCGCGGTCACCCAGCTGCCGGCTCCCGCGGCCGTGGCGCGCCGGCTGCAGCTGACCCCCGGCGAGCCCGTCGTCTTCATCGAGCGGCTGCGCTACCTGGGCGACCTGCCACTGAGCCTGGATCTGACGTACCTGGCGCCCGACATCGGTGCCGCGGTGCTCGAACACTCGCTGGAGAGCAACGACGTGTTCGCGTTGATCGAGCAGGTCACCGGGCACCGGCTGGGCTCGGCGGACATTGCGCTGGAAGCGGTTTCGGCCGATCCGCACACCGCGGCCACGCTGGACATCCCGGCCGGCGGCGCGATCCTGATGCTCGAACGGCTCACGACTCTCGACGATGGGCGTCCCGTCGACCTCGAATACATCCGACTGCGTGGTGACCGAATCACCATGCGCGGCAACCTGTTACGGAGTGAATCATGACGCTGGTCAACAACCAACGAGCCGATGTCCCGGTCACCATCGACGAGTCGCTGTGTATCGAGGGCTGCACGCTGTGCGTCGATGTCTGCCCGCTGGACTCGCTGGCCATCAACCCCGACAACGGCAAGGCCTACATGCACGTCGACGAATGTTGGTACTGCGGGCCGTGCGCCGCGCGCTGCCCAACCGGTGCCGTCTCCGTCAACATGCCCTACCTCATCCGCTAAGGACCCCAATGAACCCCACTCGCCTCGCTGCCCTGGCCGCGACCGTCGTCCTTGCCGCCACCGGTTGCTCGGTCGATTCGGCCGGCAAGGACGACAATGCCGTCAACGTGGTCATCGGCTACCAGTCCAAGACCATCAACACCGTCACCGCCGGAACGTTGTTGCGCGCCCAGGGCTACCTGGAGCATCGCCTCGACGACATCGGCGCCAAGACCGGCAGGAAGTACCACGTCGAATGGCAGGACTACGACACCGGTGCACCGATCACCGCGCAGATGGTCGCCGAGAAGATCGACATCGGTTCGATGGGCGACTACCCGATGCTGATCAACGGATCGAAGACCCAGAGCAACGAGCGCGCCAAGACCGAACTGGTGGCGGCCACGGGCTCCAGCCCGACCGGGTCGCTGAACATGGTTGTGGTGAGCCCGGATTCACCGGTGCAGTCGCTCAGCGAGCTGGCCGGACAGAAGGTGTCGGCCAGCGTCGGGTCGGCCGGTCACGGGACGCTCGTTCGGGCGCTGGGCAAGGAGGGGATCTCCGGCGTCGAGGTGCTCAACCAGCAGCCGCAGATCGGCGCGTCGGCGCTCGAATCGGGTCAGGTCAAGGCGCTTTCGCAGTTCGTCGCCTGGCCCGGGCTGCTGGTCTTCCAGAACAAGGCCCGGCTGCTGTACGACGGCGCCGAGCTGAATTACCCGACCTGGCACGGCGTGGTCGCGCGGCGGGCCTACGCCGCGGCGCATCCCGAGGTGCTCGACGCGTTCCTGCAGGCACAGCTCGATGCCACCGACTTCCTCAACACCAAACCGCTGGAGGCGGCAAAGATCGTCGCGCAGGGCAGCGGTCTGCCGCCGGAAGTCGTCTACCTGTACAACGGCCCCGGCGGCACCCGGTTCGACACCACGCTGAAGCCGTCGCTCGTGGACGCGCTGAAAGGTGATGTGCCCTACCTGAAGTCGATCGGTGACTTCGCCGACCTGGACGTCGCCAAGTTCGTCGAGGACGGACCGCTGCGCAAGGCGTTGTCGGAGCGCGGCCGCGACTACAACGCCGAGGTCGCCCGCACCGCGAACCCGTCCGTCGTGCACGGTACCGACCCGGTGTGCAACATCCCGGCAGACAACCCCGCGCTGGCCGGTGAGCTGTGGCTGGACGGTTCGGACACCACGCAGCCGGCGGCCAACCCGACCTGCCTGCTGAAGGCGATCCGGGCCGCCGAGGCCAAGGGCGCCAAGGTCCGCGCCGCCTACGTGCCGGACGCCGAGCTCGGAACCCGTTGGCTTGCAGACAAATCCGTGTGGGTGCAGCAGGGTGCGGACTTCGTGCCCTTCGACACCGACGCCGGCGCCCGCCGCTACCAGGCGGCCCATCCCGGATCGTCGGTGGTGACCTACCAACAGGCACTGGTGGGCGTCGCATGACAGCCATCGCCGCGGTGACCGCAGCACCGGCGCGGCCCGCCGAGACCGAGGTGTCGCGGCGGCAGGGACCGGCGAAATGGCGCGGCTACGCCGTCAAGACACTGTCGGTCATTGCGGCCGTGGGCATCTGGCAGCTGCTGACGGCGGGCCACGTCCGGTTCTGGTTGCGGTTCGACAACCTGCCGACGGTGACCCAGATCGCCGCGAAGTTCATCGAGCGACTGGGCGCCACGCAGTACTGGCTCGACCTGACGCAGTCGGTGATCCGGATCGTCAGTGGCTTCGGGCTGGCGGCGGCGATCGGCGCTGCCGTCGGTATTGCGCTGGGCCGGTCGCGGCTGTTCGCCGACATCGTCGGCCCCCTGACAGAGTTGGCGCGGCCGATCCCGGCCATCGCCCTGGTGCCCGTCGCCATCCTGCTGTTCCCGACCGACGAGGCCGGCATCGTGTTCATCACGTTCCTGGCGGCGTTCTTCCCGATCATGGTCAGCACCCGGCACGCCGTGCGGGCCCTGCCGACGCTGTGGGAGGACTCGGTGCGGACCCTCGGCGGCAGCCGCTGGGATGTGTTGCGGCAGGTCGTGTTTCCGGGTGTCCTGCCCGGGCTGTTCGGCGGCCTGTCTGTCGGTATGGGTGTGGCGTGGATCTGCGTGGTGTCGGCGGAGATGATCTCCGGCCGGCTCGGCGTCGGCTACCGCACCTGGCAGGCCTACACGGTGCTCGACTACCCGAGCGTCTTCGTCGGCATCATCACCATCGGCGCGCTGGGGTTCGGCACCTCGGCCGCGGTGGAACTGATCGGCCGGCGGCTGACCCGCTGGCTGCCGCGCGGTGAGGAGAACGGGCGATGACGAGCCTGCTGACGACTGGCCTGCGCCTCGAACTCGACCGCATCCGGTTGTCCTACACCGGCGAGCCGGTCGTGGACGGGCTGAGCCTGACGGTGCAGCCGGGGGAAATCCTGGTGCTGACCGGCCCGTCGGGTTGCGGCAAGTCGACGGTGCTGCGGGCGCTGGCCGGGCTGCTGAAGCCCGACGCCGGGCGGGTCCTGGCGGACGGCGAACCGGTGATCACCACGTCGCGTGACCGCGGCATGGTGTTCCAGGACAGCGCGCTGTTGCCCTGGCGCACAGTGCGATCCAACATCGAACTGGCACTGCAGCTGCGCGGCGTGCCGCGGGCCGGCCGGCGCGAGCGCGCCGACCGCTGGATCGACGAGGTCGGGCTCACCGGGTTCGCCGACTTCCTGCCGAAGAGCCTGTCCGGCGGCATGCGCCAGCGCGTCCAGCTGGCACGCGGCCTGGCCGGGGCGCCGCGGGCCGTCCTGATGGACGAGCCGTTCGGCGCCTTGGACGCCAAAACCCGGAATGCCATGCAGCACCTGCTGATCGACACCTGGCAGGCCCATCCCACCACCATCGTGTTCGTCACGCACGACGTCGACGAGGCCCTCGCCCTGGGCGACCGGGTGGCGGTCCTCGGCCGCGCCGGCCAGCCGCTGCGCGCGCTGCTGGACGTCCCGAGTCCTCGCGATGCCGATGTTCCCCGCACCGAGCTGCGGGCCGAAATCCTTGGAGCACTGCACCAATGAGCACTCTGGACATTCCAGACCTCGACAATCCCGTCCGTCTCGACTGTGACGTCCTGGTGATCGGCGGCGGCACCGCCGGCACCATGGCGGCCCTGACCGCCGCCGAGAACGGCGCCCAGGTGCTGCTGCTGGAGAAGGCGCACGTGCGGCACTCCGGAGCCCTGGCCATGGGCATGGACGGCGTCAACAACGCCGTCGTCCCCGGTAAGGCCACCCCGGAGGACTACGTCGCCGAGATCACCCGCGCCAACGACGGAATCGTCAACCAGCGCACCATCTATCAGACCGCGACGCGCGGTTTCGCCATGGTGCAGCGGCTCGAGCGCTACGGCGTGAAGTTCGAGAAGGACGAACACGGCGAATACGCGGTGCGCCGCGTGCACCGCTCCGGCTCGTACGTGCTGCCGATGCCCGAGGGCAAGGACGTCAAGAAGGCGCTGTACCGCGTCATGCGGCAGAAGGCCATCCGGGAGAAGCTGCGCATCGAGAACCGGCTGATGCCGGTTCGCGTTCTCACCGAGAACGGGCGCGCCGTGGGCGCGGCCGCATTCAACACGCGCACAGGCGAATTCGTCACGGTGGGGGCCAAGGCCGTCATCCTGGCGACCGGGGCCAGCGGCCGGCTCGGGCTGCCGGCCTCGGGGTACCTGTACGGCACGTACGAGAACCCGACCAACGCCGGTGACGGCTACTCGATGGCGTACCACGCGGGGGCCGAGCTCTCGGGCATCGAGTGCTTCCAGGTGAATCCGTTGATCAAGGACTACAACGGGCCCGCGTGCGCCTACGTCGCCAATCCTTTCGGCGGCTACCAGGTGAACGCGCTGGGGGAGCGGTTCGTCGACTCGGACTACTGGTCGGGCCAGATGATGGCCGAGGTCAAGAGCGAGATCGAATCGGCGCGCGGCCCGATCTATCTCAAGGTCACCCACCTGCCGGACGAGACCATCACCGCGATGGAGAACATCCTGCACACCACCGAGCGGCCGACCCGCGGTACCTTCCACGCCAACCGCGGCCACGACTACCGCACCCACGACATCGAGATGCACATCTCCGAGATCGGTTTGTGCAGTGGGCATTCCGCATCCGGGGTGTGGGTCGACGAGCACGCCCGCACCACCGTGCCCGGCCTGTACGCGGCCGGCGACATGGCGTGCGTCCCGCACAACTACATGATCGGGGCGTTCGTTTACGGTGACCTGGCCGGTGAACACGCCGCGTCGACCCTGGCGGATGTCGAAGCGCCCGTGAACCTTCCGGAGGATCAGTTGGCCGAGGCGCACGAGCTGATCTACCGCCCGCTGCGGCATCCGGACGGCCCACCGCAGCCGCAGGTCGAGTACAAGCTGCGCCGCTTCGTGAACGACTATGTGGCCCCGCCCAAGACGGCGACCAAGTTGTCGATCGCGGTCCGCACGTTCGAGCGGATGGCCGAGGAGATCGAGCAGATGGGCGCCCGCACGCCGCACGAGCTGATGCGCACCGTCGAGGTGTCGTTCATCCGCGACTGTGCCGAGATGGCGGCCCGGTCGTCGCTCACGCGGACCGAATCACGGTGGGGGCTGTACCACGATCGCGCCGACATCCCCGAGCGCGACGACGAGGAGTGGCGTTATCACCTGAACCTGCGCAAGGGCTCTGACGGTGAGATGGAGTTCCTCAAGCGCCCGGTGGCACCGTATTTCGTGCCGGTGCCCGACCTGGACCACCTGCCGTCGGACCACGCTGTGCAGCATGTGCACCAGCCGGACCTGGTCGGCGGCAAGGCGCCGGCGACCGCGGCCTCGCGGCTGCGCCCGACCGAGGCGGCGACGCCGCCGTCGCCCCGCATCGCTGCCGTGGTGGCGCTGGAGGAGCCGACGCTCGCCGATCTGACCGAATACCTTCGGGACACCGACGCGGGAGTTCGGCGCGCCGCTGTCGCCGTGCTGGTCGAGAACCTGCCGGACGGCTACCAGCCGGACCTGGTCGCCGCGCTCGGTGACGCGGACGGCGCGGTGCGTGCGGAGAGTGCCGACGCCTTGCGGGAGCTGGTCGAGGTGCTGCCCGATCCGGCGGCGGTCGCTCCGTACCTGACGTCAGTCGACCCGGTCGTGCGGGCCGTGACGCTGTACGTCCTGAGCTCGCGCCGGGTCGGTGCGGGCCTCGATTACCGTGCCGCGGTGACCGATTCCGATCACCGCGTGCGGATCGAGGCGGTACGCGCACTGGTCTCCGTCGATGACGTCGACGGGGTGGCCGCGGCCGCGACCGACGACAACCGCGAGGTGCGGATCGCCGCGGGCAACGGACTGGCCACCCTCCGGTCGGGTGCCGACACCGTGCGGCAGTTGCTGGCCGACCGTGACCCGCTGGTGCGTGCGGCCGCCCTCGCTGCACTCGCCGCTGTGGGCTGCGCCGAGCAGGACGTGCCGGAAGTGCAACGCGCGCTTCGGGAATCAGCGTGGCAGATCCGCCAGGGGGCGGTGCGGGCCTTGTCCGGCGCGGCCCCGGCGGTCGCCGTCGAACCGTTGTCGCAGGCGCTGCACGACCCGCATCTGGATGTGCGCAAGGCCGCGGTGCTCAGCCTGACCCGGTGGGCCGATTCCGAGGAAGCCGCGCGGTCGGCGCTAGGTATCGCGCTGGAAGACGGTGACGCCGACGTGCGGGCCTACGCGCGGCACGCGCTGACGACCTCCTGAATCCGGGCGAAAGGCCGCTCGGCCTCCAACAGGAAGGCCAGCTCGAGCAGCGTGCGCTCGTCCCCGTAGGCGGCCGACAGCTGGATGCCGACCGGTAGGCCGTCGGGTGACCGGTGCAGCGGCAGCGAGATCGCCGGGGTGCCCGCGATGTTGTTGAGCGGGGTGTAGGCGACATACCGGCGCAGGCGGTCGATGAGATCGGCGAAGTCGACCGTCGGCGCCAGGTAGCCGAGACGCGGAGTGGTGTGCGACAGCACCGGTGACAGCACGACTTCGTGCCGGGCGAACATCTGCGCGTACTGATCGGCGATGCGCCGCAGACGTAGCAGCGCACCGGGCGTGCGGTGCAGGTTTCGCCGGTGGTGTGCCCGCAGTCCGAGGCTCAGGCCATCGGCCTTGGCGGCGTCGAACGACCGGTCCAGGATCAACCGGCCGGTGCCGACCGCGAGATCGGCCAGCAGCGCCCAGTATTGGACGAAGTCGTCGGCGAACTGGGCGGTGACCGGCAGCGTGATCGGCTCGACGAGGTGGCCCGCGGCCTCGAGCACCGCCGCGGTGTCTTCGACGGCGGCGCGGGTGGCGTCGTCGACCGGTTCGCCCGTGACGCTGTCGAACAGCACGCCGACGCGGAGGATCCGTTGGGCCGGCCCGCTCACCCGGCCGATGGGCGCGAGTTTCGGATTGCGCCACTGGTTCTCGCACGCGGCGATGAACGCGGCCGTGTCGCGGACACTGCGGGTCAGGACGCCCTCGGAGATCATGTTGATCGGCAGATGACCGGCCTGCTCGCCGTCGCGGTGCCGGCCCCGGCTCGGCTTCAGCCCGACCAGGCCCGCGCAGGCGGCGGGGATGCGGATGGAGCCGCCGCCGTCGTTGGCGTGCGCGATCGGCACGACGCCCGCGGCGACCAGGGCGGCCGATCCGCCCGACGAGGCACCGACGGAAAACTCTGTGTGCCAAGGGTTCCGGACCGGAGGCTCGGTCATGTACTCCGTGGTGGCGTTGAAACCGAATTCAGGCATCCGGCTCTTGCCGAGCAGCGTCAGGCCCGTGCTGAGCAGCTGCGTCGCATAGGTGCCGTCCTGCTTCGCGGGCCGGGCCGTGAACGCCTCCGAACCGTGCGTGGTCGGCAGGCCGGCGACGTCGGTGTTGTCCTTGATGAAGGTCGGGACGCCGAAGAACTCGGCGTTCGGGTCGGTGCCGTGCCGCGGTGGCAGATCGCATGCCACCGCCCGCAGTTCGGGGTCGACGAGTTGTGCGCGGGCGATCGCGGCGGCGGCCAGTTCATCCGGGCTGACCTTCATGTCGCGCACCAGGCGGGCCAGCCCGACGGCGTCGTGGTCACCGAGCGCGTCGTCACCGAAGGCGTGGATCGTGGTCATGGGCGCCTCATTCTCCGAGTACTCGGTGTAGGTAGTCGTTGGCGAATGTTCTTCTGGGGTCAAGCTTTTCGCGGACGGCGAGGAAGTCGTCGAATCGCGGATAGCTGTCCCGCAGATCGGCCGCCGTGCGGTTGTGCATCTTGCCCCAGTGCGGACGCCCGTCGTGGCGGCGCATGATCTGCTCGACCGCGGCGAAGTACTCGGTCGGATCGTCACGCACGTAGCGGTGCACCGCGATGTACGCGCTGCGGCGCCCGTACGCGGTGGACAACCAGTTCTCGTCGTCGGCGGCGGCGCGGACCTCGATGGGAAAGCTGATACGCCAACCGCGTTCGGCGATGAGGCTGCGGACCTCGTCGAAGGCGGCGCCCATCGACTCGTAGGGAACGGCGTACTCCATCTCGCGGAACCGCACGCGGCGGGGCGAGGTGAACACCCGGTCGGAGCGCTGGGTGTGTTCACGGTCGGACAGGAACCGGGTGACGGTGCGGTTCAGGGTGGGCACCGCAGCCGGCAGCGCGCTTCCGGCAGCACAGATCGCGCCCAGCACACCGTTCTCGAGCAGTTCCTCCTCGATCCACTGCGACACCCGGTTGGTGGACTCGAGCGGGGTGTAGGCGGGCAGCCGGATGTTGGCCTTGGTGAACGCGGTGTCGGTGTGCGGGAACCAGTAGAATTCGAAATGGTCTGTGTGCGTGCAGCGTTCGTCGAACGTCGCGACGACGTCGTCGACCGGCTCGACGCGTTCGATAGCGTGGATCGCGAAACCGGGCACGCACTGCAGCGTCACCTCGACGATGATCCCCAGCGCGCCCAGGCCGACGCGCGCCGCGGGCAGCCACTCGCTGCTCTGCTCCTCGTCGATGCGGACCAGCTCGCCGGTGCCCGAGACCAGGGTCAGCCCGACGACCTGGGTCGCCAGACCCTCGAAGGCCAGCCCCGTGCCGTGGGTGCCGGTCGAGATGGCGCCGGAGATGGTCTGGCGGTCGATGTCGCCCATGTTCTCGAGCGCGAGTCCGTGCCGTGCCAGTAGCCGCGTCAGTTGCCACAGCGGCGTTCCGCCGCCGACGGTGACCCGCTTGCGCTCGCGGTCGACGTCGAGCACCCCGGCCAGGGCACCCAGGTCCAACTGGATGTCGGGCGCGACGGCGATGCCGGTGAAGCTGTGCCCGGACCCGACGACCTTGATCAGCCTGCCGGTCGCCGTCGCGCGGATGACGGCGTCACACACTGCCTGAACGGTCTTGGGCCGCAACACTTCCGTCGGGTGCGCGGTCTCGCAGCGCCCCCAGTTGGTCCAGGTCACAGGAACGTCTTCCCCTCGCCTCGGTAGGTGGGCGCCGTGCCGACGGTCGTGCCGTCGTCGACCATGGCGAACGCGTCGACGTGCTCGCTGAGCTCACCGGCCTTGCAATGCCGGAACCACACGCGGTCGCCGACTTTCAGTGCCCCAGCGGCTTTTCCGGTGACCGGGGTCTGCACCTCGCCTGCCATCTCGGCGGGCAGCAGACTCAGCCCCGGCGGCCAGACCGGCAGTGGCACGCGGTCCCGGGCGGGCGGTCCGGAGGCGATCCAGCCGCCGCCCAGTACCGTCGCGATCTGCGGGGCCGGCTTGCGCACGACCGACAGCGCGAACGCGGCGGCCGGCGCCGGCGTGAAGCCGCGATAAGTGTCGAACAGGTGCGGACCGAAAAGTCCACTGCCGGCGGCGATCTCGGTGACCGCCGGGTCCGAGGCGGTGTATTCGAGCGATCCGGTGCCGCCCCCGTTGACGAATTCGAGGTCGGCCACCTGCCGTACCGCGGACACCGCGAGACCGCGGCGTTCGAGCAGCTCGTCCTTGGATCGTCGTTGCATCCACCGGATCAGTTGCGACCGTGCGGCCTGACCCCGGACATCGTCACCGACGCCGGCGATCTGGGCCTCGTAGGACATGAGGCCCACCAGCGTGAAACCACTGCGGGCGGCGACGGTCCTGGCCAGGGCACCGGCCTGCGCCGCGGTGTGGACGGGGGAGCGGCGCACCCCGAGGTGTCCCAGTACCGGCGCCTGCCAGGACGCGTCGAGGTCGAGGCAGACCCGCAGCGGCGGTCGCGTCGACGGCGCGGCGACGCTGTCCACCAGATCGAGCTGCGCCACGTCGTCGACCATGAGCGTCACGCGGGCCGCCAACGCCGGGGACGACGCCAGCTCGGCGATCGCGGTGCGGTCGGCCGTCGGGTAGCCGACGACGACGTCGTGCTGCGGCGGGTGCGCCTCGTCGCCGGTGGCCAGCCACAGTGCTTCGGGCAACGTGAACGCCAGTACGCCCGCGTAACCGTCGAGAGCCGTGACGGCGTCCAGGATGGTCCGCGACCGGACGGATTTGGCTGCCACCCGGATCGGTGTCCCGGCCGCGCGGCGGCGCATATCGTGCGCATTGCGGCGCAATGCGCCGAGGTCGATCGCGGCCAGCGGCGTTTCCAGATGCGCGGTCGCGTCGGTCAATGCCGGCCAATACGTCTCCGGAAGCGCCCACGACCCCTCAGCGGAAAGCGATTCCGACAGATCGACCGGCATTGACGACACCATGGTTCGGGAGCTAACCGCATGTCGGTGGGTGCGCACGAGGGCATCGGTGACCACAATGGGGGGAAAACCGGACACGTGTTGGAGGTGGGGTGGACAGGGAAAGCGCGGCGCTCATCCCGACGTCGGTGCTCGTCAACGTCATCGACGTCGCCGACCGTGCCGGCCTGCCCACGGAACGGTGGCTGGCGGCGGCGGGCCTGACGGCCGCGACACTCAATTCGCCCGAGACGCGGGTGTCGTTCCGGCAGGCGGCGATCGTGCTGCGGCGCGCCGTGCGTGCCATGCCCGACCGCGGCCTGGGCATCGACGTCGGGGCCCGTGACATGTTCGTGTCGTTCGGCGTGCTCGGCCTGGCCATCCGTTCCGCCGAAAACCTGGGCGCGGCAATGGCAGTCGGTCTGGAACTGCACCAGAGCGCCGGCAGCCTGATGGACGTCGGCGGCGAGCTGATCGGTGGCACGGTCGCGCTGCGTGCCTACGAGCGCCGCCCGGAACCGGAACTGCTGCCGTTCCTGTGCGAGGAGCTGTTCTGCAGTGTCCTGGTCACCGTCCGGACCGTACTGGAGCTGCCGCAGCAGACACCCGAGTACGTCCAGGTCAGTTACCCGCCGCCGGTCTACGCGCAGCGGTATCACGAATTCTTCGGCTGCCCGGTCCTGTTCAACGCCGACGCCAACCGCTTGACGTTCCCGGGCCAGCTGTGGTCACTGCCGCTACCGCGCGCCGATCCGGCGACGCACGCCGTCGCCGTCGCCGCCTGCCGCGACATGGTGACGCAGGGTGAGCAGCCGACCGACGTGGTGCAGACGGTCGAGACGATGCTGCGGGAGAGCGTGCGCGATCCGCTGACCATGGCCCAGGTCGCCAAGCGGCTCAACATCACCGAACGCACGTTGCGGCGGCGCCTCAGTGCTGGTGGCCAGCAGTTCATCGCATTGCGCGACAAGGTGCGCAGCGAACGCGCGCGGTACCTGGTCCGCGAGACCGCGATGCCGATCCACGCCATCGCCGCTGAGGTCGGATTCACCGATCCGCGGGAATTCCGCCGGGCGTACATCAAATGGACCGGTCATCCGCCCACGCACGACCGTTAGGCCGGCTGGTAGTCCGGCAGGTCGATCGACTCGGCCGTGGAGAACCACTTACGGCCGGCGTACCGCCGCAGCGGCCAGCGCTGCACCCACTTCATGGCGGACGCTGCGCCCGCGATCTGGCGTTCGGACATCGGCGCATACCCGTCGAGGCCGCCGGGCAGGTCCTGGCAGCGGTCGACGTACGGCCGCATGACCGTCTCGTAGCGCCGTAACGCGGGTGCGATGCCGGCCGCGTCGAGCGCCGCGGCGGGCCCGAGTTCTCCGGCCAGCACATATGCCCCGACCAGGGCCAGGCTGGTGCCCATCCCGGACAGCGGCGATGCGCAGTACCCGGCATCACCGCACAGCGTGACGCGGCCCGCCGACCAGGTGTCCATGTGTACCTGGACGAAATCATCGAAATAGAAATCATCGGATTGCGCTGCGGCACTGAGTAATTTGTTGCAGTACCAGCCCGCGCCGTGGAAGCGTTCGGCCAGGAGCGCACGCTGCGCGTCCGGGTCCCGGCGGTCGTACTCGAGCGGCTCGGACCGGAAAGCCAGTCCCGCCTTGGCCGTCGCGGCGTCATGGGACGGCCGCAGTGAGGCGTTGAGCCCGCCGGCGGCCTGGAACATCAGGAACCAGCCATCGAGCCCGATCATGTCGGGTGCGGTGAACCAGGCGTTGTAGCCGCCGAGACGGTGGATGAACTGTTCCTCGGCGCCGAATGCCAACTGCCGTACCGCCGAATGCGGGCCGTCGGCGCCGACGACCAGGTCGGCCTCCACCACACAGCCGTCGGTCAGCGTGGCCCGCACGCCGGACTCGTCCTCCTCGAGCGCGGAAATCCGCGTGCCGAAGCGGTACTCGGCCACGTCGCGGGTCGCCTGGTAGAGCACCTCGGTCAGGTCGCCGCGCAGGATCTCGAGTGCCGAGACGATCCCATTGCCGTCGAACGCCTCGACCGGCATCTCCGCACGCCGGGTGCCATCGGCGCGCACCCAGGCGATGCCGCGCTGAAACAGACAACGCTCGGTCATCGCCGGCAACAGGCCCATCCGGGTGACCACCTCACGGCCCGCGCCCCGCAGGTCGACGGTCTGCCCGCCGGGGCGGATACCCGGCGCCGCTTCGACGATGACCACCCGGTAGCCGTTGCCGGCCAGCCAGTGGGCCAGGGCCGGTCCGGCTACTCCGGCGCCGCTGATCAACACCGTTGGTTGCCCCATGTGCGAAAGCCTATGCGCACTGACAGCATTGGCTCCTAGGCTGGCCCCATGGCGGACATCGACCGGCGCACAGTCCTCAAAGGCACGGCGGCGGCAGCAGGGGTGGCGGCGGCGGGGATCGGTGGTTACCAGTTCCTGTCGCGGGCGGGCCGGGGCCAGTCGGCAGGCAGACCCAACATCCTGGTGATCATCGTCGACCAGATGCGGTCGCCCCAATGGTTTCCCGATGCCAAACAGCTCGGCGAACTGCTGCCCAACCTGGACCGGCTGCGGCAGCGCAGCGTGTCTTTCGACTCGCACTACTCGGCATCCAACATGTGCACGCCGTCGCGCGGCGTCCTCACCACCGGGCTGTACTCGCACCAGACGGGGTGCCTGTACACCGGGGAAGGACCCACCGAATCCACACTGGCGCCCCGGTTTCCGACGTGGGGCACCATGCTGCGCGACCAGGGCTACCGGACCTGGTGGTGGGGGAAGTGGCACCTGGGTCACATCGCCGACACCAACCCGGACGGCCTTGACGCCCATGGCTTTTCCGGCGGTACGTACCCGTCACCCAACGGTGGCCCCAACCAGGGGCTCAAGGTCGACCACAGCATCGCCGACCAGTTCGACGGCTGGTTCGCCGACCACGCCGGCAGCGGCCCGTGGTGCACCACGGTGTCCCTGGTGAACCCGCACGACATCTGCTGGTGGCCGAGAAACCCACTGCCGGACGACGTTCCGCACGTATTCTCCGGGACGCCCGTCAACTTCGAGAACGCCGACGACCTCCGACGGCGCGGCAAGCCGCAACTGCAGATCGACTACATGAACTTCATGTCGCCGCTGATGACCGGCCCGGTGCCGTATTCGGGTCCCGACATGGCAGCGCAATGGGCCCGGTGCCTCGACAACTACCTGTGGCTGCACCAGCAGGTGGACGTCCAGATCGGCCGCGTCCTCGACACCCTGGCCTCCCGTCCCGACATCGAGCGCGACACCATCGTCGTGTTCACCTCCGACCACGGCGAGTACGCCGGATCGCACGGCCTGCGCGGCAAGGGTGCGGCGATCTATGAAGAGTCCATCCGGGTGCCGCTGTACATCCACGACCCGGCCGGTCACCTGACCCCCAAACCCGGCGAGCGCCGGCGTCAGCTCACCTCCAGCGTCGACATCGCACCGCTGCTGCTCACCATCGCCGCGGGCGGCAACGGCTGGCGATCGGACAGCCGCTACAACTACCTACAGGCGCGCGGCGACATCGCCGCCATCGCGGCCGACCCCGGTGCGGTGGGCCGCCCGTGGGTGGCCCACGCGACCGACGACATGTCCGTCGAAGAGATGGCGACGCTGATGAAATCGCCTGCGGTGCAGAAGATGTTCGGCGGTGGCGCGGTGCCCACCGAAATCCCGACGTCGGCGCCCAGCCACATCGTCGCCGTGCGGACACCCGACGCGAAGCTCGGCCGCTACTCGTACTGGCAGCCCGGCGGCATGGCGGCCGACCGCACCCGCCGGATCGACTACGAGCTCTACGACTACGAATCGCCCGCGGGCGCACACGAACTCGACAACCAGGCGGGCCGCAGCGGCAAGCAGGCCACGCTACAGGGATTGCTCGAGGGTGAGGTGCTGCCCGAGTTGCGGGCACCACTGCCGGCCTGGATGCACGATGCCCAGGAACAGGGGATGGCCGACATGCAGCGGCTCACCGCCGCCCGGGCCGGTTAGCTACAAGCCCAGCGCCTGGTACGTCCGCTTCGCGAATTTCGGTCGCGCCGAACGGAGTTTGGCCTGCGAGGCGTTGCCTGCGACGGCCGCCGCGGCATCCACGCTGAGCTCCGGCTGATTCTGGATCAGGTAGATCAGGATCAGGTTCGCGTTCGGGTCGGCCTGCCACCACGTGCCGAAGGCCCCCGGCCAACTGAACGTGCCGGGGCCGCCCGGGCCGAAGAACGGCGTGGCCTTCGCCTCGTCGGTGACGAGCGACAGGTTCAGCCCGAAGCCGCGGCCGATCCAGAACGGCGCGCCCAGGAAGTTCTGTGACTTCTGCTCGGCTGTCAACCGGTCGGTGCGCATGGCCCGTGCCGATTCCTCCGACAGCACCCGTACGCCGTCGACCTCGCCGCCGGCCAGCAGCATCCGCGCGAACGTCAGATAGTCGTCGACGGTCGACCAGAGTCCGCCGCCGCCGGCGCAGAAGGTCGGCGGCATCACCTGCGGCGGGCCCATCTTCCCGGGCTGCAGGCGCAGGGCATCGCCGTCGGCGGCCAGCTGGTACATGGTCGCCGCGCGGCGCCGGCCGGAGTGCGTCACCGCGAATCCGGTGTCCACCATGTTCAGCGGTTTGAAGATGCGTTCCGCCAATACATCTGGCAGCGGCTTGCCCTCGACGCGGGCCAGCAGGAAGCCCAGCACGTCGGTCGACTGGCTGTAGGTCAGCGCGTCACCGGGCTGGTGCGCCAGCGGGAGCTGTCCCAGCTCGGCCAGCCAGCGATCCGGATCCTGCAGCGACTGCAGCTTGTTGTAGGCCTTGCCCAGTGGCGGCGGCACCGTGAACCCGTAGGCAAGGCCGCCGCGATGCGTCATCAGGTCCTCGACGGTGATGGGCCGCCGCGCGGGCACGGACCGGTCCAACGGCCCCTCGAGGCTCGTCATCACGCGCGGGTTGGCCAGCTCGGGAATCCAGTTCGCGATGGGATCGCTCAAGGCCAGCCGGCCTTCGTCGATCAGTGTCATGGCTGCCGCGACCGTGATCGGCTTGGACATCGACGCGATGCGGAAGACGGTGTCGCGCTCCATCGGCAGCTTCGCTTCCACGTCGCGGTGGCCGAGCGTGTTGACCTGCCGCACCGCGCCGTCCTGCCACACCAGCGTGACCGCGCCGGCCAGCAGGCCGGTGTCGATCGCCGCGCTGACCGATTCGGTGTTCGCGTCGAGATTCACCCCGGTCACGTTAGCCTGCCTAACGTGGCTGCAGACCCGTCGACCCCGAGCACACCGATGAACAAGGTGGCGTTCGCCAGTTTCATCGGCACCGCGATCGAGTTCTACGACTTCTACATCTACGGGACGGCCGCGGCGCTGATCTTCCCGCAGGTGTTCTTCCCGAACCTGCCGCCCGCCATGGCGACCATCTCGTCGCTGGCCACGTTCGCGGTCGCGTTCCTGGCCCGACCGATCGGCGCGGCGGTCTTCGGGCATTTCGGAGATCGGCTGGGCCGCAAGAAGACTCTGGTCGCGACGCTGCTGATCATGGGGCTGTCCACCGTCGGCGTCGGCCTGGTGCCCAGCTCGGCCACGATCGGCCTGGCGGCGCCGATCATCCTGTTGATCCTGCGGGTGTTCCAGGGCTTCGCCGTCGGCGGGGAATGGGCGGGTTCGGCACTGCTGAGCGCCGAGTACGCCCCGGCCGGAAAACGCGGCATGTACGGCATGTTCACCCAGTTGGGCGCCGGGGCCGGTCTGGCCGTCAGCAACCTGGTGGTGCTGATCGCCAACGTGACGATCGGGGAGAAGAGCCCGGTGTTCCTGGACTGGGGCTGGCGGCTGCCGTTCCTGTTCAGCGCGGTGCTGCTGGCCGTGGCGCTGTACGTGCGGCTGACCATCGACGAGACTCCCGTCTTCGTCGCCGAGCAGAAGCGGGGCACGGTGCCCCGCGCGCCGTTCTCGGAGCTGGTGCGACGGCAGGGCAAGCAGGTGTTGCTCGGGGCCGGCTGCATGGTCGGCATCTTCACCATGAGCTTCCTCGGCGGCACCTATCTGATGAGTTACGCCAGCACCCGCATCCACCATCCGCGGACGCTGATCCTGTCGGTCGGCGTCCTGGCCGGGGTGTCGCTCATGGTGTTCTCGGCGATCTCGGCGGTGCTGTGCGACCGGTACGGGCGACGGCGCGTCATCCTGGTCGGGTTCGGGTTGGCGCTGCCGTGGGCATTCCTTGTCATGCCGCTCATCGACTCCGGCTCGCCGGTCGGGTTCGCGGTGGCGATCGCCGGCATCTTCTGCATCTTCGGGCTCGCCTACGGACCCATCGGCGCGTTCCTGCCTGAGACGTTCGCCACGCGGTACCGCTACACCGGGGCCGGCATGGCCTTCAATCTCGCCGGAATCGTCGGCGGCGCGTTGCCGCCGCTGGTCGCCGGCCCGCTCGTCGCCGCCCTCGGGAGCTGGGCCGTTGGGCTGATGATCGCCGTCTTCGTGCTGGTCAGCATCGTGTGCACCCTGGTGTTGCCCGAAACCCGGGGGACGGAGCTCGACGATACGGCCGGCGACATGCCCGACGAGGACGCCCTGGCGGCCTGCTAAGCTACGCGGCTAGTTAGACGTCCTTTAACGACCCGTCCAGAGAGGCGGAGAAGGAGGTCCGGTGTCTCGTGGGTGACTCCACCGACCGGGAATTGCTGTCCGCTGCCGACGTGGGCCGGACCATCTCGCGCATCGCGCATCAGATCATCGAGAAGACCGCGCTCGACGCGGCCGACGCCCCGCGCGTGGTGCTGCTCGGCATCCCGACCCGCGGCGTCACCCTGGCCACCCGGATCGCCGAAAAGGTCAAGGAATTCTCCGGCGTCGAGCTGCCGGCCGGCGCCCTCGACATCACGCTCTACCGCGACGACCTGAACTTCAAACCGCCGCGGGCGCTCGCCTCGACCTCGATTCCGGAGGGCGGCATCGACAACGCGACGGTGATCCTCGTCGACGACGTCCTGTACTCGGGCCGCTCCGTGCGCTCGGCCCTCGACGCGCTGCGCGACATCGGCCGCCCCCGCATGGTGCAGCTGGCCGTCCTCGTCGACCGCGGTCACCGCGAACTGCCCATCCGCGCCGACTACGTCGGCAAGAACGTTCCGACGTCGCGCACCGAGAACGTCAAGGTGCGGCTGTCAGAGACCGACGGCGGAGACGATCACGTCTCCATTGCGCCCTATGGAGGACCCACCCGGTGAAACACCTGTTGTCCGCCTCGGACCTGAGCCGCGACGCGGCGACGGCCATTCTCGATGACGCCGACAAGTTCCGCGAAGCGCTGCTGGGCCGCGACGTCAAGAAGCTCCCGACGCTGCGTGGCCGCACCGTCATCACGATGTTCTACGAGAACTCCACCCGCACGCGGGTGTCGTTCGAGGTGGCCGGCAAGTGGATGAGCGCCGACGTCATCAACGTCAGCGCCTCCGGTTCGTCGGTGGCCAAGGGCGAGTCGCTGCGGGACACCGCGCTGACCCTGCGCGCCGCGGGTGCCGATGCGCTGATCATCCGGCACCCGGCTTCCGGTGCGGCACAACAACTTGCGGCATGGACCCGCGACGAACACGGCGGGCCGTCGGTGATCAACGCGGGTGACGGCACCCACGAGCACCCGACGCAGGCGCTGCTCGACGCGTTGACCATCCGCCAGCGCCTGGGCGGTCTCGAGGGCCGGCGCGTGGTGATCGTCGGCGACATCCTGCACAGCCGGGTGGCGCGCTCCAACGTCTCGCTGCTGTCGACGCTGGGCGCCGAGGTCGTGCTGGTGGCGCCGCCGACACTGCTGCCGGTCGGGGTCGGGGACTGGCCGGTGACCGTCTCGCACGACCTGGACGCCGAACTGCCGGCCGCCGACGCGGTACTGATGCTGCGGGTGCAGGCCGAGCGGATGAACGGCGCCTTCTTCCCGTCGGCGCGCGAGTACTCGGTGCGCTACGGACTGTCCGAGAAGCGCCTGGCCGGCTTGAGCGAGGACACGGTGGTGCTGCACCCCGGTCCGATGCTGCGCGGCATGGAGATCGCCTCGTCGGTCGCCGATTCGTCGCAATCAGCTGTACTGCAACAGGTTTCGAATGGGGTGCATGTTCGTATGGCAGTGCTGTTCCAGCTTCTCGTCGGCGCGGGCCGGGAGGTGATCGCGTGAGCACGCTCATTCGCGGCGTCCGGCTGTACGGCGAGGGTGATCCGGTCGATGTGTTGATCGCCGACGGGCAGATCGCCGAAATCGGTAGCGGTCTGACGGCCGACGAGGTCATCGACGCCGCCGGCCAGATCATGCTGCCCGGTTTCGTCGACCTGCACACGCACCTGCGCGAGCCGGGCCGCGAGTACGCCGAGGACATCGAAACGGGTTCGGCAGCAGCCGCACTCGGTGGTTACACCGCGGTGTTCGCGATGGCCAACACCGATCCGGTCGCCGACACCGTGGTGGTCACCGACCACGTCTGGCACCGCGGACAGCAGGTCGGCCTGGTCGACGTGCACCCGGTCGGCGCCGTCACCGTCGGGCTCGACGGCAAGCAGCTCACCGAGATGGGCCTGATGGCCGCCGGTGCCGGTCAGGTCCGGATGTTCTCCGACGACGGCATCTGCGTCGACGATCCGCTGGTGATGCGCCGGGCGCTGGAATACGCTGCGGGACTTGGTGTTCTGATCGCCCAGCATGCCGAGGAACCGCGCCTGACCGTGGGTGCCGTCGCGCATGAGGGCCCGAACGCCGCCCGGCTGGGACTGGCCGGCTGGCCGCGCTCGGCGGAAGAGTCGATCGTCGCCCGCGATGCGATCCTGGCCCGCGACGCCGGTGCCCGCGTGCACATCTGCCACGCCTCCACGGCGGGCACCGTCGAATTGATCAAATGGGCCAAGGCCCAGGGCATCTCGATCACCGCCGAGGTCACGCCGCACCACCTGCTGCTCGACGACAGCCGGCTCGCGGACTACGACGGCCGCAACCGCGTCAACCCGCCGCTGCGCGAAGCCAGCGACGCCGAGGCGCTGCGGCAGGCCCTCGCCGACGGGGTGATCGACTGCGTCGCCACCGATCACGCCCCGCACGCCGAGCACGAGAAGATGTGCGAATTCGCCCACGCCCGGCCCGGCATGCTGGGCCTGCAGACCGCGCTGTCGGTGGTGGTCGAGACGATGGTGGCGCCCGGCCTGCTCAGCTGGCGCGACGTCGCCCGCGTGATGAGCGAGGCGCCGGCCGCCATCGTCGGCCTGCCCGACCAGGGCCGTCCGCTCGCGGTCGGCGAACCCGCTAACCTGACCGTGGTCGACCCCGACGCCACCTGGACGGTGCAGGGCACCGGCCTGGCCAGCCGCTCGGACAACACGCCGTACGAGTCGATGACGCTGCCCGCCACCGTCACCCTGACGATGCTGCGCGGCAAGGTCACCGCGCGGGACGGAGTCAGCCCCGCATGAACACCGGGACGCTGATCACCTACCTGGTACTGGCCGCGGTCGTGGTGGTGCTGGCCGGGTTCGCGATCCGGCAGATGCTCAAGGGCTGGATGCACCGGGTGCAGCGGCAGGCCGGCGCCGTCGGACTGCTCCCGGCGCTGCCCGACACCGTGGGGCCGGCGATCGTCTCGGCCACAAAGGGCTTGTACGTCGGCAGCACCCTGGCGCCGAGCTGGCAGGACCGAATTGCGGTGGGCTCCCTCGGATTTCGCAGCAAGGCCGTGATGACGCGGTATCCCGAGGGCATCATGCTGCAGCTCACGGGCGGCAGCCCGATCTGGATTCCCGACGAATCCATCACCGCGATCCGCACCGAGCGGGCCATCGCCGGCAAGGTGCTCACGTACGACGGGATTCTCGCCATCCGGTGGCGGCTGCCGTCGGGCACCGAGATCGATACCGGATTCCGCAGCGACGACCGTCGCGAACTGGCCAAATGGGTTGAGGAGGACAGTAAGTGACGAGCGATCAGACCGCCGTGCTGGTGCTGGAGGACGGCCGGGTGTTCACCGGCACGCCGTTCGGCGCCGTGGGCGAGACGCTGGGTGAGGCAGTGTTCTCCACCGGCATGTCCGGTTACCAGGAGACGCTGACCGACCCGAGCTACCACCGGCAGATCGTGGTGGCCACCGCCCCGCAGATCGGCAACACCGGCTGGAACGGCGAGGACAACGAGAGCCGCGACGACAAAATCTGGGTCGCCGGCTACGTCGTCCGCGACCCGTCGCCGCGCGCTTCCAACTGGCGCGCCACCGGCACCCTCGACGACGAACTGGTGCGCCAGGGCATCGTCGGTGTCGCGGGTGTCGACACCCGTGCCATCGTGCGGCACCTGCGCAACTTCGGGTCGATGAAGGCCGGCGTCTTCTCCGGTCCGGCTCTGGCCGACACCGACACCCTCGTGGACCGCGTCCGCAACCAGCCGTCGATGCTGGGCGCCGACCTGGCCGGTGAGGTCAGCACCGGCGACCGGTACGTCGTCGAACCCGTTGGTGCCGAGCGCTTCTCCATCGCGGCCATCGACCTCGGGATCAAGACCAACACCCCGCGCAACTTCGCCGCACGCGGCATCCGCAGCCACGTGCTGCCGTCGGCGGTGACCTTCGACGAGATCGCCGCCCTCAAGGTCGACGGGGTGTTCCTGTCAAACGGCCCGGGCGACCCGGCCACCGCCGACCACATGGTCGAGGTCACCCAGCAGGTGCTCGCGGCCGGAATCCCGTTGTTCGGCATCTGCTTCGGCAACCAGATTCTGGGCCGCGCGCTCGGTCGCTCGACCTACAAGATGACCTTCGGGCACCGCGGCATCAACATCCCGGTCGTTGAGCAGGCAACCGGCCGCATCGCGATCACCGCACAGAACCACGGTTTCGCGCTGGAAGGCGAAGCCGGGGAAGAGTTCGACACCCCGTTCGGCCGCGCCGTGGTCAGCCACACCTGCGCCAACGACGGTGTGGTGGAAGGTGTTTCGCTGCTCGACGGGCGCGCCTTCTCGGTGCAGTACCACCCGGAGGCCGCGGCCGGTCCGCACGACGCCGAGTACCTGTTCGACAAGTTCGCCAACCTGATGGCAGGGGAGGGCAAGTAATGCCACGCCGCACAGACCTCAATCACGTCCTGGTGATCGGCTCCGGCCCGATCGTCATCGGCCAGGCCTGCGAATTCGACTACTCGGGTACCCAGGCCTGCCGCGTGCTGCGCGCCGAGGGCCTGCAGGTCAGCCTGGTCAACTCGAACCCGGCCACGATCATGACCGACCCGGAGTACGCCGACAACACCTATGTCGAGCCGATCACCCCGGCGTTCGTCGAGAAGGTGATCGCGCAACAAGCCGAGCGCGGCAACAAGATCGACGCCGTGCTGGCCACCCTGGGCGGGCAGACGGCGCTGAACACCGCCGTTGCGCTGCACGAGAACGGCGTCCTCGAGAAGTACGACGTCGAGATGATCGGCGCCGATTTCGACGCCATCCAGCGCGGCGAGGACCGGCAGAAGTTCAAGGACATCGTCGCCAAGGTCGGTGGTGAGTCGGCGCGGTCCCGCGTCTGCCACACCATGGACGAGGTGCGCGACACCGTCGCAGAGCTGGGACTGCCTGTCGTCGTCCGCCCCTCTTTCACGATGGGCGGCCTGGGCTCGGGCATGGCGTACACGAAGGAAGACGTCGAGCGGATGGCCGGCGACGGCCTGTCCGCATCGCCGACGGCCAACGTGCTGATCGAGGAATCGATCTACGGCTGGAAGGAATATGAGCTCGAGCTGATGCGCGACCACCGCGACAACGTCGTGGTGGTCTGCTCGATCGAGAACTTCGACCCGATGGGTGTGCACACCGGCGACTCGGTGACCGTCGCGCCCGCGATGACCCTGACCGACCGCGAATACCAGAAGCTGCGTGACCTGGGCATCGCGATTCTGCGCGAGGTCGGCGTCGACACCGGTGGTTGCAACATCCAGTTCGCCATCAACCCGGCCGACGGTCGCCTCATCGTCATCGAGATGAACCCGCGCGTGTCCCGCTCGAGCGCATTGGCTTCCAAGGCAACGGGTTTCCCGATCGCCAAGATCGCCGCCAAGCTGGCCATCGGCTACACGCTCGACGAGATCGTCAACGACATCACCAAGGAGACCCCGGCCTGTTTCGAGCCGACCCTGGACTACGTCGTCGTCAAGGCGCCGCGGTTCGCGTTCGAGAAGTTCCCCGGCGCCGACCAGACGCTGACCACCACCATGAAGTCGGTGGGCGAGGCGATGTCGTTGGGCCGCAACTTCATCGAGGCGCTCGGCAAGGTGATGCGGTCGCTCGAGACCAAGCGCACCGGATTCTGGACCGGAGACGATCCCGACAAGACGCTCGATGAGCTGCTGACCGGGCTGCGTACCGCGACCGACGGCCGGCTCTACGACATCGAACAGGCACTGCGCCTTGGTGGTTCGGTCGAGGCCGTGGCCGAGGCGTCCGGTGTGGACCCGTGGTTCGTCGACCAGATCGCCACCCTGGTGGCCCTGCGCGGCGAACTCGTCGACGCCCCCGTGCTCGACGAGCGCCTGCTGCGCCGGGCCAAGCACAGCGGTCTGTCCGACCGGCAGATCGCCGCGCTGCGGCCGGAACTGGCGGGCGAGGTCGGGGTGCGCGCACTGCGCGAGCGGCTCGGCATCCGTCCGGTGTACAAGACCGTCGACACCTGCGCGGCCGAGTTCGACGCCAAGACGCCGTACCACTACAGCAGCTACGAGCTGGACCCAGCGGCCGAGACCGAGGTGGCGCCGCAGACCGAGAAGCCCAAGGTGCTGATCCTGGGCTCGGGCCCGAACCGCATCGGGCAGGGCATCGAGTTCGACTACAGCTGTGTGCACGCGGCAACCACGTTGAGCCAGGCCGGTTTCGAGACCGTCATGGTCAACTGCAACCCAGAGACGGTCTCGACCGACTACGACACCGCCGACCGGCTGTACTTCGAGCCGCTCACCTTCGAGGACGTGCTCGAGGTGTACCACGCCGAGCAGGCGTCCGGGGCCGGTGGTCCGGGCGTGGTCGGCGTGATCGTGCAGCTCGGTGGCCAGACCCCGCTGGGTCTGGCGGACCGGCTCGAGAAGGCCGGGGTGCCCGTCGTCGGCACCAGCCCCAAGGCCATCGACCTCGCCGAGGACCGTGGCGAATTCGGTGAGGTGCTGCGCGCCGCCGGCCTGCCGGCGCCGCGCTTCGGCACCGCAACGAGTTTCGAGCAGGCCCGCCGGATCGCCTCCGACATCGGCTACCCGGTGCTGGTGCGCCCGTCGTACGTCCTGGGCGGCCGCGGCATGGAGATCGTCTACGACGAGCAGACCCTGCAGGGCTACATCGAGCGGGCCACCGAGCTCTCGCCCGAACACCCCGTGCTGGTCGACCGGTTCCTGGAAGACGCCATCGAGATCGACGTCGACGCGCTGTGCGACGGTACCGAGGTGTACATCGGCGGCGTGATGGAGCACATCGAGGAGGCCGGCATCCACTCCGGCGACTCGGCCTGTGCGCTGCCGCCGGTCACGTTGGGCCGCACCGACATCGCCGCCGTGCGCAAGGCCACCGAGGCCATCGCCCACGGCATCGGCGTGGTCGGTCTGCTCAACGTGCAGTACGCGCTCAAGGACGACGTGCTCTACGTGCTGGAGGCCAACCCGCGCGCCAGCCGCACGGTGCCCTTCGTCTCGAAGGCCACCGCGGTACCGCTGGCCAAGGCGTGCGCCCGGGTCATGCTGGGCGCCACCATCGCCGAGCTGCGGGCCGAGGGCATCCTGGCCGCCGAGGGCGACGGCGCGAGCGTCGCGTCCAACGCGCCGATCGCGGTGAAGGAAGCCGTCCTGCCGTTCCACCGGTTCCGCAAAGCCGATGGCTCGCAGGTGGATTCGCTGCTCGGGCCGGAGATGAAGTCGACCGGTGAGGTCATGGGCATCGACAGCGATTTCGGTACCGCCTTCGCCAAGAGCCAGACCGCGGCCTACGGCTCGCTGCCCTCGGGCGGCACGGTGTTCGTGTCGGTGGCGAACCGCGACAAGCGTTCGCTGGTGTTCCCGGTCAAGCGTCTGGCCGATCTCGGCTTCCGGGTGCTGGCCACCGAGGGCACCGCGGAGATGTTGCGCCGCAACGGCATTCCGTGCGAGGTCGTCCGCAAGAACTTCGAGGAGCCCAGCCCGGACCGCCCGGCGATGTCCGCGGTCGACGCCATCAAGGCCGGCGAGGTCGACATGGTGATCAACACGCCGTACGGCAACTCGGGTCCGCGCATCGACGGCTACGAGATTCGTTCGGCCGCGGTGTCGGCCAGCATCCCGTGCGTGACGACGGTGCAGGGCGCCTCGGCCGCGGTGCAGGGCATCGAGGCCGGTATCCGCGGAGACATCGGGGTGCGGTCGCTGCAGGAGCTGCACAGCCAGTTGGGCGCCAAGTGACCTTCGGGCCCAAACTGCGGGCTGCCATGGCACAGCGGGGTCCGCTGTGCCTGGGCATCGACCCGCACCCGGAGCTGCTGAGCGCCTGGGGCCTGCCCGTGTCGGCCGACGGCGTGGCGAAGTTCAGCGACATCTGCGTCGAGGCGTTCGCGGGCTTCGCGATCGTCAAGCCGCAGGTGGCGTTCTTCGAGGCCTACGGGTCGGCGGGCTTCGCCGTGCTGGAGCGGACCATCGTCGGGTTGCAGGAGGCCGGCGTGCTCGTGCTGGCCGATGCCAAGCGCGGTGACATCGGCTCGACCATGGCCGCCTACGCGCAGGCCTGGGCGGGGGATTCACCGCTGGCCGCCGATGCGGTGACGGCGTCGCCGTACCTCGGCTTCGGCTCGCTACAGCCACTGCTCGACGTCGCGGCCGCCCATGGCCGCGGCGTGTTCGTCCTGGCCGCCACGTCCAATCCGGAGGGCGCGTCGGTGCAGCGCGCGCTGGCCGGCGAGCGGACCGTGGCGCAGACGATCGTCGACGAGGTCGCCGCGGTGAACGCCGCGGGCGACGGCTCGGTGGGTGTCGTCGTCGGCGCCACGCTGTCCGAGGTGCCCGATCTGTCGCAGCTCGGCGGGCCGGTGCTGCTGCCCGGTGTCGGCGCGCAAGGCGGCCGCCCGGACGCACTTGCCGGGCTCGGCGGCGCACGGCCGGGCACCCTGCTGCCCGCGGTGTCGCGGGAGGTGCTGCGGGCCGGGCCGGACGTCGCGGCCGTGCGCGCCGCGGGGGAGAAGCTCCGCGACACCGTGGCGTACCTCGCGGAATAGCGCCGACTAGTTCTGGTGGGCCTCGACGCGGTCCTGGGAGCCCGCGAACGGGCCGCCCGGGCCGAACGGGTCGACCACGTTGCGCTGGTAGCGGCTCTCGGCCTTGGCGTTGTCGTTCGAGGCCTGCTGACGGACGGCGGGCGATACGCAGACATGGTCGCCGCCGAACGCTTCCCGCCACACGTAGCCGCTGGCGCATGTATCCGGGCCGTATGCGCCGCCGCCGGGCTGACGGTGCAGATCCGGGTTGGCGTTCTCCTGTGCCGTGCTGTCGCGGACACCCGGTTTCACGCAGACATGGTCGCCGGGCCCCGCCTCCCGCCACACGTAGCCCGACACACACGTGTCGGGTCCGTAGGGCAAGGGGTCCGCCTGCGCCGGCACCACTCCGGCCACGCCCACCGTCGCTGCCCACACCACGGGCAGCGACAGCAGACATCGGTGCTCGGTCTTGTACCGCATGTGTCCCACCTCCGAATCGATCCTGCCGATGGAGGTGGACGCTACGGGGCCGCCGGGCCCCGCGAATCAGGCATTTCCCTAGTTTTCGCACTGCCGACGTGGTGCGCCGGCGGTCATCACAGCGGAATCCAGATGGGGCCCAGCCAGAAGCCCCACGCGCTGAAGCGGGGCTCGAACACCGGGTTCACCCACTGACCGTTGTAGTCGAACGGCTGGTGGTCGAAGCGGCCGTCATCGATACCGCGGTGGTACCAATCGCGACCACGGTCATCGCGCCAGCCGTCGCGGTCCTGATGCCAGTCGACGCCGCGCTGCCAGCCGCCGCGGTCGTCGCGGTGATCGTTGTGCGGCCCCCAGCACGGGGCGCCCGGCCCGCACCACGGGTCGGCACCAGCCGTCGCCAGCCCGATGCCGAACAGTCCGGCGGCGCCGATACCGGCCGCCAGGGTGGATGCGGTCAATGCCTGCTTGATCTTCATGCCGCTGACGCTATTGCGGTTCGATGGGCGTGCACTTAGCTGTACTTAGGTGTTTGCTGTGCGTGGCGGTGCAGCCAGGAACATGTTGTGCGGCAGCCTGTTTGGAACACAGTCCCGCAGATGACGAGACGGCCCGCCACATCGTGGCGGGCCGTCTCGTTGCGGGACCGATCAGCGGGCGTCGATCACAGCGGAATCCAGATCGGGCCGAGCCAGAAGCCCCAGGCGTTGTGGCCGTTGTCCCAGACCGGGTTCACCCACTGGCCGTTGTAGTCGAACGGCTGGTGATCGAAGCGGGCATCATCGATGCCGCGGTGCTGCCAGTCGCGGCCCTGGTTGTCGTGCCAGTTGTCGTCGCGGCCGACGGGGGCCGCCGGGCCGCGGTTGTCACCTGGACCGCGGTTGTCACCCGGGCCGCGGCCATGGTCGTCGTGCTGGCCGCACTGCGCGTTCGGCGGGCAGCCCGGGTCGGCATTGGCGCCGGCCAGGCCGACGCCGAACAGCCCGGCGACGCCGATGCCGGCTGCCAGGGTGGATGCGGTCAACGCTCGCTTGAAGTTCATCGCTGCACAGTCCTCCTCGTGATGGGTACGACATTGAAGTTAGGACCGCCTAATGTGCGCGCACTTTGGTGTCGTTAGGTGTGTGCTGTGCGTGTCGCAACGGTTCGGTCACCGGGCGCTGACTGTTGCCTGTGGGAAACCTGGCCCGGATGGAAGGCATTGGCCGGGAGACGGTTTCATGACGAAGCGGTCGTCGGGGCGATGCGCGGAGGCTCGGCCAGGTCGGCGCATGGACGCAGGCCGGTGTTTGCGGAGTCTGCGTGACGGCGCGCAGCGACGGCGCGTCGGCCGCGTCGTGGGGTGCTGAACCGGTCTCCGAACCGGCAAAAACCCGTCGATTTAGGTGGTCCGACCGCCCAAATCGGCCGACAGACGCGCCGGCAGTGCACCGACCCGTTCGGCCCCGCACCGACACGCCCGACACGCCGTGACCTGCGAAAATTTTCCTGACGAACCCCGGCCGGCGGCCCGAAAATGCGCCCGGCCGCGCCGCGGCGGATCGGCCGTCCTCCCACTGAGTGCTCAAAACCCTTGATACGCAGGCAGATCTGTGGCTGCAGCGCCTCGAAAGGGGCCTTGGTGAGCTTGCACTTCGCGGCCACCCGGAGCCGCCGTTCGCACTACACGCTGGGCTTTTAGCTTCGTTACCCGGGGGGTGGGGTTAGCGCTTGTCGGGAAGCGTGGGTACGGTCGTCGTCGCTGGCTGGTTCACCCCAGCCGTGACAGAAATTATTTGACGGAGATACGGAGGAACCCCGTGGCCCTTCCCCAGTTGACCGACGAACAGCGCGCGGCAGCGTTGGAGAAGGCTGCTGCCGCACGTCGAGCACGTGCCGAGTTGAAAGACCGGCTCAAGCGCGGCGGCACCAACCTCAAGCAGGTCCTGACGGACGCCGAGACCGACGAGGTCCTCGGCAAGATGAAGGTTTCCGCTCTGCTGGAAGCCCTGCCCAAGGTCGGCAAGGTCAAGGCGCAGGAGATCATGACCGAGCTGGAGATCGCTCCGACCCGCCGTCTGCGCGGCCTGGGCGACCGTCAGCGCAAGGCCCTGCTGGAAAAGTTCGACTTTTCCTGATCTGACGCAAGACTGACGAGCAGTAGGGGCCGGACGGCAATGAACCGTGTTGTTGTGCTGTCCGGCCCCTCTGCCGTGGGCAAATCCACGGTCGTGCGCTGCCTGCGTGAGCGGGTGCCCGACCTGCATTTCAGTGTCTCCGCCACGACGCGCGCGCCGCGTCCCGGCGAGGTCGACGGTGTCGACTACACATTCGTCTCGGCCGACGAGTTCCAGCGCCTCATCGATGACGGCGAGCTGCTCGAATGGGCCGAAATCCACGGGGGACTGCAGCGCTCCGGCACCCCCGCGCGCCCGGTCCGGGAAGCCATCGCCGCTGGTCGGCCCGTCCTCATCGAAGTCGATCTGGCCGGCGCCCGGGCCGTCAAAGAGGCCATGCCCGAGGTGCTGACGGTCTTCCTCGCGCCGCCCAGCTGGGAGGCGCTCGAGAGCCGTCTCATCGGCCGCGGCACCGAGAGCGCCGAGGTGCAGGCCCGCCGCCTGGCTACCGCGCGGGCCGAACTGGCCGCTCAAGACAGTTTCGATGTGACTGTTGTCAACAGTCAGTTGGAATCCGCCTGTGCAGAATTGGTATCCTTGCTGGTGGGCCGCTGAGCGGTCTGCGCAGAACCGCACAGATATCGCTGATAGCGACGCCAATCTTCACACCAAACGCCGGGAGAATCCTTCGTGAGCACCACTGTCGAGAGCATCGACTCCGACGCCGCCATCGCCTACGACACGCCGCTGGGTATCACCAACCCGCCGATCGACGAGCTGCTCGATCGCGTGTCGAGCAAGTACGCGCTGGTCATCTACGCCGCGAAGCGGGCGCGCCAGATCAACGACTACTACAACCAGCTCGGTGACGGCATCCTCGAGTACGTCGGCCCCCTGGTGGAGCCGGGCCTGCAGGAGAAGCCGCTGTCGATCGCCATGCGCGAGATCCACGGCGACCTGCTCGAGCACACCGAGGGCGAGTAAGGCCGCGTAGGCGCCGAACATGGCCGACCGCAAACGCATCGTCGTCGGAGTCGCCGGAGGTATCGCCGCCTACAAGGCGTGCACCCTGGTTCGTCAGCTGAGCGAGGCCGGGCATTCGGTCCGCGTGGTGCCGACCGAGTCGGCGCTCAAGTTCGTCGGCGCCGCCACTTTTGAAGCACTGTCCGGCAATCCCGTCCACACGGGCGTGTTCGAGGACGTCTCCGAGGTGCCCCACGTCCGGTTCGGTCAGCAGGCCGACCTGGTCGTGGTCGCACCGGCCACCGCCGACCTGATGGCCCGGGCGGTGGCGGGGCGCGGCGACGATCTACTGACCGCCACGCTGCTCACCGCGCGCTGTCCGGTGCTGTTCGCCCCGGCGATGCACACCGAGATGTGGATGCACCCGGCCACCGTCGACAACGTCGCGACATTGCGGCGTCGGGGTGTCGTCGTGCTGGACCCGGCCTCCGGGCGCCTCACCGGCGCCGACAGCGGTGCCGGACGGCTGCCTGAGGCCGAAGAGATCACCACGTTCGCCCAGCTGCTCCTGGAGCGCGGCGACGCGCTGCCCCGCGATCTGGCCGGGGTCAAGGTCGTCGTCACCGCCGGCGGAACCCGCGAGGCCATCGATCCGGTCCGCTTCATCGGCAACCGCAGTTCCGGCAAGCAGGGCTACGCCGTGGCGCGCGTGATGGCCCAGCGCGGCGCCGAGGTCACCCTGATCGCCGGCAACACCGTGGGCCTGGCCGACCCGGCGGGTGTGGACGTCGTGCACATCGGTTCGGCGGCGCAGCTGCGCGATGCGGTGTTCAAGTACGTGTCCGACGCGCACGTCCTCGTGATGGCCGCCGCGGTCGCCGATTTCCGTCCCACCGAGGTAGCGACCACCAAGATCAAAAAGACGCACGGCCCCGGCGACGCCGACGGAGCGCCCGTCATCGAACTGACGCGGACCGACGACATCCTCGCCGGCGCGGTGCGGGCGCGCACCGACGGCCAGCTGCCGAACCTTCGTGCCATCGTCGGATTCGCCGCCGAGACCGGCGATGCGAACGGCGACGTGCTGTTCCACGCCCGGGCCAAGCTGCAGCGCAAGGGCTGTGACCTGCTGGTTGTCAACGCGGTGGGCAACGGCAGGGCCTTCGAGGTCGACGTCAACGACGGCTGGCTGCTGGCCGCCGACGGCACCGAGTCAGCGCTGGAGCACGGGTCCAAGACCTTGATGGCCAGTCGCATCGCCGATGCGACCGCGGCCTTCCTGCGTGGCAAGGACGAATGAACATAGCCTGAACCGCGCCGCGGAACGGGTTTGCTGCGCAGGGGTACACGACAGTCGGTAGCCGGGCGCGGATATTATGCGCCGGACTAAAGTTTTGGAAGGGATTTGCGACGTGAGTGAAGGTCGGCTGTTTACCAGCGAGTCAGTGACCGAAGGACATCCGGACAAGATCTGCGACGCCATCAGCGATTCGGTGCTGGACGCGCTCCTCGCGCAGGATCCCAAGTCGCGGGTCGCGGTGGAGACGCTCGTGACGACGGGTCAGGTCCATGTCGTGGGCGAGGTGACCACCAGCGCCAAGGAAGCGTTTGCCGACATCCCGCTGATCGTCCGTGACCGGATCCGCCAGATCGGTTACGACCACTCCGACAAGGGCTTCGACTACGCCACCTGCGGCGTCAACATCGGCATCGGCGCGCAGTCCCCGGACATCGCCGCGGGCGTCGACACCGCGCACGAGGCGCGTGTCGAGGGCGCGGGCGACCCGCTGGACGCCCAGGGCGCCGGCGACCAGGGCCTGATGTTCGGTTACGCCATCAACGACACCCCGGAGCTGATGCCGCTGCCGATCGCGCTGGCGCACCGGCTGTCGCGGCGCCTCACCGAGGTCCGCAAGAACAACACCGTCGACTACCTGCGGCCCGACGGCAAGACCCAGGTCACCATCGAGTACCGCGACAACGTTCCGGTCCGGCTGGACACCGTGGTCCTGTCCACCCAGCATGCCGAGGGCGTCGACCTCGACAAGACTCTGGCCCCGGACATCCGCCGCCACGTCGTCGAGACCGTGCTGGCCGACCTGGGCCACGACACCATGGACACCTCCGACTTCCGGCTGCTGGTCAACCCGACCGGCAACTTCGTCGTCGGTGGCCCGATGGGTGACGCCGGCCTGACCGGCCGCAAGATCATCGTCGACACCTACGGTGGCTGGGCCCGCCACGGCGGCGGCGCCTTCTCCGGCAAGGACCCGTCAAAGGTGGACCGCTCTGCCGCGTACGCGATGCGCTGGGTGGCCAAGAACGTCGTCGCCGCCGGCCTCGCCGACCGCGTCGAGGTCCAGGTCGCCTACGCCATCGGCAAGGCCGCCCCGGTGGGTCTGTTCGTCGAGACCTTCGGCACCGAGCACTTCGACCCTGCCCGCATCGAGAAGGCCATCACCTCGGTCTTCGACCTGCGTCCCGGCGCCATCATCCGCGACCTGGATCTGCTGCGCCCGATCTACGCGCCGACCGCCGCGTACGGCCACTTCGGCCGCACCGACATCGAGCTCCCCTGGGAGCAGCTGGACAAGGTCGACGACCTGAAGGCTTCCGTCTAGCACCTGCACCACACAAAACTGCCCCTCGTCGCTGGACGAGGGGCAGTTTTGCGTTCGGTCAGCCGACCGGCTGCGGCTCCAGCCGGCGGCTTCGGTACAGGGCGAGCGCGACCAGCAGGCTGATCGCCGTGAGCGACACCCAGACCAGTGCCGGCCGGCCGGCGTGACGCGCCGTCTCCATCAGCGCGCCCGTGGCGAGATTTCCCACCAGGATGCCGACGCCGACGATGGTGTTGTAGAAGCCGTAATACGTCGCGACCAGCCGGTCGCCGGCCAGTGACACCACGGTGTCCATCTCGAACGGATAGATCGCGGCCGAGCCGACGGCCAGCAGCGCGGCCGTCAGCAACAGCGCGGCAACCGCGGCCGGTTGCCCCCAGCGGTCGTCGGGCACCACGATGAGCGGGACGAACGCCGCTGCGAGCACCAGCACGCCGATGGTCAGCGACTGGGCGCGGCCGTAGCGCGCCGTGAACCAGGCCGTGATGCGGATCTGGCCGCCGATGGCGACCAGTCCCGACACGGCGAAAACCGCCGCCACGATGGCTGATTCGTGGCGCGGCGACAGCACTCCGGCGTGCAGTGGCAACGCGAGGTACACCTGGAACGTCACCACATAGGTGCCGACCATGGACGCCGCGAACAACAGGAACGGACGGTTGGCCAGCACGGTGCGCCAGTCGTGCAGGACCGAGACGCGCTCGGCGACAGCATGATCGGCGTGGTCCTTCGGTAGTGCGAACAGCTGCGCGATGGTCAGCACCGCGAACACCACCGCCGCCATGCCCGCCGTCACCCGGAAGTCCAGTCCCATCAGGGCCAGTCCCACCAGCGGACCGGCGAGGATGCCGCCCTGATAGAAGACGTTGAACACCGTGAACGCCGCCACCCGGCGCTCGCCGGAGTCCGCGGCCAGGTAGGCCCGCACCGCCGGGTTGAAAAGTGCCCCCGCGAAACCGGTTGCCGCCGAGGCGATCAGCAACGCCGGGAGCGACTGTGCGACCGCGAGCAGGCCGAACGCGGCCGTGCGCAGCAGACAGCCCGCCACGATCAGCGGCTTGTAGCCCAGCCGGTCGGCCAACGTCCCACCGACGATGAACATGCCCTGCTGCGAGAAGTTCCGGACCCCGAGCACCAGGCCGACGGCCCAGCCGGCCAGGCCGAGCGGTCCGGCCAGATATCCGGCCAGGTACGGCATCAGCATGTAGAAGCCGAGGTTGATGCCGAACTGGTTGAGCATCAGCACCCGGCTGGGCCAGCCGAAGCTGCGGAACTGCGTGAGCACCTCCATCAGAGCGTCGCAGCCTCGGGCCTGCGCACCGTCGTGCAGCGGGTCCACGAATCCACCACGCGCTCAGCGTGGTCCGCGATCACCGCGGGCTCGGCGGGCGGCTCGATGCCGAGCAGATTGTGCTGTCGGCAGTAGTCGTCGTTGTAGACGGTGTCGAAATACCGTTGCGGCCCATCGGGAAAGATCGCGGCGATGGTGGTGTCCGCGTCGTGGTGACGCGCCGCCCAACCGGCGACCAGAGCGACTGCGCCGCCGCTCCAGCCGCTGCTGGCGTAGCTGGTCGAGGCCAGGGCCCGGCACGCCCACACCGCCTCGGCGGGTGCCACCCAGTGCACTTCCGAGAACGCGGCGTAGTCGACGTTGTCGGGGTAGATGCTCGACCCCAGGCCACGCATCAGCCGGCTCTGCGCGGGCTGGCCGAAGATCGTCGACCCGATGGTGTCGACGCCGATCAGTTTCAGGTCGGGATTGAACTCCCGCAACACTTTTGCCACCCCGGCCGAATGCCCGCCGGTGCCCACCGAGCACACCAGGATGTCGACGATGCCCAGCTGCGACTGCAGTTCGAGCGCGAGGTCGCGGTACGCGTCGACGTTGTCGGGGTTGTTGTACTGGTCGGGGTACCACGCGGTGGGGTCACCGGCCAGGATCTCCGCGACCCGGTCGCGGCGGGCCTGCTGCCAGCCGCCGGTCGGGTGGGGCTCGGTGACCAGGTCGATGTCGGCGCCGTACGCGGCCAGCATGCGCAGCATCATCGGTTCCATGCCGGGATCGGTCACCAGCGTGACCGGGTGCCCGTACACGGTGCCGGCCAGGGCCAGACCGAGTCCGAGTGTGCCGCTGGTGGATTCGACGATCCGGGCGCCGGGCAACAGGTCGCCGCGGGCCCGGCCGCGTTCGACCATGTACATGGCGGGCCGGTCTTTCATACCGCCGGGGTTCACGCCTTCGAGCTTGGCCCAGAAGCCGCGGTCGTCGGTGGTGAAGGGCGCGGCGATCCGCAGCACCGGGGTGCCGCCGACCATGGTGCCCGGCCGGTCGTAGCGGGCCAGTCGGCACGGTCCCGACGCCGGTCGAGAGGGTTTTCTGGGCAGGGTGAGGTTGGACGAATTGTTCATGGGTGCATCACTTTTCGCTTGAGGCCGCGGTGCGGTAGCGGGATCGGGCAGCGAACACCGATCAGCCACGAACAGTGGCCGACCTGCGCTGACCGATCAGCGTCGGGAGATGCAGAGCCGGGTCAGGACCGCCCGGCCGGTGTGGAGCACAGCCACCTGCCGGGGCGGGCCCCGGCTCGTGAGCGTCCTCGACGCGCACCAGCACACCGTGGCGACACACAGCGCCACCACCAGGCCGAGAGCCAGGAGGGTGGTGGCGGACCGGGGGAGACCCGCGGTGGCGAACAGTTCCGGAGCCGGCAGGATCGAGCCGTCCCGCGCGTGCGGGTGTTCGGCGGTCACCGACGGCAGCGTGTGTCCGGGGGCGACGAGCATGGGGGCGGCGTGCGCGTGCGCTGTGGCAACGGGCTTGGCACCCAGCTGGATTCCCAGGCCGAGACCGAGCAGCGCGACGAGCAGCACTGCCGCTGTCCGCCATCGCATCGGCCGGGTCGTCACCTCCGCGACTGTACCGACGATTCAGCGCCTATAGCCGTGCCGCTGCGAACGCATGCGGAAAAGTTACCGGGTTCAAAGAACTTTCATATGAGTGCCGGCGCGGACCTCAGGCGCTGAACTCGTAGTCGTCGAGGTCGAAGCGGCGGCTGCGGACGTAGGCCTCCACCGTGGTGGCGGGCCGCAGCGGCACGTCACCGTTCTTGTCGAAGTAGTAGCTGTTGGCCGTCTGGCAGCTGTCCTGCCAGAACACCTGGCGGTGACGCTTGCGCATCATCTCGTCGAAGTACCGGTCATTGGCTTCCTGCGAGACCTCCACGCGGTGGGCGCCGAGCTTTTCCGCCCGCTGCAGACACCGCACGATGTGGTGGGTCTGGGCTTCGATCAGCGCGAAATACGACGAACCCACGTAGCCGTACGGGCCCATCACCGTGAAGAAGTTCGGGAAGCCGGGGATGCTGACGCCCTCGTAGGCCTGCAGCCGCTGCGTCTCCCAGAACTCGCCGAGGGTATGACCGCCGGCGCCGGTGACGGGGAACGTCGGCACGCTGTCGACGTCCATCACCTTGAATCCGGTGGCCAGGATCAGCACGTCCACCTCGTGCTCCGGCCCGTCGGCGGTGCGTACTCCCGTGGGCGTGATGCGTTCGATGGATTCGGTTACCAGGCTTACGTTTTCGCGGTTGTAGGTCGCGAGGTAGGTGTTGTGGAACCCCGGTCGTTTACAGCCGACGGCGTAGCGCGGCGTGAGCTTGTCGCGCACCACGGGGTCGTGCACCTCGCGGCGCAGGAACGACCGGCCCATCCGGGCCGCACCGTCGGCCAACGGGAACACGCTGTAGTACTGCGCCGACAGCGGGAAGGTGAGCTCGACGTAGGCCTGGCTGGCCAGCCGCTGCAGGGTCTTGCCGCCGGGGACGCGCATCGCCCACCGGGCGGC
This sequence comes from Mycobacterium sp. SMC-13, assembly GCF_045311035.1. NCBI lineage: Bacteria > Bacillati > Actinomycetota > Actinomycetes > Mycobacteriales > Mycobacteriaceae > Mycobacterium > Mycobacterium sp. SMC-13. The sequence continues at coordinate 420,415 of NZ_JBJIAI010000001.1, forward strand.
CGCGGGCAGCGGTAGGTCCAGCTTGGGGAAACACCAGATCGGCGTCCGCTGAAATACCGTGAGGTGCTCCACGACCGGTGCGATCTCGGGGATCACCTGGACGGCCGAGGCCCCGGTGCCGATGATCGCGACCCGCTTGCCGCGCAGGTCGATGCTGCTGTCCCAGCGCGCGGTGTGCAGCGTGATGCCCGCGAAGTCGTTGACACCGTCGATGTCCGGCGGCTTGGGCACCGTCAGGACACCGCTGCCGTTGATCAGGAACCGCGCGGTGATGGTGCCGCCGCTGGTGTGCACGCGCCACAGGTCGGCGGCATCGTCGTACTCGGCACCGGTGACCTCGGTGCCGAACCGGATCCGGTCCCGCAGCCCGTACTTGTCGACGCAGTGCTCGGCGTAGGCCTTGAGCTCGTGGCCCTTGGCGTAGGTGCGCGACCAATCGGCGCTCTGCTCGAACGAGAACTGGTACGAGAACGACGGGATATCCACGGCGACACCGGGATAGGTGTTCCAGAACCAGGTACCGCCGGGACCCGAGCCGGCCTCGAGAATTTGGTAGTCACCGAGCCCGGCCCGGTCCAGCAGGATGCCGGCCCCGATCCCGGAGAAGCCGGCGCCGACGATCACCGTTTGGACATCAGGCGTTGTCATGGGTCCATACTCGCGGAAACTCAGGCGTAGAGGGCGGCTTTCAGGGCCGCGAGTCCGCGATTGGTGGCCTCGGTCGCCACCGGCGACGCCAGGGCCAGGCTGACGAAGCCGTGCACCATGGTCGGCTCGTTGCTCAGTTCGACCGGAACACCGGCCGCGGCAAGCAGTTTGGCGTAGTGCGCGCCGTCGTCGCGTAGCGGGTCGTGCTCGGCGGTCCCGATGTACGCCGGCGGCAGACCTTCCAGGGACTCGGCATTCGCCGGGGCCAGGTCGGTCGGCAGCGTCGAGGCGTCGCTGAGATCCATGCCGGGCAGGTACCAGGACAGGAAGGCCGCGGTCACGTTGCTGTTGAGCATGGGCGCGTCGGCGTTCTCGGTGAACGACGGCAGCGTGATGTCACCGGTGGCGACGGGGTACCAGAGCAGCTGGAACTTCAGTGCGGGGCCACCGGCGTCGCGCGCCCGCAGCGCCATCACGGCGGAGATGTTGCCGCCGGCGGAGTCACCCGCGACCGCGAGGCGCGTCGGGTCGCCGCCGAGCTCGGTGGCGTGCGCACCGACCCACTGCAGCGCGGCCCAGGAATCCTCGATGGCGGCCGGGAACGGGTGCTCGGGCGCCAGCCGGTACTCGACCGACACCACGATGGCGCGGGCGCCGACGGCGTGGGCGCGGGCCACATGGTCGTGCGAATCCAGGTCACCGATGGCCCAGCCGCCGCCGTGGTAGAAGACCACGACCGGCAGCGGACGGGTCTCGCCGTCGATGGGCGGCCAGTAGATGCGGGCCGGAATCTGGCCTGCCGCACCGCAATCGAGCACGCGGTTCTCGATCCGCAGATCCGGCAGCATCGCGGCCGGCGGTCGCACCGCGGCGAGCTTGGCCCGCGCCACCTCGACACCGTCGTCGATCGTGAACTCCAGCGGCACGGCGTCCAGGAGGGCTTTGAGGATCGGGTCGATGGCAGGCCGGGTGTCCGGCGTCACATCTGAAGTCATGCCTCAGGCTAACGCGGCTCGAAGCGCGGCCAGCGCCTTGTCGGCTGCTTCGGTCGTCGCCGGCACCACGCCGTAGTAACCGAGGTAACCGTGCACCAGGGTCTCGGCGTTGTGCACCTCGACGGAAACCCCTGCCGCGGTGAGCATCTCGCCGTAACGGATGCCATCATCGCGCAGCGGGTCGTATCCGGCGACGGCGATGTAGGCCGGTGCCAGCCCGGCGAGGGACTCGGCGCGCGCCGGGACCAGCGCGGCCGGCGGGTTCCGCAGGTCGACGCCCGTGGCGTACAGCAACGAGAAACCGCCGACGGCGTCGCGGCCCAGAACCGGGGCGTCGGCGTTCTCCGTGAACGACGGCAACGACGTGTCCCACGTGGTCGCGGGGTACCACAGCAGCTGGGCGCGCAGCGTGATGCCGGCGTCGCGGGCCAGTTGGGCGACCACCGCGGCCAGATTGCCGCCGGCCGAATCGCCGGCCACCGCAAGGCGATTCGGGTCGCCGCCGATCTCGTCGGCGTGTGCGGCCAGCCACTGCGTGACGGCCCACACGTCGTCGACCGCGGCGGGGAACGGGTGCTCAGGGGCGAGCCGGTAATCCACCGACACCACCACGGCGCCGGTCCCGGCGGCATGCAGGCGGGCGGTGCCGTCATAGGTGTCCAGATCGCCGACCACCCAGCCGCCGCCGTGGAAGAACAACACGACCGGCGCCGACGGTTCGACATCGGCGGGCCAGTAGATGCGGACCGGCACGCCGTCGATCACGCGGTCCTCGGCGCGGACCTCGGGGAACACCGGCTTGCGGGGCAGCTCCCGGAACCGGGCCCGGGCGGCTTCGACGCCGCCGTCCATGGTCAATTGGAACGGAACGGCTTCCAGTACCTTTTGCAGAATGGGATCGAGCGGGGGACGCGCAGTGTCCGACATGAGTTCACCGTACGCACTGCGCCGGCGGCTGTGGCTGGCGGCCGCGGTGGTGGCCGCGGCCTACGGCGTCTTCCTCATCGTGACGGCGCTGCGGTTGCCCTCGGGCGCCGATCTGACCGGCCAGTTCGCCCTGCAGCCGGAGGTCAAGGCACTACCCGCGCTGCTGCTGGCGGCCATGGCCGCCGGCCATCCCATCATCCGCGAACGCAACTGGCTGGTCGCCGCACTGGTGTTCTCGGCGGGCGGCGACTTCCTGCTGGCCGTGCCGGGCTGGCCCATCGGATTCGTGTTCGGGCTCGGCTCGTTCCTGATCGCGCACCTGTGCTTCCTGGCCGCCCTGCTGCCGCTGGCCCGGCGCACCCCGGCCGCCACCGCCGGCGCCGCGGTCCTGGTGGTCGTCTGCATCGGGCTTATCGTCTGGTTCTGGCCGAGCCTGGTGGCGCAGCAGATGACCATCCCCGTCACGGTGTACATGGCCGTCCTGGTCGCGATGGTGTGCACCGCACTGTTCGCCGAGCTGCCGACCCGCGCGACGGCCCTCGGTGCGCTGTGTTTCGCGGTGAGCGACGGCATGATCGGCATCAGCAAGTTCGTGCTCGGTGACGAGAGGCTGGCGGTCCCGATCTGGTGGGCCTACGCCGCCTCGTTGCTCCTGATCACCGCCGGCTTCTTCGCGGGCCGGACGGTGTCGACGGTGTCGGCCGTGTCTGCTACACCGACTGCGTGACCGTCACCAGACAGCAGGCCGAGCACGAGCCCGTGGCTCGGGTGCTGCCCATGCTGTCGGTGCCGCACCTGGACCGTGAGTTCGACTACCTGGTGCCGGCCGAGCTGTCCGACGACGCCCAGCCGGGCGTCCGCGCCAAGGTACGGTTCAACGGCCGGCTGGTCGACGCGTTCATCCTCGAAAGACGTTCGGACACCGACCATTCCGGCAAGCTCGGCTGGTTGGACCGCGTGGTGTCGGCCGAGCGGGTCCTGACCCCCGACGTGCAGCGGCTCGCCGAGGCGGTGGCCGCCCGGTACGCCGGCAGCCGGCCCGACGTGTTGCGGCTGGCGATTCCGCCCCGGCACGCGACCGTGGAGAAACAGGCGCCGCCGGAACTCCCGCCGTTCGTCCCGCGGGACGTCGACGCCGGTGCCTGGCAGCAGTACGGCCGTGGCGAGCAGTTCCTCGAGGCGCTCGCCGAAGGCCGGGCCGCGCGCGCGGTGTGGCAGGCGCTGCCGGGGGAGGACTGGGCGCGGCGGCTCTCCGAGGCGGCGGCCGTCGTCGTCAACGCCGGCCGTGGGGCACTGCTGATCGTGCCGGACCAGCGCGACGTCGATGCCGTCCACGCCGCCGCGCTGGGGCTCGTCGACGAGTCCCGGGTGGTGGCGCTGTCGGCGGGTCTCGGCCCGTCCCAGCGCTACCGGCGCTGGCTGTCGGTACTGCGCGGCCAGGCGCGCCTCGTGATCGGTACCCGCAGCGCGGTTTTCGCACCCGTCGCCGACCTCGGCCTCATCGTCGTGTGGGACGACGGGGACGACTCGCTGGCCGAGCCACGCGCGCCGTATCCGCACGCCCGTGAGGTCGCGATGCTGCGGGCGCACCAATTGCGTTGCGGCGCAGTCATCGGGGGCTTCGCGCGCACCGCCGAAGCGCAGGCGCTGGTGCGCAGCAAGTGGGCGCACGATCTGGTGGCCGGCCGCAGCGTGGTGCGAGCGAGGGCCCCGCGCGTCGTCGCGCTCGACGACGACGCCCACACCCACGAGCGCGACGCCGCCGCCCGCACCGCGCGGCTGCCGTCGATGGCCCTGGGCGCGGCCCGGGCCGCGCTGAGCGCCGGGCGGCCGGTGCTGGTCCAGGTGCCACGCCGCGGCTACGTTCCCGCGCTGGCCTGCGGCAAATGCCGGACCATCGCCCGGTGCCGGCACTGCACGGGGCCGCTGTCGCTGCCCGACCGCGACACCGTCGGCGCGGTGTGCCGGTGGTGCGGCCGCCAGGACATCGCGCTGCGTTGCGGCCGGTGCGGCTCGGACGCGGTACGTGCTGTCGTGGTCGGGGCCCGGCGCACCGCCGAGGAGCTGGGCCGGGCCTTCCCGGGCGTGCCCGTCGTCACCTCCGGTGGTGACGCCGTGGTGACCGAGGTACCCGCCCGCCCCGCGGTGGTGGTGGCGACGCCGGGCGCCGAACCGCGTGCCGACGGCGGTTACGGCGCGGCGCTGTTGCTCGACGGCTGGGCGTTGCTGGGCCGCCAGGATCTGCGCGCGGCCGAGGACACGTTGCGCCGCTGGATGTCGGCAGCGGCCATGGTGGTCGATCGCGCGGCCGGCGGCACGGTCGCAGTGGTGGCCGAATCGTCGATCCCGACGGTGCAGGCGCTGGTGCGCTGGGATCCGGTCGGGCATGCCGAGGCCGAGCTCGACGGCCGTGCCGAGGTCGGGCTGCCGCCCGCCGTGCATCTCGCGGCCGTCGACGGCGTCCCCGAGGCGGCAGACGCGCTGCTGGAGGCCGCCGCCCTGCCGCCCGATGCCGAGGTGCTGGGCCCGGTCGATCTGCCGTTCGGTGCCCGCCGTCCGCCCGGTGTGGACCCGGGCGTTCCCGTGCACCGCATGCTGGTGCGGGTCTCGCGCGATCGCGGGCTGGTGCTCGCGGCGGCCCTGCGCCGGGCGACCGGAGTGCTCAGCGCCCGCCACGATCAGACGCCGGTGCGGGTGCAGATCGATCCGCTGCATATCGGATGAGTAGGTTCGGCCGCTGCACAAGTAGCCTGGTGGATCGTGCGTATCGTCTTCGCCGGAACCCCGGAACCCGCGCTGCCGTCATTGCGTCGGCTCATCGCGTCGCCCCGCCACGAGGTGGTGGCGGTGCTGACCCGTCCGGACGCGGCCTCCGGTCGCCGCGGCAAGCCGGCGCCGTCCCCGGTAGCGGAACTCGCTCTGGCCGAAGGCATTCCGGTGCTGCGGCCGGCCAAGCCCAATGAACCCGAGTTCGTTGCCGAACTCGCCGCGCTGGCCCCCGACTGCTGCGCCGTCGTCGCCTACGGTGCGCTGCTGCGTGACGAGTTGCTGGCGGTGCCCCGCCTGGGCTGGATCAACCTGCACTTCTCGGTGCTGCCGGCGTGGCGCGGTGCCGCCCCGGTGCAGGCCGCGATCGCCGCGGGCGACGAGGTGACGGGCGCCACCACGTTCCAGATCGAACGGGCTCTCGACTCCGGTCCGGTGTACGGCGTGCTGACCGAGACGGTGCGGCCCATCGACACCGCGGGTGACCTGCTGGCCCGACTGGCCGACGCCGGTGCCGGGCTGCTGGAGACGACGCTCGACGGTGTCGAGGACGGCGCGCTGACCGCGGTGCCGCAACCCACAGACGGTGTGACGATCGCGCCCAAGGTCACCGTCGAAGACGCGCGCGTGCGCTGGGACCTGCCGGCGCACGTCGTCGATCGCCGCGTTCGCGCGGTCACGCCGAACCCGGGCGCCTGGACCGAGATCGGCGACCTGCGGGTCAAGCTCGGTCCGGTGGTACCGATCGAGGGAGAAGCGTTGGCGCCCGGTGCAATTCGCGTGCAGAAATCCGGCGTGCTGGTCGGCACCGGGAGCACACCGGTGCGCCTGGGCATGGTGCAACCGCCGGGGAAGAAGCTGATGAATGCGGCGGACTGGGCGCGCGGCGCCCGGCTGGACGAAGGTGTGGTGGCCCGGTGACTGAACGCGGTAACAGTGGGCGCGGGGGCCGGCAGGGCCGTCCCCACAACCAGGGGCGCGCGGGTGGCCGGGACCGTCAGGACCGCCAGCCGGGCCGGTCGCAGGGGCCACGCGGCCCACGCCGCAAGCCGCTCGATCCGGCCCGCCAGGCCGCGTTCGACGTGCTGCGCGCGGTGTCGCAGCGCGATGCCTACGCCAACCTCGCGCTGCCGGCCATCCTGCGCGAGCGCGACATCACCGGCCGCGATGCGGCCTTCGCCACCGAACTGACCTACGGCACCTGCCGCTGCATCGGGCTGCTCGACGCGGTGATCGAGAGTGCCGCCGGGCGGCCCACCGACCGGATCGACGCCGTCCTGCTCGATCTGCTGCGGCTCGGCGCCTACCAGTTGCTCCGTACCCGCGTCGATGCCCACGCCGCCGTGGACACGACCGTCGAGCAGGCCGGCATCGAATTCGATTCGGTGCGTGCGGGTTTCGTCAACGGCGTGCTGCGCACCATCGCCGGCAAGGATGAGGCCGCCTGGGTGGCCGAGCTCGCGCCGTCGGCCGCCGCCGACCCGATCGGCCACACCGCGTTCACGCACGCGCACCCGCGGTGGGTGGCGCAGTCCTTCGCCGACGCACTCGGCGCCGACGCGGGGGAGCTCGACGCGATGCTCACCAGCGACGACGAACGCCCCGTCGTGCACCTCGCGGCCCGCCCCGGGGAGATCAGTGCCGAGGAGCTCGCCGCGGCGATCGGCGGCGACGTCGGCCGGTTCTCGCCGTACGCGGTATACCTGCCCGGCGGCGACCCCGGCCAGCTGGACCCGATCCGGGACGGTCTGGCGCAGGTGCAGGACGAGGGCAGCCAGCTGGTGGCCCGCGCCCTGACCGAGGTGCCGCTGGAGGGCAACGACACCCGCTGGCTGGATCTGTGCTCGGGTCCCGGCGGCAAGACCGCGATGCTGGCGGCCATCGCCGCGCAGAGCGGCGCCACGGTGACCGCGGTCGAACCGACGGAGCACCGCGCCGACCTGGTCGAGCGCAACACCGCCGGCATGGGTGTCGAGGTCCTGCGGGTCGACGGCCGTGAGTCCGGTCTCGAGCCCGGATCCTTCGACCGGGTCCTGGTCGACGCCCCCTGCACGGGCCTGGGCGCGCTGCGTCGCCGGCCCGAGGCGCGGTGGCGCCGGCAGCCGTCCGATGTGCCCGGCCTGGCCCGGCTGCAGCGCGAATTGCTCGCTGCGGCAATCAAACTCACCCGGCCCGGTGGGGTGGTCCTGTACGCGACGTGTTCGCCGCACCTGGCCGAGACCGTCGGAGTGATCGCCGACGCCGTGCGCCGTCAACCGGTCGAACAGATCGACACCCGCCCGCTGTTCGCCCCGGCCGATCGGCTGGGTCCCGGACCACACGTGCAGTTATGGCCACATCGGCATGGCACCGATGCGATGTTCGCGGCCGCGCTCAAAGTAGTCTGACCGCCATGGCAGGACCAATGATCGCCCCGTCCATCCTCTCCGCCGACTTCGCCCGGCTCGCCGACGAGACCGCGGCGGTCGAGGGCGCCGACTGGCTGCATGTCGACGTCATGGACAACCACTTCGTCCCCAACCTGACGCTGGGGCTGCCGGTCGTCGAGAGCCTGCTGAAGGTCACCGACATCCCGATGGACTGCCATCTGATGATCGAGGACCCCAAGCGCTGGGCCCCCGCCTACGCCGAGGCCGGCGCCTACAACGTGACGTTCCACGCCGAGGCCACCGACGACCCGATCTCGGTCGCCCGCGACATCCGCGCGGCCGGCGCCAAGGCCGGCCTGTCCGTCAAACCCGGTACCCCGATCGAGCCCTACCTCGACATCCTGCGCGACTTCGACACCCTGCTGGTGATGTCGGTCGAGCCGGGCTTCGGCGGCCAGAAGTTCATCGCCGAGGTACTGCCCAAGGTCACCGCGGTACGCCGGCTGGTCGACTCCGGTGAGCTGACCCTGGTCGTCGAGATCGACGGCGGCATCAACGACGACACCATCGAAGCCGCGGCCGCGGCCGGTGTGGACTGCTTCGTCGCGGGCTCCGCGGTGTACAACGCGGCGGATCCGGGTGCCGCGGTGGAATCGCTGCGGCGTCAGGCCGCGGCCGCGTCACCGCACCTGGTGCTGTGACGCCGGAGGCCATCGAGTCGGCCATGCGGATGGCCATCGACCAGGCCGATGCGGTCAAAGGCACGACGTACCCGAACCCGCCGGTCGGCGCGGTGATCCTGGACCGCGACGGCGAAGTGGCCGGCGTCGGCGGGACCCAGCCGCCGGGGGAGGCGCACGCCGAGGTGATGGCGCTGCGGCGCGCCGGTACCCGCGCTGCGGGCGGCACCGCGGTGGTGACGCTCGAACCGTGCAACCACCAGGGCCGCACGGGCCCGTGCGTGGACGCACTGTTGGACGCCGGGGTCGCGGCCGTGGTGTTCGCCGTGGCCGACCCCAATCCGGTGGCGGCGGGCGGTGCCCAGCGGCTGACCGATGCCGGCGTGACGGTGTCGTCGGGCGTCCTGGCCGATGAGGTCGGCGGTGGGCCGCTGCGTGAATGGCTGCACCGCCAGCGCACCGGCCGACCCCATGTGACGTGGAAATTCGCGGCGAGCGTCGACGGGCGCAGCGCCGCCGCCGACGGCACCAGCCAGTGGATCACGGGCCCGGCGGCCCGGGCCGACGTGCACCGGCACCGTGCGGTGGCCGACGCCATCGTCGTCGGCACGGGCACGGTGCTGGCCGACGATCCGACGCTGACCGCGCGCCTGTCGGACGGCAGCCCGGCGGCCCGTCAGCCGCTGCGCGTGGTGGTCGGGGAGCGCGAAATCTCGTCGGAGGCCAACGTCCTGAACGACGATTCCCGCACCATGGTGATCCGGACCCACGATCCGCTCGAGGTGCTCCAGGCGCTGGCGGACCGCACCGATGTGATCCTCGAAGGCGGTCCGACCCTGGCCGGGGCGTTCGTCCGGGCGGGACTCGTCGACCGGATTCTGGCTTATCTGGCGCCGACGCTACTGGGCGGACCGATCACGGCGATCGACGACGCCGGGGTGGCGACCATCTCGCAGGCCCGGCGCTGGCGGTTCGACGGCGTCGTGACCGTCGGTGCCGATGTCCGGCTCAGTCTGGTGCCGAACTGATTGCTCGGGAGCTTCCAGCGAACTTTTTGCAGCGGCCCGAGGCGGTTCGGCTGCGAAAGTGGCCGGCCGATACACCCGATCTGATTCCCGCGAGCGGCTGAGATGTGCGATTCAGCGTGGCGCCCAATGTGATTGGGCTCACCGCGGCCCATCTTTAGTTTTGCTAATCGTTATCAGTTCGAGATCAACGCCGCCGCATTCGTGCAGGAAGCCCCGATTGCGCATCCGTAAAATTGAGGACAGACACCGGATCACCTGGATCCGGCTGAAATATCGCGCTCACCGATGTTGTTAGAGCGAAGGTGATCACGAGCAAAGGATACGAGCATGACTGCACTGCAGGACTGGCTCAGCTTCCGTCCGGGTGACGATGGCATCAAGGACATGATGTTCCGCCGGCCCCTACGGGCGGTGCTGAGTGTCGTCGAAGAGTTCGACGAGGCCGTGGACGTGGCGCTGGTGCGCCTCGCGGCCCACGCGAACGGGTCCCACCCGGAGCCCGCGCCCGCGCCGACCCCGGCGTACATCCCGGCCAATGTGGTGCTGATGCGCCCGGGCATCGAGCGGTGCTGAACCGCTACCGCTGACGAGGCCAGAAACAACGGAGCCGCAGAGTCGATCGACTTTGCGGCTCCGTTGTCGTTACGGCCTATGCCACCGGCGCGGGATCAACCTCGGGAGCGTTTTCGGGCTCCTCGGCCTGCTCGTGGCGGCCGGCGATCAGCAGACCGGCCAGCGCGCCCACCACACACACGATGGCGGTGATCAGGAAGATCGAGCTGTACTGCATGGTGTAAGCGGTCCTGGTATTCCGCGTGATCTGCTCTGCGGCCTCGGCAAGGCTGCCGCCCTTCACCGGCGGCATCGAGGCCAGCGCCTGCTGCACCTTGTACAGGCCGTACGCGGTCAGTGCCGCCATACCGATGAGCATGCCGATCATGCGGGACACGACGACCGCGGCCGAGGCGATGCCGTGCTGGGCCGTCGGGACCACCCGCAGCGTGGCCGACGTCAGCGGTCCGATGACCAGACCGAGGCCCAGGCCCGCGATGATCAGGTCGGTCGGCAGCGTCGGCAGCGAGACCACCACGAGGTCGTGGCTGGCCGAGAGCACATCCATGTCCCAGTGCGACACCAGCAGGTACGCGCCCGCCGCGATGAGCAGACCGACGAAGGCGACGATCCGGTCGCCGACGCGCGTCGCGACCCAGCCGCCGATCAGGGCGCCCACGGGCAGCGCGCCCAGGAACCATGCCAGCTTGAAGATCGCGTGGGCCTGGTCGATGCCGAGCACACCGCGGCTGAACAGCTCGACGTTCACCAGCGTGACCATCAGCGCCGCGCCAGCGCACAGCGACGACGCCAGGCCCGCCAGGAACGGCCGGAAGTGCACGCCCACCGGATCGATCAGCTTGGTGCGGGCGAACTTCTCCCACGCGAAGAACGCGACCGCGACGACCGCGGCAGCGATCAGCAACGGCGGGCCGTTTTCCGGGAGCACCTGCTTGCCGTCCGGGTTGGGGTTGTACAGACCCCACGTCGCCAGTCCCAGCGCGACGGCCAGCAGGACGCCGCCGAGGACGTCGATCTTCTCCGGCGTCTCGGTCTCGGCGCGCGACGGCAGGCTGAGGTGGATCATCACCATGGCCGCGAGCGTCAGTGGCACGTTGATCCAGAAGACGTCGCGCCAGTCGTGCAGCACCCAGACCACGGCCACGCCGTACAGCGGGCCGAGCACGCTGCCCAGCTCCTGCGCGGCGCCGATACCGCCCAGCACGCCGGCGCGGTTGCGTGCGGCCCACAGATCGGCGGCCAGGGCGAGCGTCACCGGCAGCAGCGCGCCACTGGCGACGCCCTGAATGGTCCGGCCGACGATCAGCTGGATCAGCGGCTCGACCATCTCGTTCGCCGGGGCGAACATGCCGGCCATCGCGGTGACGATCGAGCCGACGGCGAACAGCGCCAGGCTCGCCTGGAGCACCAGCTTGCGGCCGAAGCGGTCGGAGGCCCGGCCCAGCAGTGGCATCGCCGCGATGTAGCCCAGCAGGTACCACGTGACCACGGGCGTGACCTGCTGGATCTTGTTGATCGGGATGCCGATCCCGTCCGGCGGGTCCTTCATCATGTCGGTCATGATCGTCACGACGACATAAGTGTCGAGCGCGCCGAGCAGGACCGCGAGACTGCCTGCGGCTATGGCGACGTGGCGGTTGCTACCCCCGGCCATTACTGAACGTCGGGCTTGTTGACGGTGACCGGCTTACCCCAGTCGGTCAGCGTCATCTGCAGGTTGTTGCCCGGGCTGGTCTCCAGCTGCGCCTGTGCCAGCTGGTGGTTGCCGCCCTCTTCGATCCAGGCGGTGCCCGGCAGCGCGGACGTGACCTTCAGCTGCGGGGCGATCTTGTTGACGGCCTCGGCGCTGACGGTACCGGTGACCTTGACGGTCTTCACACCGTTGATGTCCTCGCGGCCCACGGCCTTGGCATCGGTGAAGTTGTCCAGGATGTTGGCCAGGCCGGTCTCCGGGCGCAAGATCGCCGAGATGTCGTAGATGGCGTCGGCGGGGCCGAAGTCGGACAGCGGGCCACCGGACGACAGCGATGCGTACAGGTGGTTGTCGTAGACGACGAACGGCGCGTCCTGGACGCCCATGCCGCCCACCGACAGGTTGGCCTTGCCCTGGCCGGCGACGGCCGGGGTCAGCGTCATGTCGCCGGTCAGCTTGGTGACCGTCAGCTTGGCGATCTTGCCGTTGACGGTCAGGACCAGGTGCACGCTCTGCTGGCCGCGGGTGGTGTCGGCGGACTGCTTGAGCAGCGCCGCGGCGTCCGGCAGCGGCGCCGAGGGGGCCTCGGACTTCGAGCATCCGGAGACCAGGAGCACCCCGGCCATCACGGTGGAGAGTAGGGAAACAAGCATGGCGGAGCGTTTGCGCGTCTGCATGTCCTGCATCGTAATAGGTGCGCCCGACTAACAAGTTGCCTCGATCGGCCGGTAGAACCACAACCATGGTTGCTGAACTCGAATTTCGGGCGGTTCCGATCGATGTCGGGGACGGTGCGGCACTGGTCAGCGCGATGGAGGCCGAGATGGCCGAGCTGTATGCCGACGTGCGCGGCGGACTCGATCTGAACGCACCCGACATGCCGAAGGCCGGCCCGGCCGAACTCGGCCCGCCGCACGGCGTCTACCTGGCCGGATACCGCGACGGCCGGCCCGTCTGCGGCGGCGGTCTCAAGCGGCTGCCCGAAGGTGCCTGCGAGATCAAGCGGATGTACGTCGCGCCCGAGGCGCGCGGGCACGGCCTGGCCCGAATCCTGTTGCGGGCCTTGGAGGACGCCGCCCGCGGGCTCGGATACGCGGTTGCCAGGCTCGACACCGGGGCCCGGCAGCCGTATGCCCAGCGGTTGTACGAGTCCGACGGATACCGGCCGATCGCCAATTTCAACGGCAACCCGGTGGCTCATTACTTCGGCGAGAAGCAGCTTTAAGCTTGGCCCCATGTTCACCGGCATTGTCGAAGAGCTCGGCGAGATCGTCAGCAAGGACCAACTGGCCGACGCGGCGCGGTTCGTCATCCGCGGCCCGTTGGTCACCACCGATGCCGGGCACGGTGACTCGATCGCGGTGAACGGAGTCTGCCTGACGGTCGTCGACGTGCTGCCCGACGGCGCGTTCTCCGCCGACGTGATGGCCGAGACCCTCAACCGGTCCAGCCTCGCCGGCGTCGAGGTCGGCGGCCGGGTCAATCTGGAGCGCGCCGCGGCGCTCAACAGCCGGCTGGGCGGGCACATCGTGCAGGGCCATGTGGACGGCACCGGCACTGTGTTGTCGCGCACACCGTCCGAACACTGGGAGGTCGTGCGCATCGCGCTGCCGCCGCAGCTGGCCCGGTACGTGGTCGAGAAGGGCTCGATCACCGTCGACGGGGTATCGCTGACGGTGTCCGGCCTGGGCCGTGACGAGCAGGGCGACTGGTTCGAGATCTCTCTGATTCCAACGACGTTGCAGCTGACGACGCTGGGCCGCGCCCCGGTCGGCACCACGGTGAACCTGGAAGTCGACGTCATCGCCAAATACGTCGAGCGGCTGCTCACCCCGGCGCAGTAGTCCCGGTCACGCTGCGTCCGCTGAGCGGACGAGCGGGAGTAAGTCGGCCTGTACCAGTGGTTCATACTGGTAGGTGATCAACATGGCCCTGATGTGGCCACGGCAAGGGTGGTGGAGATGACGAGGCTTGATTCCGTCGAGCGGGCGATTGCCGATATCGCGGCGGGCAAGGCTGTCGTCGTCATTGACGACGAAGATCGCGAGAACGAGGGCGATCTGATCTTCGCCGCGGAGAAGGCGACGCCGGAACTGGTGGCCTTCATGGTCCGCTACACCTCCGGCTACCTGTGTGTGCCGCTCGACGGCGCGATCTGCGACAAGCTGGGCCTGCTGCCGATGTACGCGGTGAACCAGGACAAGCACGGCACCGCCTACACCGTCACGGTGGACGCGAAAAAGGGTGTGGGAACCGGCATTTCGGCTTCCGACCGGGCCAAGACCATGCAGGCCCTGGCTGATCCGGATGCCGTCGCCGATGATTTCACCAAACCCGGGCACGTAGTTCCGTTGCGCGCCAAGGACGGCGGCGTGCTCCGCCGTCCCGGTCACACCGAGGCCGCCGTCGATCTGGCCCGGCTGGCCGGATTGCAGCCCGCCGGCGCGATCTGCGAGATCGTCAGCCAGAAGGACGAGGGCTCCATGGCCCAGACCGACGAGCTGCGCGTCTTCGCCGATGACCACGATCTGGCGCTGATCTCGATCGCCGATCTGATCGAGTGGCGCCGTAAGCACGAGAAGCACATCGAGCGCGTCGCCGAGGCCCGGATTCCGACCCGGCACGGTGAGTTCCGGGCCGTCGGCTACACCAGCATGTACGAAGATGTCGAGCACGTGGCGCTGGTGCGCGGCGACGTGTCCCCGGAAAACGGTGACGACGTACTGGTGCGGGTGCACTCCGAGTGCCTCACCGGTGACGTGTTCGGCTCGCGGCGCTGCGATTGCGGGCCCCAGCTCGACGCTGCCATGGAGATGGTGGCCAACGAGGGCCGAGGCGTGGTGCTGTACATGCGCGGACATGAGGGCCGCGGTATCGGGCTGTTGCACAAGCTGCAGGCCTACCAGCTGCAGGACGCCGGCGCCGACACCGTCGACGCCAACCTCGAGCTCGGCCTGCCCGCCGATGCCCGCGACTACGGCATCGGGGCACAGATCCTGGTCGACCTCGGTATCCGCTCCATGCGGCTGCTGACCAACAACCCGGCCAAGCGCGTCGGCCTCGACGGCTACGGACTGCACATCATCGAGCGCGTCCCGCTGCCCATCGGCCCCAACGCCGACAACATCCGGTACCTGATGACCAAGCGGGACCGGATGGGCCACGACCTCATCGGCCTCGACGATTTCGCCGGTGACGCAACAGACGGAGAAGGTAAATGAGTGGTGTCGGTGTTCCGGACATGCCGGAGCTCGACGCGTCCGGGATCAAACTCGCCATCGTCGCCAGCACCTGGCACACCACCATCTGTGACGCGTTGCTCGACGGCGCCCGCCGGGTGGCCACCGCATCGGGGATCGCCGAACCGACCGTGGTCCGGGTGCTCGGTGCCATCGAAATCCCGGTCGTGGCACAGGAATTGGCCAAGAACCACGACGCCGTCATCGCGCTGGGCGTGGTGATCCGGGGCGGCACACCGCATTTCGACTACGTGTGTGACGCTGTCACGCAGGGTCTGACCCGGGTGTCGCTAGACGAGTCGACACCGGTCGCCAACGGCGTGCTGACGGTCAACACCGAGGAGCAGGCCATCGACCGTGCCGGTCTGCCGGGTTCGGCGGAGGACAAGGGCGAGCAGGCCGCCTCGGCCGCGCTCGCCACCGCGATCACCCTGCGCGATCTGCGTCGATGACCGTGCCGATGACCAGGGAAACCGGCAGCTGGGACCTCGAGGTCCGGCCGCATCGCGTGAAGTACGTTGCCTACGCCGCGGCGGCCGTCATCATCGCCGTGCACGTCACGGTCGGTGCGCTGCTGAAAATCGGTGCCACCGGGGTGATCTTCCAGACCGCCGACCAGGTGTCGATGGCGCTGCTCGGCATCATCCTGGCCGGTGCGGTGCTGCTGCCCACGCGGTCCCGGCTGCGGGTCGGACCGGCCGGCATCGTCGTCCGTAACGTCCTGAGCGACAAGACCATTGCCTGGTCCGACATCGTCGGGGTGTCGTTCCCGCTGGGCGCCCGCTGGGCCCGGGTTGATCTGCCCGACGATGAGTACGTCCCGATCATGGCCATCCAGACCGTCGACAAGGCCCGGGCCGTCGACGCGATGGACCGCCTTCGGGAGCTGGTCGCGAAATACCGGCCCGATCTCAGCTCAGCGTCAAAGACATCGTGAGTTCGTCTGCCGGGCCGGGGTTTTCGGATCCCTCGGCCGGGTCGGCCGTGGCGACGAAGCCGAAGGCGCGGTAGACGCCGAGCGCGGCGGTGTTGTCGCGGTGTACCCGCAGTGTCACGGTGTGGGCGCCCAGGCCGCGGCCCCAGTCGATGGCCGCGGTCAGCAGCGTGCGCGCCACCCCGTGGCCGCGCGCGACCGGATCGGTCCACAGCGAGTAGAGGTACACCGAGCTCGGGCTGGATCGATGCGCCGCGATCAGGCCTACCAGCCGGTCCTCGTGCGCCACGGCGAACTGGGCATGCGCGCGCAGCCGGCGCCGCCACTGTGTCCCGGTGAAGCTCATCTCGGTGCGGTATTCGGCATCGTCGGTTCCCGCGGAATCGGCCAGCGCGCGCAGCCGCAGCGCCGCGAACACCCGCCAGTCGGCTTCGGTGAGCCGGATCACCCCCACCTGGGTGCTCCCTCCCATGGGATAGAATTTGCTGATAGTGACCGATTTTCGCATGCCTTCGCCGCCGCCTGACGTCGTGGCGATCGCACCCGCCGAACTGGTCGGCCGCCTTGGTGCGTACCCGACGGTGACCGTGCCGATCTACCAGGGCCGGACCGTCGACACCGCGTGGCTGTGGCACCACCTCGCCGAGCCCGCGGACTATTTCGGGCTGACCATGCCGTCCGAGGCCGATCTGGGTGCCGCGGTGGCCCGGTTCGAGGGGCAGCTGGTGGCCGTGACCGTCACGATCACCGACGGTGGCCGGTGCGCGGTGACCGGCACACCCTCGCAGCTGTACGAACCCGAGCCGGTCCGGATCGGCCGGCGCGACAGCGACTGGACCCCACCGGCGGCGACCGACGCGCAGTGGCTGCAGATGGCGGCCCGGACCACCAGTCTGGGCACCGTGGACCTGTTGCTGCGCCGGTTGGCCGACCAGGGCTGCGTGGACGGCATCGGGCCCGGCCCCGACGTCACGCCCGCCGTGGCCGGCGCGCTGGTCCTCGACATCGGCGCCGAACTGGTGGGCGTCGAGAACACCGAACCCGTCTCGATCCTCGAGCAATTGCAGGCCTGCGGTGTGGTGCGACCCGTCGTGCGGCGCGCCGCCGTGCCCGCCGACCAGGTGCTGCGCG
This sequence comes from Mycobacterium sp. SMC-13, assembly GCF_045311035.1. Classification (NCBI taxonomy): domain Bacteria; kingdom Bacillati; phylum Actinomycetota; class Actinomycetes; order Mycobacteriales; family Mycobacteriaceae; genus Mycobacterium; species Mycobacterium sp. SMC-13. Next base: position 437,398 of record NZ_JBJIAI010000001.1, read on the forward strand.
CCTGGTGGATCTCACCGCAGTACCGCACGCACCCCGTCGCACAACTCGGCGACCATGCCGCCGGAATTGATTCCTCCTACCCGCCGTTCCTGGAGCAGCTGTGACCAAACCCTTTGTCCCACAGTCCTACAAGTCGTTCCGCATCGACGGCTACGACATCGAGGACGGCGTGTTCCACGGGCGCTACACCATGTGCGGGGCCGACTCCGCCGATGACGTCAGCTTCGCCGAGACCGTCGACTTCGGCGACACCCTGGGCGGTGGCCGGCCCGACGATCGGCTGCTGCGGCTGCTGACGCTGACCTGCGCGCTGAGCTACTACAAGGCGGCCGCGCCACCGCAGATCGAAATCGCTTTCCCGACTTACGATTTCGAGCGGGAGTATCTGCGTCAGGTACTCGCCGGCGGGCTCGGCGAGTACGCCTACCGCAACAACCTGCCGGGTGCGTTGAGCCCGGAACTCACCGGCGACCGCGCCGAGATCGCTGAACAGCAGCCGGACACCTGGAACGCCGACGCGCCGCCGCTGGTGCCGGTCGGCGGCGGCAAGGACTCGGTGGTGACCATCGAGGCCCTCGCCCCGCTGCAGCCGGTGTTGTTCAACGTCAACAGGTTCGACCCGATCGACCGGTGCGTCGAGATCAGCGGGCTGCCGCACGTGCGCGTGATGCGGACCATCGACCGCACCCTCATCGACGTCAACGCGGCCGGCGCCTACAACGGGCACATCCCGGTCACCGCGATCAACAGCATCATCGGCTTGATCGTGGCCGACGCCAGGGGCCTCGGTCCGGTGGTGCTGTCCAACGAGCGCTCGTCCAACGTCGGCAACGTCGAGTGGATGGGCCAGGACATCAACCACCAGTGGTCCAAGAGCGTCACCTACGAGACGCTGTTGCGCGACACCCTCGCCGCGTACGGGCTGAACCCCGACCGGTATTTCTCGCTGTTGCGTGGCCTCTCGGAGTCGCAGATCGCCGACCGGTTCGCGGCCAGTCCGCAGTACTTCCGCGCGTTCATCAGCTGTAACCGGCCGTTCGCGCTCGATGCCGGCCGCCGCGGCGCCACCTGGTGCGGGCATTGCCCGAAGTGTCAGTTCGTCTTCGTGCTGATGGCGCCGCGGCTGGGCCGCGACGAGGTCGAGGCGATCTTCGGGCGAAACCTGTTCGAGGACACCGACAGCCGGGCCGAGTTCGAGGACATCCTCGGGGTCGGCGCGCACAAGCCGTTCGAGTGCGTCGGTGAGTACTACGAGGCCGCCGAGTCGATGCTGACCATCCTCGACGACGAGGCCTGGGCCGGCCTGCCGCTGGTCGAGCAGTTCCGCAGTGCGCGAGCCGATCTGGAGCGCGTCGCCGCCGACCACGACGACAGCCCGGCAGTGCAGTACGTACCCGAGCGCTACCGCGCCGCCCTGGACGACCGGCCGTGACGTCACAACGTCCGCAGCTCGCCGGTGTCGCCGTCGGCATCTGGGGCTTCGGCAAGGAGGGCCAGTCGCTGGCCCGGACCGCGGCGGCCGAGGGCGCGGCGCGGATCGACGCCGTCGACGACGCCGGCCGCGGCACCCTGGACGCGCCGACCGACATCGCCAACCTGAGCCTGTGGCGCGGCGCCGAACACCTGACCCGACTGGCGGACTGTGACGTGGTGTTCCTCAGCCCCGGGATACCCTGGCATCAGCCGTTTTTCGCCGAGCTGCGCGCCGCAGGCGCCACCTTGTCGAGCGCCGCCGACTGGTACCTGCACCGCTACGCGGCACAGACCGTCGGCGTCACCGGGACCAAGGGCAAGAGCACGACGGCGTCGTTCCTGTCGCACCTGCTGCGGCGGCTCGGCGCCGATGCCGTGGTGGCGGGAAACATCGGCACCCCGCTGTCGGACCTGGCGCCGGCGCCGGACGCCGTCGTCGTCGCCGAGCTGTCCAGCCAGCAGTGCGCGCTGGTGACTGCGTCACCGCGGATCTCGGTGATCACCAACCTCTTCGAGGACCACCTGGACTGGCACGGCGACATCGACGCCTACCACGGCGCGAAGGCCAACATCTTCAGCCACGGCGGCGAGGTGCTGATCACCACGCCGCAGGTGCTGGCGGCTCTCGAGCGACTGGGTATCGCGCCGCCACCGGTGGTGCGCACCGTCGACGCGGCGGACGTGACGCGTCCCGAGGGGGATTACGTCATGGCCTACGAACACAACGTCGTCAACGGCGCACTGGCGGCCGTCGCGGCCGCCGAGGTGCTCGGCCGGCCGGTCACCGAGGACGAATTCCTCGGCGCGGTAACGACATTCGAGGCGCTGCCGCACCGGCTGCAGGTCGTGCGCCGCACCGGGGGAGTGCGCTGGATCGACGACACCCTGGCCACCACCGGGGAGAGCGTCGTCGCCGCGCTGCGCTCGATGCGGCCCGACGACCGGGTGGCGCTCATCGTCGGCGGCATGGACCGTCAGCTCGACTACGACCAGATCGACGACTATCTGCTCTCGGGCGCACGTGACGTTCACCTCATCCAGGGACCGACCAACGGCACCGCGATCGGTCGCCGCTTCGCCGCGGCGCAGCCCGCGTCGGTGCACCCGGTGGACAGTCTGCAGGCGGCGGTGCAGGTCGCGGCCGCCGTGCCGGGGGTGACGGCCGTGCTGCTGTCGCCGGGCGCGGCGAGCTACGACCTGTACGCGAACTACGTGGCCAAGGCCGCGGCGTTCTGCGAGCTCATCGATGCTGTCAGCCCGTCGAACTAACCTGTAACAGTGCCTGATCCATCGACGTACCGGCCTGCGCCGGGAACCATCCCGTTGGAACCGGGGGTGTACCGGTTCCGGGATCCGCACGGTCGGGTCATCTATGTCGGCAAGGCCAAGAGCCTGCGCAGCCGGCTGAACTCGTATTTCGCCGACCTGTCGGCACTCGCGCCGCGAACCCGGCAGATGGTCACCACGGCCGGCAGCGTCGAGTGGACGGTCGTCACGACCGAAGTCGAAGCGCTGCAACTGGAGTACAACTGGATCAAGGAATTCGATCCGCGATTCAACATCCGCTACCGCGACGACAAGTCGTACCCCGTGCTGGCGGTGACCCTCAACGAGGAGTATCCGCGGCTGTTCGTCTACCGCGGCCCGCGGCGCAAGGGCGTGCGGTACTTCGGCCCGTACTCGCACGCCTGGGCCATCCGCGAGACGCTGGATCTGCTCACCCGGGTGTTCCCGGCGCGCACCTGCTCGAACGGAGTGTTCAAGCGGCACAACCAGATCGGTCGGCCCTGTCTGCTGGGCTACATCGACAAGTGCTCGGCGCCGTGCGTCGGGCGGGTGACCGCCGCCGAGCACCGCAAGATCGTCGACGACTTCTGCGACTTCCTGGCCGGTAAGACCGACCGACTGGCGCGGGACATGGAACAGCAGATGGCCGAGGCCGCCGAGGAACTGGAGTTCGAGCGGGCGGCGCGGCTGCGGGACAACATCTCGGCACTCAAGCGGGCGCTGGAGAAGCAGGCCGTGGTGCTCGGTGACGGCACCGACGCCGACGTGGTGGCCTTCGCCGATGACGACCTGGAAGCCGCCGTGCAGGTGTTCCACGTCCGCGGTGGCCGGGTCCGGGGTCAGCGTGGCTGGGTCATCGAGAAGTCCGGCGAACCGGGGGAGTCCGGCGAGGACTATCTGGTGAGCCAGTTCCTCACGCAGTTCTACGGCGATCAGGCCGAACTGCGCGGCGCCGGGCCGGCCGATGAGACCACCAATCCGGTGCCCAAAGAGGTTCTGGTGCCGGTACTTCCGGACAACGCCGACGAACTCGCCGTCTGGTTGTCCGGGCTGCGGGGTTCGCGCGTGCAGCTGCGGGTGGCGCAGCGCGGCGACAAGCGTGCGCTGGCGGACACGGTGCAGCGCAACGCGAAGGACGCGCTGGCGCAGCACAAGCTCAAGCGGGCCGGCGACTTCAACGCCAGATCCGAAGCGCTGCAGAGCATCCAGGATTCGCTGGAGCTCGACGATGCGCCACTGCGCATCGAGTGCGTCGACATCAGTCACGTGCAGGGCACCGATGTGGTGGCCTCGCTGGTGGTGTTCGAGGATGGCCTGCCGCGCAAGTCCGACTACCGGCACTACGCGATTCGTGAGGCCGCGGGTGGCGGCCGGTCCGACGACGTCGCGTCCATCGCCGAGGTCACTCGCCGGCGCTTCGCGCGCCACGTCGCCGACACCCAGGTGCTGGAGAACGCAGACGTGACCGACGCCACCGAAACCCCGGTACGGCCAAAGCGATTCGCGTATCCACCCAACCTGTTCGTGGTCGACGGCGGTGCGCCGCAGGTGAACGCGGCGGCCGCGGTGCTCGACGAATTGGGCGTCACCGATGTGGCGGTCATCGGGCTGGCCAAACGCCTGGAAGAGGTGTGGGTTCCCGAGCAGCCGGACCCGCTGATCATGCCGCGCAACAGCGAGGGCCTGTATCTGCTGCAGCGCGTGCGTGACGAAGCCCACCGGTTCGCCATCAGCTATCACCGCAGCAAACGGTCGAAGCGGATGACGGCGTCGGTGCTCGACGCGATCCCCGGCCTGGGTGAACATCGGCGCAAGGCATTGGTCACCCACTTCGGTTCGGTGGCACGGTTGAAGGAGGCCGGCGTCGACGAACTGACCGCGGTGCCGGGCATCGGGGCGGCGACGGCGCAGGCGGTGGTGGATGCGCTGCGGTCCGATTCCCAGCCGGATTCTGGGGCGGCGCCGACGGTTATCGGCAATGATCGGACAGAGCAGTGAGCGCGCAGCACCAGTCGATGAGCAGCGGGGGATGGACGAAGTCGTGACGGACGATCAGATGGACGGTGCTGCCGGTGAGATCGACGTGGTTCTGGTCACGGGTCTGTCCGGCGCCGGGCGCGGCACCGCCGCCAAGGTGCTCGAGGACCTCGGCTGGTACGTCGCCGACAACCTGCCCCCGGAGCTGATCACCCGGATGGTCGAGCTGGGTCTGGCTGCCGGATCGCGCATCACCAAGCTGGCCGTGGTGATGGACGTCCGGTCCCGCGGCTTCACGGGCGACCTCGATTTTGTGCGCCGTGAATTGGCGACTCGCAGCGTCTTCCCGCGGGTGCTGTTCCTGGAGGCGTCGGACGACATCCTGGTGCGCCGCTACGAGCAGAACCGGCGCAGTCACCCCCTGCAGGGCAACCAGACCCTCGCGGAAGGCATTGCCGCCGAACGGAGATTGCTGGAGTCGGTGCGCGCCACCGCCGATCTGATCATCGACACCTCGACACTGCCGGTGCCGGCGCTGCGGGCCAGCATCGAACGCGCCTTCAGCGGGGAGGCCGTCGCCGGGACGAGCGTGACCGTCGAGAGTTTCGGCTATAAATATGGTCTGCCGATGGACGCCGACACCGTGATGGATGTCCGGTTCCTGCCGAATCCGCATTGGGTCGACGAGTTGCGGCCCCATACCGGGCAGCATCCGGCGGTTCGGGACTACGTGCTGGGACAAGAGGGCGCCGCCGAGTTCCTGGACACCTACCATCGGCTGCTGGGGGTTGTGATCGACGGCTATCGCAGGGAGGGGAAGCGCTACATGACCGTGGCCATCGGCTGCACCGGCGGCAAGCATCGCAGTGTGGCGATCGCCGAGGCGCTGGCCAACCGGCTACGTGGCGGTGACCACCTGACCGTGCGCGTGCTGCACCGGGATCTGGGGCGCGAATGACGGAGGATCGGGCTCCCGCGCGCATCGTCGCGCTCGGCGGCGGGCACGGCCTGTACGCGACGCTGTCCGCGGCCCGTCGGCTGACGCCGCACGTCACCGCCGTCGTCACCGTCGCCGATGACGGCGGGTCGTCGGGCCGGCTGCGTTCCGAACTGGACATCGTGCCCCCGGGTGACCTGCGAATGGCGTTGGCGGCCTTGGCATCTGACAGTCCGCACGGGCAGTTGTGGGCCACCATCATCCAGCACCGCTTCAACGGCAGCGGCGCGCTGGCCGGTCACCCGATCGGCAACCTCCTGCTCGCCGGCCTCAACGAGGTGCTCGCCGACCCGGTCGCGGCGCTCGACGAGCTGGGCCGGATCCTGGGGGTCAAGGGCCGCGTGCTGCCGATGTGTCCCGTCGCGTTGCAGATCGAGGCCGACGTGTCCGGGCTCGAGGCCGATCCGCGGATGAGCCGCGTGATCCGCGGTCAGGTCGCGGTCGCCACCACACCGGGCAAGGTGCGGCGGGTCCGGCTGCTGCCCGGCGATCCGCCGGCCACCCGGCAGGCCGTCGACGCCATCATGTCGGCCGACCTGGTGGTGCTCGGTCCGGGCTCGTGGTTCAGCAGTGTGATCCCGCATGTGCTGGTGCCCCAGCTGCTGGCTGCCCTGCAGGCGACGTCGGCGCGCCGGGCCCTGGTGCTCAACCTCGCCGCCGAACCGGGGGAGACCGCCGGGTTCTCCGCCGAACGGCACGTGCACGTGCTGTCGCAGCACGCCCCGGGCCTGACGGTGCACGACATCATCGTCGACGCGGCGAGTGTCCCCAGTGAACGGGAACGCGACCAACTGCGCCGGGCGGCCTCGTTTCTCGAGGCTCAGGTCGAGTTTGCTGACGTATCCCGACCTGGTACACCTTTGCATGACCCGGCACGGCTTGCGGCAGCGCTCGAGCGGGTGCGTCTCAATGGCAGCGCACCGGCCCGGCCCGCATACGAGCCACCCACTCCCGCCGCTCGGTCGGCCGACGGATTCCGTCAGCAGCCGGCCCCTGAAGGACCAAGAGGTGACGATTCGTGGCGATGACGTCGGAAGTGAAGGACGAGCTGAGCCGGCTGGTCGTCAACTCGGTGACCGCACGCCGGGCCGAGGTGGCGTCGCTGCTGCGCTTCGCCGGCGGCCTGCACATCGTGGCCGGACGCGTCGTCGTCGAGGCCGAGGTCGACCTGGGCAGCATCGCCCGGCGCCTGCGCAAGGACATCTACGACCTGTACGGATACAACGCCGTCGTGCACGTGCTGTCGGCCAGCGGCATCCGCAAGAGCACGCGGTACGTGGTGCGCGTCGCGCAGGACGGTGAGGCACTGGCGCGTCAGACCGGCCTGCTCGATCTGCGCGGCCGGCCCGTGCGTGGCCTGCCGGCCCAGGTGGTCGGCGGCAGCGTCGGCGACGCCGAGGCGGCGTGGCGCGGCGCGTTCCTCGCGCACGGTTCGCTGACCGAGCCCGGACGGTCGTCGGCGCTGGAGGTCAGTTGCCCCGGACCGGAGGCGGCGCTGGCGTTGGTCGGTGCGGCCCGCCGGCTCGGGGTCAGCGCCAAGGCACGCGAGGTCCGCGGCAGCGACCGCGTGGTGGTGCGCGACGGCGAGGCCATCGGTGCGTTGCTGACCCGGATGGGCGCCCAGGACACCCGGCTCAATTGGGAAGAGCGGCGGATGCGCCGCGAGGTGCGCGCCACCGCCAACCGGCTGGCCAACTTCGACGACGCGAACCTGCGTCGGTCGGCGCGGGCGGCCGTCGCGGCCGCGGCACGCGTCGAGCGGGCGCTCGACATCCTCGGCGATACGGTGCCCGACCACCTTTCGGCCGCGGGTCGGTTGCGTGTCGAGCACCGGCAGGCGTCGCTCGAGGAGCTGGGCCGGCTGGCCGACCCGCCGATGACGAAAGATGCTGTCGCAGGCCGGATTCGGCGCCTGCTGTCGATGGCCGACCGGAAGGCCAAGCTGGAAGGTATTCCGGACACCGAGTCGGCCGTCACCCCGGACCTGCTCGACGACGCCTAGCCGCTACGGTTCGGTCAGTAGCCCGTTCACCACTCGAGTGACGCTGCGGCCCACAGCGTCCCCGTCTGGTTGCCCCGCCACCGCGGCCGCCAGGGCTATGCCGTCGAGGCAGGCGATGAGTTCGGCGGCACGCGCGGGCGCCGCCGGTAGGCCGAGTTCGGCGATCCGGTCCTCCAGCCACTTCTGTAGATAGCCGCTGGCTGCAGTCAACGTCTGGTGTATTTCGGGCTGCCTGGCGGATTCCAGGAGCAACTCGTGACGGGCGAGCACAAGCAGCCCACCCTCCGCCGTCCAGGCGCAGACGGCTTGCGCGGCGAGCGCGGCGAGTTCCTGAAGGGTGAGCTGGGCACGTTCTTCGAGCGCCGGTCCCAGCTCGCGCTGCGTCCGGGCGACGAGGTGCTCCGCGCACGCCTGGAGCAGGGCGGAGCGGGTGCGGAAGTAGTACGACGTCGAGCCTTCGGGCAGGCCGGCCAGCTGATCAACCGCCCGATGCGTCAGGCCGCGCGCACCCCTGGTCGCGAGCGCGGCGATGGCGGCCTCAGCCACGACCGTACGACGATCTTCAATCACGCGCGTCTCCTCTCTACTTTTGTAGAGTACTATCCTCTACAAAAGTAGAGGATGAGGACATGGGTATTCACGTTGTCGTAGGAGCAAATGGAGCCGCCGGCTCGGTGGTGTGCACCGAACTATCGGCGGCGGGCCACACCGTGCGGGCCGTCAGCCGGAGTGGGCGCGGCGCGCCGCCGGGAGTCCAAGCGATCGCGGCCGACGCGACGGACACCGGGCAGATGATCGAGGTCTGCGGTGGCGCCGACGCCATTTACCACTGCGCGCTGCCGCCCATGGACGCGTGGCTGCCCACATATGTGGACATGGCGACGTCGCTCATCAGTGCGGCCGGTTACGTCGGGGCCCGGTTGGTGTACGCGGACGACACCTGGATGTACGGCAAGGTCGACGGCCCGATGCGGGAAGACTCGCCGATCCGCCCGGTGGCCTACAAGGGGGCCCTGCGCGCGCTGGTCGCCGAAATGATTTCCGCGGCGCACATGCGGGGGCAGACCGAGACGGTCATCGGTCGCGCCGGTGAGCTCTACGGTCCGCGGGTGGTGTCGCTCGTTGCGTCCAACGTCTTCGCCGCCGCACTCACAGGGCGGCGTGCCGTGTGGCCGGGGGACCCGGACATGCCGATAACCCCGACCTACATCGGCGATTTCGGCAGGGCGCTGGCCGATCTCGGGCAGCGAGCCGGTGTCGGGGGCGAGGTGTTCCACGTTCCGGTCGCCGCGCCGACCACCGGACGCGCCTTGATTGCCATCGCCGGGCGGCAGGCCGGTACCACGCCCGGTGTCGGGCGCATGACGGCGAGAACGGTTCGACTACTGAGTCCCTTCGTTCCGCTGGTCCGCGAAGGCGGCGAGTTGCTCTACCAATTCGAACGGCCATTTGTCTTGGACGACAGCAAGTTTCGTGAACTCACCGGCCTGACGGCCACAGGCTGGGACGACGGCATCCGCGGGACACTCGACTGGTTCCAGGCCGATCCGGAACGGACCCGGTACCGGCTGCTTCCGCGAAGGCTCAACTGAGCTCGGGACGGTAGGACATCTCCGACTCGCTGGGCGCGGGTCCGGTACCGCACGTGAGGTTCCTCACCGCACTAGGCTGGCTGAGGATTCACCGCATGACCTGTCCAGGAGTACCGGCGAGGGAGCACAGCAGTGACTATTCGGATCGGCGTCAATGGTTTCGGGCGTATCGGGCGTAACTTTTTCCGGGCCCTGGATGCGCAAAAAGCGGGGGGTAAGAACGCCGATCTGGAGATCGTGGCGGTCAATGACCTGACCTCGACCGATGCGTTGGCGCATCTGTTGAAGTTCGATTCGATCCTGGGCCGGTTGCCCTATGACGTCCGCGCTGATGGCGACACGCTGATCGTGGGTGAGACCAAGATCAAGGCCCTGGCGGTCAAGGACGGCCCGGCGGCGTTGCCGTGGGGCGATCTGGGTGTGGACATCGTGGTCGAGTCCACCGGTATCTTCACCGACGCCGCCAAGGCCCGCGGCCACCTGGAGGCGGGGGCCAAGAAGGTCATCATCTCCGCGCCGGCGACCGGTGAGGACATCACCATCGTGATGGGGGTCAACGACGACAAGTACGACGGCAGTCAGGACATCATCTCGAATGCCTCGTGCACCACGAACTGTCTGGGCCCGATCGCCAAGGTCTTGAACGACGAGTTCGGGATCGTGCGCGGCCTGATGACCACGATCCACGCCTACACCCAGGATCAGAACCTGCAGGACGGGCCGCACAAGGATCTGCGCCGGGCCCGCGCGGCGGCGATCAACATCGTGCCGACCTCCACCGGCGCGGCCAAGGCCATCGGCCTGGTGCTGCCCGAACTCAAGGGCAAGCTCGACGGGTATGCGCTGCGGGTGCCGGTGCCCACCGGCTCGGTCACCGACCTGACCGCCGAGCTCGGCAAGTCCGCGTCGGCGGCGGAGATCAACGCCGCGATGGCGGCCGCGGCCGAGGGGCCGCTCAAGGGGATTTTGAAGTACTACGACGCGCCGATCGTGTCGTCCGATATCGTCACCGACCCGCACAGTTCGCTGTTCGATGCGGGACTGACCAAGGTCATCGACAACCAAGCCAAGGTCGTGTCCTGGTATGACAACGAATGGGGCTACTCCAACCGCATCGCCGATCTGGCCGCGCTGGTCGGCAAGTCGCTGTAGACGGCACGTAAGAGAAAGACAGGTATGAGCATCAAGACCCTCGATGAGCTGTTGGCCGAAGGCGTAGAGGGGCGGGGCGTCCTGGTCCGCTCCGACCTGAACGTCCCGCTCGACGAGAACGGCAACATCACCGACCCGGGCCGGATCATCGCGTCGGTCCCGACGCTGGCCGCGCTGGCCGATGCCGGCGCCAAGGTCGTCATCACCGCGCACCTGGGCCGGCCCAAGGGCGGACCGGACGCCAAGTTCTCGCTCGCGCCGGTCGCCGCCGCGCTGGGGGAGAAGCTGGGCCGGCACGTCCAGCTCGCCGGTGACGTTGTCGGCACCGATGCGCTCGCCCGCGCCGAGGGTCTGACCGACGGCGACGTGCTGCTACTGGAGAACATCCGGTTCGACCCGCGCGAGACCAGCAAGGACGATGCCGAGCGCGCGGCCCTGGCCCGCGAGCTGGCGGCTCTGGTCGAGGGTCCCGACGGCTCGCCCGGCGCATTCGTCTCCGACGGCTTCGGCGTCGTGCACCGCAAGCAGGCCTCGGTGTACGACGTCGCGAACATCCTGCCGCACTACGCCGGCACGCTGGTGGCCACCGAGGTCAAGGTGCTCGAGCAGCTGACCAGCTCGACCGAACGGCCCTATGCCGTCGTGCTCGGCGGCTCCAAGGTGTCCGACAAGCTCGCCGTCATCGAGAACCTCGCCACCAAGGCCGACAGCATCGTCATCGGCGGCGGCATGTGCTTCACCTTCCTTGCAGCCCAAGGGCTTTCGGTCGGTACCTCGCTGCTGCAGGAGGAGATGATCGACACCTGTAAGCGGCTGCTGGACACCTACGCCGACGTCATCCACCTCCCCGTCGACATCGTGGTGGCCGACAAGTTCGCCGCCGACGCCGAACCGGAGACCGTGGCTTCGGACCGCATCCCGGACGGCAAGATGGGCCTGGACATCGGCCCGGAGTCGGTCAAGCGCTTCACCGCGCTGCTGTCCAACGCCAAGACCGTGTTCTGGAACGGCCCGATGGGCGTCTTCGAGTTCCCGGCCTTCGCCGACGGCACCCGGGGCGTCGCCGAGGCCATCATCACCGCAACGTCCAAGGGCGCGTTCAGCGTCGTCGGCGGCGGCGATTCGGCTGCCGCGGTGCGCCAGCTCGAACTGGCCGAGGACGGCTTCTCGCACATCTCGACCGGTGGCGGCGCGTCGCTGGAGTACCTCGAGGGCAAGACCCTCCCGGGCATCGAAGTGCTGGGGTCGTAGAACATGGCACGCAAGCCGCTCATCGCCGGCAACTGGAAGATGAACCTCAACCACTTCGAGGCCATCGCGCTGGTGCAGAAGATCGCATTCGCCTTGCCGGACAAGTACTTCGCCAAGGTCGACGTCACCGTCCTGCCGCCGTTCACCGATCTGCGCAGTGTGCAGACGCTGGTCGACGGCGACAAGCTCCTGCTCACCTACGGTGCGCAGGACGTGTCCCAACACGACTCCGGTGCCTACACCGGTGAGATCAGTGGCGCGTTCCTGGCCAAGCTGGGCTGCACGTTCGTCGTCGTCGGGCACTCCGAGCGCCGGATCTACCACCACGAGGACGATGCCCTGGTGGCCGCCAAGGCCAAGGCCGCGCTCAAGCACGGCCTGAGCCCGATCGTGTGTATCGGTGAGGGGCTCGACATCCGCGAGGCCGGTAATCACGTCGAGCACTGCACCGCTCAGCTGCAGGGCTCGCTGGCCGGGCTGTCGTCCGAGCAGATCAGCCAGGTCGTGATCGCCTACGAACCCGTCTGGGCCATCGGCACCGGCCGGGTCGCCAGCGCCGCCGACGCGCAGGAGGTGTGCGCCGCGGTCCGCTCGACGCTGGCCGAGCTGGCCTCGCCCGAGATCGCCGCGACCGTGCGTGTGCTCTACGGCGGCTCCGTCAACGCCAAGAACGTCGGCGAGCTGGTGGCGAAGCCCGACATCGACGGCGCACTCGTCGGGGGTGCGTCACTCGACGGCGAGCAGTTCGCGACGCTGTCGGCGATCGCCGCAGGCGGTCCGCTGCCCTGACGGGCTAGTTCGCCGGCTCCAGCACCATGGTGGGCAGGTTGCCCCTGTTGATTCCTCCGGGCAGTGGTCGGCTCGTGGTGGTCAACGGGGCGTCCGCCGCCTTGGCGGGCGGTGCGTGGCAGCCTGTCTCCGGATCCATGCCAGGGATGCCGCCGGACTCGATGCAGCACAGATCGGCATTCCGGACGGTCTTCTTCATGCAGTTGTCGTACGCCTCGATGTCCCAGGTGTCGTCGCTGGGCGCGGCGATCGACACCGGGGCCGTGGTGACGGCCAATGCGGCAGCCAGCAAAGTGGCTGAAGCAAGTTTCACGACGGACATGTTGGCCTCCAAACAGGCCGAGTAGTGGATGTTGATCTGTCCATGGTGCGCCGTCGCCGCGCCCGCTGCGGCCGAATCAGCAACGCAATTGTGGTGACGGCGACGACGCGACGGCGGACCGCGGCCGGGTGACGGCGCTCCACCCGGTAAGCTGTGGCTCATGATTTTGGCCCTGCAGATCACGTTGATCATCACCAGTGTGTTGGTTGTGTTGCTGGTGTTGCTCCACCGGGCCAAGGGTGGCGGTCTGTCGACGCTGTTCGGCGGCGGTGTGCAGTCCAGCCTGTCGGGCTCCACCGTGGTCGAGAAGAACCTCGACCGGCTGACCTACTTCATCACCGGCATCTGGCTGGTGTCGATCATCGGCATCGCGCTGCAGATCAAGTACGGCGCCTAGCCTCGGACTTCACGAACCGGCCACGCCTGTCAGGCGTGGCCGGTTCTGTTTGTCTGACAGCAAGTACCCAGCGTTCGCTGGGCCGGCGCTTATGTCGATGACAGGGCGCACTTAGCGCCGGCACCTACGCTCGCCGCGTGGTGCATCTTCTTCGTATCGGCGCAGGCGCGGTGGTGCTGCTCTGCGCGGCCGGTGGCGTGGCCCCGGGTATGGCGGCGGCCGATCCACTCCCGGTCGCCGACGTCCGGCAGGCCGTCAACACCGAAGACGGTTGGCGCCTTGGGGTTTCGCTCACCCAGATGACCGTCAACTCGGTCCCGAACATGGCTGCGACGGCTTTCACGCGAGAAGGTTTCGTCACCGGCCGGGCCGAGGCGTCCATCGACGGCAGCGGCTCGTCGGCGGTCAACAACGGGACGCTGATCGTCGGTCTGCAGCTCGGTTGCGAGGTCGACCTCAGCGAGGGCGCCAGTGTCGGCGGGGACGCCGACATCGGCATCAACCCGGGTTTCAGCGGAAACGTGCTGAATGCCATCGGCCCGTATGCCGATCTGGGAGGCAACGTCTCGGTGAACCTGCTGCCGGGCACGATCACCAACGTGGTGCTGGGCAAGAAAGCGCTGAAAGGCCGCACCGGCGGCATCACCGTGCACGACGCCCACGTCAAGGTCGACGCCTGCGGCGGGGCGGTGGCCATCCGGTTCTTCTCGACGGTGACCATCGACACCGATCAGAACGACGACAGCGTGAATGCCTACGGGGACATCCTGCAGCTATGAGTGCCGTACGAATGGTCGGCGTCGCGGCATCGGCCTGGTTCTTGGTTTGTGCGCCGGCTGCCCGGGCCGACTGCACCGGCGCGGGGGACTTCGGCGCCGGGTCGGGATGCGCGCCCCCGGGTGGCGGCAGCTCGTCGGCGAAGGCGTGGCCGCCGACGTCGGTGGATTGGCCGCCGAACGTGGATGCCGACAGCCCCGGCGGTAGCGGCGACGCCGGCGATTCGAAGCCAATTGTGTTGCCCGACGGACAGAAACCATCGACCACGACGCCGCGTGCGAGCGCGCCTGCCACGCCCACCACGTCGTCGCCGCCGATCGTCCCGGTCGGCCCGCCGTGATCGTGCCGAACCGCCTGCCCTGCGCGAGCGGCGTCGGCCGTCGATACTTGGGTGATGGCAGACGTTCCGAACGCTCCTGACACCACGCTGCTGCCGATCGGATCGGTTCAGCGCACCGAACTGGGCCGTGAGGCCACCGAACCGATGCGCGAAGACATCCGGTTGCTCGGCGCCATTCTCGGCGACACGGTGCGCGAGCAGAACGGTGACGCGGTCTTCGATCTGGTGGAACGGGCGCGGGTGGAATCGTTCCGGGTGCGACGCTCCGAGATCGACCGGGCAGAGCTGGCGGCGTTGTTCTCCGGCATCGACATTCATCAGGCCATCCCGGTGATCCGGGCGTTCACGCATTTCGCACTGCTGGCCAACGTCGCCGAGGACATCCACCGGGAACGGCGGCGTGCCGTCCACGTCGCGGCGGGCGAGCCGCCGCAGGACAGCAGCCTGGCCGCGACGTACCGCAAGCTGGACGAAGCCGGGGGATTGGACGGGGCGGCGGTCGCCGACGCGCTGCGCGGTGCGCTGGTCTCGCCGGTGATCACCGCCCATCCCACCGAAACCCGGCGGCGCACCATCTTCGACACCCAGAACCGGATCACCGAACTGATGCGACTGCGGTTGCACGGGCACAACCTGACGCGTGAGGGCCGCGACCTCGAGACCGAACTGCGCCGGCACATCCTCACCCTGTGGCAGACCGCGCTGATCCGCCTGTCGCGGTTGAAGATTCAAGACGAGATCGCCACCGGGCTGCGCTATTACCCGGCCGCGTTCTTCGACGTCATCCCGCGCGTCAACGCGGAGGTGCGCGGCGCGCTGCAGGCCCGCTGGCCGGGTGAGCCACTGCTGGAGACGCCGATCCTGCGGCCCGGCTCGTGGATCGGCGGTGACCGCGACGGCAACCCCAACGTCACCGCCGACGTGGTGCGCCTGGCGACCGGCAGCGCGGCCTACACCGCGTTCGACCGGTACTTCGCCGAACTCCTTGCGCTGGAACACGAATTGTCGATGTCGGCGCGGCTGGTGCGGGTCAGCGATGCGCTGCAGGCGCTGGCCGACCAGCATCCCGAGCCGACGCACGCCGACGAACCGTACCGCCAGGCGCTGCACGTGATCCGCGCGCGCCTGACGGCCACCGCCGCCGAGATCCTCGACCGGCAACCCGAGCACGAGCTGGACCTCGGCCTGCCGGAGTACACCGCGCCGGCCGAGTTGCTCGCCGACCTGGACGTCATCGACGCGTCGTTGCGCGCCGGTGGCACCAGCGTGCTGGCCGACGACCGGCTGGCCCGGTTGCGAGAGTCGGTGCGGGTCTTCGGTTTCCACCTCTGTGGGCTGGACCTTCGGCAGAACTCCGAAGTGCACGAGCAGGTGGTGGCCGAGCTGCTGGCGTGGGCCGGGGTACACCCCGACTACGCATCATTGCCGGAAGATGAGCGGGTCGCCGTCCTGGTGTCGGAGCTGTCCACGCGCCGGCCGTTGGTGGGGCGCGACGCCCGGCTGTCGGAACTGGCTCGCAAGGAACTGGACATCGTCGCGGCGGCTGCGCGGGCCGTCGAGGTCTTCGGGCCCGAGGCCGTCCCCAACTACATCATCTCGATGTGTCAGTCGGTGTCGGATCTCCTCGAGGCCGGGATACTGCTCAAAGAGGCCGGCCTGCTCGATGCCGCGGGGTCCGAGCCGTACAGCCCGGTCGGCATCGTGCCGCTGTTCGAGACCATCGACGACCTGCAACGCGGATCGGCCATTCTGGAAGCGGCCCTTGCGATTCCGTTGTACCGATCGATCGTCACCGCCCGCGGCGACCACCAGGAGGTCATGCTCGGCTACTCCGACTCCAACAAGGACGGCGGCTACCTGGCAGCCAACTGGGCGCTGTACCGGGCCGAGCTCGATCTCGTGGAATCGGCCCGCAAGACCGGAATCCGGCTGCGGCTGTTCCATGGCCGGGGTGGCACCGTCGGCCGCGGCGGCGGCCCGAGCTACGACGCGATCCTCGCCCAGCCGCCCGGTGCGGTCCGGGGCTCGCTGCGCATCACCGAGCAGGGTGAGGTGATCGCCGCCAAGTACGCCGAACCGCATGCCGCACATCGCAATCTGGAGACCCTGCTCGCGGCGACCCTGGAGTCGACGCTGCTCGACGTCGAAGGGCTCGGCGACGCCGCGGCACCCGCCTACGACGTGCTCGACGACCTCGCCGCCCGCGCGCAACGGGCCTACAGCGAATTGGTGCACGAGACACCGGGATTCGTCGAGTACTTCAAGGCGTCGACACCCGTCAGCGAGATCGGTGCGCTCAACATCGGCAGCCGCCCGACGTCCCGCAAGCCGACCACTTCGATCGCCGATCTGCGGGCCATCCCGTGGGTGCTGGCCTGGAGCCAGTCGCGTGTCATGCTGCCCGGCTGGTACGGCACGGGAACGGCGTTCGAGGAGTTCATCGAAAACACCGACGGTGGCCTCGAGGTGCTGCAGGATCTGTATGCGAGATGGCCGTTCTTCCGGACCGTGCTGTCCAACATGGCGCAGGTGCTCGCGAAGTCGGATCTCGGCCTGGCAGCACGGTATTCGGAGCTCGTGGACGACGAGGCCCTGCGCCACCGGGTGTTCGACAAGATCGCCGCCGAACATGAGCGCACCATCCGGATGCATGCCCTGATCACCGGACACGACGACCTGCTCGCCGACAACCCCGCCCTCGCGCGGTCGGTGTTCAACCGGTTCCCGTACCTCGAGCCGCTGAACCACCTCCAGGTCGAACTGCTGCGCCGCCACCGCTCGGGCGACGAGGATGAACTCGTGCAGCGCGGCATCCTCCTGACCATGAGTGGCTTGGCCACCGCGCTGCGAAACAGCGGGTAGCCGACTCAGGCTGCGCGGTCGGCCAGTGTCACCGCGACGGATCCGCCGACCATTCTCGCCTTGATCACGATGCGCGCGGTCGGCGTCGTGCGGCCGCGGAGTACACACTCGGCTGCCGGTGCGATGAGGTGGGATCGGATGGTTCTGCGCAACCCACGGGCACCGTAGATCGGGTCGAACCCACAGTCTTGCAAGAACTGCACCACGGTTTCGTCGACATGGAGTTCGACAGATTCGCGGGCCAGCCGCGCGGTGAACAACTCCACTTCGCGCCGGGTGACCTGCCGGGCCGTCGAGGTGCTGCCTCAGCTGGCCGCTGTCGAGTACGTGCAGCAGTGCACGGATCACCGTGGGGTCCGCTTTCTCGACCTCGTCGAAGAGCACTATGCCGGGTGTGTACGGATCGCCTTCGATCTTGTTCTTGTCGAACAGGGTGAAGGATTCCTTGCTTCCGGCGTATCCCGGTGGTGCCCCGGAGAACGACGCGGCGTAGTGCTCCTGGGCCAGGGCGGCCATGTCGATTCGGCAGAGGTCGTCGGGCCCGGTGCGGATCTCGGCGGCGACCTGGCGGACCAGTTCGGTCTTGCCGATCCCGGTCGGCCCGACCAGCAGCACGCTGGCCAGCGGGCGGCCGGGATCTGCGATACCGGCATGTGCGATCGACAATGCCCGGGCGACGGCGCCGACGGCCTCCGGTTGCCCCAGTATCCGCTGCCCGAGTCGGTCGGCGAAGGCGTCGGGATCGAACCCGGCGACCGATTTCACGGCGACGTCGTTGGCGCGCTGCCGCGTCGCGTTCTGATCGTGAAACATGTCGGTGAGGTAGGGCACGTCGCTCTCTTACGCCTCGACGGTCCGCTCGACGGGCAGGTCTCCCACGCGGCAGTCCGCCACACCGACGGTGTCCCGGGTGATCGATTCGACGACTTCCTGAGCCTTCTGCGCGTCGGTCACCCACAGCTTGTAGAACTCGAACGGGCAATCGGCGACACCCTTGTCGCCGTCACCGGCCGCGTGGACGCCGGAGTAGCCGCGGTGCAGCAGTTTGAACAGGTGGTTCTGCGACTGGTCGTTCTGACGGGCGTCTCGAATCGCCGACAGCGACAGCTGCGCGAACTGGATTCCGTACTCTTCCTCGCCGGTTTCGCCCAGGGTGCGGCCGTCGAACCCGACGATGGCCGAGTGCCCGAAGTAGGAGTACACCCCATCGAAGCCGGCCGCATTGGCCACGGCGACGTAGGTGTTGTTCGCCCACGCCATCGCCTTGGCCATGAGCACCTGCTGCTCCTTGGCGGGATACATGTACCCCTGGCAGCGCACGATGAGCTCCGCACCCTTCATGGCGCAGTCCCGCCAGATTTCGGGGTAGTTGCCGTCGTCGCAGATGATCAGCGAGACCTTCATCCCCTTCGGCCCCCGGGAGACATAGGTGGTGTCTCCGGGGTACCAGCCCTCGATGGGACACCAGGGCAGGATCTTTCGGTACTTCTGCACGATCTCACCGGTGTCATCGATGAGGACGAGGGTGTTGTACGGCGGCTTGTTCGGATGGTCTTCGTGGCGCTCACCGGTGATGGAGAAGACGCCCCACGTCTTGGCCTTCCGGCACGCCGCGGCGAAGATGTCGGTTTCGTCGCCGGGGATGGAGGCCGCGGTGGCGTACATCTCCTCGGGGTCGTACATGATGCCCTGCGTGGAGTACTCGGGGAACACCACGAGATCCATGCCCGGCAGTCCGGACTTCATTCCCACCACCATGTCCGCGATCTTGCGGGCGTTGTCGAGGACTTCTGCCCTGGTGTGCAGCCGGGGCATCTTGTAGTTGACGACGGCTACGCCGACGGTGTCCGGGCTCGACGAAATGTCACCATGGCGCATGGCGGTTCTCCTCAAAAGGTAAGGGCTCGAACGGAATACGGACGGAACACAACTGTGGCGATGCCGGGACCACGTTCGATATCGGGCACGGTTGTCACCTCAAAAAGATTCAGATGAAATATCTTCAATTGAAATTAAATGCCCGTTGGCACGGTGTCAACCCGAGCCGGCCACGCCGTCGGCCGTCAAAATGCGGTCAGGGTGGTGAGCACATCGAAGTCGTATCCGTCGGCCACGGCCAGGTGCACCGGCTGCACGGTCGCGTCCGCCCGATAGTGCACGGTGCCCCTCGGGCCGTCGTACGAGACGCGATCGCTGGTCGCTATGTCGGTCAACTGCCCGGATCGATGAATGAGCCGGGACAGCAGTTGCAGTCCCTCGTAACAGGATTCGGCGATACCGCTCAGCGGTGGAGCGGTGGGGCCGTGCAGGTCGTGGTAGCGGCCCGTCAACTCCATTGCGTTGGCGCCCACCAGCGAGGAAAAGAAGGAGGCGGCGACGAACAATCCTCGGGTGCCGTCCGCCCCGCTGCCCAGCAACATGCTCTCGTCCATCAACGGGCTGAACCGAAGGAACGCGTCGGCGGCACCGTGTGCGGCGCAGGCGCGGTTGAATTCGACCGCGTCCTGCCCCACAAGCAGCATCAACACCGCATCGCATTCCGACGCCATGGCCGCTCTGACGGCCTCCGACATGTCGGCGCGGCCCAGGTCCACGAACCGGTGCCCGACGAGGTCGAGACCGAGATCGCGCGCATACTCCCGGACCGCGGCCACCGACGATCGCGGCCACACATAGTCGTCGCCGACGATGAACCAGCGCCGCACCCCGGCGTTCTCCCGCAACCAGCGCAACGCCGGCGCGATCTGGCGGTCCGGAGTCTCGCCGCAGCAATAGATGTCGCGGCGACGCTCGCCGCCTTCGTAGAGGGCGGGGTACACGTAGGGCACCCGGCCCGCGATCACCGGAGCGAGCGCATTGCGTACGGAGGAGATGTGCCATCCGCTGACTGCGTGGATCGTGCCCGTTGTGATGAGTTGATCGATGCGCCGGGCAACCAGCTGCGGGTCGGCCCCGCCGTCGACCACTTCGATCTGCACTTCGCGTCCGAGGACTCCGCCATCGACGTTGAGGTCGTGGGCCGCCAGCTCGCTGACGGCTTCACATGCCGGCCCGAAAACGCCGCCCGGACCCTGCAGGGGTACCACCATGGCCACCCGCCATGCCTCGCCGACAGTGCTGGTGGCCTGCGAGCTCATGACCATTACGTCCTTTGCCGCACCGTCCGCGGACCGGCTATCATCATTTTCAATTGAAAGTATTGCGCTACCCGGCCCAGCGGGCAACACGTAGGAGTTCGTCATGGCGAGCACGGTGTCCCAACACGACATGACGACCTCGATCACCGCCACGCTGCTGCGCGCAGCCCGCAATTTGACCGCCTGCCTGGATGCCGAACTTCAGGACACGGGGCTCGGCGTCGAGCACTGGCTGGCGCTCGACGCCCTGGCCGCCGCCGCCGGACTCACGATGGCAGAACTGCAGGCGCTGACGCCGACCCCTGGACCCACGCTGACCCGGGTGGTCCACCGGCTGGTCGTCCAGGCACTCGCGTACCGGGAGGTCGATCAATTCGACCGCCGTAAGGTTCGCGTCTTCCTCAGCGAACGCGGCACCCTGCTTCACGACAGTTTGCGTAGCCGGATCGAGCCCGTCGAGGCGCAATGGGCGGCGTCCAATCGCCGGCAGCTGTCTGACCGACTCGCGTCGCCGTAATCGCTACGGGGCCCAGCTGCGAACTGACTTCAGCACACCCCGCAACGCACTCTCCGTGACCGTGATGGGCGACAGCACCGTCTCGGCGACCCCGACGATGGCCTCGACACGCGTCACGATCGCCTCCATCCGGTCGACGACGCCGAAAATGCGCGGCGCGAGTTCGTCGATCTGGGTGATGGTCTCGTTGAACCGCGACATCGTGGTGTCGAGGTTGTCGGTCAGCGTGCTGAGGGTCGCGAGGGTGCCCTCCATGTCGACCAGTAGCGCATCGACCTGGGACACCGTGACGTCGGCGTTGAGTGCAGCCTGCGTCAGCGTCCGGATCCGGCCGCCGACCGGGCGCGTGCGGCCATCGCCTTTGTCGACCATGACTACAGTTTCGCCGCCGCGGCCGCGTCGAGCAACCACACCGTCGCCTCGGTGCCGATCGCGCCGGCCGCTGGAATGTCTTCTGCCGCAGCGCCACCGATCGCGGCCGCGACGGCGTCGGCCTTCTCGGCGCCGGCCACGACCAGCCACACCTGACGCGCGCGGCGGACTGCGGGCAACGTCAGGGTGATCCGCCGAGGTGGAGGCTTGGGGGAGTCGGTGACGGCGACGACGTACCGCTCGGTCTCGCGGACGGCGTCGGTGTGCGGGAACAGCGAGTTGACGTGCCCCTCGCCGCCCATGCCCAGCAGATGCACGTCGAATTCCGGTGTCGGCGAACCATTTCCGGCCACCTCAGCCAGTTCGCGCGCGTAGGTGGCCGCGCCGGCGTCGATGTCGTCACCGAACTCGCCGTCGCTCGCGGCCATCGCGTGCACGTTGTCGGCCGGAATGGCAACGGAATCCAGCAGCGCCTCGCGTGCCTGCTTGATGTTCCGGTCGGCGTCGTCGGCCGGGACGTAGCGGTCGTCACCCCAGAACAGGTGCACCTTGGCCCAGTCGATCGGATGCCCGCCGACGTGCTTGAGCAGCTTGATGCCGGTACCGCCGCCGGTCAGCACGATGTACGCGATGCCGCGGGCCTCGATGGCGCCGTTGATGGCCGCCACGAGGCGGTCGCCCACCGCGCTCACCAAAGCATCTGCGTCGGAATACTTCTCGATGATCTGCTCAGACATACACAACCTTGTCCAGGCCCACCAGGGCGCGATGGTAAATCTCGTCGGCATCGAGCCGGCGCATCTCTTCGGCGAGGCAGTCGCGGGCTTCCCTGCGCGCCAACGGAATGCGGGCCTCCGGTCGGTCGGTGCGGGTGAGCGATGCGGTGACGCCGGTCTGCGGGCGGCTCAGCGTGATGGTCTCGGTCGGCCGGGTCAGCACGACTTTGAGGTCGCCGACCGCGCGCGTCACCGGTCCGTCGATGCAGGCCGCCAGCCAGCCGGCCAGGATGTCCAGGGCCGGTTCGTCTTTCAGTCCCGACACCAGCGCTTCGGTGATCGGTTCGTACGGGGCCTGGTCCAGCGCCGCGGCGAGCAACGCCCGCCAGTACGTCACCCGGCTCCAGGCCAGATCGGTGTCCCCGGACGTATATCCGGCCAGCCGGCTCTTGATGCACGTCAAGGGGTCTTCGCCGTTGGTGGCGTCGGTGATCCGGCGGATCGCCAGCTTGCCCAGCGGATCGGCCGCCGGCACCGCGGGCGCCACGTCGGGCCACCACGTGACCACCGGGGTATCCGGCAGCAGGAAGGGCGTCACCACACTGCTGGCATGGCCGGCCAGTGGACCCGAGAGGCGAAGCACCACAACCTCATTGGCGCCGGCGTCGCGGCCCACCCGGAGCTGGGCGTCCAGGCGGGCCTCGGTGGCCAACCGGTCACCCGGGATCACCACGATGACGCGGCACGGATGTTCGCGGCTGGCGGTATTGGCGGCGTCGATGGCCTCTTCGAGGATGGCCTCGGTGTCGGGCGCCACCACCAGGGTCAGTACCCGCCCGAGGGTGATGGCACCGCCCTCTTCGCGGAGGGAGACGATCTTCTTGTTGATCGCACCGGTATTGGTGTCGGGCAGATCGAGAATCACGGTCGCCTCCAATCGCGGCCGCTGCGCCGCAGCATTTCGAATGCCGACTCCGGACCCCAGGTACCCGACTCGTAGGGCTCGGGCCGGCCGCCGGACTTGTCCTGCTCTGCCCAGTGTTCGAGCGCGGGATCCAGTATCTTCCAGGACAATTCGACTTCGGCGTTGACCGGGAACAGTGACGGCTCGCCGAGCAGGACGTCGAGGATCAGTCGTTCGTAGGCTTCGGGGGAGTCCTCGGCGAACGCGGAACCGTACGAGAAGTCCATGCTGACGTCGCGGACCTCCATGAGGTGTCCCGGCACCTTGGAGCCGAACCGCAGGGTGATGCCTTCGTCGGGTTGCACCCGGATCACCAGGGCGTTCTGTCCGAGTTCGTCGGTCATCGTGGCATCGAACGGCAGATGCGGCGCCCGCTTGAACAGCAACGCGATCTCGGTGACCCTGCGCCCCAACCGTTTTCCGGTGCGCAGGTAGAACGGCACGCCGGCCCAGCGCCGGGTGTCGACCTCGACCGTGATGGCCGCGAAGGTCTCGGTGGTCGACGTCGACGAGAAGCCTTCCTCGTCGAGCAGGCCGACAACCTTCTCGCCGCCCTGCCAGCCGGCGGCGTACTGACCGCGTGCCGTGGTCTCGTCCAGAGGCTCGGCCAGGTGCGTCGCCGACAGCACCTTGATCTTCTCGGCCTGCAGTTCGTGCGGCGAGAAGTTGACCGGCTCCTCCAGCGCCGTCAGCGCGAGCAGCTGCAGGAGGTGGTTCTGAATGACGTCGCGGGCGGCGCCCACGCCGTCGTAATAACCGCCGCGTCCACCGAGTCCGATGTCCTCGGCCATCGTGATCTGCACGCTGTCGACGTAATGGGCGTTCCACACCGGTTCGAACAACTCGTTGGCGAACCGCAGCGCCAGGATGTTCTGGACGGTTTCCTTGCCCAGGTAGTGGTCGATGCGGAACACCGACGACTCCGGGAACACACTGTTGACGACGCCGTTGAGCGCCTCGGCGCTGGCCAGGTCGTGCCCGAACGGCTTCTCGATGACCACCCGCGACCAGCAGCCGTCGGGCTTGTCGGCCAGCCCGGACCGCGACAACTGCTCGCATACCTGCGGGAACGCGTTCGGCGGAATCGACAGGTAGAACGCGTGATTGCCGCCCGTGCCGCGTTCCTCGTCGAGCTTGTGCAACGTCTCACGCAGCCGCTCGAAGGCAGCGTCGTCGTCGAACGTGCCCTGCACGAAACGGAAGCCCTCGGCCAGGCGGTCCCAGACTTCCTGCCGGAACGGGGTCCGCGCATGCTGCTTGACGGCGTCGTGGACAACCTGGCCGAAATCCTCGTCGGCCCAGTCGCGACGTGCGAAGCCGACCAACGCGAACGACGGCGGCAGGAGCCCCCGGTTGGCGAGGTCGTAGATCGCCGGCATCAGCTTCTTTCGGGCCAGATCGCCCGTGACGCCGAAGATCACCACCGCGCACGGGCCGGCGATGCGGGGCATGCGCTTGTCGCGCTTGTCCCGCAGGGGGTTCACCCAATCCGCCGGCCGCCCGCTGCAGTCACTCATTTCAGCGCGTCGAGTTGACCCTGCGTGGCCTCGAGCAGCTCGCCCCAGGACTTCCCGAACTTCTCCACGCCCTCGACCTCGAGGAGGTTGAAGACGTCGTCCAAGTCGATCCCGACGGCCGACAGCTCGTCGAACACGGCCTGCGCCGCGGCAGCCGTCCCGGAGATGGTGTCCCCGGTGATCTGGCCGTGGTCGGCGACGGCTTCCAGGGTCTTCTCCGGCATGGTGTTGACCGTGTTGGCGGCCACCAGCTCGGTGACGTACAGCGTGTCCGGGTAGTCCGGGTTCTTCACGCCGGTCGATGCCCACAGCGGGCGCTGCACGCGGGCACCCTCGGCCTTGAGGTTCGCGAACTGCGGGCCGCCGAAGACCTGCTCGTAGGCCGCGTACGCCAGCCGCGCGTTGGCGACGCCGGCCTTGCCGCGCAGACCGAGCGCCGAGCCACCGATCTTCTCCAGTCGCGCGTCAATCTCGGTGTCCACGCGGGAGACGAAGAACGAAGCGACAGAATGGATCTTGGACAGGTCGTGGCCGGCTTCACGGGCCTTCTCGAGCCCGGTCAGGTAGGCGTCCATCACGGCGCGGTGCCGCTCCACCGAGAAGATCAGGGTGACGTTGACCGAGATGCCCTCGGCGATCACCGCGGTGATCGCCGGCAGGCCCGCCAGCGTCGCCGGAATCTTGATCAGCAGGTTCGGCCGGTCGACGATCTTCCACAGCTCGATGGCCTGCAGGATCGTCTTGTCGGTGTCGTGCGCCAGCCGCGGGTCGACCTCGATCGAGACCCGGCCGTCGACGCCGCCGGAGGCCTCGTACACCTTGGCCAGCACGTCGCACGCGTTGCGGACGTCGTCGGTGGTGACGGTGCGGATGGTGGCGTCCACGTCGGCGCCACGCGACGCCAGCTCGTGCACCTGCTCGTCGTAGGCCGTGCCCTTCGACAGCGCGGCCTGGAAGATCGACGGGTTGGTGGTGACGCCCACGACGCTGCGGGTGTTGATCAGCTCGGTGAGGTTCCCCGACTGCAGCCGCTCACGCGACAGGTCGTCGAGCCACACGGAGACACCGGCGGCGCTCAGCGCCGCGAGGTTCGGGTTCTGAGTCATGAGGGTGCTCTTTCTGAAATTGGTTGTCAGTTGTCCAACGAGCGTTCTGCGGCGGCGACGACGGCCTCAGCGGTGAAGCCGAACTCCCGGAACAGGGTCTTGTCGTCGGCCGATGCGCCGTAGTGCTCGATCGAGATGATCTCGCCGGTGTCACCGACCAGCTTGTGCCAAGGCTGCGCGATGCCGGCCTCGACCGCAACACGTGCCGAGACGTCGGGCGGCAGCACCGCGTCGCGGTACTCCTTGGGCTGCGCCTCGAACCATTCCAGACACGGCATCGACACCACGTAGGCGACGATGTCCTTGTCCGCCAACAGCTTCTGTGCCTCGACGGCCAGCTGCACCTCGGAGCCGGTCGCGATGATGATGACGTCGGCGTCGTCGGCCGGGTTACCGCCGCCGAGCACGTAGCCACCACGGGCAGCGCCCTCGGCGTCGGTGCCCTCGAGGACAGGTACCCCCTGGCGCGTCAGGATGAAACCGGTCGGGTTGTTGCCGTGGGTGCGCTGCAGGATGGTGCGCCAGGTGTACGCGGTCTCGTTCGGGTCGGCGGGACGAACCACCGACAGGTTCGGGATCGCGCGCAGCGCGGCCAGGTGCTCGATCGGCTGGTGCGTCGGACCGTCCTCACCAAGACCGATGGAGTCGTGGGTCCAGATGTAGATCGGGTCGATGTTCATCAGCGCGGCCAACCGCACCGCCGGACGCATGTAGTCGGCGAACTGCAGGAAGGTGCCCGCGAACGGACGCGTCGGGCCGTGCAGCACGATGCCGTTGAGGATCGAGCCCATGGCGTGTTCGCGGATGCCGAAGTGCAGCACGCGGCCGTACCAGTCGGCGGTGTAGTCCTCGGTGGAGATCGACGGCGGGCCGAACGACTTCACCCCGTTGATGGTGGTGTTGTTGCTGCCCGCGAGATCGGCTGAGCCACCCCACAATTCGGGCAGCTTGCCGGCCACGTCGTTGAGCACCTTGCCGAACGCGGCACGCGTCGCGACGGCCTTGCTGCCCGGCTCCCAGTACG
The DNA here is from genome assembly GCF_045311035.1 of Mycobacterium sp. SMC-13. NCBI lineage: Bacteria > Bacillati > Actinomycetota > Actinomycetes > Mycobacteriales > Mycobacteriaceae > Mycobacterium > Mycobacterium sp. SMC-13. The sequence continues at coordinate 463,969 of NZ_JBJIAI010000001.1, forward strand.
TCAGGTCGGCGTCCCAGCCCTCGGGCAGTTCGCCGGCCTCCAGGCGGTCCAGCAGCTTCTTGCGCTCGGGCTCCTTGGCAGCCCAGGCGTCGAACGCGACCTGCCACTCGTCGTGCGCCTTCTTGCCGCGGGCGACCAGCTCACGGGTGTGGTCGATGACCTCGGGCTTCACCTCGAAGCTCTTGTCCGGGTCGAATCCCAGCACCTTCTTGGTGGCGGCGACCTCGTCGGCGCCCAGTGCCGAACCGTGCACCCCACCGGTGTTCATCTTGGTGGGCGCCGGGTAGCCGATGATGGTGCGCACCGAGATGAACGACGGCCGGTCGGTCACCGCGCGTGCGGCGGCCAGAGCCTCCTCGATCGCGACCACGTTCTCACCGCCGTCGACCTCCTGGACGTGCCAGCCGTAGGCGCGGTAGCGCGCGCAGGTGTCCTCGGACAGCGCGATGTTGGTGTCGTGCTCGATGGAGATCTTGTTGTTGTCCCACAGCACGATCAGGTTGCCGAGCTGCTGGGTACCGGCGAGCGACGACGCCTCGCTGGTCACGCCCTCTTCGATGTCACCGTCCGATGCGATGACGTAGATGAAGTGGTCGAACGGGCTCTCACCGGGCGCGGCGTCGGGATCGAAGAGTCCGCGCTCGTAGCGCGCCGCCATCGCCATGCCGACCGATGAGGCCAGGCCCTGGCCCAGGGGGCCGGTGGTGATCTCGACGCCCTTGGTGTGGCCGTACTCGGGGTGGCCCGGGGTCAGCGAGCCCCAGGTGCGCAGTGCCTCGATGTCGGCCAGCTCGAGGCCGAAGCCGCCCATGTACAGCTGCAGGTACAGCGTCAGGCTGGAGTGCCCACACGACAGCACGAAGCGGTCACGGCCGATCCAGTGGGTGTCGGACGGGTCATGACGCATCTGGCGCTGGAACAGGGTGTAGGCCAGCGGGGCGAGACTCATGGCGGTTCCGGGATGGCCGTTACCGACCTTCTGAACCGCATCCGCGGCCAGCACTCGTACGGTGTCGACGGCGGCCGAGTCCAGCTCGGTCCAGTCGTCCGGGTGGTGCGGGCGGGTGAGTTCGGAAATCTCTTCGACTGTGGTCACGGGCGCACTCCTGCTTCGGGTACTTCGGGAAAGACTGGGTCGCGGCAAATTGCAAGCGAGCTGCATGACTACCCTAATGCGCGCCGCTCGCGCGGTGCAGACCGCTTCACCTTTGGCCTGTCCGCGATTGGGTTTCTGTTCACCTGAAACCACCCTGCGGTGTCGAGCACTCAGGTGCGCGGTCTACCATCGTCTGTAGTAGAGGCTGCGCGGCCGTGACTTCCGAGGAGATATCTGCGTGAGCATTCGCGAGCGCCGTTCTGTCCACGGGGCGCACGGTTTCGGTCCCGGAGCTGCGGCGTCTGACGAGTCCGTCACCAAGTCCCCGAACCGGGTTCGGGACACGTTGCTGGCCTACATCGCCCTCACCAAGCCGCGCGTCATCGAGCTGCTGCTGGTGACCACCATTCCGGCGATGCTGCTTGCCCACCGCTTCGACGTGGTGGCCAGCCAGGGCCCGATCAAACCGCTGCTGATCCTGAACACCCTGGTCGGCGGCTTGCTCGCCGCGGCCGGTGCCAACACCCTGAACTGTGTCGCCGACGCCGATATCGACAAGGTGATGAAGCGCACCGCCCGCCGGCCGCTGGCCCGGGCGACGGTCCCCACCCGGAACGCGCTGATCTTCGGCCTGGTGCTGACCGTCACGTCGTTCCTGTGGCTGTGGCGTTCCTCGAACCTGCTCTCCGGCCTTCTGGCGCTGGCGACCATCGCCTTCTACGTCTTCGTCTACACGCTGCTGCTGAAGCGCCGCACCTCCCAGAACGTGGTGTGGGGCGGCGCTGCCGGCTGCATGCCGGTGATGATCGGCTGGTCGGCGGTGACCGGCACCATTCAGTGGCCGGCGCTGGTGATGTTCCTGATCATCTTCTTCTGGACGCCGCCGCACACCTGGGCGCTGGCCATGCGCTACAAGGAGGACTACGAGGCGGCCGGGGTTCCGATGCTGCCTGTGGTTGCCACCGAGCGCGAGGTCACCAAGCAGATCCTCATCTACACCTGGGCGACCGTTGTGACGACGCTGGCGCTGGCGCTGGCCACCGGCTGGCTGTACGCGGCCGTGGCGCTCGTCGCCGGCGTGTGGTTCCTGGTGATGGCGCACCAGCTGTACTCCGGCGTGAAGCGCGGCGAGCCGGTGAAGCCGCTGCGCTTGTTCCTGCAGTCGAACAATTACCTGGCTGTGGTGTTCTGCGCACTGGCGGTCGACTCGGCCCTCGCGCTGCCGATGGTCTTCGGCCACTGAGCCGCGCCGGCCGCTAGCTTGGGGTCATGCCCCAACTGGTGAGCCCTGACAACTTCGCCCGCGCCGAATCGGATCTGTACTTCGGCGGCATCGTCCGCGACAACGGCTTCGGCGCCTTCTTCCACAACCGCGAACTGAGCGCGATCGACCGCCAGATCGTCATCCGGCAGAACCGCGACACCCTCTACTCGGCCGCGGTGTTCGACCTCGACGCCGGGCCGTCACTGTCACTCTGCCGGACAGCGCGGGCCGGTTCATGTCGCTCCAGGTCATCAGCGAGGACCACTACACCACCGAGGTCGCCTACGCGCCGGCGACGGTGACCCTGAGCCGCGACCAGGTGGGGACGCGCTACGTCATGGCCGCGATCCGGACGCTGGTCGATCCCAACGACGCCGCGGACCTGGCGGCCGTGCACGTGCTGCAGGACGCCGTCACGGTGACGCAGTATGCGCCAGGATACTTCTCGGCGCCGGACTGGGATGCTGTCAGCCAGAAGACCGTGCGCGACGCGCTGGTCACCCTTGCCACCACGCTGCCCGACACCAAGAACATGTTCGGCACCGCCGCTGAGACGGATCCCGTGCGGCACCTGATCGGGTCGGCGAACGCCTGGGGCGGCAATCCGGAGCGCGACGCGTTCTACCTGACCGTGGTGCCGTCGCAGAACGACGGCACCACTGTGCACCGGCTCACCGTCAAAGACGTTCCGGTGGACGGCTTCTGGTCGGTGACGGTCTACAACAAGGACGGCTACTTCACCGCCAATGAGCAGAACGCCTACTCGCTGAACAACATCACCGCGACCAAAGACCCCGACGGTTCGACGACTATCCAGTTCGGTGGCACGGGAGCCGACAATCTGCTGCCGATCACCCCGGGCTGGAACTACACCGTGCGGCTGTACCGGCCCCGCCCCGAGATTCTCGACGGCAGTTGGACGTTCCCGGCGGCGGAGCCGGTTTAAGGCACCAGCACCACCGAGCCGACGGTCAGGCGGGACTGCAGGTCGGCGTGTGCGCGGGCGGCGTCAGCCAGGGGGTAGCGCTGACTCACCGTCACGTTGATGGTGCCGTCGGCGATGGCCTGTAGCAGTTCACCTGCCCGCCAAGAGAACTCGTCGGCGGTGCGGGTGTAGTGCGTCAGGCTCGGCCGGGTGACGAAAAGCGAGCCCCCGCGGTTGAGTTGTTGCAGATCGAACGGCGGCACCGGCCCGCTGGAGGCGCCGAACAAGGCCAGGGTGCCGCGCACCGCGAGGCTGGCCAGGCTGGCGTCGAACGTGGCGGCGCCGACCCCGTCGTACACGGCGGCGACGCCCTCGCCTCCGGTGAGCTCGCGGATCTTGGCACCGAACTCGGCGGGATCGTCGGGATAGTCCAGCACCTCGACGGCGCCCGCCTGCCGGGACAACTCGGCCTTGTCGTTGTTGGAGACGGTGGTGATGACGCGCACCGCCATGCTGGTGGCCCACTGCGTCAGGATCAGTCCGACGCCGCCGGCGCCGGCGTGCAGCAGCACGGTGTCGCCCTGCTGCACCGGATAGGTCGACTTGATGAGGTAGTGCGCCGTCATACCCTTGAGCAGAGACGCGGCGGCGACGTCGGGCTCCACGCCCTCGGGCACGTACGCCACGTAATCGGCTGGTGCGACGCAGTATTCGGAGTAGGTCCCGTGCGCGGCGGCCGTGACGACCCGGTCGCCGACAGCCAGCGCTGCCACGTCGTCACCGACCGCGGTGATGGTGCCGCAGACCTCGTCGCCCGGGATGTAGGGGACCTCACGCTGGTACAGCCCGGAGCGGAAATACGTGTCGATGAAGTTGACGCCGATGGCCTCGGCCTTGATCAGGACCTCACCCGGCCCCGGGGTGGGCTCGGGACGTTCGACGAGGGACAGGACTTCCGGACCGCCGAGTTCGGCGACTTCGATGGCGTGCATGGCACCTATCATTCCAACGTGAAGCTCGCGAGGCCCGACATCCGGCATCCCCGTGTCGTCTTGGCAGGGTGTGAGGCCCTCGTCGAAGGCGACGGGGACGACGACGGTCTGGTCGGCGCGCTGCGAGACCGCGGTCTGCACGCCCACTGGCTGGCGTGGGACGACCCGGCCACGCTGCGGGCCGATCTGGTGATCCTGCGGGCCACGTGGGACTACACCGAGCGGCACGACGAGTTTCTGGCGTGGACCAAGCAGGTGCGCAATCTGCTGAACGCGCCTGCCGTGGTGGCGTGGAACTCCGACAAGCGGTATCTGGCCGATCTGGCTGCGGCCGGGGTGCCGACCGTCCCCAGTGGTTTCTTCGCGCCGGGGGAGTCGGTGTCGGTGCCCCGCGGTGAGGTCGTGGTCAAGCCCGCGGTGGGTGCGGGTTCGGTTGGCGCGCAACGTTTCACGGATGCGCATGCGGCCGCTGCGCACGCTGCTGCGTTGCAGGCCGATGGCCGCACGGCGCTCATCCAGCCCTACGACGAGCGCATCGAGGCGGGGGAGACCGCGCTGGTGTTCCTGGCCGGCAAGCAGTCGCACGCCTTCGTCAAGGGGCCGATGTTGCCGCCCGCCGGCGGCAGTCTGGAGATGCACGAATCCGGCACGTACGCCGAGGAGCAGCTGCAGCCGGCCGACCCGGACTTCGAACTGTGGGATGTCGGTTACGCCACGCTGGCTGCGGCGGCAGCGCATCTCGGCATCGAGCCGACGGAGTTCCTGTACGCCCGGGTGGACGTCATCGGGGACCGCCGGGATTCGCAGCTACTGGAACTCGAACTCGTCGAACCGGGGCTGGGTTGGCGACAGCTGGCCGAGCCCGAACGTGCTCTGGCGCAACGGCAATTCGCTCTCGGTGTCGAGTCGGCTCTGGAGCGGCTGGGGCTCGGTCCGCTGTCGCCGTAGTTACGTCTCGGCGACGGGATCGACTGTGCGCAGTCCCAGGGCAGCAGCCACCCGCAGCACGCCGGCGTCATGACTGACCATGACCGTGCCACTGCCCAGGCTCAGGGCGGTGGCCAGGTGAATCGCATCGAGGGTCTTGACGTGCTCAGTGATCGATTCGGCTGTCGTGAGGACGGACTCACTCAGCGGCGCGGTGGCGATCTTGTCCAACAGGTAGTCACGCTCGAGCACTGGGCGCTGCTGCCGACGCAGGACTCGCGTGAGCTCGGTTTGCAGGATGCGCGACGACACCACCTCGTGCTGTTCGGTGGCCGCGTCGAACCAAGCCACCGCACGTCGGTGACCTTCGATCGCGTAGACGGCGACGGACGTGTCGAGGTAGTAGCGCGTCAACGATCCGATGCCATTTCGGCAAGGAGCGCGTCGATCTGCTTGGCGGACTTTCGGGGCAGATGTCGCTCGGCGAGACGCGGAGCGGCCGGATTGCGCGGCGGAATGATTCCCGACGACTCCGAATCCACCGGAACCAGGCGGGCGACGGGGTGCCGGTGCCGAGTGACCACGTAGGTTTCGCCGGCGGCAACGTCTTCGAGCGCCGCGGTCGGGTTCTGCCGCAGCTCGGCGACGGTGATCGACTTCATGACGATGATTGTAGATATCATATCTACAATCATCTAGGTTAGCGTGTCATCGCTGTAGCACCATGCGGTATTCATTTAGATGTGGTCTGTGCCGTATGACGAGCCGCGTGACGACCATGACCGCGGCATTCCGGACTACCGAGGCCTGGCCTCCCACATTGGGCACAGACTTGCCGCCAACGGGCCGAACATCATCGCTCCCAACGGCCGCGCGTTCTGGAAGCTCACCGACGCCGACAGTGGTGCGCTCGCGTGGCTGGCGTTCACTCGGCCGAATGGCTCGGCGTTGGCCCGGCGCAAGGTGTGGACATTGATCCCGCGTCTGCAGGTTTTCATCGCCAACTGGTTCGTCAGCGTCGACCACCAGCTCACCGAGGTTCGGTGGGTACACACGAACATCGACATTTATGAGGCGCGCGAAACAGCGCTGTTGGTGCCGGAGCCGTCAGCCGACGATTTGAAGCGAATCACTCGACCCGAGGCAGTGCTGACCCTGGATGACATCGACCGGCACAAGGTGACGACGGTGCTGGGCAAGGGAACGGATCATGCACTGAAAGGGCGACGATGACGCACCTGGACAAACAGGAATTTTACGCGTGGGCTTACCACGACCTGCTGGCAAACACGACCCGCGGCGTCCTGGCCGAGTACATCGTTGCGAGAGCGCTCGGCATCGACACCAAGAAAATCACGCGTGTCGAATGGGATAAGCACGACCTCGAAGTCGACGGTATTGGCGTGGAGGTGAAATCGGCTGCCTACGTCCAATCGTGGCATCAAGATCAAGACCTGTCTTCGATGATCTCGTTCAACATCGGCCCCGCGAAGTGGTGGGACGCCCGTACCAACACCTATGCCGCTAACGCGGAGCGAAGCGCCGACGTGTATGTCTTCTGCTTGCTCAACGGCACGAAGCGCGACGACATCAATCCGCTCGATGTCACACAATGGGCGTTCCATGTCCTGGCGACGAGCATCCTCAATCAAAAAGCAGTGACACAGAAGACGATTCGGCTCGGACCGCTCATCGCCCTCGGTGCACAACAGTGCGCGTGGGACACGCTGGGGGATGTCATTCGTGAGAAGGCTTTGGCCAACCGCGAGCACTCATTGCCAGAACGTCGACCCGCCCGTCCCGGGTTCGACACCTACACTGCGACGACGACCGCCGCCGGCACCGCCGCGATCTGCGACGCCGAACCCGCGGACGGAACTGTCACCCCCGGGCATTCGAATCCTCGGAAGAGTTCTGCGAATGACGGAGCTGCAGGTCCGTAACTACGCGTCCGAAGAACTCGCAGCGTGGTTTGATGGGTATGCCCGGTACACCCGCGACTGTGTGAAGCGAGCGAGACTGGAGGGCCGCAGCATCCGACCGGACTGCACCCACGAGGACTGCCTGCGATGTTCCTCCCCACCCCTTGGAGAACGGAGGCACGATGGCCTACAAGTACTTGGCTGACGGTGATTACGCGGTGTGGCGATTGGGTGATGGCCCTGTCGCCCCGTGGATCGAGACGTTCAACCCGATCAGAGGCTGGATCGCCGCGGACCTTCCTCGGCAGGCCGGTGATGCACAGCCTGTTTCCGAGGCTGAGGCAATGCAGGTGTGCGACGCGCTGAGGCGACGCGTAGCTGCGAACCGCATCCGCATGACCGCACTCGAAGCGGCGAAAGCGATCGCTCACCGCGAACACTCCCACCAATCTGACAAGGCCGGGCAGCCGTACATCGGGCACGTGTCCCGTGTCGCCGCACAAGTGTCCGACGACCACGACGCTGAGACAGTGGCATGGCTGCACGACGTCGTCGAGGACACCAGCATCGAACTGTCCGATCTAGGCGACGAATTCGCGCCGCACATCGTCGCAGCTGTCGATGCGATCACCCGCCGCGTAGGCGAAGCCCCAGCCGACTACTACCGACGGGTCCGCGGTAATGACCTGGCACGCCGTGTAAAGCTCGCCGACATCGCCGACAACTCTGACCCTGTCCGTCTAGCTGGCTTGGATTCGGCGACTCGTGAACGCCTTGAACGCAAGTACCGACAGGCGCTGGAAGCTGTATCGGCCTAGCCCACTGTTCTGAATCGGGGCACACCGGTGATGCACTGTCGTTGCCTACTGTCCGGAGTTGCCAGTGCTAGCGCCTGCAAGTCGGGGCTACGCCTAAAGTTGTCAGTGGTCAGGTTTACCGTCGCGATCGAAAGGGGGTGCCATGGCGCAGCCGATTCTGAAGTTCCCCGACTACTGGTCCGAATCCGATCTCAACGATCTACCTGCGGACGGGCACCGCTACGAGATCGTCGATGGGAGCCTGCTCGTGACGCCGCCGCCGTTGGACAGTCACCAGGGGATAGGTGGCAATTTGTACTTCATCCTGCGGAGTGCGGCTCCGGTCGGCTGGCGGGTGCTGTACGAAGTCGGTGTCCGCGTCCCGGGTGGAAATTTCATCCCAGATCTGGTTGTCCTCAAGCCTGATGCCGCCCGCGGAGTCGAATGGCGCGAGTCGTCCGACGTTGCACTGGTGGTCGAGATTGCTTCGCGCTCAACTGAACTCGTCGACCGGAGTCTGAAGGTCATCAAGTACGCCGAAGCGGGAATCCCAAACTACTGGCGGATTGAGGGCGACGGAACGGTCGAAGTTCGCGCGCTCACCGACGGTCAGTACGTCATGAAGGGCACGATTGCGCCCGGGGAACCGGCACACCTTGCCGAGCCCTTCAGTGTGGAATTCGACCCCGCGAATCTCACTGATTAGCGGAGCTTGGGGCGCAACGCGACCGCATCGACGCCCATAGCGCCGCAGTAGCCGCGGTGCAGGCGCCGGCGCCCGCGACGTGGATGGCGACGAGAACCGCGGGTACGCCGGTGTAGAACTGGACCGCGCCGACCGCGCCCTGCGCGAGCACCAGCCCGGCCAGGACCGCCAGCCGCAGCAGGACGGGTTTGGGGGCGCGCACCGCCAGCAGGGCGAAGCCCAGCCCGATGACGAAGCTCAGGTAGGCCACCAGCAGCGACGAGTGAAGGTGCGCCAGATCGGTGATCTCGACCTGCAGGCGCTTGACCGGTTGAAGGGCGCTCTTGTCGCCGGCATGGGGTCCGGCGCCGGTCACCAGCGTGCCGGTCACCAACACCGCGGACAACGTGACGGCGGTCAGGGCCGTGAACCAGCGCAGCGGCCGCGGTACGACGAGTTGGTCGGTGCCCGAATCGGGTTCGCCGATCTTGACGTAGAGCAGCACCGCCAGCCAGACCATCACCATGGACACCAGGAGGTGGACGGCGACGGTCCACCACAGCAGCCCGGTACGGACCGTGATGCCGCCGATGATTGCCTGCACCACCGTCGATGCGGGCATCAGCCAGGCGTAGAACTTGACCTCGCGGCGGCGGCCGGCGCGGATGACGGCCAGCACCGCCAGCGCGGCGGTCAACACCACACCGAACGTGAACATCCGATTGGTGAACTCGACCGCCTGGTGCACGACGGGTACCTCGGCGTGGGGCACCGGCACGAAGCTGCCGGGGAAGCACTGTGGCCAGGTCGGGCAGCCCAGTCCGGATGCCGTCACGCGGACGATGGCCCCGGTGACGGCGATGCCGCCCTGGGTCAGGATGACCAGGAACGCGATGAGCCGCTGGACCCGAAGCGAGGGGATGGGCAGCTTGTCGAGCACAGGCTGATGGTAGATCAGCGTTAACTACGTGGCGTAGTAGGGGCGACGAACGGCACCAGCACCTGATCGACGAGGTCGACGACGAGGTCGTCGGTGATGGGGTCGCCGGTGATCAGGAGTCGGTGCCACAGGACGCTCTGGCCGAGTTCGCGGGCGATCTCCACGGGTACGTCGGCCCGGACGTCGCCGCGGGCGACTCCGCGCGCCAGGAGATCGGCCATCTCTTCCTTGCGCCAGCCAATCACGTCGGCCCGGAACGCGGCGGCGAGTTCGTCGTCCCGTGTCATGGCCGCGACCACCGCGCGCATGGTGGCGGCCTGAGGTCCGGTGAACACCGCGGCCCAGCCGCGCAGTACCGCCAGCATGTCACCGCGGTAGCTGCCGGTGTCGGTGTGCGGTATCGCAGCTTTTGCGTTGCGCAGCAAGGTGTCTCGCAGCAGTGCGGCGCCGTCGGGCCAGCGCCGGTACAGCACGGGCTTGCTGGTCCGGGCCGCGGTGGCGACAGCCTCCATCGTCACGCCGGCCGGTCCCTGCTCGGTGAGCAGTGTCATGACCGCGGCGCGGATCGCCGCATCGAGCTCGTCGCCGCGTCGTCGCATCAGACCTCCTCGAAGAAACGCTTGCGTATCTTAACTGGCCAGTTTAGCGTAGTGATCAAGAAACGGAACCGTATCTTGGAGGAGCTATGAGCCGACCGATCCTGTATCCGCTGCGGTCCGTCGACACCGCGACCGTCCGCTACTTCGGCGCACCCCACGGCCGGCGGCGGGTGACCATCGAACATCGGCCGCTACCTGGGGTGACGCCGCCGATGCTCCTCGATTGGTTCACGCACCTCGGCGGCACCATGCGCTACGGCGACCAGATCATCGACCGGTACCTGGCGTGGCATCCCGTCGACCACATCCGGTGGGAACTGGCCCGCCCGGCCAGAACTGGTGGCGCGGCCGAAGGTGCCCGGTTTCGCATCGTCGAGGCGTTCGGCGGCCGGCCGGAGTACCGCGTCGACGTGGTGGACACGGTGGAAAAGCTCGACGAGACCGGCATCCGGTTGGTACAGCGGGTGGCCGGCGTCATCGTGTTCAGCCTTGAACACACCTGGTCAGCGGGCACCGAAGGGGCGCACTATGTCAGCGTTCTCGACGTCGGTGCGCGGTCGGCGCTCATGGCGCCGGTCAACCGGCTGCTGCTCCGGCGGTTCCCCGACGACATGGTGCGTGCCTGGGTGAAGCACAACATCGAAGAGGTCGGTCAGCTGGAATTCCTGCTGCCGGAGTTGGCCGCGGTGGTCTGAACAGCGGTCAGCTGAACCGGAACCAGCGCAGCGCGGCCAGTCCGGCGAGCACGCCCCACGCGGCCAGCACCGCAATGCCGAACCAGTCGACCGACAGCGTCATCGCCTGGGTCAGTGATTCGGTGAGCGCACCCGACGGCGTCAGCCGGGCCACCCAGCGCAGCGCCTCGGGCACGACGCGGTGCTCGATGGTCAGGGCGCCGAGGCCGGCCAGGATGAACCACAGCAGGTTCGCCAGGGCCAGCACGATCTCGGCCTTCAGTGTCCCGCCGAGCAGCAGACCAAGTGCCGCGAACGACGCGGTGCCGAGCGCGATGACCAGCGCGCCGAGCAGCAGGCTCAGCGGGCTCGGCCGCCAGCCCAGCGCAATACCGATGCCGCCCAACAGGATTGACTGCAGGAACACCGTGGTGACGACCGCCAGCGATTTGCCGGCGATGATGCCCCACACCGGCAGCGCGGTGGCGCCGAGGCGCTTGAGCGCGCCGTAGCGCCGGTCGAAGGCGACGGCGATGGCCTGCCCGGTGAACGCCGTCGAGATCACCGCCAGCGCCATGATCGGCGGGGTGAATGTCCCCGGCCGGTGGTCGCCCAGCGAGCCGATGGGCAGCAGCGTGAGGCCGACCAGCAGCGTGATCGGGATGAACATCGTCAGCAGCAGTTGCTCGCCGTTGCGCAGCAGCAGCTTGAGCTCCAGGCCGTACTGCGCCGCCAGCATCGCCGGGACGCCCGCCGGCCGTGGGTCGGGGGTGAACGTCCCCGGGGCGAACCGATTCGTCTCGGTGCTCACGACCGCAGCTCCCGTCCGGTCAGATCGAGGAAGACGTCCTCGAGGCTGCGCTGCTCGACGCGCATGTCGGTGGCCAGTACGTTCAGGCGCGCGGCCCACGCGGTGACGGTGGCCAGCACCTGCGGGTCGATGTGGCCTTCCACCAGGTACTCGCCGGCGGCGGCTTCGGTGGCGCGGTAGTCCTCCGGCAGCGCGGAGATCAACAGCGACAGGTCCAGTTTGGGCGGGGCCGAGAAACGCAACTGGTTCTCGGCGCCGCCCCGCATCAGGTCGGCGGGTGTACCGGCGGCGACCGCGGCGCCGTGGTCGATGATCACGATGCGGTCGGCCAGTTCCTCGGCCTCGGTGAGCTGATGTGTGGTGAGCACGACGGTGACGCCGTCGCGGCGCAGGCCTTCGATCAACTCCCACACCACGATTCGGGCGTGGGCGTCCATACCGGCGGTGGGCTCGTCGAGGAATACCAGCTCAGGGCGTCCGACGATGGCGCACGCCAGCGCCAGGCGCTGCTGCTGCCCGCCGGACAGCCGGCGGTAGGTGGTGCGCGCGGCTTCGGTCAGGCCGAGGGTGTCCATCAGCCACTGCGGGTCGAGCGGATTGGCCGAATATGCCGCGACGAGGTTCAGCATCTCGCCGGCCTTCGCGGCCGGGTAGCCGCCGCCGCCCTGCAGCATCACACCGATGCGGGCGCGCAGCTTGGCGTTGTCGGCCGTCGGGTCCAGGCCCAGGATCGAGATGCTGCCCGAGTCGGGTTTGTTGAAGCCCTCGCACATCTCGACGGTGGTGGTCTTACCGGCCCCGTTGGGTCCGAGCAGGGCCAGCACCTCGGCGCGCTGCACCTCCAGATCCAGATTGTTCACGGCCTGGATATCGCCGTAGCGCTTGCTGACGCCGCGCAGCAATACGGGCGTCTCACCGGAACTCACGGGGATTCAGCGTAAGCGTCGGACCTGGCAGCGGCGCTACCAGGGGCGTCACCGTTGTCGGATTCCGGCAATCCGCGCCAGGGTAGGCGACCCCGCGTCGCGGCGATCAGCAGCAGCACGATGACGGTACTGGCCAGGGTGGCGTCGAGGATCTGGAAGAGCGCGAACCGGTCGCCGTTGGCCGTCGGGCCGAAGACGCCGACGACGAACGTCACCACGATGGTCGTGCCGCGGAAGCCCGGCCGGGTGGCCCAGCAGGCCAGCGGGATGATCGCCCACAGCAGGTACCAGGGCTGCACGACGGGGAACAGCAGCACCGTCGCGCCCATGGCGACGCCGAGGCCGCCCAGTGGGTGGAGCCGCCCCCGCAGCACCGACAGCAACAGCCAGCTCACCAGCACGCCGATGACGAAGACGCCGATCCCACGGGTCAGCCCGAGGACCGCGGTCGTGTGATCGCCCAGGCCCAGCAGGATGCCGACCTGTCCGGTACCGAGCGCGACCAGTGTCGGCGGCGACATCCACGACCGCACCACGTTGGCGGTGCCGAGCGTGAACAGCCAGCCGAAGCCCAGGCCGCTGGCCCAGCCGATGAGCGCCATGACTGCGAGTGCGACGGTGCCCAGCGGCACACAGGCCTGGAAGAAGGCCTTGACCGTCCCGCCCAGCCGGCGCGCGAGGGCCATCGCCACGAAACCCAGAGCGAGCAGCGACGGCAGCTTGATCTGCGACGACATGGCGATGAGCACCGTGCCGGTGAGCAGCATCGCCAGCGGATACCACGCGGCCCAGTCGGCACGGTGCCGTGGCCAGCCCAAGGGCCGCGGGAGGAAGGGGTGGGCGGAATCGATGCCGCGCATGGCGAATTCGGTGCCGGCGAGCATCAGTCCGAGCATCGGCGCTTCGTTGTGGATGCCCGCGATGAGGTGCATGAAGAGCAGGGGATTACACGGTCCCAGCCAGAGTGCGCTGACTTCGGCGACACCGCAGCGGCGCGCCAGCCGTGGCGTTGCCCACACCGTGGCCGCGACCCCGAGCAGCACGACCAGCCGGTGCGAGAGCACGCCGGCGACGATGTTGTCGCCGGTGAGCTCCGAGATACCGCGCCCGATCCACAGGAACAGCGGTCCGTAGGGCGCCGGCGTTTCCCGCCACAGGCTGGGCACCGTCAGGGTGAAGACGTGGCCGAGCCCGAGACCGGTCGCCGGGCCGACGCGGTAGGGGTCCAGCCCGATGCTCGCGATCTGGCTCTGCGCCAGATATGAGTAGACGTCCTTGCTGTACATCGGCGGCGCGATCAGCAGCGGCAGCGCCCAGAGCAGCAGCGTCTGGTCCAGCTGACTGCGCGACATGCGGCGTTTGCCCAGCGTGTAGCGGCCCAGCATCAGCCAGGCCAGCGCCATCATGACGGCGCCGGTCGTGGTCATGGTCAGCGAGACGGTCTGGATGCGGGACGGCAGGTTCAGCAGGCGCACCCCGAACGTCGGGTCCTGCACGACGGGCCGGGCGCCGGCGCCGAGCGCGCCGATGGCCATCAGTACCGTTCCGGTTGCCCCGAACCGGCGGGTCCGGCGCAGGGAGGCGATCTCGGACGCGTTGAGCGGGGAGCCGACGGACGGCTCGTCGGCATGCCAGTGCGCGACGGCCGTGCTCAGGTGCTGAAGGCGGTCGGGCATCAGAGCAGATTAGCCGTAGGCCTGTTTGGCCCCCGCCAACTCGGTGATAAGGGTTACCTTCCTAGATTCGGTTTCTGAATTCCGTCACAATGGTGTTGTGAAATTGCCGTCCGGAGCTCCCGAAGCTGTCGGCACCGCGACCGCGGTGGCGTCGGCAACGGCTGTTTCTGATGGTCACACCCGCTCGGCGATCGTGCAGTTGCTGCTGGAAGGCGCCGTGACCGCGAGCCAGATCGGCGAGCAGCTCGGCATCTCCGCGGCCGGCGTGCGGCGTCATCTCGACGCGCTCATCGAGGCCGGCGACGCCGAATCCAGTGCCGCCGCCGCGTGGCAGCACAACGGCCGTGGCCGCCCCGCCAAGCGCTACCGCCTCACCGCCGCCGGGCGCGCCAAGCTCGGCCACACCTACGACGACCTCGCCGCGGCCGCCATGCGTCAGCTGCGCGAGATCGGCGGTGACGACGCCATCCGGACGTTCGCGCGTCGTCGCATCGACTCGATCCTGTCCGGCGTCACCGCCACCGACGACATCACCGATACCGCGGATCAGGTGGCAACGGCGCTGACGAAGGCCGGCTACGCCACCACGACGACGCCGGTGACGGGCCCCATCGGCGGGGTGCAGATCTGCCAGCACCACTGTCCGGTCTCGCACGTCGCCGAAGAGTTCCCCGAGCTGTGCGACGCCGAGCGCGAAGCGTTCGCCGAGGTGCTCGGTACGCACGTGCAGCGCCTGGCCACCATCGTCAACGGGGATTGCGCCTGTACGACGCACGTTCCCGTCATCCCCGAGCACGCAGTCCACTCGATCCACCCCGCGACCCAAGAAGAAGGAGTGTCGCAATGACGACCACCCCGGAACAGTTGACCCAGGAGGAGACCATTGCCTCCCTGGGCACGTACGGCTACGGCTGGGCTGACAGCGATGTCGCAGGAGCCGCGGCGACCCGTGGGTTGAACGAGGCTGTCGTGCGCGACATCTCGTCGAAGAAGAACGAACCCGAGTGGATGCTCGACTTCCGGCTCAAGGCGCTGCGCATCTTCGACAAGAAGCCCATGCCGCGGTGGGGCAGCGACCTCGAGGGCATCGACTTCGACAACATCAAGTACTTCGTGCGGTCCACCGAGAAGCAGGCCACGTCCTGGGAGGAACTGCCCGAGGACATCAAGAACACCTACGACCGCCTGGGTATCCCGGAGGCCGAGAAGCAGCGCCTGGTCGCCGGTGTCGCCGCGCAGTACGAGTCCGAGGTCGTGTACCACCAGATCCGCGAGGACCTCGAGGCGCTGGGCGTCATCTTCCTGGACACCGACTCGGGCCTGCGCGAGCACCCGGAGCTGTTCAAGCAGTACTTCGGCACCGTGATCCCGTCCGGTGACAACAAGTTTTCCGCGCTGAACTCCGCGGTGTGGTCGGGCGGCTCGTTCATCTACGTGCCGCCGGGCGTGCACGTCGACATCCCGCTGCAGGCCTACTTCCGGATCAACACCGAGAACATGGGCCAGTTCGAGCGGACGCTGATCATCGCCGACGAGGGCTCCTACGTGCACTACGTGGAGGGTTGTACCGCGCCGATCTACAAGTCGGACTCACTGCACTCGGCCGTCGTCGAGATCGTGGTGAAACCCGGTGCGCGCGTTCGGTACACGACCATCCAGAACTGGTCGAACAACGTCTACAACCTGGTCACCAAGCGGGCCCGCGCCGAGGCCGGCGCGACCATGGAGTGGATCGACGGCAACATCGGTTCCAAGGTCACCATGAAGTACCCGGCGGTCTGGATGACCGGCGAGCACGCCAAGGGTGAGGTGCTCTCGGTGGCGTTCGCGGGCGAAGGCCAGCACCAGGACACCGGTGCCAAGATGGTGCACCTGGCGCCGAACACGTCGAGCAACATCGTCTCGAAGTCGGTGGCGCGCGGTGGTGGCCGGTCGTCGTACCGCGGTCTGATCCAGGTCAACAAGGGCGCGCACGGCTCCAAGTCGAGCGTGAAATGCGATGCGCTGCTTGTCGACAACGTGAGCCGCTCCGACACCTACCCGTACGTCGACATTCGTGAGGACGACGTCACGATGGGTCACGAGGCCACGGTCTCGAAGGTCAGCGAGGATCAGATGTTCTATCTGATGAGCCGCGGCCTGACCGAGGACGAGGCCATGGCGATGGTGGTGCGCGGCTTCGTCGAGCCCATCGCCAAGGAACTGCCAATGGAATACGCGCTCGAGCTGAACCGGCTGATCGAGCTGCAGATGGAAGGCGCTGTCGGTTAGTGAGTAATTTGACTGAGGCGACGGAAGGCATCGTCGCCAACAAGGGTGAGCTGTTCACGTCCTACGACGTCAACGCTTTCGAGGTTCCCGGCGGCCGTGACGAGCTGTGGCGGTTCACCCCGCTGAAGCGTCTGCACGGGCTGCACGACGGGTCGGCCGAGGCCACCGGCGCCGCGCGCGTCGAGGTTTCCGAGCGTGACGGCGTCACGGTCGAGACCGTCGGCCGCGACGACGAGCGGCTCGGTCAGGGCGGCGTGCCCGCGGACCGCGTTGCCGCACAGGCGTATTCGTCGTTCGACGAAGCCACGATCGTGTCGGTCGGTCGCGACGTCCAGGTCGCCGAGCCCATCGAGATCGCCATCGCCGGACCGGGTGAGGGCAAGACCGCGTACGGCCATCTGCAGCTGCGGGTCGCCGAGCTGGGCGAGGCCGTCGTGGTCATCGACCAGAGCGGCAGCGGAACCTACGCCGACAACATCGAATTCGTCGTCGGTGACGCGGCCCGGTTGACCGTCGTGTCGATCGCCGACTGGGCCGACGACGCGGTGAACATCAGCACCCACCACGCCACGCTGGGCAAGGACGCCGTGCTGCGGCACGTCGCGGTCACTCTCGGCGGCGACGTCGTGCGGCTGACCTCGCGGACCCGCTACCTGGGTCCCGGCGGCGACGCCGAGATGCTGGGTCTGTACTTCGCCGACGAGGGGCAGCACTTCGAGTCGCGCCTGCTGGTCGACCACGCGGTGCCCAACTGCCGCTCCAACGTGCTGTACAAGGGTGCGCTGCAAGGGGATCCGGATTCGAAGAAGGCCGACGCCCACACCGTGTGGATCGGCGACGTGCTGATCCGCGCCGCCGCCACCGGTACCGACACCTTCGAGGTGAACCGCAACCTGGTGCTCACCGACGGCGCCCGCGCCGACTCGGTGCCCAACCTGGAGATCGAGACCGGCGAGATCGTCGGCGCCGGACACGCCAGTGCCACCGGACGTTTCGACGACGAGCAGCTGTTCTACCTGCAGGCCCGCGGCATCCCCGAGGACCAGGCCCGCCGCCTGGTTGTCCGCGGCTTCTTCGGCGAGATCATCCAGAAGATCGCCGTGCCGGAAGTCCGCGAACGCCTCACCGCCGCCATCGAACACGAACTTGAACTGACTGAAGGACGCAACAACTCATGACCACACTGGAAATCAAGGACCTGCACGTCTCGGTCACCGCGCCCGACGGCGCCGACGTCCCGATCCTCAAGGGCGTCAACCTGACCGTGAAGTCGGGCGAGACCCACGCGGTCATGGGCCCCAACGGTTCTGGCAAGTCGACGCTGTCGTACGCCATCGCCGGCCACCCCAAGTACACCGTCACCTCCGGCTCCATCACCCTGGACGGCGAGGACGTGCTGGAGATGAGCGTCGACGAGCGCGCCCGCGCGGGCCTCTTCCTGGCCATGCAATACCCCGTCGAGGTGCCCGGCGTCTCGATGTCGAACTTCCTGCGTACCGCGGCGACCGCGGTCCGCGGCGAGGCACCGAAGCTGCGCCACTGGGTCAAAGAGGTCAAGACCGCGATGTCGGAGCTGGACATCGACCCGGCGTTCGGCGAGCGCAGCGTCAACGAAGGTTTCTCCGGTGGTGAGAAGAAGCGCCACGAAATCCTGCAGCTGGGTCTGCTGAAGCCGAAGATCGCCATCCTCGACGAGACCGACTCGGGCCTCGACGTCGACGCGCTGCGCGTCGTGTCCGAGGGCGTCAACCGGTACGCCGAGGCCGAGCACGGCGGCGTCCTGCTGATCACGCACTACACCCGCATCCTGCGCTACATCCGTCCGCAGTTCGTGCACGTCTTCTTCGACGGCCGCATCATCACCTCCGGTGGTCCGGAGCTGGCCGACGAGCTCGAAGAGAACGGCTACGAGCGCTACACCACCGCGGCTGCTGCCGAGGCGTGAGATGACGGCGTCAGTTGATCTCGACCTGACGCGAATCAGGGCCGACTTCCCGATTCTCGGCCGCGTCATGCGCGGCGGGAATCAGTTGGCGTACCTGGATTCCGGGGCCACGTCGCAGAAGCCGCTGCAGGTTCTCGATGCCGAGCGGGAGTTCCTGACGACGTCCAACGGCGCCGTGCACCGTGGTGCGCACCAGCTGATGGAGGAGTCGACCGACGCCTACGAGCAGGGCCGTGCCGACATCGCGGCGTTCGTCGGTGCCGACGACGACGAGCTGGTGTTCACCAAGAACGCCACCGAGGCGCTGAACCTGGTGTCGTATGCGGTGGGGGACAACCGGTTCGACCGCGCCATCGGTCCCGGCGACGTCATCGTCACCACGGAGCTGGAGCATCACGCAAACCTGATCCCGTGGCAGGAACTGGCCCGCCGCACCGGTGCCGAACTGCGCTGGTACTCCGTGACCGACGACGGCCGCATCGACCTGGATTCGCTGCAGCTCGACGACCGGGTGCAAGTGGTTGCTTTCACCCATCATTCGAACGTCACGGGTGCCATCGCGCCGGTCGCGGAGATCGTGCGTCGGGCCAAGGCTGTCGGCGCGCTGACCGTGCTGGACGCCTGCCAGTCGGTGCCGCACCAGCCCATCGACTTCCACGCTCTCGACGTCGATTTCGCGGCGTTCTCGGGCCACAAGATGCTGGGCCCCACCGGCATCGGTGTGTTGTACGGACGCCGGGCACTGCTCAACGCGCTGCCGCCGTTCCTCACCGGCGGGTCCATGATCGAGACCGTCACCATGGAGTCGGCGACCTACGCGGCCGCGCCGCAGCGCTTCGAGGCCGGCACCCCGATGACCTCCCAGGTTGTCGGATTGGCCGCTGCCGCACGGTATCTCGACGCCATCGGGATGGCTGCCGTCGAGGCGCACGAGGCCGAGTTGGTGGCCGCGACGCTGGCCGGGCTGACCCAGATTCCGCAGGTGCGGATCATCGGGCCGACCACGACCGAGCACCGCGGCTCGCCCGTGAGCTTCGTGTTGGACGGCGTGCATGCGCACGATGTCGGCCAGATCCTCGACGACGAAGGCATCGCGGTCCGGGTCGGGCATCACTGCGCGGCGCCGTTGCACCGGCGGTTCGGCATCGCCGCGACGGCGCGCGCGTCGTTCGCGGTCTACAACACGCTCGACGAAGTGGACCGATTGGTCGCGGGCGTCAAACGCGCTGTGGAGTTCTTCTCATGAGAATGGAACAGATGTACCAGGAAGTGATCCTGGACCACTACAAGCACCCGCATCACCGCGGGCTGCGTGAACCGTTCGGCGCGCAGGTGCACCACGTCAACCCGACGTGCGGTGACGAGGTGACGTTGCGGGTGACGCTGTCCGACGACGGCGAGACCATCGCCGACATCTCGTACGACGGGCAGGGCTGCTCGATCAGCCAGGCGTCGACGTCGGTGCTCACCGACCAGGTGATCGGCCAGAGCGTCGACGAGGCGCTCAAGACCGTCGGCGCGTTCACCGAGATGATTTCCTCCCGCGGCAACGTCGAGGGGGACGAAGATGTGGTGGGTGACGGCATCGCGTTCGCCGGTGTCGCCAAGTACCCGGCACGGGTGAAATGCGCGCTGCTGGGCTGGACTGCATTCAAGGCCGCGCTCGCCGAGGCGAGCGCCAAAGACACGGCGCTCGCGTTGGCGAGTGCATCGGACACGGCGCTGGCAACGGCCGGCACAACTGCGGAGGACAAGCGATGACTGAAGGCACCCCCGAGGCCACCACCGCGGCAAACGTGGTCGACGATCCCGAACTGCTCGACGCCGTCGAGGAGGCCATGCGCGACGTCGTCGACCCCGAGCTCGGCATCAACGTCGTCGACCTGGGGCTCGTCTACGGCATGACGCTCGAAGAGGGCGACGAAGGCACCGTGGTGAAGCTGGACATGACGCTGACATCGGCGGCCTGTCCGCTGACCGACGTGATCGAGGACCAGTCCCGGACCGCCCTGGTCGGTGCCGGCCTCGTCAGCGACCTCAAGCTGAACTGGGTGTGGAACCCGCCGTGGGGCCCGGACAAGATCACCGACGACGGCCGCGAGCAGCTGCGGGCGCTCGGCTTCACCGTCTGATTCCCGCTACTGACGTAGTTCGATCACGTTGGCAGACAAGGTGCCGCCGAACGCTTCGAGCGTGCCGACGTTGCAGCCGCCCTTCACCCCGGTGGCTCCGACGCTCAAGTCGTGGCCGCCCGCTGTCTTGGTGTAGGCCGGCGGGGCGGTGACTGTGCTGCCGGGTCGCGCGATCGCGGGTGCGGCGATCTGGCGGCCATCGAGGTAGAAGCGCACGACGATGTCCGAGCACCCGTTGGCGTCATTGGTGAACGATGCCAGCACCTTCTCGGCGATGTGGGCATCGAAGTGGATCGACGGCCTGGCGTTGCAGTCCTGACCGTTCGGCGGCGAACAGTAGCCCCGGACGTATTCCTCGACCACGTCGGCCGCCGCAGCTGGTGCCAGCGCGATGCCCGCGGTGCCGATGCTGCCGATCAACGCCATGGCGACGCCGCCGCAGCGCCGGGTGGATACGAACATGTCGGTCCCTCTCTGCCGGCTGATGAACTCGACGCTAAGGCGGCGAGACCGCCGGGCATATAAGGGAATTCCCTACATTTCGGAAACCGGCGGCTGTGGATAACTCCGGGTTCCGGACCCGCGCCAGGCGTTTCTTGTCGGATGCCTTCTCTAGCTTCCAGCGCAACAGGACCAATCAGGTCCGCTGCGACCGGAAGGCAAACACCATGAACGCTGACATCGAACGGCTGCGGGCCGCGTGCGAACGTGACCTCGACGATCCGGCCGGCTGGCCGGCGCCCGTCGGCTATCCGAATTCCCTGGCGCTCTGCATCATTGATGCCATCTACGCCACAGGCGCCCGGCACCTCACCGTCGACAAGATCGTCGAGCGGTACCGCAGCTACCGGGCCGGGCAAGGCGGTGACGCCGACACCGACGGCGCACCCGAACTGCTCGCGAACGTCGAGGCACTGGGTGGTTCGGAGCAGTGGGCCGCCCAGATCGGTAATCGGCGGCCGACATCCACCAGGAAAGACGCACCACTGCGCTCGGTGGCGCTGACGGAGGTCGCGCAAGCCTTTGTCGCACTGGGGATCAGCACCACCGAAGACCTGCGGGTGATCGCCGCGGACCCCGAGCTGGCGAAGGAGGCCAAACGGGCGTGGTGCGCGATACCCGGTCAGCGCTCGGGCTTCACCTGGCGCTTCCTGCTGATGCTGGCGGAACTGCCCGGCACGGATCCGAGCGTCGCGGGATACGTCGCGCGCGAAATCGGTCGCGACGGCCCGATCGACACCGCGGGCCTGCTCGCCGCCGTCGCGGATGCGGCCGGCTGGCACGCCGATGCGCTGCACCAGGCGATCTGGCGGTTCGAAGCACGCCGCGCACACGAGCTGCCGTCATCGGCATGACAGCAGACAACTGACCGGCAGCCGGGCACCGGCGGAATCGGTTGAGCCGCCACGGTGTTGCATAGGCTCATGACCGTCGATGCATCTGGACTCTTCGCCCCACTGGCCCTGCGGAACCTGACCGTACCCAACCGGTTCGCGATGGCGCCCATGACCAGGCAGGCGTCGCCCGGAGGCGTGCCGGGGCCCGACGTGGCGGAGTACTACGCGCGTCGGGCTGCCGGCGGCGTCGGCCTGATCATCACCGAAGGCGTGCGGGTGGGTGACCCGTCGGCCGCCGGCTCGCCGGACATCCCGACGCTCGTGGGCGCGGCGGCGCTCGACGGCTGGCGCAACGTCACCAGCGCGGTGCACCGCCACGGTGCGACCATCGCCGCCCAATTGTGGCACCAGGGCGCCGAGCGTGGTGACCGCGACGGGGTGGCGCCGGTCAGTCCGTCGGGAGTGAACGGACTGGGCGAGCAGATCGGCCGTGCCCTGGCGGCCGACGAGCTGCCCGCCGTCGCGCAGTGGTACGCCGAGGCGGCACGCAACGCCAAGGAGGTCGGCTTCGACGCCGTCGAACTGCACGGCGCCCACGGCTACCTGCTCGACCAATTCCTGTGGACGAGAACGAATCTGCGTACCGACGAATACGGGGGTTCGGTGCAGAATCGCACCCGCTTCCCGGCCGAGGTCGTCGCGGCGGTGCGTGCGGCGGTCGGCCCGGACTACCCGATCATCTACCGCTTCTCGCAGTGGAAGGGCACCGACTACAACGCCACGCTGGTCGACGACCCGATGCAGCTGCAGGAACTGCTGGCGCCGTTGGTCGACGCCGGTGTCGATGCGCTGCATCCCTCGACCCGTCGCCACTATGTGCCGGCGTTCCCCGACGCCGACCCGGCCCTGACGCTGGCCGGCTGGACCAAGAAGGTCACCGGGACGCCCGTCATCGCCGTCGGTTCGGTGGGCCTGCAGACCGCGTTCCGGTCCGAGAAGCCCGGCCAGGTCATCGAGCCGGGACCGGTGGACCAGTTGGTGGAGCAGTTCGACGCCGGCGAGTTCGACATGGTCGCGATCGGGCGGGCGCTGCTGGCCGATCCCGGTTGGGTGAACCGCCTGCGCAGCGGCACCCTGGACGGGTTCAATGGCTACGACGCGGCCAGTGCGCTGGCACGATTGAGCTGACCAGATACTGGGAACAAGCAGGTACACCGCAATGTTGGGAGAAGCGTGAGCACCAAGGACATCACCGCCGCCGAATTCAACGGCATCATCAGCGACAACGACATCGTGCTGGTGGACTTCTGGGCGTCATGGTGCGGGCCGTGCCGGGCGTTCGCTCCGACGTTCACCGCATCGTCCGAGAAGCACCCCGACGTCTTCCACGCCAAGGTCGACACCGAGGCCGAGCAGGCGCTGGCCTCCGCGGCCGAGATCCAGGCCATCCCGACCCTGATGGCGTTCAAGAAGGGCCAGCTGGTGTTCCGGCACTCGGGCATGCTGGCGGCCAATCAGCTCGACGAGGTCATCAGCCAGATCAAGGAATTCGACATCGACGCCGCGATGGCCGAAAAGGGCGACGGCACCGACGTCTGAGCGCGGCCGAGCACTGCCGGCGGGTGTGACATTGCGCACCCGCTAGCGTGCAGGGCGTGACCGAACAGAACCCACTGGTACTCGTCGACCGCCCGCGCCCTGGCGTGGCCCTGGTCACCCTGAACCGCCCCGAGCGGATGAACTCGATGGCGTTCGACGTCATGGTTCCGCTCAAGGCGGCGCTCGATGACATCACCAACGACAACGATGTCCGCGCGGTCGTCCTGACCGGCGCGGGGCGCGGGTTCTCCTCGGGTGCCGACCACAAGTCGGCCGGCTCGGTGCCACACGTCGCGGGGCTGACCCGGCCGACGTTCGCGCTGCGCTCCATGGAAGTGCTCGACGACGTCATCCTCGCCCTGCGCAAGCTGCATCAACCGGTGATCGCGGCGGTCAACGGGGCCGCGATCGGCGGTGGTCTGTGCCTCGCCCTGGCGTGCGACATTCGCGTCGCCGGCGAGGGCGCCTACTTCCGGGCCGCCGGCATCAACAACGGTCTGACGGCCAGCGAATTGGGCCTGTCCTATCTCCTGCCGCGGGCCATCGGCACGTCACGGGCGTTCGAGGTGATGCTCACCGGCCGGGACATCGACTCGGCCGAGGCCGAGCGGATCGGTCTGGTGTCGCGGACCGTCGCCGACGATCAGCTCCTGCAAACCTGCTTCGACATGGCCGAGCGCATCGGCTCGTTCTCCCGCCCGGGAATTGAATTGACCAAGCGGACTCTCTGGAGTGGACTGGACGCCGGTAGTCTGGAGAGCCATATGCAGGCCGAAGGCCTGGGTCAGCTCTTCATCCGACTGCTCACCGCCAACTTCGAAGAGGCGGTTGCCGCGCGCGCCGAGAAACGACCCGCGGTCTTCACAGACGACAAATGAGCTAGGAGGCAGCTGCGTGATCACCGCAACGGACCTGGAGGTCCGCGCCGGAGCGCGCACGCTGCTGGCCTTCGAGGGTTCCGCGCTGCGGATCCAGCCGGGCGACCGGATCGGTCTGGTCGGCCGCAACGGTGCCGGCAAGACCACGACGCTGCGCATCCTGGCCGGTGAAGGCCAGCCGTATGCCGGGACGGTCGAGCGCATCGGCGAGGCCGGTTACCTGCCGCAGGATCCGAAGGAAGGCGATCTGGACGTCCTGGCCCGCGACCGAGTGCTCTCGGCCCGCGGCCTGGACACGCTGCTGGCCGACCTGGAGAAGCAGCAGGCCATCATGGCCGAGGTGGTCGACGAGGCCGCCCGCGACAAGGCGGTGCGCCGGTACGGCGTTCTGGAGGAACGGTTTTCGGCCCTCGGTGGATACGCCGCCGAGAGCGACGCCGGCCGCATCTGCGCCAGCCTCGGCCTGCCGGACCGGGTGCTTACGCAGCCGCTGCGGACCCTGTCGGGTGGTCAGCGTCGTCGTATCGAACTGGCCCGCATCCTGTTCGCGGCCTCGGAGGGCTCCGGCTCCAACACCACGCTGCTGCTGGACGAGCCGACCAACCACCTCGACGCCGACTCCATCGGTTGGCTGCGCACGTTCCTGCAGAGCCATACCGGCGGTCTCGTGGTGATCAGTCACGACGTCGAACTGCTCGCCGATGTGGTGAACCGGGTGTGGTTCCTCGACGCCGTGCGCGGCGAGGCCGACGTCTACAACATGGGCTGGCAGAAGTACCTCGACGCCCGCGCCACCGACGAGCAGCGCCGCCGCCGTGAGCGCGCGAACGCTGAGAAGAAGGCGGGTGCGCTGCGGGCGCAGGCCGCGAAGATGGGCGCCAAGGCCACCAAAGCTGTTGCCGCGCAGAACATGCTGCGCCGTGCCGAGCGCATGATCGCCGAACTCGATGCTGAGCGGGTGGCCGACAAGGTCGCCAAGATCAAGTTCCCGACGCCGGCGCCGTGCGGCAAGACCCCGCTGATCGTCAAGGGCCTGACCAAGACGTACGGCTCGCTGGAGATCTTCACCGGCGTGGACCTCGCGATCGACCGGGGTTCGCGGGTCGTCGTCCTTGGCCTCAACGGCGCCGGTAAGACGACGCTGTTGCGCCTGCTGGCGGGCGTGGAGACCGCCGACGCCGGCGGCATCGAACCGGGCTACGGCCTCAAGATCGGTTACTTCGCGCAGGAGCACGACACCCTCGACAACGCCGCGACCGTGTGGGAGAACATCCGGCACGCCGCCCCCGACACCGGGGAACAGGATCTGCGTGGCCTGCTGGGTGCGTTCATGTTCACGGGCCCGCAGCTGGATCAGCCCGCCGGCACGCTGTCCGGCGGTGAGAAGACCCGGTTGGCGCTGGCCGGCCTGGTCGCCTCGACCGCCAATGTGCTGCTGCTCGACGAGCCGACCAACAACCTGGACCCGGCGTCGCGCGAGCAGGTGCTCGACGCGCTGCGCAGTTACGCGGGTTCGGTGGTGCTCGTGACGCACGATCCGGGCGCGGCCGAGGCGCTCAATCCGCAGCGGGTGCTGTTGCTGCCGGACGCCACCGAGGACTTCTGGTCGGACACCTACCGCGATCTCATCGAATTGGCGTGACCTGATTCACCGAATCGCCCGCGCCGAGCGAGCGCTGTTCTTACGCTGATTTCCGTCAGCCCGGCATACCGCCGGGGGGAGAGTCAGGGGACCGGCGATGAGGCAATCCAAGGCATCTCGCGACCAGATGATGACCCAGCTGCGTAACGCCTACGAGAGCGGCGCCAGTATCAGGTCATTGGTGGCCACGTCCGGAAAATCCTATGGGTCGGTGCACAGCATGCTGGTGCAGTCCGGCGCGGTGATGCGCAGCCGCGGCGGTCCGAATCACCGCAGCCGCAAGATCGCCTGAACGACCCTGCGGCCCAGCCGCTTTCGCCGTGAACGGATAGTCGCGGCGTAACCCGTTGGTGCGCCTTAGATCTCGTCGGTCAGCCGGACCGGGGCGATCATGTCGAAGAGGTCGCCCGGGCCGGGGTTGGTGGGCGAGGTCGACCCGCCGAACTGGTCCATCACGGCCCACACCGCGTTGAGTGCGGTGGTGATCGCACCCTCCGCCCAGCCCGCCGTCCACGAGATGTCGTCGCCCGCCAGGTAGATGCCACGATGCCGCGCGTCGAGGTCACGCTGCATGAAGTGCGTGTACAACAGCTCCTGGTAGCGGTAGTGGCCCGGAAGGTTCGCCTTGAACGCGCCCATGAAGTTGCGCTCGGTCTCCCATGAGACCGTCTTGGGCGTCTCGATGATGTGGCTGCGGATGTCCACGTTCGGGTAGATCGCCTGCAGTGACTTGAGCATCAGATCCATGCGCTCGGTGGCGCCCAGCGGCACGATCTTCCGGGAGTCGTCCTCCCAGGTGTACGACAGGCAGATGACGCCGGGCTTCTCGTTGCCGTCGGCGTCGAGCCCCTGGTCGAGCAGATAGGTGCCGCGGCTCATCCGGTCGGTCAGCGTCATCGACATGACGTCGCGGCCCTGGGCGTCCTTGTCCTTCCAGAACGGCCGGTCGACCAACACGAAAACCTTCGACGAACCCATGTAGTGCGTCTGCTCGATGGCCGACCACACGTTGGACGGGAACAGGTCGTCGTCGCAGCGAATGTTGTTGAGCAGCATCCACGATTGGGCGGTGACGATGACGGCGTCGTAGGTGCGCGTCTCGCCGTCGGCGTCGGTGATGGTGTAGCGGTTGGGGTGCGTGCGCCGGATGTCGGTGACGGCGCCGCGGGTCCGGCCGCCGTGCAGCGATTCGAGCGAGGTACCGGCGGGCCAGTGGGCGAGGCGCTGCGGGGAGCGCTTCCACAACCGCAGCGGCAGTTGCTGTGAACCGCCGACCACGCCGCGGTGGTTGTCGTCGGCCTCGGTGAGTACCACCCGCAGGATTTCGAGCATCGAGCTCGGGTAATCGGTGTCCCAGCCGCCCGTGCCGAAGCCGACCTTGCCGAAGATCTCGCGCAGCTCGAACGACTTGAAGTGGTGCGACTTGGTCAAAAAGCCCCAGAACGTCTCGTCGTCGAGTTCGCGAACGAGCTTGCCCCACGCGGACTTCAGGGCCTGGCTGTCGCGTTCGCGGATGGCGTTCTGGATCGCGTGCAGGTCGGCGCCGTCCTCGAGCGTCTGGCGCCAGGCGTCGGCGACGTCGGTGAAGGCCTGCGGCAGATCGGCGAGTTTCTCGGCGTAGTACGTCTGGCCTTTGAGGTCGACGACGGTGCTGGGCGTCGCGGGGCCCAGCGGGTTCGGGAATTCGATGGTCTCGATGCCGACCTTGTCGAAGTACTGGTACAGCGTCGTGGAGGTCGGTGGGAAGCGCATGGCGCCCATTTCGGCGACCGCGTCCGGGGCGTGCTCGAATGGGATGGACCGCATCCGGCCGCCGATCTGATCCGCCTCGTACACAACGGGTTTCAGGCCCAACTTCATGAGTTCGTAGGCGGCGGTGAGGCCCGCGCAGCCGGCGCCGACGATCGCGACCTCGGTGCCGTGGCGGTCGGCGGGGATCTCGCCGAGGCCGTCGGCGGAGGACACGTAGTCGTCGTAGGCGAACGGGAAGTCCGGACCGAACATCGTTATCGGCTTGTCGGACGACCGCGGTCCGGTCTCCGACAGCTGCGTCTCTTCGATGGGCTGGGGGACGGTCATCGGGTCTGGTTCTCCTGGTAGAGATCTCGGCGGCGATCGCCGAGATGGGTGTTGACGGCGCGGGACATGGCCACCGCGTCGGGATCGATGTGGGTGACGAGGAGGTCCTCGGTCCGGCCGGCGCGACACAGTTCGGTCGTGTCGGGCGCGATGGTGCAGCTCAGTCCGCAGTACTCGAGGCCGTTCTCGAAGCCCGTGCGGTTGACGTACGACAGGAACAGCTGGCTCTCGTAGGCGCGCACCGGAACGATGTGCGTCGCAACGAAACTCCACGGCTCCATGAGCCCGGTGGGGACGACGAGCCACTGGGTGCCGGCGTCGGCGTGCGCGCGGGCGTTCTCCGGGAATTCGATGTCATAGCAGATCAGCAGTCCGCAGGTGACGCCGTCGAGTTCGAACTGCGCGACCCAGTCGGCGCCCGGGGTGAAGAACTCGCGGTCGAAGCCATACAGGTGGGTCTTGCGGTAGTTGGCCAGGGCTGCACCGTCCCGGTCGACGACCTGGACGCTGTTGTACGGCTTGCCTTCTGCGACCTCGGGATACCCGTAGACGACGGCGATCCCGTTGTCGCGCGCGATGTTCCGGACAGCCTGGAAGATCGGGCCGTCTGCGGACTCGGCGCGGGCGGCGATCTCGGTGCTGATGTTGTAACCGGTCGCCGACATCTCGGGCGTGACGAGAATCCGGCAGCCCGCATCGGCGGCCCGCCGCGCCGCCGCGGCGATGGCCTTGAGGTTCTCGGCGACGGTCCCCGATTCCTGCGGGCCTTGGAACATGCCGACGGTGATCATCTACGCGACGTCCACGCGCAGCTTGGACTTGCGGATGCTGTAGCCGAAGTACACCGCCAGGCCGAGGGCACCCCAGATGCCGAACGCGATCCACGTCGCGACGGGCAGGGCCCACATCAGGTAACAGCAGAACAGGAAACCCAGCACCGGTGCGACGGGGAACAGCCGCAGGCGGAACGTGCGATGCAGGTCGGGGCGCGTGCGCCGCAGGATGATGACGGCGACATTGACCAGCGCGAAGGCGAAGAGGCAGCCGATCGAGGTGGCGTTGGCCAGCTCACCCAGCGACACGAAACCGGCGAGCAGTGACACGACGACGCCGCAGATGACGATGTTCCAGGTCGGCACGAAGGTCCGCGGGTTGATCTTGGCGAACAGCGCGGGCACCAGGCCGTCGACGGCCATGGTGTACAGGATGCGGGTCTGACCGTACTGGACGGCGAGGACGACGCTTGCGATGGCGATGACGGCGCCGATCGACAGGATGATGGCCGGCACATTGCTGCTGGTGATGCCGCTGAGGGCGACGGCCAGGGTGGCGCCTTCGTCGGCGCTGAACTTGGTCCAGCTCATCGCGCCGAGGGCGGCCAGCGCCACGGCGAGGTACAGCACCGTGACGATCAGCAGCGAGGCCATGATGGCGCGCGGCAGGTCCCGCTTCGGGTCCTTGGCCTCGTTGCCCGCGGTGGATGCAGCGTCGAACCCGATGTACGAGAAGAAGACCTGCGAGGCGGCGGCGGAGACGCCGAGGAAGCCCAGCGGCATGAACGGCGTGAGGTTGCCGGCCTTGAACGCCGTGAACGCGACGGCGCAGAAGAACACCAGCACGACGCATTTGAGGATGACCATCGCGGTATTGACGACGGCCGACTCGGAGGCGCCCCGCAGCAGCAGTATCGAGGCGAGGACCACGATCGTGATGGCCGGCAGGTTGATGACGCCGCCTTCGCCGGGTGCGCCGGTGACGGCGGCGGGCAGCTCGATGCCGAACAGCTGGTGGAGCAGCGTGTTGATGTAGCCGCCCCAGCCGACGGCGACGGCGGCGACCGAGACTCCGTATTCGAGCATGAGGCACCAGCCGCACACCCAGGCCCAGAACTCGCCCAGGGTGGCGTACGCGTAGGAGTAGGAGCTGCCGGAGACGGGGATGGTGCCCGCCAGTTCGGCGTAGGACAGCGCCGAGAACAGCGCGGTGACGGCGGCGAGGATGAACGACAGCAGGACTGCCGGACCGGCTTTCGGCACGGCGGCGCCGAGGATGACGAAGATTCCGGTGCCGAGCGTCGCGCCGATGGACAGGGCGGTCAGATGGATGAAGCCCATCGAGCGCTTGAGGTGGGGGCCGTCCGGGGTTTCGTTGGCGGCGACGATGTCGTCGACGGATTTTTGTGCGCTCATGGCGCGCAGGATGCCCGGCCGTGGGGCCTCGGTGATGGCCAAGGGGAGCTCCGTGGAGAGGAGGGCGCGCCACGAGATTTGTGACTCGCGTAACAGAGTGCGGTACGTCACTCCCATCTGTCAACATGTGGAGTGAGCTAGGAAACAATTGTTGCCTTTGGCGACAGTGAATGCCTACTCTGAGGCCAGTGATCTGAGCCACATCAAAGGGGATGCCATGGCAGGTGCAATCGAGACCCGGTCCATCGACTGGATCCCGACCGGGGAACGCAGGGGCAAGGTGCACCACCAGGCGCCGTTCTGGTTCACCGGGAACTTCGTGCTGACCACGATGGTCACGGGCTTCCTCGGGCCGGCCAACGGCCTGTCCGCGGGATGGTCGGTGCTGGCCGCGGTCGCCGGCGCCTGCTTCGGGACGCTCTTCATGTGCTTCCACGCCAACCAGGGCCCCACGATGGGTCTGCCGCAGATGATCCAGTCGCGTGCGCAGTTCGGCTCGCGTGGTGCGCTCGTCCCGTTCGTCGCCGTGATCTTCGTGTACATCGGCTTCAACGTCTTCAACACCATCCTCGCCACGTCGGGCTTCAAGACGGTTTTCGCGGGCCCGAACTGGCTCTGGTACCTCGGGCTGATGGTGGCGGCCATCGTCATCGCCGTCGTCGGCTTCGACCTGATGATGGTCGTGCAGCGGTGGCTGACATACCTGCTGATCGTCGTGTTCGGCGTGCTCACCGTCTACGCGTTGTCGACCCTGCACCTGAATGCGGCGGTCCCCGACGGCGGCAAGTTCTCGCTGACGGTGTTCCTGATGCAGTTCGCGGCGGCGGCCGGATACCAGATCTCGTATGCGGTGTACGTGTCCGACTACTCGCGCTACCTGCCGGAGAACACCTCGGCCAAGCACGTCATCTGGTGGACGTATCTGGGTGCCGCGGGTTCGTCGGTATGGCTGATGTCTCTGGGTGCGGTGCTGGCGTCGGCGCTGCCGACGCCGGACGCGATCGTCTCGATCCAGACCGTCGGCAATCAATTGCTGCCCGGCTTCGGCACTTTCACCGTCGTGGTGGCGTCGATCGCGCTGGTGACCATCATGTCCGTCAACGCCTACGGCGCGAGCCTGACGAGCATGAGCGCACTGGACGCCTTCCGGCCGATCACGCCCACCGTGCGCCTGCGGGTGCTCGGCATCGCGCTGACGTCGTTGGTCGCGTTCGTCGTCGCCCTGTCGCTGCCGGAGGGTTACCTCGAGTCGTTCAACACGTTCGTGCTGTTGATGCTGTACTTCCTCATCCCGTGGACGGCGGTCAATCTGGTCGACTTCTATTTCGTTCGGCGCGGCCACTATTCGATAGTCGACATCTTCCGGCCCGACGGCATTTACGGCCGGTGGTCCTGGCGCGGGCTGGCGGCGTACTTCCTCGGCATGGCGGCGATGGTGCCGTTCATCTCACTGCACTTCTACGTGGGGCCTATCGCCAAGTTGCTTGGGGGAGTGGACATCTCCTTCCTCGTCGGCCTCGCGGTGTCCGGGGTGGCGTACTACGTCCTGACCCGTGATGTCGATCTGAGTGACGAGCACGCCGCCGTCGAACGCAGCCGCCAGGAGTTGACGGCCGCCTGACTACTCGGCAGCCTCGGCCAGCCGCCGCTGCGTCAGCGCCGGGGTAAGCACCCACAACACCTTGGCGCCGGACTGCGCGTCGGCGTGGAAGGCGTGCGGGCGGTCGGCCTCGAAGGTCAGCGTGTCGCCCGCCTCGAGGGTGATGCGGCTGCCGTTGCCCTCGACGAAGTCGATGTGCAGCCGGCCTTCGGTGACCATGGCGAACTCCACCTCGGCCGGCAGCGAGTAGGTGTCGCTCCCGCTGCCGCCGCCGGGCGCGATGTCGCTCAGCAGGACCTGGAATCTGCGCTCGCCCGTCGGTGTCAGCTGGAATTCGGTCATCCGGGTGCCGCCGAACTCGATGGGCGGGTATTCGCCGGCGCGGACCACCTCGCCGACGGGGGTCTCGTCGAACAGGGAACCGACCTGGAGTTCGAGTGCGTCGCAGATGCGGATGAGGGCGGCGACCGACGCGTTGGACTGGCCGCGTTCGACCTTCGACAGGTAGCCCTTGGTCACGCCGCTGGCGGCGGCGAGCTCGTCGAGGGTCATGCGCTTGGCGCTGCGGGCGGCCTTCAACCGTGCGGCGATCGTTAGTTGCGTTGCCGGCGAACCGCCCACGATTTCCTCCTAGGAAACAAAGGTTGACAATAATTCTACTGCCGGAAACAATGAGACCCAAGCCACACGCCACGACTTTGGAGAACTGATGAGCTTCGACCGGTACATCACGACCACCGCGCCCGACGGCCGCGAGATCATCGGCCAGGTCGATGCGAGCCGGTTCCCGCGCTACGCCGAGCCGGCCACGTTCGCCCGGGTGCCGCGCCTGGACCAGGTGTCCGCACCCGACGTCACGATCCTCGGCGTCCCGTTCGACACCGGCGTGTCCTACCGCCCGGGCGCGCGCTTCGGCCCGGGCCACATCCGTGCCGCGTCCAAGCTGCTGCGGCCCTACAACCAGGCGCTCGACGTGTCACCGTTCGCCAATCAGCAGGTCGCCGACGCCGGCGACATCGGCGTCAACCCGTTCAACATCAACGAGGCCATCGAGACCATCGACACCGAGGTGACCGCGCTGCGCAAGGACGGCAGCGCCGTGCTCACACTCGGCGGTGACCACACCATCGCGCTGCCGATCCTGCGGTCACTGCACCGCGACCACGGCCCCATCGCCGTGCTGCATTTCGACGCCCACCTCGACACCTGGGACACCTACTTCGGCGCCGCCTACACGCACGGCACGCCGTTCCGCCGGGCCAGCGAAGAGGGCCTCATCGACATGGAGCGTTCGCTGCACATGGGTATCCGCGGCCCGCTGTACAGCAAGAAGGACCTCGAGGACGACGCGATCCTGGGCTTCCAGGTGATCCGCTCCGACGACTACCAGGTCGACGGCCTCGCGAGCGTGCGGGAGCGCATGGTCAAGCGGCTGGCGGGCGGTCCGGTCTACGTCTCGGTGGACATCGACGTGCTGGACCCGGCGCACGCGCCCGGCACCGGGACGCCGGAGGCCGGGGGACTGACGTCGCGCGAACTGCTGCATTCGCTGCGTTCGCTGACCGGTCTGAACGTGGTGGGCGCCGACATCGTCGAGGTGTCCCCGGCGTACGACCACGCCGAGCTGACGGGCATCGCCGCCGCACACGTCGGCTACGAGCTGCTGTCGGTGATGAGCGCGAACCGCTGAAAGGGTTGAGCCGCTAGGGCTTTCGGCGGACCGATGCCTCGACGATGTCGAGGACGGCCGCCAGATCCTCGCCGGTCTGCCCTGAGGCCAGCCGTGCGATGAGGCCGTCGAGCACCAGGTCGAGATAGATGTGCAGCACTTCGGTGGGCACGTCGTCACGCAGCGTGCCGGCGGCCTTCTTGCGCTCCAGGCGCGCGATGGTGGCCTGGTTGAGTTCCTCGTAGCGCTGCTGCCACTCGGCGCGGAACTCGGCGTCGGTGCGCAGCCGGCGGGCGATCTCCAGCCGGGTGCCCAGCCACTGGTAGTTCTCCGGCTTGGCCAGCATGTTCCGCATGACCTGCACGAGGCCGTCCTTCTCGACGGTCTCGGCCATCCGCTCGCCGTCTTCCTCGGCGAGCGCGAAGAACAGCGCGTCCTTGTCGCGGAAATGGTGGAAGATCGCGCCGCGCGACATCGCGGTGGCTTCTTCGAGAAGCCGCACCGTCGCACCTTCGTACCCGAACTCGGAAAAACAGCGTCGGGCGCCGTCGAGGATCTGCGCTCGACGGGCGGCGAGATGATCGTCGCTGACTTTGGGCACCAGGACTCCTACCGGCGTTCGGTTGGGCAGCCCGGGGGCTGCCCAACCGAATCAGCCAGCTGTCAGGCCTCGCTACCCGACCGCAGCATGTTGCGCAGCACGTACTGCAGGATGCCGCCGTTGCGGTAGTAGTCGGCCTCACCGGGGGTGTCGATCCGGACCACGGCCTCGAACTCGACCTTGGTGCCGTCCTCCTTGGTGGCGGAGACGTGCACGGTCTTCGGCGTCTTGCCGGCGTTGAGCTCCTCGATGCCGGTGATGTCGAAGGTCTCGGTGCCGTCCAGGCCCAGCGACTTGGCGCTCTCGCCGGCCGGGAACTGCAGCGGGATGACGCCCATGCCGATCAGGTTCGACCGGTGGATGCGCTCGAACGACTCGGTGATGACGGCCTTGACGCCCAGCAGTGTGGTGCCCTTGGCGGCCCAGTCACGCGAGGAGCCCGAACCGTATTCCTTGCCGCCCAGCACGACCAGCGGGATGCCGGCCTTCTGGTAGTTCATGCACGCGTTGTAGATGAACTCCTGCGGGCCACCCTCCTGGGTGAAGTCGCGGGTGTAGCCACCCTGCGTGCCCTCGAGGCCGATGGTGTCCAGGATGCGGTTCTGCAGGCGGATGTTGGCGAAGGTGCCGCGGACCATGACCTCGTGGTTGCCACGACGGCTGCCCAGCGAGTTGTAGTCCTTGCGGGCCACACCGTGCGCGTCCAGGTAGTCCGCGGCCGGGGTACCCGGCTTGATCGGGCCGGCCGGGCTGATGTGGTCGGTGGTCACCGAGTCACCCAGCAGCGCCATGACGCGGGCGCCCTTGATGTCCGTGACGGGCGCGGGCTCCATCTCCATGCCGTCGAAGTACGGCGCCTTGCGGACGTAGGTCGAGGCGTCGTCCCAGGCGAAGGTGTCGC
The DNA here is from genome assembly GCF_045311035.1 of Mycobacterium sp. SMC-13. Taxonomy (NCBI): domain Bacteria; kingdom Bacillati; phylum Actinomycetota; class Actinomycetes; order Mycobacteriales; family Mycobacteriaceae; genus Mycobacterium; species Mycobacterium sp. SMC-13. The sequence continues at coordinate 499,046 of NZ_JBJIAI010000001.1, forward strand.
CGTCCGGGGTCGGCAGGTTGCGCCAGTTGTCGTCGCCCTTGAACACGTCGGCGTAGGACTTGCGGAACATGTCCTGGCTGATCGCGCTCTTGATGGTGTCGTCGATCTCCTGGGCCGACGGCCAGATGTCGCGCAGGAAGACGTCGTTGCCGTCGGTGTCCTTGCCCAGGGAGTCCGTCTCGAAGTCGAAGTCCATGGTGCCGGCGAGGGCGTAGGCGATGACCAGCGGCGGCGAGGCCAGGTAGTTCATCTTGACGTCGGGGGAGATGCGGCCCTCGAAGTTGCGGTTACCCGACAGCACCGCGGTGACGGTCAGGTCCTCTTCGTTGACGGCCTTGGAGATCTCCTCCGGCAGCGGGCCGGTGTTACCGATGCACGTGGTGCAGCCGTAGCCGCCCAGGTAGAAGCCCAGCTTCTCCAGGTAGGGCCACAGGCCGGCCTTCTCGTAGTAGTCGGTGACGACCTGCGAGCCCGGGGCCATGTTGGTCTTGACCCACGGCTTGCTGGACAGGCCCTTCTCGACGGCGTTGCGGGCCAGCAGGGCGGCACCGATCATGACCGACGGGTTGGAGGTGTTGGTGCAGGAGGTGATACCCGCGACCGCGACGGCGCCGTGGTCGAGGATGAACTCGCCGCGCTCGCCCTTGACGCGGATGGGCTTGCTCGGGCGGCCCTCGGAGCCGTTGGCGGCGGACTGGACGTCGACGGCGCCGTCGTCCGCGAAGGACAGGGCGGCAGGGTCGGAAGCCGGGAACGACTCCTCGACGGCCTCGTCGAGCTTGGTGTGGTCGGCCGGGTGCTGCTCCTCCACGTAGTTGTGGATGTCCTTGCGGAAGGCGATCTTGCTCTCCGACAACAGGATTCGGTCCTGCGGGCGCTTCGGGCCGGCGATCGACGGCACGACCGTCGACAGGTCCAGCTCGAGGTACTCCGAGAAGGCCGGCTCGCGGTCGGCGTCGTGCCACATGCCCTGGGTCTTGGCGTAGGCCTCGACCAGCGCCAGCTGCTCGTCGGTGCGGCCGGTCAGGCGCAGGTAGTTGATGGTCTCTTCGTCGATCGGGAAGATCGCACAGGTCGAGCCGAACTCGGGGCTCATGTTGCCCAGGGTGGCGCGGTTGGCCAGCGGCACCTCGGCGACGCCCTTGCCGTAGAACTCGACGAACTTGCCGACGACGCCGTGCTTGCGCAGCATGTCGGTGACGGTCAGCACCACGTCGGTGGCGGTCACGCCCGGCTGGATTTCACCGGTCAGCTTGAAGCCGACGACGCGGGGGATCAGCATCGAGACGGGCTGGCCCAGCATGGCGGCCTCGGCCTCGATACCGCCGACGCCCCAGCCCAGCACGCCCAGGCCGTTCTCCATGGTGGTGTGGCTGTCGGTACCCACACAGGTGTCGGGGTAGGCCTGGCCGTTACGGACCATCACGGTGCGGGCCAGGTACTCGATGTTGACCTGGTGGACGATGCCGGTGCCCGGCGGGACGACCTTGAAGTCGTCGAAGGCGCCCTGGCCCCAGCGCAGGAACTGGTAGCGCTCGGCGTTGCGCTCGTACTCGAGGGCGACGTTCTTCTCGTAGGCGTCGGCGGTGCCGAACACATCGAGGATGACGGAGTGGTCGATGACCATCTCGGCGGGAGAGAGCGGATTGACCTTGTTGGGGTCGCCGCCGAGGGCGGTGACGGCCTCACGCATGGTGGCCAGGTCGACGACGCAAGGCACGCCGGTGAAGTCCTGCATGATCACGCGGGCCGGGGTGAACTGGATTTCGATGCTCGGCTCGGCCGACGGATCCCAGTTGGCCAGGGCCAGGATGTGATCCTTGGTGATGTTGGCGCCGTCTTCGGTGCGCAGCAGGTTCTCCGCAAGCACCTTGAGGCTGTAGGGAAGCTTCTCGGTACCCGGAACCGCGTCGAGGCGGAAAATCTCGTAGCTGTTTTCCCCGACAACGAGCGTGTCACGGGCTCCAAATGAATTGCTGCTCACATCAACTCCCGGCTAGATCTCGCCGCGACGGGCTGTGTCAGCGGCGCGTTGCTACCCTAACAGTACGCTTGTCCTATGAGCGCCCAGGGGGTGGCTACAGTCTTGTCGGGTTCCGGGTGCGCCGTCAGGGAGTTCGAGGAAATTCCAGTACCGTTTGCCGCGTGACAACTTTCGCGGCATTCATTCCGCCGGACGTCTGTGCCACGGTCGGGCAGGACCCGGCCAAGACCCCTGTCGACGTGTGTATGGCGACGGTGATCACGCAGGTGCGTGACGGTGGGGTCAGTGCGCCGGGCATCGCGCCCGCCAAGACGCCGGCCACGCCGCAGGAGGCGAAGCAGGCGGCCGAGGCCGCGCAGGAGGCCGCCGCCCTGCGTCAGGTCGTCGCCGACGCCCACGCCAAGGGCATCGACCTCAAGATCGTGGTGCTGCCGACGAGTCCGGGCATCGACACCCCACTGCGCGACATCGCCGCGGACGTCGGCCGGGTGTACCCCGAGTCGACGGTGCTGACCCTCAGTCCCGGCTTCGCCGGCTCGGTCAGCCCGACCTATGACAGGTCGCTGTTGGAGGCCGGTCAGGATCTCGCGAAGACGCCGAGCGTTGTGCAGAACTCGAAGAATTTTGTGAGCCAGCTGGAAACCCCGATATTTCCCTGGACGTCGTTCACTGTGGTGGTCATCCTCGGCGTGGTGGCGGCTGCCGTGGGCACCCGGTTTCTGCAGGTCCGGGCCCGGAAAGCGGCAGCGGCTGCGGCGCCGCAGGACGCCGCCGCGCCCGCATCTCGGTAGCTGCGCGCGGGGCGCCGCGAATTCGAATATCACTATTCGGTCACACCTTTTTCAATTACAACGGTGTGGTTTGTTACTAACGTTTCATTTGTGCAACCTGTGACGTACGGTGCAGTTGGTACCGCTTGTTGCAGTTGTGATGATTTGTGATTTCTGCGACTTACGGGACCAACGGATCGAGCCCGCTTTTGCCTTAGGCGGGCACCAGCGCGCTGGAGCCTTAGGAGACCTGAGTCAATGGGACGCAGCATTCGGCCCTTCACCGGTGGGCTGGCCACCCGGTTGGGCAGTCGCGTCGGCACCGGGTCGCTCGTATTCGGTGTGATGACCGCGTCCGTCTTCGCCTCCGGTATCGCGTCGGCCCAACCCGGCAGCAGCGAGATCGCCGCCCTGGTCACCGAACTCGCCAATGCCAACCAGAAACTGCAGGACCTCGGCGCCGCCATCCAGACCCGGCAGGAATCGGTCAACAAGGCCATCGCCGACGTGCAGACCGCCCGGGACGACGCCGCGACCGCCCAGCAGGACATCGACACCAGCCAGACCGGTCTGAAGGACGCCAACGCGGCCATCGCCGCCGCCCAGGCGCACTTCGACAAGTACGCCGAGGCGGCGTACATCAACGGGCCGTCCGCGTCCTACCTGACCGCGACCGATCCCGGCGAGATGATCAACACCGCCGCCACCGGCCAGGCGCTGACCATCAGCTCGCAGGAGGCCATCGCCGATCTGCAGCGCAGCCGGACCGAACTGGCCAACCGCGAATCCGCCGCCCGACTGGCCAAGCAGAAGGCCGACCAGGCCGTCAAAGATGCCCAGGCCAGACAGGACGACGCGGTCAAGGCCCTGACCGACGCCCGGACCACGTTCGCCGACCAGCAGACCCAGTTGGACCAGTTGGTCAGCCAGCGCGACGCGGCGCAGGCCAAGCTCAACGCGGCGCGTACGCAGTGGGCCGCGAGTGCCCCGGCGTCCGGAACTCCGGCGGCCAACCCCGGCCGGTATGCCGACAACTGGGACGGCGCGCCCGCCGCGGCCGGCCCCCGCAAGTGGGACGACGGCGGCTGGGATCCGACCCTGCCCAAGATTCCGAGCGCCAACATCCCCGGTGACCCGATCGCCGTCATCAACAACGTGCTCGGCATGACCGCGACGTCGGCTCAGGTCACCCAGCAGATGGGCCACAGCTTCCTGCAGAAACTCGGCCTGGTGCCCGCCACCGTCACCAAGTCGGGATACACCAACGGCGCCATCCCGCGCGTGTACGGAAAACAGGCCTCGGAATACGTCATCAAGCGCGCAATGTCGCAGATCGGCGTGCCGTACTCATGGGGCGGCGGCACCGCCGCCGGTCCCAGCACGGGCATCGACTCGGGTGCCGGCACCGTCGGCTTCGACTGCTCGGGTCTGATCCTCTACGCCTTCGCCGGCGTCGGCATCAAACTGCCGCACTACTCCGGCAACCAATATGAGGCGGGCCGCAAGATCCCGACATCGCAGGCCCGCCGCGGGGACGTCATCTTCTACGGCCCGGGTGGCAGCCAGCACGTGACCCTGTACCTCGGCAACGGGCAGATGCTCGAAGCGCCCTACACCGGTTCCAACGTCAAGGTGTCGCCCGTACGAACCAGCGGCATGACGCCGTACGTGATCCGTTACATCGAATACTGATACAGGGGTTATTGCATTGCAGGGCAAGGAATTTCACCGGAGAGACCTCCTCGCGGGCGTGGGCGCGCTGGCGCTGGCGCTCGCGTTCGGGCCTGCGCCGAGTGCGGTTGCCGACCCCGACGGCGGCTGGGATCCGACCTTGCCTGCGAAACCCAGCTCCGGCGCGCCCGGTGACCCGGTGGCCATCGCCAACGCGACGTTCCAGGCCAGCCAGCTGGCCCTGCAGACCACCCAGAACCTCGGCCAGAGCTTCCTGTCGAGCCTGGGCCTGGGCGGCAAGCCCAGCGGCGGTGGCGGCGGCAGCGCCACGATGATGCCGGGCGGCCGCGTCGGCGGTAAGCAGGCCATCGAATACGTCATCCGGCGCGGCGGCTCCCAGATGGGCGTCCCGTACTCGTGGGGCGGCGGCACCCTGACCGGTCCCGGCCCCGGCGTGGACTACGACGCCGGCAAGATCGGCTACGACTGTTCGGGTTTCACCCGCTACGCCTACGCCGGTGTCGGCGTGCAGATCCCCAAGTACTCGGGCGACCAGTACAACACCGGGCGCGCCATCCCGCCGTCGCAGGCCAAGCGCGGCGACCTGATCTTCTACGGCCCCGGCGGCAGCCAGCACGTCACGATCTACCTCGGCAACGGGAAGATGCTGGAGGCGTCCGGCAGCGCGGGCAAGGTGACGGTCAGTCCGGTCCGGACGGCCGGCATGTCGCCGCACCTGTCCCGCATCATCGAGACCTGATAATCACCTAAGTCCGTCGTGGCAACGTCGACGGATACGCAGCCGCCTGGAATAGTTGACTCCGGGCGCGCCGCTATATTGGCGGCTACCCGCTAGACCAGCGATTTTGCGCCGGACACCCGGCCGAAACAATTGTGGGAGGAAGCTAGATGACGTCACCGAGTGGGCCGCCCGACGGCGCCGGAGGCTACCCAGGCCCGGCACCCACACAGGGTTACCCGCCCGGGGCGCACGCCGCCCCCGCCGCGCAGCAGCCCGTCAGCGGCTCGTTGCAGTCCGAGGTGCACACCCTCGAGCGCGCCATCTTCGAGGTCAAGCGCATCATCGTCGGCCAGGACCAGCTGGTCGAGCGCATGCTGGTCGGCCTGCTGGCCAAGGGCCACGTCCTCCTCGAAGGTGTCCCGGGTGTCGCCAAGACCCTCGCCGTGGAGACCTTCGCCAAGGTGGTCGGCGGCTCGTTCGCCCGCATCCAGTTCACCCCCGACCTGGTGCCCACCGACATCGTCGGTACCCGCATCTACCGCGTCGGCAAGGAAGAGTTCGACATCGAGCTCGGCCCCGTGATGGTCAACTTCCTGCTCGCCGACGAGATCAACCGCGCACCCGCCAAGGTGCAGTCGGCGCTGCTGGAGGTCATGGCCGAGCGCAAGATCTCCATCGGCGGCAAGACGTTCCCGCTGCCCAGCCCGTTCCTGGTCATGGCGACCCAGAACCCCATCGAGCAGGAGGGCGTCTACCAGCTGCCCGAGGCGCAGCGCGACCGCTTCCTGTTCAAGCTCAACGTCGGCTACCCGTCGCCCGAGGAAGAGCGCGAGATCATCTACCGGATGGGCGTCAAGCCGCCGGAGCCCAAGCAGATCCTCACCACCGAGGACCTGCTGCGCCTGCAGGACGTGGCCGCCAACACCTTCGTGCACCACGCGCTCGTCGACTACGTGGTGCGCATCGTGACCGCCACCCGCGAGCCGGAGAAGTTCGGTATGCCCGACGCCAAGGCGTGGATCGCCTACGGCGCCTCGCCGCGCGCCTCGCTGGGCATCATCAGTGCCTCCCGTGCGCTGGCGCTGGTGCGTGGCCGTGACTACGTCATCCCGCAGGACGTCGTCGAGGTCATCCCGGACGTGCTGCGGCACCGCCTCGTGCTCACCTACGACGCGCTCGCCGACGAGATCTCCGCCGAGACCGTCGTCAACCGCATCCTGCAGACGGTCGCGCTGCCGCAGGTGAATGCCATTCCGCAGCAAGGACATTCGGTTCCGCCCGTGATGGCCGGCGCAGCTGGGGCCTCTGGTCGGTGACCGCCCCCGGGTCTGATCGTTCGGCTTCGCCGCAGACCGGCCGGTCCGTCGATCTGCCGTCACTGCAGCGCGGCCAGATTCGCGATCCCGAACTGTCGGCCGCCCTGCGCAAGCTGGAGCTCACCGTCCGGCGCAAGCTGGACGGTGTCCTCCACGGCGACCACCAGGGTCTGATCCCCGGGCCGGGTTCCGAGCCGGGGGAGTCCCGGCTCTACCAGCCCGGCGACGACGTCCGCCGGATGGACTGGTCCGTCACGGCCCGTACGACGCATCCGCACGTGCGGCAGATGATCGCCGACCGGGAGCTGGAGACCTGGCTGGTCGTCGACATGTCGGCGAGCCTGGACTTCGGCACCGCCGGCTGCGAGAAGCGTGATCTGGCGGTCGCCGCGGCGGCCTCCATCGCGTTCCTCAACAGCGGTGGTGGCAACCGGCTCGGCGCGATCATCTCCAACGGCGACACCGTCCGCCGGGTGCCCGCACTGTCCGGCCGGTTGCACGAGCAGGAGCTGCTGCGCGCCATCGCCACCACACCCAAGGCCCCGGCCGGGGTCCGTGGTGACCTGGCCGCCGCCATCGACGCGCTGCGCCGGCCGGAGCGCCGCCGCGGCATGGCCGTGATCATCAGTGACTTCCTCGGCCCGATCAACTGGATGCGCCCACTGCGGGCCATCTCCGGGCGCCACGAGGTGCTGGGCATCGAGATCATCGACCCGCGCGACGTGGAGCTGCCGGCCGTCGGGGACGTGGTGCTGCAGGACGCCGAGTCCGGCATCACCAAGGAATTCACCATCGATGAGCAACTTCGGGACGACTTCGCCCGCGCCGCCCAGGCGCACCGCGACGAAGTGGCTCGCACACTGCGCCGATGCGATGCCCCGCTGCTGACGCTGCGCACCGACCGGGACTGGATCGCCGACGTCGTCCGGTTCGTGGCGAACCGTCGCCGCGGCGCCATGGCGGCGCGCTGAGCGGACAACGCGTGCACAGACCGTTGTGCGGCTCGCCGCAGCGTGCCGATTTAGGCGTGCACCGGCCGAGACGATAAGTTGACCAGCATGAGTGACACTGTTGCCACCGAGGGTGCCGCCACGCCCGCAGCCGGCCGTCCGGCCTTCGTTTCCCGTTCCGTGCTGGTCACCGGTGGTAACCGGGGTATCGGCCTGGCCATCGCGCAGCGTCTGGCCGCCGACGGCCACAAGGTCGCGGTGACCCACCGCGGTTCCGGTGCGCCCGAGGGCCTGTTCGGCGTCGTGTGTGACGTGACCGACGCCGAGGCCGTCGACCGGGCGTTCAAAGAGGTCGAAGAGCACCAGGGCCCGGTCGAGGTGCTGGTGTCCAACGCCGGTATCTCCAAGGACGCGTTCCTGATGCGCATGACCGAGGAGCGGTTCACCGAGGTCATCGACGCCAACCTCACCGGCGCGTTCCGCGTCACCCAGCGCGCGTCGCGCAGCATGCAGCGCAAGCGTTTCGGCCGCATCATCTACATCGGCTCGGTCTCGGGCATGTGGGGCATCGGCAACCAGGCCAACTACGCCGCCGCCAAGGCCGGCCTGATCGGTATGGCGCGCTCCATCTCGCGCGAGCTCTCCAAGGCCGGCGTCACCGCCAACGTCGTCGCCCCCGGCTACATCGACACCGAGATGACGCGTGCCCTCGATGAGCGCATCCAGGAAGGTGCGCTGGAGTTCATCCCGGCCAAGCGCGTCGGCACGGCCGAAGAGGTCGCCGGTGCCGTCAGCTTCCTGGCGTCCGAGGACGCCGGCTACATCGCCGGTGCGGTCATCCCGGTCGACGGCGGCATGGGCATGGGTCACTGACCCGAATTCTTTGGCTTAGCAGAACTTTCGTTTAAAGGAGTCAGCACAATGGCAGGTTTGCTCGAAGGCAAGCGGATCCTCGTCACCGGGATCATCACCGACTCGTCCATCGCGTTCCACATCGCGAAGGTCGCCCAGGAACAGGGCGCCGAGCTGGTGCTCACCGGCTTCGACCGGATGAAGCTCATCCAGCGCATCGCCGACCGGCTGCCGAACCCGGCGCCGCTGCTGGAGCTCGACGTGCAGAACGAGGAGCACCTGGCCTCGCTCGGTGAGCGCGTCACCGAGGTGATCGGCGCGGGCAACAAGCTCGACGGCGTCGTGCACTCCATCGGCTTCATGCCGCAGAGCGGCATGGGCATCAACCCGTTCTTCGACGCACCCTACGAGGACGTCGCCAAGGGCATCCACATCTCGGCCTACTCGTACGCCTCGCTGGCCAAGGCCCTGCTGCCGATCATGAACGAAGGCGGCGGCATCGTCGGCATGGACTTCGACCCGACCCGCGCCATGCCCGCCTACAACTGGATGACGGTCGCCAAGAGCGCCCTCGAGTCGGTCAACCGGTTCGTCGCGCGCGAGGCCGGCAAGTACGGCGTGCGCTCCAATCTCGTTGCGGCAGGCCCCATCCGGACCCTGGCCATGAGCGCCATCGTCGGCGGTGCCCTCGGCGACGAGGCCGGCCAGCAGATGCAGCTGCTCGAAGAGGGCTGGGACCAGCGCGCGCCGATCGGCTGGAACATGAAGGACCCGACGCCGGTCGCCAAGACCGTCTGTGCGTTGCTGTCCGAATGGCTGCCCGCGACCACCGGCTCGATCATCTACGCCGACGGTGGCGCCAGCACCCAGCTGCTCTGATTCGATTTGTTTTCCGCCGAAACGGCGTTCCAGCAGGTTTCGACTGCCGGGACGCCGTTTCGCGTCTGAGGAGGGGACAAACCCGTGGATTTCGACGCACTGCTGCTGTTGTCGTTCGGCGGACCCGAGGGTCCCGACGACGTCCGCCCGTTCCTGGAGAACGTCACCCGCGGACGCAACATCCCGCCGGCGCGGCTCGACGAAGTGGCCGAGCACTACCTGCATTTCGGTGGCGTGTCGCCGATCAACGGCATCAACCGCGCCTTGATCTCGGAGCTCGAGGCGGCGATGCCGGATCTGCCGGTGTATTTCGGCAACCGTAACTGGGAGCCGTACGTCGAGGACACCGTCATCGCCATGCGGGACAACGGAGTTCGCCGGGCAGCGGTGTTCACCACGTCGGCGTGGGGCGGCTACTCGAGCTGCCGGCAGTATGTCGAGGACATCGCGCGCGGCAGGGCTGCGGCGGGGCCGCAGGCGCCGGAGCTGGTGAAGCTGAGGCAGTACTTCGACCATCCGCTTTTCGTCGAGATGTACTCCGAATTCGTCTCGCAGGCATTGCATTCCGCGCCTGCGGGCGCGCGCCTGGTGTTCACGGCGCACTCCATACCGGTGGCCGCCGACGAACGGTACGGACCGCGGCTGTACAGCCGGCAGGTGGCGTACGCGGCGCGTCTGGTCGCTCAGGCCGTCGGGGTGGGCGACTACGACCTGGTGTGGCAGTCACGGTCCGGCCCGCCGCAGGTGCCGTGGTTGGAACCTGACGTCGCCGACCATCTCGCCGCGCTCGGGGACGCGGGCACCACAGCTGTCGTGGTGTGTCCCATCGGATTCGTCGCCGACCACATCGAGGTGGTGTGGGACCTCGACAACGAGCTCGCCGAGCAGGCGGCCGAGGCGGGAATCACGTTGGTGCGCACCACAACTCCCAATGCCGACCCGCGGTACGCGCGGCTGGCCGCGGCGCTGGTCGACGAACTGCGCACGGGTGCGGCGCCGGCGCGGGTCGAGGGCCCGGAGCCGGTGCCCGGGCACGGCTGCAGCATCAACGGCGCGTCGTGCCTGCCGGGGTGCTGCGGCGACTGACCGGTTCTACCGCTCCCAGGCCGAGTGCAGGATGGCCGTCACGGCGGCCAGCCGGGCCGAGCGCACGATGTCGGTCAAAGGCCGCATGGCCTCGGTGGCGATCTGCATCTCCGATGCGCTCTGCAGGCCGATGGGCGCCAGCCCGGCGCTGACGGTGATGATCGCGTCGATGTGGGCCGCGGTCTCCAGCACCCGCACCGCGCGGGTGGGGGCGTGGTCCGGCAGCTTGTGCAGGTGTCCGGCCTCGAGCAGCTGCTCGACCATCTCGCGCGGATCCTCGATGTCCGAACCGGGTTCGGCCCGCAGGCGGCCGAGGGCGTCGGCCGCCGACCGGACCGCGTCGCGCAGGCGGTACTCCTCTTCGCCGAGGTCGAAGTGGCCGGCCACGGGAGCGCTGGGCAGCGAGTACACCGTCCAGGACAGGGCCTTGACCTCGGCGTCGTCGGTGTCGTCCTCGTATTCGAAATCGGGGACCAGCCCGACGGCCTCGCCGTAGTTGGAGGTGACGACGACGGCTTCGCCCATGTCGACGGCGTCCTGCTGGAACTGGGTGCCGGGGGTCAGTCCACGGACATCCCCGGGTACGGGCAGTACCAGGTTCAGGGCCGGCTCCGAGCGCGCGGCGCCGGCCGCGTGCCGCAGCGTCTGCAGCAACGTGACGCCGCCGTAGTTGGTCAGGTCGGGCCACGGCAGCCCCGTCCGGCTGGCCGCCACGGCGTCGTAAGCGGCAATGGAATGCCTTGGTGCCCACGGCGATAGCGCATCGAGGACATCGTCGGGTGCGGCCAGGCCGGCATGCCAGGCATTGGCCCACACCGTCAGCGAAACACTTGGACACCACATGATGCACGCAGTGTAAAACGCTCCGGCCGATTAAGCCTGCAAGGCGCTACTCTGGTCGCATGCCGGTGCCGTTGCTGTGGCTCATCGTGGCGATCGGGCTCGCCGGTGCCGAAGCGCTGACCGGTGACATGTTCCTGCTCATGCTGTCTGGCGGTGCCCTCGCGACGGCAGGTCTGAGCTGGGCCACCGACTGGCCCATCTGGGCCGACGGTCTCTCCTTCCTCATCGTGTCGGTGCTGTTGCTGGTCCTGGTGCGGCCGGCGCTGCGCAAGCGGCTGGGTGCCGCGGGCCTGCCCGAACCGGTGAAGGCCTTGGAAGGCAAGTCGGCGCTGGTGCTGGAACGGGTGACCCGCCATGAAGGGCAGGTAAAACTCGACGGCGAAATCTGGACGGCGCGCCCGATGGCCGACGACGATGTCTTCGAACCCGGCGATCACGTCACCGTGATGCGGATCGACGGCGCGACCGCGGTGGTCTTCCGGGCCATCTGAACGCAAGGGGAGCTGAAATTGACTGGTGCACTTGTCCTTCTGCTGATCCTGGTGGCGTTTGCCATCGTGGTGGTGGTCAAATCGGTGGCGCTCATCCCGCAGGCCGAGGCAGCGGTCATCGAGCGGCTGGGCCGCTACAGCAAGACCGTCTCGGGCCAGCTGACGCTGTTGCTGCCGTTCATCGACAAGATCCGGGCCCGGGTGGATCTGCGTGAGCGCGTCGTGTCGTTCCCGCCGCAGCCGGTGATCACCGAGGACAACCTGACGGTCAACATCGACACCGTCGTCTACTTCCAGGTGACCAGCCCGCAGGCCGCGGTGTACCAGATCAGCAACTACATCGTCGGCGTCGAGCAGCTGACCACCACGACGCTGCGCAACGTCGTCGGCGGCATGACGCTGGAGCAGACGCTGACCTCGCGTGACCAGATCAACGCCCAGCTGCGCGGCGTGCTCGACGAGGCCACCGGCCGGTGGGGTCTGCGCGTCGCGCGCGTCGAGCTGCGCAGCATCGACCCGCCGCCGTCGATCCAGGACTCGATGGAGAAGCAGATGCGCGCCGACCGCGAGAAGCGCGCCATGATCCTGACCGCCGAGGGCGCCCGGGAGGCGTCCATCAAGCAGGCGGAGGGGCAGAAGCAGTCACAGATTCTGGCGGCCGAGGGTGCGAAGCAGGCGGCGATCCTGGCCGCCGAGGCAGACCGGCAGTCGCGCATCCTGCGCGCGCAGGGTGAGCGGGCCGCCCAGTACCTGAACGCGCAGGGCCAGGCCAAGGCCATCGAGAAGACGTTCGCGGCCATCAAGGCCGGCCGGCCGACGCCCGAGCTGCTGGCCTACCAGTACCTGCAGACGCTGCCGCAGATGGCCAAGGGCGAGGCCAACAAGGTGTGGGTGGTGCCCAGCGACTTCGGTTCGGCGCTACAGGGTTTCACCAAGCTGCTCGGCGCCCCGGGGGAGGACGGCGTGTTCCGCTACACGCCGTCGCCGGTCGACGAGGCCCCCGCCAAGGATGACGACGACGAGGTCGCCGACTGGTTCTCCACCCAGACCGATCCGGCGATCGCGCAGGCGGTGGCAAAGGCGGAAGCCGAGGCCCGCACGCCGGTGCAGCAGCCCGGCTACGGCGTCCCGTCGGTGCCGGTGCCCCCGGCCCCGCCGACGCAGCCGCTCGAGGCGCGTCCGTTCCCCGAAATCGACCCGCCCGCCGGGCAGCACTCGAGGTGACCATGAGCCTGTTGACGTCCCGCCGCACCTACACCGCGCTGGCGCTTCTGATGGCCGGCGACGCGGCGGCGTGTGCCGTGCCCGTCGCACCCATCGAGAAGGCCCTGAACGGCGTGCACTTCCCGCTGGAGTACCGGTGGATCCTCGTCGGCTCCAAGGCGGCGGCTGCCGTGGGCCTGCTTGCCGGACAACGTAATTCGGCCCTGGCCCGGCTGACCACCGCGATGCTGGCGCTGTACTTCACGCTGGCCGTCGGCGCACACATCAGGGCCCACGACAAGCCGGTGAACGCGGCGCCGGCCGTGCTGTTCCTGGCGCTGTTCACCGCGATGACGGCGAAGGGTCTGCCCGAGCGCGAGTCGTAGTCAGCTGTGCGCGTCGACCGGGTGCTGCGCGGCGTGGGCGCGGCGGTGCAGCCGGATCTCGTAGATCAGCCCGCAGATCCCGATGGTCGCGGTGCAGGCCGACACGACCAGCAGCGACGGCCGGATCTGTCCGGTGAGGGCGTCGCCCAGGATGACGACGGCCGCGGTACCGGGCAGCAGCCCGAAGAACGTCGCGAATGCGTACGGCACCACCCGGACCGATGAGGCCCCGGCGGCGTAGTTGAGCACCGAGAACGGCACCGCCGGGATCATGCGCATCGACAGGATCGCCGCCCAGCCGCGTTCCTTGAGTCGCGCGTCGAGGCTGTCGATGTGCTTGTGCGACAGCTTGCTCAACTGCCAGCCGAGCACGCGCACCAGCCAGAGCGCGATCAACGCGCTCAGCGTGCTGGCAATGACGGCCAGTGTGACGCCGAGGGCGGAGCCGAACAGCAGGCCTGCGGCGAGGGTGAACGCGGTGCGCGGGAACGGCAGCACCGTGACGACGGTGTGCGCGAGCAGGAACGCCAGCGGGAACCACGGCCCGGCGGCGGCCGCCCAGTCGCGCATCTGCACCGCGTTGGGCAACGGCACCCAGATGGCGATTGCGACAAGAATCACAATTGCCGCCCCGATGCCCACGGCCCGTCGCAGCGGCATCTGTGCCGCAGTGGCCTGCACGGCGGACAGGACCGTGCGCAGCGCGCTGACAACGGAGTTCACGTGTTCCAAGGGTACGGGTTGACCGCCCGATCATCGCTGTCAGGAGCGGGCCCATGCGACGTTCGAGCGCCCTGACCCGTCGCTGTCCGGGGTATGCGCAACCGGTGTGCGGTGGAGCTACTGGGTAGTAGCGACCTGCGTGATTTAGCCTGAAAATCAAGTGTGATAGGCATTTCTGCATGCAGTGCCAGATGTCTGATGGCCGAAAGATTGGGAGTCGCCGGTGACTGTCGACGCGTCCACCGTTCGGGACCGCTACGCGCGGTGGCAAGAGAACGTCGCCGGTGTGCTCGCCAAGAGCACGCGCAAGGCTGTCGAGGATCTGCCTGCCGAACCCGAGCGTTTGCTCGATTCACCCACGTACGACGGTTTCCCGGTCCGTCCGCTCTACACCAGCCTGGACGGCTTGGCCGAGCCCGCGCTGCCCGGACACTGGCCGTTCACCCGCGGCGGTGACGCCCACCGCGACGTGCTCGCCGGCTGGAAGGTGGCCGAATCCTTCCCGATCGCCAGCGATGCCGACGTCGCCACGGTCAACGGTGCCATCCTGCTCGCCCTGACCGACGGCACGAGCGCCCTCGAGGTCCGGGTCGGTTCGGGCGGCGTGCCCGTCGACCAGCTCGACCGCGTATTCGAGGGCGTCTTCCTGGATCTGGTTCCGGTGCTCCTGGATGCCGGTGCCGACCTGGCGGCCGCCGCTGACCAGCTGCTCACGCTGGTCAAGCCGTTCGACGCCGACCAGCGTGCCCGGCTGTCGATCGACCTGGGTGCCGACCCGCTGACCGCGCCGCTGTCCGGCCGCGCTGCCGCGACCGACGCCGACGTCGTCGCCACCGCCGCGAAACTGACCGAGTACGACGGGGGAGTGCGCGCCGTCACGGTCGACGCCGCCGCGCTGCACAACCTCGGCGCGAGTGCCTCGCTGGAGCTGGCGGGCGCCATCGCCGCCGGTGTGGCGTACCTGCGTCTGCTCACCGAGAGCGGACTGTCGGCCGCCGACGCGCTGCGGCAGCTCAGCTTCCGCTTCGCCGCCGACGACGACCAGTTCGCCACCATCGCCAAACTCCGTGCGGCGCGCCGGCTTTGGGCCCGCGTGGCGGAGGTCGTCGGCGCACCGGACGCCGGCGCCGCGACCATCCACGCCGTCACCTCGAAGGCCATGATGTCGCAGCGTGACCCGTGGGTGAACATGCTGCGCACCACCCTCGCCGCGTTCGCCGCCGGCGTCGGTGGCGCCGACACCGTGCTGGTCGAGACGTTCGACGCCGCCATCGACGGTGGATTGCCCGGCACGGCAGTCACTTTCAGCCGCCGCATGGCGCGCAACACCCAGTTGCTGCTGCTCGAGGAGTCGCACCTGGGTCGCGTCGTCGACCCGTCGGGCGGCTCGTGGTTCGTCGAGGACCTCACCGACCAGCTGGCGCAGCGGGCCTGGGCGAAGTTCCAGGAGCTGGAGTCGCTGGGCGGTTTCGTCGCGGCCCGTGATCAGTTGAGCGCCCAGATCGCCGAGGTCGCGGCCCGTCGCGCCGACGACATCGCACACCGGCGCACGGCGCTCACCGGCGTCAACGAATTCCCGAACCTCGCGGAAAGCCCGCTCGCACAGACGGATTCGTTCCCCGGCGTGGTGCGCTACGCCGCGGCTTTCGAAGCGCTGCGCAACCGTTCCGATGCGTACCTGGCCAAGACCGGCAAGCGACCGCAGGCCGTGCTGCTGCCGGTCGGCCCGCTCGCCGAGCACAACATCCGCACCACGTTCGCCGCGAACCTGCTGGCTTCCGGCGGCATCGAGGCCGTCAACCCCGGCACCGTCGACGCCGCGGGTGTCGCGGCGGCGGCCGCGGGCCAGGTGGCCGCGGTGGTCTGCGGCACCGACGCCCGGTACGCCGACGAGGCGAGCGATGTCGTCAAGGCCGCCCGCGCGGCCGGCGTCGCGCACGTGTACCTGGCCGGGCCGGAGAAGGCCGTCGCGGACGCGACCGACAAGCCCGACGAATACCTGACCATGAAAATCGATGCCGTCGAAGCGCTTTCGACCCTGCTCACCCGATTGGGGGCATGACAATGACCGCTTCTGACGTGACCACCATCGGTAGTTTCGCCGACGTCCCGCTGCACGGAGAAAGCCCGGTAGCGCCGTCCTCCAGCGCCGTTGACGCCCACGTCGCCGACGCCGCGCAGGCGCACGGCTACACCGCGGAGCAGCTCACCTGGTCGACGCCCGAGGGCATCGACGTCAAGCCGATGTACATCGCCGAAGACCGTGACGCCGTCGCCGCGGCCGGTTATCCGCTGGACAGCTTCCCGGGCACCCCGCCGTTCATCCGCGGGCCGTACCCGACCATGTACGTGAACCAGCCGTGGACCATCCGTCAGTACGCCGGGTTCTCCACCGCCGCCGAGTCGAACGCGTTCTACCGCCGCAACCTGGCCGCCGGCCAGAAGGGCCTGTCGGTCGCGTTCGACCTCGCCACCCACCGTGGCTACGACTCGGACCACCCGCGCGTCCAGGGTGACGTCGGAATGGCCGGTGTGGCAATCGATTCGATCCTCGACATGCGCCAGCTGTTCGACGGTATCGACCTGGGCAGCGTCAGCGTCTCGATGACGATGAACGGTGCCGTGCTGCCGATCCTCGCGCTCTACGTCGTGGCCGCCGAGGAACAGGGTGTGCCGCCGGAGAAGCTGGCCGGGACCATCCAGAACGACATCCTCAAAGAGTTCATGGTCCGCAACACCTACATCTATCCGCCGAAGGCGTCGATGCGGATCATCTCGGACATCTTCGGCTACACCAGTACCAAGATGCCGAAGTTCAACTCGATCTCCATCTCGGGCTACCACATCCAAGAGGCCGGGGCCACAGCGGATTTGGAGCTGGCGTACACGCTGGCCGACGGTGTCGAGTACATCAAGGCCGGCCTCGACGCGGGCCTGGACATCGACAAGTTCGCGCCGCGGCTGTCCTTCTTCTGGGGCATCGGCATGAACTTCTTCATGGAGGTGGCCAAGCTGCGCGCCGGCCGTCTGCTGTGGAGCGAGTTGGTCGCCGAGTTCAGCCCCAAGAGCGAGAAGTCGCTGTCGCTGCGCACGCACTCGCAGACCTCGGGCTGGTCGCTGACGGCGCAGGACCCGTTCAACAACGTCGCGCGCACCTGTATCGAGGCCATGGCCGCCACGCAGGGCCACACGCAGTCGCTGCACACCAACGCCCTCGACGAGGCGCTGGCGCTGCCCACCGACTTCTCGGCCCGCATCGCGCGCAACACCCAGCTGCTGCTGCAGCAGGAGTCGGGCACCACGCGGCCCATCGACCCGTGGGGCGGCTCGTACTACGTCGAGTGGCTCACCCACCAGCTCGCCGAGAAGGCCCGTGCGCACATCAAGGAGGTCGCCGAGCACGGCGGCATGGCGCAGGCCATCGGCGAGGGCATCCCGAAGCTGCGCATCGAAGAGGCCGCCGCACGTACCCAGGCCCGCATCGACTCCGGCGCCCAGACGGTGATCGGCGTCAACAAGTACCAGGTGGACGAGGACCAGGAGATCGAGGTCCTCAAGGTCGAGAACAGCCGGGTGCGGGCCGAACAGCTGGCCAAGCTCGAGCAGCTGCGGGCCGACCGCGACGAGGCCGCGACGCAGGCGGCACTGGCCGAATTGACCCGCGCCGCAGGCGAATCCGGTTCGGCAGGCGAGGACGGACTGGGCAACAACCTGATGGCGCTGGCCATCAACGCGGCCCGCGCCAAGGCCACCGTCGGTGAGATCTCCGACGCGCTGGAGAAGGTGTACGGCCGGCACCAGGCCGAGATCCGCACCATCGCCGGCGTCTACCGCGACGAGGTGGGGAAGACCGGAAACGTGAGCACCGCAACCGAATTGGTCGAGAAGTTCGCCGAGGCCGACGGCCGCCGCCCCCGCATCCTGGTGGCCAAGATGGGCCAGGACGGCCACGACCGCGGCCAGAAGGTCATCGCCACCGCGTTCGCCGACATCGGCTTCGACGTGGACGTCGGCTCGCTGTTCTCCACGCCCGACGAGGTGGCGCGGCAGGCGGCGGACAACGACGTGCACGTGGTCGGGGTGTCGTCGCTGGCGGCGGGTCACCTCACGCTGGTGCCCGCGCTGCGCGACGCACTGGCCGAGGTGGGGCGTCCGGACATCATGGTCGTGGTCGGCGGCGTGATCCCGCCGGGCGACTTCGACGAGCTGTACGAGGCGGGCGCCGCGGCGATCTTCCCGCCCGGGACGGTGATCGCCGACGCCGCGATCGGCCTGTTGGGCAAGCTCGCCGAGCGGCTGGGTTACAAGCTCTGAGGTGGCGGGCATGACGACCCCGGTGCCCGAACTCGCTGCCAGGATCCGGGCCGGCGACCGGGCGGCGCTGTCGCGTGCCATCACGCTGGTCGAGTCCACCCGGGCCGACCACCGTGATGCCGCGCAGCAGTTGCTGCTCGAACTGACCCCGGAGGCCGGCAGTGCGCTGCACGTCGGCATCACCGGCGTCCCCGGCGTCGGCAAGTCGACGACGATCGAAGCGCTCGGCATGCACCTCATCGAGCGGGGCCACCGCGTCGCGGTGCTGGCCGTCGACCCGTCGTCGACCCGCACCGGCGGTTCGATCCTCGGCGACAAGACCCGGATGGCGCAGCTGGCCGTGCAGCCGGAGGCCTACATCCGCCCGTCGCCGACGTCGGGCACGCTCGGCGGGGTGGCCAAGGCCACCCGCGAGACCATCGTGCTGCTGGAGGCGGCCGGCTACGACGTGGTCCTGGTCGAGACCGTCGGCGTCGGCCAGTCGGAGGTGACGGTGGCCAACATGGTCGACACCTTCGTCTTCCTGACGCTGGCCCGCACCGGTGACCAGTTGCAGGGCATCAAGAAGGGCGTGTTGGAGCTCGCCGACGTCATCGTGGTCAACAAGGCCGACGGCGAGCACGCCGTCGAGGCCAAGGCCGCGGCGCGGGAACTGTCCGGGGCGATCCGGTTGATCTATCCGCGCGACACGTTGTGGCGGCCGCCGGTGCTGACCATGAGCGCACTGACCGGCGACGGTCTGGCGGCGATGTGGGACACCGTGCTCAAGCATCGTGAAACATTGAGTGCGGCAGGCGAATTCGAGGCCCGGCGTCGGGCCCAGCAGGTCGACTGGACGTGGACCATGGTGCGTGACACGGTGCTGGACCGGGTGCTGTCGAATCCCGCCGTCAAGGCCAATCGCGACGAGGTGGAACGCCAGGTGCGCGAGGGTGAGTTGACGCCGGCGCTGGCGGCACAGCGCATCATCGACCTCGCGAATTGACTCCGGCCGCGCCCGCCCGGGATTGCCGAAGGGTTTGCCGGCGTAATAGGGGAATCGGCCCCACGGGTATTCCGGCCGACCGCTGGCGAAACCAATTTCGGCGCGGTGCCGTGGCCGGCCCGACATGCGGACAAAAATGCGATCCGGTGTTTCCGGCTACCTGACTTTTCTCCAGGCAGGCACTTTGACCACTGAGTTCGCCATCAGAACGCTTGCTCGGCAAGCGGTTACGCCGGCGTAAGTGCGATCTTGAAGTGGGTATACCGGACACGCCGAACCTGTGTATCCAGACTATTTAGCTAACAGATTGATAACGTCGGAGATGATCTGCGGCAGGCGCACGTCATCATTTGGTAATGACCAACGCTATTCGCCGGGAGCGCAACGTCGCGCCTCTCCGGTCCGCCGGCGGACCTCTTCCGCAGGGCGTCCACGGTGCCGCTGACCCCAACTTCGCAGCTGTGGTGCGGGCGTTTTCCGCCCTGTTCCCCAGCCGATATCTGGGTGGCGGCGCCCTCTCGGTCTACCTCGACGGTGTTCCCGTCGTCGACGTGTGGACGGGGTGGGCCGACCGGTGGGGCCACCGGCCGTGGGACGCCGACACCGGCGCCATGGTGTTCTCGGCGACCAAGGGGTTGGCCTCGACCGTCATCCACCGACTGGCCGACCGGGGCCTGATCGAATACGACGCGCCCGTCGCCGAGTACTGGCCGGCCTTCGGGGCCAAGGGCAAGGCCGGCGTGACGGTGCGGGAGCTGATGCGGCACCGCGCCGGGCTGTCGCAGCTGAACGGCGCCACGCGCGACGAGCTCATGGACCACCGCCTCATGGAGCCGCGGCTGGCCGCGGCTCCGATGAGCTGGATGAAGGGGCGTCCGGCGTACCACGCCATCACCTACGGCTGGCTGTTGTCCGGCCTGGCCCGCGCGGTCACCGGTCAGAGCATGCGGGAGCTGTTCCGCACCGAGCTCGCGGAGCCGCTCGGCACCGACGGTCTGCATCTCGGCCGCCCGGCCGCGGATGCGCCCACGCAGCCCGCGCAGATCATCGGCCCGCAGTTCCGCATCCGCAATCCGCTGTTCGACGCGGTGGCGCCGCACGTGGCGAGGTTGCCGTTCTCGGGCGGCTTCGGCTCGATGTACTTCACCGGCATGCGGTCCATGGCGCAGGGCGACACACCCTTGCTGGATGCCGAGATGCCGGGCGCCAACGGCGTGGCCACGGCTCGATCACTGGGACGCGTGTACGGCGCGATGGCCAACGGCGGCCAGATCGACGGGCTGCGGTTCCTGTCCGCGGGCACGGTGGCGCAGCTGCGGGGGACCGGCAGCGTTTTCCCCGACCTGGGCCTCGGCCTGCCCATGGATTTCAACCTCGGGTATCACGGCGTGCCGTTCCCGGGTGTCATGCCGGGGTTCGGGCACGTCGGCCTCGGCGGGTCGCTCGGATGGGCGGATCCGGACCGCGGTCTGGCTTTCGGCTTCGTGCACAACCGCCTGCTGACGCCGCTGATGCTGGCCGATCAGGCGGGTTTCGTGGCGCTCGCGGCAATGGTGCGGTACGGCGCGGCGCAGGCGCGCAGCAACGGCTTCTGCCGGGTCACGGAGTTCGGTGCGCCATACGCCGATCCAGCTCCGGTTGCGGGCTGACGGAGTTTGCGCGCGCGAGATATGCGTCCGCATCGGAAGCGATGCGGACCGCCCTGTGCACCGGACTTTCGAATACGCGCAGATGTCCGGCATGTTGATTTTTTGCCCGTATCGAGCGGAGTTCGTCACAGTAGATATTTCGTACCATGCGTATCGACCATTGCCGACAATACGATTTTATGGCCGCAGCCTGTAGTTCTACGATTTTCGCTGCGTTGCTCGAATTTCAATAACCATATCCGCGCAAACATTTGTGCTGCCGCAGGTCCTGTGCGGGCGCGGTGCTGGGGTGAACGATGTTCGCTACGGACCGCTATGCTTCCGCCCCGTGGCTGGTTCGAAATGGCTCCGAACCAAACCCCTGCGCAACGGCGCGCCGGGCGGGTTGGGCCTTCCGCAGCGAGTGTGCTGCGGATATCCGCTGCTGACGGTCGCCTGGTAGCGATTCGACCGAAACGGGTAGCCCCGAATCGGCGGATCAGTTAATTTGACCCGGTAGGATTTCGAGCCAGTTTGTTTAACGCGGCAAAGACGATTTCGCAGAGATTTTGAGCGCGGTCTGCAAAGCCACCCGGCACGGTGTGTCGGAGTCCGGCCGGACTGCACGGAGAGGCGGTAGCTAAGTGGGTGGGTCACCGACGACACCCGTCGCGATCATCGGCATGGCATGCCGGCTTCCCGGCGGCATCAGCTCGCCGGACGAGCTGTGGGAAGCCCTGCTGCGCGGTGACGACCTGGTTACCAAAGTTCCGCTGGAACGGTGGGACGCCGAGGAGTACTACGACCCGGAGCCCGGCGTGCCCGGCCGGTCGGTCTCCAAGTGGGGCGGTTTCCTCGACGACGTTGCCGGCTTCGACGCCGACTTCTTCAACATCAGCGACCGCGAAGCCACCGCGATCGACCCGCAGCACCGCCTGATCCTCGAAACCTCCTGGGAGGCCGTGGAACACGCGGGCATCGATCCGGCCACCCTGGCCGGCTCGCTCACCGGCGTCTTCGTGGGCATGACCCACGGCGACTACCAGCTGCTGGCCGCCGACGCCCACGCCATCGAGGGCCCGTACGGCTTCACCGGCAACAACTTCAGCCTGGCCTCGGGGCGCGTCTCGTACCACCTCGGCGCGCACGGCCCGTCGTACACGGTCGACTCGGCCTGTTCGTCCAGCCTGCTCGCCATCCACAACGCGTGCCGCAGCCTGCACGACGGCGAGAGCGACGCCGCCCTCGCCGGCGGTGTGTCGATCATGCTGGAGCCGCGCAAGATGTCCTCGGGTTCGGCCCAGGGCATGCTGTCGCCGACCGGCCACTGCCACGCCTTCGACGTCGCCGCCGACGGCTTCGTCTCCGCCGAGGCGTCGGTCATGTTCATGCTGAAGCGCCTGGACGACGCCCAGCGCGACGGCGACCGCGTCCTCGCGGTCATCCGCGGCACGGCGAGCAACCAGGACGGCCACACGGTCAACATCGCGACCCCGGGCGCGGACGCCCAGGTCGCCGTCTACCGGCGCGCGCTGGACCTCGCCGCCATCGATCCCGCCACCGTCGGCTACATCGAGGCGCACGGCACCGGAACTCCCGTCGGTGACCCGATCGAATACTCAAGTCTGGCAACGGTTTACGGCAAGCAGGGGCCCGTCGTGCTGGGCTCGGTCAAGACCAACGTCGGGCATGCGCAGTCGGCGTCGGGTGCGGTCGGTCTGTTGAAGACCGTCCTGGCCCTGCAGCACGGCGTGGTGCCGAAGAACCTCTACTTCAACGAGATGCCCGCCGAGATGGCGGCCATCGACACCGGGCTGTTCGTGCCGACGGACCTCGTGCCGTGGCCGGCTACCGCCGACCACCCGCGCCGCGCCGCCGTGTCCGCCTACGGCCTGTCCGGCACCAACGTGCACGCCGTCGTCGAGCAGGCGCCGGCCGAGTCGTCGCCGCGCGTCGTCGGGTCCGAAGGACAGGGGCTCGGCGGCAAACTGCTGTTCCCCGTGTCGTCCACCTCGGCCGAGGAGCTGCGCCGCACCGCCGGCAAACTGGCCGAGTGGGCCGCCGCCCAGGGCGAGGCCCTCGACCTGGCCGACACCGCCTACACACTCGCGCGTCGCCGCGCCCACCGGCCGGTGCGCGCTGCCGTCCTCGCCGAGGACGCCGCCGGCCTGATCCAGGCGCTCCGCGACGTCGCCGACAGCGAGACCCCGTACCAGGCCGCGGCCGGTAAGGGTGACCGCGGCCCGGTGTGGGTGTTCTCGGGTCAGGGTTCGCAGTGGGCGGCCATGGGCGCCGGCCTGCTGGCGGCCGAGCCCGCATTCGCGGCCGCCATCGCCGAGATCGAACCGCTCATCGAGGCGGAGTCGGGCTTCTCGATCACCGAGGCCATCACCGCCGGTGAGACGGTGACCGGCATCGACCGTATCCAGCCCGCCGTGTTCGCGATCCAGGTGGCGCTGGCCGCCACGCTGCGGTCCTACGGTGTGCAGCCCGGCGCGGTCATCGGCCACTCGATGGGTGAGTCCGCAGCCGCCGTCGTCTCCGGCGCCCTGTCGCTCGAAGACGGCGTGAAGGTGATCTGCCGCCGGTCGAACCTGATGCTCAAGGTGTCGGGCTCCGGCGCCATGGCCTCGGTGGAGCTGCCCGCCCAGCAGGTGCTCTCCGAGCTGGGCGCCCGCGGCGTCAGCGACGTCGTGCTCGCCGTCGTCGCCTCGCCGCAGTCGACCGTCGTCGGTGGTGACAAGGACGCCATCCGCGCCTTGGTCAAGGAATGGGACGAGCGTGGCGTGATGGCCCGCGAGGTCGCCGTCGACGTCGCGTCGCACACCCCGCAGGTCGACCCGATCCTCGACGAGCTCGCCGAAGCCCTCGAGGACCTCGAGCCCGACGAGCCGGCGGTGCCGTACTACTCGGCCACGCAGTACGACCCGCGCGACCCCGCGGACTACGACGCGGACTACTGGGTCGACAACCTGCGCCACACCGTGCGCTTCGGTGCGGCCGTGCAGGCCGCGCTCGACGACGGCTTCCGGGTGTTCATCGAGCTGGCCCCGCACCCGCTGCTGGTGCACGCGGTCAACCAGAACGCCGCGCACCAGGACATCGGCATCGCCGCCCTCGCCGCGATGCGTCGCGAACAGGACGTGCCGAACGGTCTGCGCGACGTCGTCGCCGATCTGCACACCGCCGGTGCCGCCATCGACTTCTCGGTGATCTACCCGGACGGCGTGCTGGTCGACGTACCGCTGCCGACCTGGACCCGCAACCACCTGATCCTCACGCGTGATCCGCACGAGCAGGCCCCCGGCGGTGCGTCACTGGCGGTGCACCCGCTGCTCGGCGCACACGTGCGGCTGCCGGAGGAGCCCGAGCGGCACGTCTGGCAGTCCGACGTGGGTACCGGCGTGCAGCCCTGGCTGGGTGACCACCAGGTGCACAACGTCGCGGCGCTCCCGGGTGCGGCGTACTGCGAGATGGCGCTCGGCGCGGCCCGCGAGGTGCTGGGCGAGGCCTCCGAGGTCCGCAACGTGTCGTTCGAGGCCATGCTGCTGCTCGAGGAGGAGACCGCCGTGTCGGCGGTTGCCACCGCCGTCCCGTCGGGCGACATCGACTTCCTGGTCGAGACCTACCAGGACGGCGAGCAGGTGCGCCGTGCGGCCGCGACGCTGCACGCCATCGAAGACGACGCCTCCCGGCCGAGCTACAACCTGGCCAAGCTGGTCGCCGCCCACACCGAAGACGTCGACGGTGGTGACCTGCGTGCCTGGTTCGCCGAGCGGGGCATCCAGTACGGCCCGGCGTTCTCCGGTCTGACCGCGGCGCACACGACCGCGGGCACCACGGTGCTCGCCGCCGTCGCGCTGCCCGGTGCCATCCGGTCGCAGCAGAGCGCCTACACCGTGCACCCCGCACTGCTCGACGCCTGCTTCCAGGCGGTGGCCGCGCATCCCGATCTGCACGGCGACACCACCGGCGCGCTGATGCTGCCGCTGGGCGTCGGCAAGCTGCGGGCCTACGAGTCGACCCGCAACGCGCACTACTGCTACGTCAAGCTCGTCAGCCTCTCGCCGACCGCGGTCGAAGCCGACATCGACGTGCTCGACGAGAACGGCGCGGTGCTGCTGGCCGTGAGCGGCCTGCGGCTCGGCACCGGCGTGTCCGAGGAGGGCCAGCGCGAGCGGCTGCTCAACGAGCGACTGCTGAACATCGAGTGGCGCAGCCAGGACGCGCCCGTCGCCAACGTGGTCGATCCGGGTCGCTGGCTGCTGATCTCGGCCGCCGCCGACGCCGACAGCCTGACCGAGAAGCTCTCCGAGGTGCTGCAGTCCGACGAGGCCGACGTCTCCACCATGGCGTGGCCGGCCGACGCCGACCACGCGTCCAACCTGGAGTCGCTGCAGGAGACGCTGACGGCCAAGCCGTTCAAGGGCGTCGTCGTCGTCACCGGTGCCCCCGACGGCCCGGCGGCCTCGGCGTCCCTGTCCACCGCACAGCGTGGCGTGGCGCAGGTCGAGCAGCTCGTGCACATCGTGCGGGGTCTGCCGGACGTGCCGGGCCAGCCGGCGCGGCTGTACGTGCTCACCCGCGGTGCCCGCACCGTGGCGCCGGGCGACGTGGCCAACCTGGAGCAGGGCGGCATCCGCGGCTTCATCCGGGCCATCGGCATGGAGTACCCGGCGATGCGGCCGACGCAGATCGACCTCGACGTGCAGGCCGACGTGGCGCACGTCGCCGCCGAACTGCTGTCCGGCTCCGAAGAGGACGAGACGGCCTGGCGGTCGGGCGAGTGGTACACCGGCCGCCTGAACCTGAGCCAGCTGCAGCCCGAGGAACGTCGCACCACCGTCGTGCGGCCCGAGACCGACGGCGTGCAGCTGCAGATCCGGACCCCGGGTGACCTGTCGTCGGCGGAGCTGGCGGCGTACGAGCGCGTCGCTCCGGGACCGGGCCAGATCGAGGTGTCGGTCGCGGCGTCCAACCTCAACTTCGCCGACGTGCTGGTCGCCTACGGCCGGTACCCGAGCTTCGAGGGCCGGCTGCCGCAGCCGGGCGCGGACTTCGCCGGTGTGGTCACCGCGGTCGGCCCGGGTGTCACCGATCATCAGATCGGCGACCGGGTCGCGGGCATCTCGCTGACCGGTGCCTGGAAGACGTTCGTGACCTGCGACGCCAACCTGGCCGTGAAGATTCCGGACGACCTGCCCGAGGGCAGCGCGGCGGCGGTGCCCAGTGCGCACGCCACCGCGTGGTACGGCCTGCACAACCTGGCCCGTATCCAGGCCGGCGACAAGGTGCTGATCCACTCCGCCACCGGTGGTGTGGGCCAGGCCGCCATCGCCATCGCGCGGGCCGCGGGCGCCGACATCTACGCCACCGCCGGTAGCGAAGACCGTCGAAACCTGTTGCGCAGCTGGGGAATCCAGCATGTCTACGACTCGCGCAGCACCGCCTTCGCCGAGGAGATTCGTCGCGACACCGACGGCTACGGCGTCGACGTCGTGCTGAACTCGCTGCCCGGTGCGGCGCAGAAGGCCGGTGTCGAGCTGCTGACCTTCGGTGGCCGGTTCGTCGAGATCGGTAAGCGCGACATCTACGGCGACACCCGGATGGGCCTGTTCCCGTTCCGCCGGAACCTGTCGTTCTACGCGCTCGACCTGGCGCTGCTGACGCTGACCAACCCCGACATCACGCGCGGCATGCTCGAGACGATCTTCGGGCAGATCGCCGACGGTGTGCTGCCGGTGCCGGACACCACGCACTACCCGCTGGCCGAGGCCGCCACCGCCATCCGCGTGATGGGCGCGGCGGGCCACACCGGCAAGCTCGTGCTCGACATCCCGCACACCGGGGAGTTCGAGGCCGTGCTGTCGCCCGAGCACGCTCCCGTGTACCGGGCCGACGGCTCCTACATCGTCACCGGCGGTCTGAGTGGCCTGGGCCTGTTCCTGGCCGACAAACTGGCCGCGGGTGGTTGCGGACGCATCGTGCTGAACGCGCGTTCGGAGCCGAGTGCGGCGACCGCGAAGGCCATCGAGGCCGTCCGGAGCAAGGGCGCCGAGGTCGAGGTGGTGCTGGGTGACATCGCAGCCGCCGACACCGCCGCGCGTCTGGTCGCCGCGGCCGAGTCGACCGGCAAGCCGCTGCGCGGCGTGCTGCACGGCGCCGCGGTGGTCGAGGACGCGACGTTGCCGAACATCACCGACGAGCTGATCGAACGCGACTGGGCGCCGAAGGTGTACGGCGCGTGGCACCTGCACGAGGCGACGGCCGGGTCCGAGCTGGACTGGTTCTGCTCGTTCTCGTCGGCTGCCGCCATGGTGGGCTCGCCCGGACAGGGTGCGTACGCGGCGGCGAACAGCTGGCTGGACGCGTTCACCCAGTGGCGCCGCGCGCAGGGGCTGGCGGCGACGGTCATCGCCTGGGGTGCCTGGGCCAAGATCGGCGCCGGGCAGGGCATGGCGGCCGACGAGGCCATGGCGATCGATCCGGAGGACGGCGCCTACGCGTTCGACGCGATCATCCGCCACGACCGCGCCTACGCCGGCTACGCGCCGGTGGCCGGGGCCGACTGGCTGGTGGCTTTCGCTCAGGCCAGCAAGTTTGCGGAGTCATTCGCCAACATCGGGCGGGGCGGGGCGGGCACCAGCGAATTCCTCGCGGAGTTCCACGCCCTGTCGGAGGAGGAGCGGCCGGCTCGTCTGAGGCGCCTGATCACCGACGCTATGTCTATGATACTTAGGCGATCTGTCGATCCCGACCGTCCGTTGGCCGAGTACGGCCTCGATTCGCTCGGGGCGCTGGAACTGCGGACCCGTATCGAAGCTGAGACGGGAGTCCGGATCGGTTCGTCGGACATCACGAATGTCCGAGCACTGGCAGAACGCCTGGGGGAGGCGATTTCGACGGCGATTTCGACATGACGGGTCAGAGTAGGGCGTCACAGAAGCCGCGCGCTGAATTCACCGAAGCACAGGAGAGTGAACATGGTTGCGATTAGGACCATCCATGACTGGATGGGTTCCTCGGGTGTTCTGACTTCCTGGAACCCTTCGTCTGCATCGCTTGCCAAGCTGCGCAACGCACCGGTCAGCCCGGTGCCGGTCAGCTACCAGCAGAGCCAGCACATCCGCGCGTTCCGTTCGCACGAGCGCAACGGCACGGACATGGCCCGGCTGAACATCGCCGCATGGGACATGCCGGGCAAGTGCGACGTCCGGGCCATGACGCACGTCATCAACGCCTACGTGCGGCGGCATGACACGTTCCACAGCTGGTTCGAGTTGACGGAAGACGACGTCGTCGTCCGCCGGACGGCGAAGAGCCCGCGCGACATCAAGCTGGTGGCCACCGAGCACGGCGAGATGAACGCGCAGCAGTGGCGCGACCACGTCCTCGCGACGCCCGATCCGCTGCAGTGGGACTGCTTCCACTTCGGGATCATCCAGCGCGACGACCACTTCACCTTCTACTTCAGCATCGACCACGTGCACACCGATGCACTGCTGATGGGACTGGTGCTCGTCGAAATCCACCTGATGTACGCGGCTCTCGTCAGTGGCGCCCCGCCGATCCCGCTGGCCGATGCCGGCAGCTACGACGACTACTGCATCAAGCAGGCGGAGTTCACGTCGGCGCTGACGCTCGAGTCGCCGGAGGTCAAGGACTGGATCAAGTTCGCCGAGGCCAACGACGGCACCCTGCCGTGCTTCCCGCTGCCCCTCGGCGACCCGTCGGTGCCCTGCGGCGGTGAGATGCTGACGGTTCGGCTGATGGACAAGCACCAGTCGGAGCGGTTCGAGTCGGCCTGCCTGTCCGCGGGTGCCCGCGTCATCGGTGGCGTCATCGCGTGCGCGGCGCTCGCCGAGCACGAGCTGACCGGCCGGCCGATCTACAACGTCATCACCCCGACCACGACGCGCCGCACCCCGGCCGAGTTCATGACGACGGGCTGGTTCACCGGCGTCGTGCCGATCAGCGTCCCGGTGGTGCCGGAGTCGTTCGGCGACACCGCCCGCGCCATGCAGAAGGCGTTCGACGCCGGCATGGACCTGGCACACGTCCCGTTCGAGCGCGTGCTCGAACTGGCCGAGGGCAAGGTGCCGGGCATCCGCAAGGCCGACCCGGGCGTGCCGATGGTGTCGTACCTCGACACCAACCTGCCGCCGCTGTCGCCGGCGATCATGAACGAGTGGGAACGGCTCAACGGCCGCGTCTACAGCGACGCGCGCTCGGCGTACCAGATCGGCATCTGGGTGAACCGTTCCGAGAAGGAAACCTCGGTCACCATCGCCTACCCGGACAACCCCATCGCCCGTGAATCGGTGGACAAGTACCTGCACGCGATGCGCGCGGTGTACCTGCGGGTCGCCGACGGCGGTTCTGGTGCGGGACGTTCGGAAGCCTTGCGCCACAACGGTTGCCGCAGCGAACTGATTCGAGCTGTGAAGGGCTGAGTTGTGACGACCTCCACGCGCCCGCCGCGCGTGCCTTTGTTGCGCCGCTGGTTGGCAGACAACAACGACGGTGATGAGAGCCGCGTGCTCGACTACGTCGACCAGGCGATGTTCCTCGGCCTGCGGGCCACCGGCCAGGCCGCTGTCATGCAGTGCGTCTGGGTCTACGAGCATCCCGTCGACATGGAGGGCCTGCGCCGGTTCCACTACAACTTCGGTCACGGCCTGGCCGGTCGGCGCATCGAGCCGTCGATCCTGCCGTTCGGCCGGCACCGGTGGGTGTCATCGCTGGGGCCGCCGGCGCCGCTGCGGGTGTACGAGACCGTGCGTCCGCGGGCCGAGCTCGGCGACTTCCTCGACGAGCATGCGCAGATCCCCGTCGACCCGGAGTTCGGCCCGGCCTGGCACATGGGTGTGCAGCCGCTCGACGACGGCGCCACGGTCGTCAGCCTCGTCGGTTCACACTGCATCGGCGACGGCGGCGGTGCCATGCTGACGGTGTTCGAGTCGGTGACGGGCCAGCTGCGCGACCTCGGTCTGCCGCAGCCGCGGACCAGGTCGTCATGGCAGGCGTTGCGTGCCGACTTCCGCCAGACCTTCCGCGACCTGCCCGAACTCGGGCGCTCGATCAAATCGGCGGCCAAGCAGGCTTACCAGAAGCGCAGCGAGCTGCGCCGTTCCGGAAAGTCGGCGGCAGCCCACCTGGATGAGGCCAGCGCCAAGGAAAACCTGCTGGTGCCGGCGATCTGGGCGTTCATCGACGCCGCGGAGTTCGACGCGCGCGCCAAGGCGCTCGGCGGCAACAGCTACGCGCTGATCGCCGGGTTCGCGGCGCGGTTGTCCGAGCGGATGGGCCGGTTCAGCGAGGCCGAGGGCGTGGTGCCGCTGGTGGTGCCCATCAACGACCGCACGCTCGAGGACACCCGTGCCAACGCGGTGCTGATCGGTGATGCCCGCGTCAATCCGAAGGGCGTCGCCGACGATCTGACGGAGACGCGGGCGGTCATCAAGGAAGCCCTGCGCAAGATGCGCGAGGAGCCCGACGAGAAGTTGGAGCTGCTGCCGCTGACGCCGTTCATCCCGAAGCGGGCCGTCATCCAGGCCGCGGACATCGCGGTCGGGTTCGGTGAGCTCCCGGTGTTCTGCTCGAACCTCGGTGTGCTGCCGGACGATCTGGCGCGTGTCGACGGGACGCCCGCCGAGTACGTCATGGCCCGCGGGGTCGACGGTCAGGTGCCGCGTGCGGTCATGGAGCACCGCAAGGGCATCCTCACCGTCATCTCGATGCAGCTGATCGGCCGGGTGTCGATGGCGGTCATCGGCTACCAGCCGGGCGCCGAGAACACCAAGGCGACGTTGCGTGCGCACGTGGAAGCGACGCTGGCCGAGTTCGGCCTCACCGCGGTCTACGAATAATCCGCGTAATCCCAAGTTCGACAACCGAATAACCGAAGTGAAGGGCCAGGTCTATTTTGTCCACTGATACCCGGTCGAACGGAACCGGCCGCGGCCGGTTCGCCAAGCTGCCCCCGGAACTGGACCGTCCGCAGGACCGGCTGGACTACATGGACGAGGCGACCTTCCTGTCGTACCGGGCCAGCGGTCGGGTCCAGGTCATGCTGGCGCTGTGGTTCTACGAAGGACCCGTCGACCTCGACGGCCTGCGCCGCTTCCACGAGAACTTCGGCCGGAGCCTGGCGGCCCGGCGCATCGAGCGCTCGCCGCTGCCGTTCGGCCGGGCCCGCTGGGTGGCCGCGCCGGCTGTCGAGCGCCCGCTGGACATCGTCGAAACCGCCCGCCCGCGTTCGGAACTGACCGACTGGCTGGAGGAGCGGTCGCAGATCCCGATCGATCCGGAGCACGGTCCCGGCTGGCACCTGGGCGTCCAGAAGTTCAGCGACGGTTCGACGGGTGTCGCGCTGGCGCTGTCGCACTGCCTGATCGACGGCACCGGTGCGGTGGCCGCGATCATGGAGTCGGTGCTCGGGCAGGGCCGCGATCTGGGTTACGCCCAGCCGGGCTCCCGCACCCGCTGGCAGGGTCTGCGCGCCGACCTGCGTCAGGCGCGGCGGGACTGGCCCGAGGTCCGGCGCACGGTGGTGGCCGCCGCCAAGATGTTGCACCGCCGGCGTCACGAAATCTCCAAGTCCGGTGACACCCGGCCCGCGGTGACGGCAGGCAACCCCGACGAGTACGTGCTGCTGCCGTTCGCCGGCACCCACATCGACGTCGAGCAGTGGGACGCCAAGTGCGCCACGCTCGGCGGCAACACCTACTCCCTGGCGGCGGCGTTCGCCGCCCGGCTCGGTGTGCGGATGGAACGGCATCGCAAGCACGACAACAACATTGCGCTCATGGTGGCCGTCAACGACCGGACCTCGATGGAGGACACCCGGGCCAACGCCATGGCGTTCGCCAACCTCACCGTCGACCCGACGCACGTCGCCAAGGACCTGACGGATCTGCGGGGCGCGCTGCGTACGTCCCTGTCGACGGCCAAGGAGCAGCCGGACGAGTCGTTCATCCTGCTGCCGCTGACGCCGTTCATCCCGCTGCGCGCGGTGAACAAGACGGCCGACCTGGTGCTCGGCGACATGCCGGTGACGTGCTCCAACTTCGCCGAGCTGCCGGACCTGATGTGCCGCCCGGACGGCGTCAACCAGGCGACGTTCCTGAACTGCTGGGGCGTCGAGCAGAAGGTCAAGCGGGCCGACATCGAGCGGCCCGGCGGCCTGCTGGTGGTCGCGTCCGGCCGCTACAACGGCCGGGTGAACCTCGGCATCGTCGGCTACCAGGTGGGGGCCGAGAACAGCCGGGCCATGCTGCGCGAGCTCGTCCGCGAGACGCTCGAGGAATTCGACCTCACGCCGCTGACCATCTACTGACGGGCGGTCCCGCCCAGGCCCCTAACGGGCCTGGGCGGCCTTTTCCAACAGATCCGCGGTGCGTGCGACGCTGTCCGCGGGCTTCGTCATGCGCGCGGCAGCAGCCCGCACTCGCTCGGCGCACTCCGGCTGCAGCGCGGTGCGCAGCGCGGATTTCAGCGACGCCGGCGTGGTCTTCGAGAACCGGCGCGATGCGCCCAGCCGCAGCTTCTTGACCTGCCCGGCCCACACCGGCTGATCGGCACTGACCCACAGCACCACCGTCGGTACCCCGGCACGCAACCCGGCCGCGGTGGTGCCGGCGCCGCCGTGGTGCACCAGGGCCCGGCACAGCGGGAACACCGCGGCGTGGTTGACGGCACCGACCAGCTTCACGTGGTCGCCCAGCGTGGTGGTGTCCGGCAGATCCCAGACGCCCGAGCTGATCAGCGCCCGCTCGCCGAGTTCGGCACACACCGCGTCGATCATCGCGACGGCCTCGGCGGGGGATTCCACCGGCATGCTGCCGAAGCCGAAATAGATGGGCGGCTTGCCATTTGCGATCCACGCCATCACGTCGGCGTCGGTGTCGGTCTGCAGCTCCATCGACATGGATCCGACGAGGGGCTTGGCGTCGCCGTATTCGGCCGCCAGGCCGGGGAACAGCACCTCGTCGTAGGCCTGGATTTCCAGGGCCCCACGGTCCTCGATGCGCCGGACCGCCCGCACGGTGGCCGGCGGCAGGCCCAGGGTGCGCCGCTGGATGTCCTCGGCCTCCTTGAGCATGCGCCAGTGGAACCACTCGCCGACGGCGAAGCCGCGGCGGATCAGCGGCAGTGGCAGCGGTACCGGCAGCACCTGGCTGTTGGGGCGGAACGGGAAGTAGTGCAGCGCGGCCAGCGGGATGTCGAAATGCTCGGCGACGTTGGCGGCGACCTCCTGATAGGTGGTCCCCGCGAGCAGCAGATCCGCGTCCGCGGCGACCTCCGTGAGGGTGGCACTCATGTCCTGCCAGCCCTGCGTCATGTAGTCCCGGAGTTCGCGGACGACACTCACGGGGTTCTTGATGCTCAAGTGGTCACGAAAGATGTCGGCATCCAGTTGCTGCTGAGAATCCACGCCGTAGCTGGCAGGCTCGGGAAGGCCCGCCGACGCGACGAACGAAACCAGATTCGGCGGCACCGCCATGCGAACTTCGTGGCCGCGGCGCAGCAATTCTCTGGCCACGGCGCCGCTGGGCTCGATGTCTCCACGCGTGCCATGAATGGCGATAGCAAACTTCACAGAATGCCACACATATCGGTCTGCCGCTGATCTCCGCATTGCTGGGGCATGAATGGCAACGAGGGCGCCGGATGCCCGTAGGCACGGCGGGGGGTGGGTGACTTCATCAGTGGCACACCCGATTACAGCATGGCGACAGCAATGCGGCTCTTTGGCGGCGTCGATATTGGGGTGCCGGTCGGTGCATCAGATCCGTTTGCGGCGTGTAGCCTGTCGGGGATGCTGAAACGTGCCAGGCCAAGCGGTGCTTTGGCACATGCGGGTTTCGCCGCACTCGGCAAGTTCGTGGTGCGGCGTCCCGTCGTGGTTTTGGCGTCCTGGGTCGGCATCGCGATCGTTCTATTTCTCGCTCTTCCGACGTTGGTCGACGTGGCCAGCCGCCGCCCGCCGCCGTTCCTGCCGCCCGATTCGTCGACGCTGATCGCCAGCAACGCGATGAAGAACGCGTTCCGCGAGGCGGACGCCGGCAACATCGCGGTGGTCCTGCTGACGAACGACAAGGGCTTCAGCAAGGAAGACGAAGAGGTCTACCGGCGCCTGGTCGACAAGCTCAACGCCGACAAGACCAACGTCCGGTCCACGCAGGACTTCATCCACATCCCCGAGCTGCGCCAGGTGATGGCCAGCAAGGACGGCAAAGCGGTGCAGCTGCCCGTCAGCCTCGTCGGCAGCATGGGCACCGGTCCCGGCCAGCTGGCGTACCGCAATGCCAAGAAGACCATCGAAGAGGTGGTCAAGGGCAGCGACCTGACGCTGAACATCGTGGGTGCGTCGGCCACCTTCCAGGACATCAACGACATCGGTGCCCGCGATCAGCACATGATCGAGACGGCCACCGGCATCCTCGTCTTCTCGATCCTGATCATCGTGTACCGCAGCGTGGTCGCGATGTTGCTGCCGCTCGTCACCATCGGTGTCTCGCTCATCGTGGCGCAACAATTGGTGGCGGGACTGGGACTATTGGGTCTCGCGGTGGGACCGCAGACCCTGGTGCTGATGACCGGCATGATGATGGGTGCCGGGACCGACTACGCCATATTCCTGTTCAGTCGATATCAGGAGTTCATCAGACAAGGCGTCGCCACCGATCAGGCGCTGGTATCGGCGCTCACGTCGATCGGTGAAGTCATCGCCGGCTCGGCCGGCACCGTCGCGATCACGTTCCTGGCGCTCTCGTTCGCCACGCTCGGGGTCTTCGCCACCATCGGGCCGGCGCTGGCCGTGACCGTGCTGATCGGCTTCCTCGCCTCCGTGACGATGCTGCCGGCGCTGATCGTCCTGGTCGGGCGCCGCGGCTGGATCAAGCCGCGCAAGGACATGACGGGCAAGTTCTGGCGTCGGTCCGGCGTGAACATCGTGCGCCGCCCGGTGACCCACCTGGCCGGCAGCCTCGCGGTGCTGCTGGCGCTCGCCGGCTGCGCGACGATGGTCCGCTACAACTACGACAACCGCAAAGACCTCGACCCGGACGCGGCGAGCAACGTCGCCTACACGGCGCTGAACAAGCACTTCCCGATCAGTACGACGATGCAGCAGTTCATCCTGATCCAGTCGCCGCGTGACCTGCGTGCCCCGAAGTCGCTCGCCGACATGGAGCAGATGGCGCAGCGCGTCGCGCAGCTGCCGCACATCGACGCCGTCCGCGGTATCACGCGTCCCACCGGTGACGTCCTGGAGCAGGCCAAGGCGACCTACCAGGCCGGTGAGGTCGGCAGCAAGCTCAAGGACGCCTCGAACCTCATCAACGGCAATGACGCGCTGCTGCAGAAGCTGGTCGACGGCGAGTACCAGCTCGCCGACGCGCTCAACCAGATCCGCACGCAGGTGCTCGGTGGCATCGGCCCGGTGCGGCAGATGCTGACCCAGATGTCGGCGCTGCAGAAGCAGTACGGCGGGTCGAAGACGCTGGACGATCTCGACAAGTCGGCCAAGATGGTGTCCCAGATGACGTCGCTGGGCGACGCTGTCGGTGGGCAGCTGGTCCGCGTCGGGGACGTCTACAAGTGGTCCGGGAAAGCGCTCGAGACGCTGAATGCGACGCCGTTCTGCAACTACTACCCGGCGTGCAACGACCTGAAGATCGGCCTGCAGAACGTCAACGAGGGCAACGACCCCGAGACCGTGCAGAAGGTCATCAACCTCGGCCACATGCTGCAGCAGTACAAGAGTGACCCCGGGATGGACGACAAGGTGCGCGGGATGGGCACCAACATCGAGAGCATCACCAGCCTGCTCAAGCAGCTGCGGCTGTACGACACCGCGGATCTGGAGCGGCGCCTGCAGCAGGCGGTCGACGGCGTCAACCTGCTGGCCGACTCGAGCAAGCAGCTCGCCGACGGTGTGAAGCTGCTGGTCGACCAGGTCCGTGGCATGGGCGGTGGCCTGAACCAGGCCTCGTCGTTCCTGCTCGGTATGCGCCGCGACGCCAACACCCCGCAGATGGCCGGTTTCTACGTGCCACCGGAGATCCTGAGCCGCAACGAGTTCGAGAAGGCCGCGACGCTGTTCGTGTCCCCGGACGGCCACACGGTGCGCTACCTGGTGCAGACGGCGCTGAACCCGTTCGGCACGGAAGCCATGGACCAGACCAACGCGATCGTGAAGGCGGCCCAGACGGCACTGCCCAACACGACGCTGTCCGACGCCAAGGTGTCGATGGTCGGTCTGTCCGCGGTGAACCGCGACATCCGCGACTACTACAACAGCGACATCCAGTACATCGTCATCGTGACGCTGATCGTGGTGTTCCTGATCCTGGTGCAGCTGCTGCGGTCCGTCGTGGCACCGCTCTACCTGGTGCTGTCGGTGGTGCTGTCGTACGGTTCGGCGCTGGGCATCGGGGTGGTGTTCTTCCAGTTCATATTGGGATACGACATCTCGTGGAGTGTGCCGGGTATCGCGTTCCTGGTGCTGGTGGCGGTCGGCGCCGACTACAACCTGCTGCTGATATCCCGAATACGTGACGAAGCGAAATGGGGCGTGCGCTCGGCGATCGTGAAAACGGTCGCCGCGACCGGCGGCGTCATCACCTCTGCCGGCCTGATCTTCGCGGCGTCGATGCTCGCGATGACCGTCAGTAGCATCCTGGGCGCCGTACAGCTCGGCTTCATCATCGGTGTCGGCCTGCTGCTGGACACGTTCATCGTCCGTACGGTGACCGTGCCGGCGACCGCGGCGCTGCTCGGTGACGCCAACTGGTGGCCGTCCAAGTCGCCGCGGCGCAAGCGGGAAGAGGCCGAGGAAGCGGAGGCCGCGGCTGCCACCGAACGGCTGCTGGCCGAGCGCAAGGCCCGCCGGGAGTCCGACGAGGTCGAACCGTGCCCGGAGTGCGGTTACGCGGCCACCTGTGACGCCTGCCAGATGACGACGGCCTTCGAGGCCGCCGGAGCGGTACAGCACCGCGGCTTCTTCGGCTGAGCCGCTGTCGAATTTCCGAGAAATTGAACTTTCTCGTCAATAAACCTGATTGAATTCCTGACGTCCGGCGGGGGAGTTCGGGGTCGATGTTCTGTGCGGCGACCAGATTCGCCCGCACCGCGACTCTGAAGAACAGGACATTCGATCGCCATGGAGCTCCGGAAATTCGTTGACTCATTGCGGCCACTCCCGGGATGGATCGGGGGTGGCATTCTCGACTGGTACCAGCTCGGGCTCAGAAAACCACGCGACGCGACCACCTATTACGGGGCGACCATTCATTGCGACCCCGTCGATTCAATTCAGCGGAGCATCATCTACTACGGCGTGTGGGAACCCGCCATTTCGCGCATCATCGAAAGCAGCCTCACGCCGGGAGATCTGTTCGTCGACATCGGCGCGAACATCGGCTACGACTCCCTGCTCGCGGCGACGCGGGCCGACGTCGTCGCCATCGAGGCGGCACCCCACATCTACCGAAAGATGTTGCGCAATCTGGAAAGTAACCCCGATCTCGCCGACCACGTCCGGCCCGTGAATGTTGCGGTTTCCGACCATGCGGGCGAACTGGACCTGTACGACTTCGGTCCCCGCAACATCGGGGCCACCACGACGTTGCCGTCCCGGAAGGGAAAGAAATGCGCGACGGTCGCCGCCGCGCCGTTGCTGGATATTCTCGCGCCGGAGGAATTGGCACGTGTGCGCCTGATCAAGATGGATATCGAAGGTGCTGAAACAACAATACTCAGCGATATTTTCGATCACATCGACGCGTTTCCCGACAATATGAGCATCATCTTCGAAGCCAATCCCGAAGACGACCAGGCCGCTTTCGATGTGCTGTTCAAACGCATTCAGCAAAACTTCGCCGCCTACGAAGTGGAGAACGGCTACAGCAATGCCTGGTATCTCAAATGGAAAGCCGGTCCGCTCAATGAATTGCACACCGCACCGACGCGGCGTACCGATATTCTCCTGACCCGCGCATAGCGCCGGCGGCCGCCACCTCGGACCAGGCCGCGCGGTGCGCAGCCTGGTCCCGGGGGATCAGGCGTCCAGGCGCGCCAGGGCACCCTTGCGGTACAGCTCGGTGCAGGCCTGGCGGCGGATCTTGCCGCTCGTGGTGATCGGGATCGAACCCCGGCCCACCAGCACGAGGTCGGCGGCGTTCACGCCGTGCACCTGCGAGATGGCAGAGGTGATGTCGTGCTTCACCTGAGCCAGGTTCTCGCGGACCTCGTCCTCGGTCTCGCCGCGCTTCTTCATCTCGATGACGACGGCGAACTGCTCGACACCGTCCTCCTCGAAGCCGACGGCGGCGGTGCGGCCGCCCGAGACGGCGCTGACGGTGGCCTCGATGTCGTCGGGGTACAGGTTGCGGCCACGGATGATCAGCAGGTCCTTGATCCGGCCGATGATGAACAGCGAGCCTTCGGAGATGAAGCCGAGGTCGCCGGTGCGCAGCCAGTACTCCGACGGGGTGCCCTCGGGGGCGTCCTCGAGCACGCCGCGGAAGGTCTTCTCGGTCTCTTCGGGCTTGTTCCAGTACCCGGCACACACGTTCTCGCCGTGCGTCCAGATTTCGCCGACGGTGCCCTCGGGGGCTTCGCGGCGGGTCTCCGGGTCGACGATGCGAACCAGGGGCGACGGCGAGAAGCCGTAGCTCACCAGCGGGCTGCCGGACTCGACGCGCTCGACGATGCCGTCGGCCAGCTTCTCGGTGTCGAATTCCACGACGGTCGGCGGCTCGCCCGATTCCCGCGATGCCACGTAGAGGGTGGCCTCGGCCAGGCCGTAGCTCGGCCGGACGGCCTTGCCCGGAAGGCCGAACTTGGCGAAGCGCTGGATGTAGCGCTTGACGGTGGTCGGCTGCACGCGCTCGGCGCCGCTGAAGACCGTCAGCACGGTGCTCAGGTCCTTGCCGGCCATGTCCTCGTCGGTGGTCCGCGCGGCGGCCAGGTCGAAGGCGAAGTTCGGCGCGGCGGTGATGACGTTCTTGTGGCTGCCCATCAGCTGCATCCAGCGGGCGGGCTTGACCAGGAACGAGATGGGGCTGGTCATCACGGTGTGCCAGCCGCCGAGGATCGGCGTGCACACGCCGAGCAGCAGGCCCATGTCGTGGT
Source organism: Mycobacterium sp. SMC-13 (assembly GCF_045311035.1). Classification (NCBI taxonomy): domain Bacteria; kingdom Bacillati; phylum Actinomycetota; class Actinomycetes; order Mycobacteriales; family Mycobacteriaceae; genus Mycobacterium; species Mycobacterium sp. SMC-13. The sequence goes on from NZ_JBJIAI010000001.1 coordinate 538,010, forward strand.
ACAGCGGCAGCCACGTCACGACGGTGCTTCCCGGAGGAGCGACCTTGCCCCACTCGGAGAAGAAGACCGCGATCATCTGCTCGTAGTTGGCCGAGACGTTGCGGTGCGACACCATCACACCGGCGGCCGTGCGGGTCGAGCCGGAGGTGTACTGCAGGTACGCGGTCTCGGGCCGAACTTCGCGGCGGGAGAACGGCTTACGACGGGTCTCCAGGTCCAGTTCGTCGACGGCCAGGACGACGGGGCTGCGGCCGTCGTCGTTGGGCGTCGCGTACTGCGCGACGGCGTCCTTGCTGGCCGCGGTGGTCAGGGCGACGACCGGTTGTGCGTCCTTCATGACCGAGATGACGCGCTCGTCGTGGTGACCCATGATCGGCTGGGTCAGCGGGACGGCGATCATGCCGGCCTCGAGGGCGCCGAGGAATCCGACGACGTATTCGAGGCACTGCGGGGCGACGATGACCACACGGTCGCCGATCTCACCGTGCTGGCGCAGTTCGTGGGCCACCGCGACGCTCTGCTGGTACAGCTGAGCCCAGGTGAGCGTCTTCGCCACACCGTCGGGGTCGGTGTCGTAGTCCATGAACGTGAAAGCCAGGTCGTTGGGTTGCAGGCTGGCGCGCTCGCGCAGGACGGCCGGCAGAGACGACTCGATCACGGACACTTCCTCCTCGGGGGTATACGGGCAGGGGTGAGGGCCGGGTGCCGTCGAAGGCGGTGAAACACAGTCAAACTGACACCGGGTGCCGGATAGCAGAGTAAGGCATACGCGCAGATTTTGACGTATCAGGCTTTTTGCTGACGAGTCTCCGGCGGTCGGTGGCGGAGGCTCAGCGGGCGGCCTTCGAGAACCACTTGGTCTTGATCAGCCACGAGTGCGCGGACGCCAGTGCGAAGACGCCGCCGCACATGCAGGCGAAGACCCACACGAACTTGCCGTCCTCGAGCGGCTGCAGCTCCGGTACGAGCGATGTCAGGATGCGGGTGGCGCACGCCAGGATGCCGCTGCCGGTGGCGAACAGGTAGATGTTGGCGATGCGCCGAGAGTCCTCGTTCTTGCGCAACACCAGCAGGGCGCGCGCACCGAAGACCAGCAGGTAGGTCAGCGTCCCGCACAGCACGAGCCAGTAGGCGGCCAGCCAGCCGTCGGTGGGCATGGTGAACAGGTCGGGGGAGTACTCGCGTCCGGCCACGCTCATCGAGAACAGGGCCAGCAGGATCGGGATGCACAGGGTGGCGGGCCGCTCGATGTACTGCGTGAACATCTTCTGCATGGCCGAATCGTCGGCCAGGCGGCCGATGGCGTTGTAGACGATGGCCGAGGCGGCCACGATGTAGCAGTCGTGGCCGAGGTAGGCGGGCAGGTTCCAGACGCCGGTCATCGAGTGGATGGCGCGGCCGAGCGTGTCGGCGGCCATCGGGGACATCAGGACGACGGCCGCGGCCTGCAGCGCGATGTTGAGGGTCGCCGCGACTTCCCAGCGGCAGGACCAGGTGACGCGACGGATCCAGAGACTCCACGCCATGCAGGCGAGAGTGATGGTGATGAGAAATGTGAGAGCCATGGTGGAAGCCTTTTAGAAGCCCGTGTCAGCGCTTTGTGACTGCTCAGATTTTACTTGTCAGAGCGGCGGTGCATCAGCACGTCGCGTCATTTCCGACAATTTCGTGGCGCGTTTGGGGACCGCCGGCGCCGCCGTGGCAACCGCGAGGGGTGCCGACTGGATGTAGTTGATGACCTCGTCGTGGCTCATCAGGCCGAACCGAACTTGCAGGTCGGGATAGCTCAGCCGGAAGTGATCGGCCACCAGGCGGAGCTCTTCCGCGTTGGGATAGTCGGCCTCTTTGATCCGCCGGTAGTACGTACTGCTCGACGTTCCGAGCGCACCGTAGATCTCCCTCGCTTCGACGTCGCCGTCGAAGATGTAGTCGAGCAGCGCCTTGAGCTGTCTGCCGTTCTGGTCTGTTCGGGGCACTCTGCCACGATAGACCCTTCCCCCCGTTGGTTGCTAGCAACTGTTTTTGCGACACCTAAGCCGTAATTGACATGGGCGTCACAGTTTCGGGAGCTATGTCCCAAATTTGGGAATCGTGTTGTAGTGTGCATCACATGACTGTTGCGTACGCCGGTGAGATCGGTGCCGTTCTCCCTTCTGCTGCTGCGGCGACGATGCACGTCGCCGACTACGAGTTCGGCGGTTATGACACCGCCGGTACTGCGGTCGACATGCGGCGCCTCGAGGCCCCGCTGTCGCCGGTGATCACGGCCGAGCTCGAGGGTGCGGTCGAATACCTGGGTGTCGATGCCGAGGTGCTGCTGATCGCGGCACTCGGCCGCGCGATCGAGCGGGTGATCGGGCCCGGCCGAGCCGCGGTCGACGTGGCCGCAGCAAAAGAACGCGCCGGCGGCGGACTGGCCGTCATCCGCCGGCTCGAGGTCGACGCCGTCTCGGCATCCGACGTGGACGCCACCGCGATGGTGCAGACGGTGCGCGGCGCGCTGGCGGCCGCCACCGCCGACCCGAAGGACGTTGCCGACGTGTTGTTCAGTTACGGCATGGCCGCGATCGACGGCGAGCACCCGGGCCCGGCGCACACGCTCGAGGTCCGCGCCTTCCACGCCGACGCCGCGCTGCACGTCGACTGGTGGTATGCCCGGCATCAGTTCGAGCCCTACACCGTGGAAGAACTCGCCGAGCAGTTCTCCTACGCCGTCATCGAGCTCGCGTCGGAGGCCATGCCGGTCGCGGAGTAGTCCGGCGTTATCCGGAGCGGTCGGCGCCCGTTAGAATCGCTGCATTCGCATCGATCCGGCCATCACCGGGGAGCATTCGGAAGAACGGCTGCGGCTCAGTAGAACCGAACGGGTGGGCCCGTCATCGCCTGTAGTTGAGCGGCGCACGTGCGCGACCTTCCGGGGTCGGCTGTGCGCAAGCGGGGTGGTACCGCGGCACTCGCGTCCAGACGCGAGATCGTCGTCCCCGTGCCTGGACTGAGCACCTGATCGGTGCTGACGGCACTGGAGACCCGACGTGAGCGCGTACCCCAAGACCGCAAGCGGCACACCGAATTTTCCCGACCTCGAAACCGAGGTCCTGGAGTTCTGGGCCCGCGACGACACCTTCCGCGCCAGCATCGCGCGCCGCGACGGCGCCCCCGAGTACGTCTTCTATGACGGACCGCCGTTCGCCAACGGCCTGCCGCACTACGGCCACCTGCTGACCGGCTACGTCAAGGACATCGTTCCCCGCTACCGCACCATGCGCGGCTACAAGGTGGAGCGCCGGTTCGGCTGGGACACCCACGGCCTGCCCGCCGAGCTCGAGGTGCAGCGCCAGCTCGGCATCTCCGACAAGGCCCAGATCGAGGCCATGGGCATCGGCGCGTTCAACGACGCCTGCCGCGCCTCGGTCATGAAGTACGCGGACGAGTGGCAGTCGTACGTCACCCGCCAGGCCCGCTGGGTCGACTTCGACAACGACTACAAGACCCTGGACCTGACCTTCATGGAGTCGGTGATCTGGGCGTTCAAGCAGCTGTGGGACAAGGGCCTGGCCTATGAGGGCAACCGGGTGCTGCCGTACTGCTGGAACGACGAGACGCCGCTGTCCAACCACGAGCTGCGCATGGACGACGACGTCTACCAGAGCCGGCAGGACCCGGCGCTGACCGTCGGCTTCGTCGCGACCGACGGCCCGGTCGCCGGCGCCCGCCTGCTGGTCTGGACCACCACGCCCTGGACGCTGCCGTCCAACCAGGCCGTCGCCGTCAACCCCGACGTGACCTACGTACAGGTGGTGGGTCCCGACGAGCAGAACTACGTTCTGGCCGAGCCGCGGCTGGCCGCCTACGCCCGTGAGTTCGGCGAGGAGCCGGTGATCGTCGGCAGCTACCTCGGCGCCGAACTGCTGGGCACGCACTACCTGCCGCCGTTCGCGTTCTTCGTCGACAGTGACAAGGCGCACAACGCTTTTCAGGTGCTGCAGGGCGATTTCGTCACCACCGAGGACGGCACCGGCATCGTGCACATGGCGCCGGCCTACGGCGAGGACGACAAGGCCACGTGTGACGCCGCCGGGATCGTGGCGGTCACGCCGGTGGATTCGACCGGCCGGTTCGACTCGACCGTGCCCGACTACCAGGGGCAGCAGGTCTTCGAGGCCAACCCGCAGATCATCAAGGATCTGAAGAACGGCACCGGCCCGGCGGCGGTGAACGCCCCGGTGCTGCTGCGCCACGAGACCTACGAGCACTCGTACCCGCACTGCTGGCGGTGCCGCAATCCGCTGATCTACCGCGCGGTGTCGTCGTGGTTCGTCAAGGTCACCGAGTTCCGGGACCGGATGGTCGAGCTCAACCAGCAGATCACCTGGTACCCCGAGCACGTCAAGGACGGCCAGTTCGGCAAGTGGCTGTCCAATGCCCGCGACTGGTCGATCTCGCGAAACCGCTACTGGGGCAGCCCGATTCCGGTGTGGAAGTCGGATGATCCGGCCTATCCGCGCATCGACGTCTACGGCAGCCTCGACGAGCTCGAGCGTGACTTCGGCGTCCGTCCGGACAATCTGCACCGCCCGTATATCGACGAGTTGACGCGGCCCAACCCCGACGACCCGACCGGCAAGTCGACCATGCGCCGCATCGAGGACGTGTTCGACGTCTGGTTCGACTCGGGCTCGATGCCCTACGCGCAGGTGCATTACCCGTTCGAGAATCAGGACTGGTTCGACGGCTCGGCCAGCGAAGAGGCCCATTTCCCAGGCGATTTCATCGTCGAGTACATCGGCCAGACGCGCGGCTGGTTCTACACCATGCATGTGCTGGCGACGGCGCTGTTCGACCGCCCGGCGTTCAAAACCTGTGTGGCACACGGCATCGTGCTGGGCAATGACGGCCAGAAGATGAGCAAGTCGCTGCGCAACTACCCGGACGTGTCGGAGGTGTTCGACCGCGACGGCTCGGACGCCATGCGCTGGTTCCTGATGGCCTCGCCGATCCTGCGCGGCGGCAATCTGATCGTCACCGAGCAGGGCATCCGTGATGGCGTCCGGCAGGTGCTGCTGCCGGTGTGGAACGCGTACTCGTTCCTGGCGCTGTACGCGCCCAAGAAGGGCACCTGGCGCACCGACTCGACCAACGTGCTGGACCGCTACATCCTGGCCAAGCTCGCCGACCTGCGCGACACCCTGACCGATTCGCTCGATTCGTGCGATATCTCCGGTGCCTGCGAGCAGCTGCGCCAGTTCGCCGAGGCGCTCACCAATTGGTATGTGCGACGGTCGCGTTCGCGGTTCTGGGAAGAGGACGCCGACGCCATCGACACGCTGCACACCGTGTTGGAGGTGACGTGCCGGCTGGCGGCGCCGCTGCTGCCACTGGCCACCGAGGTGATCTGGCGGGGGCTGACCGACGAGCGCTCCGTACACCTGACCGACTGGCCGGAGGCGGGCGTGGTCCCGGCCGACCCGGAGTTGGTCGCGGCCATGGACCGCGTGCGGCAAGTGGCCTCGACCGGATCCTCCTTGCGCAAGGCCAAGAAGCTGCGCGTGCGCCTGCCGCTGCCGAAACTCATTGTGGCGGTGGATAACCCGTCCGCCCTCGCCCCTTTCAAGGATCTCATCGCCGACGAGCTCAACGTCAAGGCGGTCGAGCTGACCGACGACATCGACGCCTATGGCAAGTTCGAGTTGGCCGTCAACGCCCGCGTTGCCGGCCCTCGTATCGGCAAGGACGTGCAGGCCGCGATCAAGGCGGTCAAGGCCGGGGAGGGTGTCGTCAACCCCGACGGCACGCTGACCGCCGGGCCCGCCGTGCTGCTGCCGGCGGAGTACAGCTCGAAACTCGTTGCCGCTGATGCGGAATGGACCGCAGCCCTGCCGGACGGCGCCGGGCTGGTGGTGCTGGACGGCACCGTGACCGAGGAACTCGAAGCCGAAGGTTGGGTCAAGGACCGCATCCGCGAACTGCAGGACCTGCGCAAGGCGACGGGGCTGGACGTGTCCGACCGCATCACCGTCACATTCGCCGTGCCGGCCGACAAGCAGGCGTGGGCGGCCACCCACGCCGGCCTGATCGCCGGCGAGATCCTGGCCACCGAGTTCACCGTCGTGGACGCGGGCGAGCTAGCCGACGGTGCGGACGTCGGCGACGGCGTGCGGGCCGCGATCGCCAAGGCCTGACCGGTCTCGGCGCGGGTCAGCCGCTGACCCGCGCCGACCGTCCCTCGAACGTCACGGTGTCACCGGGACGCAGCTGGCGTCCGCGCCGCGTCTCGACCTCGCCGTTGACGCGCACCATGCCGTCGCCGATCACCGCCTTGGCGTCCGCTCCGCTGTCGATCAGTCCGGCCAGCTTGAGAAACTGGCCCAGCCGGATCGATTCGTCACGGATCGGCACGTCGTTCATGTCGAGAAGGGTATCCACCTAGCATTGGCCACTGTGGATCGCTGGGTCCTGCACCTGGACATGGACGCCTTCTTTGCGTCCGTCGAACAGTTGACCCGGCCTACCTTGCGGGACCGCCCGGTGCTGGTCGGCGGGCTCGGCGGTCGTGGCGTGGTGGCCGGCGCCAGTTATCAGGCCCGCAGGTTCGGTGCCCGCTCGGCGATGCCCATGCATCAGGCCAGGCGGCTCGTCGGTGCGTCCGCCGTGGTGCTGCCGCCGCGGGGCGCGGTGTATTCGGTGGCCAGCCGTCGGGCACTCGACGCGGTACGTGCCGTGGTGCCGGTCCTGGAGCAGCTGTCGTTCGACGAGGCCTTCGGTGAACCTGCCGAGCTGGTGGGCGCCGCGCCGGACGAGGTCCGGCAGTTCTGCGAGGACCTGCGGGCCGCGGTGCGTGCCGAGACGGGGCTGGTGGCCTCGGTCGGTGCGGGTTCGGGCAAGCAGGTCGCGAAGATCGCGTCAGGGCTGGCCAAGCCCGACGGGGTGCGCATCGTGAGTGGCGAGGAGCAGGGGTCGCTCCTGGAGGCCTTGCCGGTGCGCCGGCTGTGGGGGATCGGGCCGGTCGCCGAGGAGAAGCTGCACCGGCTGGGCATCGAGACCATCGGGGCGCTGGCGGCGCTCAGCGATGCCGAGGTCGCCGACGTGCTCGGCGGCACGGTCGGGCCGGCGCTGCACCGGCTGGCCCGCGGCATCGACGATCGACCGGTGGCCGAACGTGCCGAGGCCAAACAGATCAGCGCCGAGTCCACATTCCAGGTGGACCTGACGACGCTGGATCAGCTGCGCGACAGCATCGGGCCCATCACCGACCACGCGCACCGGCGGCTGCAGCGCGACGGGCGCGGTGCCCGCACCGTCACGGTGAAGCTGAAGAAGTCCGACATGAGTACGCTGACGCGTTCGGCGACGTTGCCGTACGCGACCACCGACCCGTCGACCCTGGCCGCGACGGCCCGCCGGCTGCTGCTCGACCCGGTCGAGATCGGCCCGATTCGCCTTGTGGGCGTAGGGTTTTCGGGCCTGACGGACGCCCGGCAGGAGTCGTTGTTCCCGGAGCTGGAGATGACGGACGACGCCGAGGTCGCGACCTCGGCGGGTCAGGCCGCCGCGCTGAGTGCCGCCCCGGCCGAATCTCCGTGGCGCGTCGGTGACGACGTCCAGCATCCGGACCACGGCCACGGCTGGGTGCAGGGCGCCGGACACGGTGTCATGACGGTGCGGTTCGAGACCCGGGCCAGCGGTCCCGGGGTGGCCCGCACCGTCGCGGCCGACGATCCGCAGATCACCCGCGCCGACCCCGTCGACAGCCTGGACTGGCAGGACTACCTGGCGCAGTTGACGACCGACGACGGCGCCGCCTGACGCCTAGTCCCGGTGGGGATGAAGGCCGCGGGCGAGATTCGGCGTTCCGCTGCTGCGGGCGACCAACGCTTCCCGGACCTGTGGCGTGTCCGCAGTGGCGGGCTGCCCTTCCGGTGCGAGAAGGGACAGCACGTCGGCGCCGATGATCGGGGCGAGCGCGGTGCTCATGTTCACCGTGAGGTGGTGGCCGTCGCGATAGACCAGCGTGTCCCCGATGATGCTGGGGCAGACGGCGTCGTTGCACAGGTAGTCGCTGTAATCCAGGTAGTCGAATGTGCTGCCGGCGGCCAGCTCCGTCTCGGCCCGGCGGACGGCCTGGTTCAGCGCCCGGTCCCGAGGCAGTGCGCAACGCTGGGCGTCGTCGGGGTAGAGCCCCAGGCAGAAGGTGGGCGCCACCCCGATCGACGGGGTATCGGCGAGCACCGCGACGCGCGATTGCGCCGGGAGCTCACTGCTGGTGTCTGTCAGCGCCTTTCGCCAGTGCGCCGCCGGGTCGGCATCGTTCAGCACATAGCTGGATCCCCAGGCGCCGAGAAGGATCAGTGCCGGTTTGGCTGCGGCGAGGCTGTCGAGCACGTTTTCGCGCCATTCGGCACACCGCGGGTAGGTGGCGATATGAATATGGGCCGACGGGCAGTGACTCTTGGTGCGGTTGTCGAGCCGGATCAGGCCCTGGTCGGCGAGGGCGGAAAGTGCCGGATACCAGTGCGCCGCATGGGAATCGCCGAACAGGACGACGAGCGGCGCCTGCGGGTTGGCCCCGACGGTGCAGCCGGCCGGGTCGGTGGCCCACTGGCCGCGGTGGCAGCCGTTCGCGTAGATGACCGGCTCACCGCCGGCACCGTCGGAGAGCTCCGGGGTGAGGTTGCTCGGCACATACGGGGTCCCGGCGGGTTTCACGCTCAGCGCCGCGTGCACCGCGGGGCGGCCGGCGTCGCGCCGGGGGGACTGCACGACGGCGACCGTGAGAACCACGGCACAGACGGCGGCCATCACGCCTGCCGTCGCGGCGAGTGTGCGGCGGGGGCGGGCCGCGTTCAGCCATGTCATGTGCTGGCCCGGTTGTTCGACGTAGCGGTAGAGCAGCCACGCCAGCGGGACACAGGCCGCGACGATCGCGACGCGCAGCCACATGGGCAAGGTGTGCATGTATCCGGTGGCGGCGACGGGCAAGACGAGCAGGGGCCAGTGCACGAGGTACAGCGAGTACGAGACATCGCCGATCCAGGTGAGCGGGCGCAGGCTCAGGAGCGCCGCGGGCCCCCAGCGCACGGGGCCGGCGGCGATCAGCAGCGCGGTGCCGAGCACCGGCAGCGCCACGGCGTCGCCGGGGTATTCGGTGGCGGTGGAGAACAGGACACCGCTGCCCACGATGGCGGCCAGCCCGGCCCAGCCGGCGACGGCGCCGATCCGGGGGCCGAAGACGCGGCCACGGGTCAGCACGACGAGCGCGACGAGGCCGCCGACGCCGAACTCCCAGATCCGCGGGAACAGGATGAAGAAGGCGTTCGGCTGTGAGAAACCGGTCAACCACACGCACAGTGCGAACGATGCCGCGACGACGGCGCCGATGGCCGCCACCCGGCGGGTGCGCAACTTGACCAGACCGAACAGCCCGACGAGCAACGCCGGCCACAGCAGGTAGAACTGTTCCTCCACGCCGAGCGACCAGTAGTGCATGAACAGCGACGGCGTCTTGTCGGCGAGGTAGTCGGTCGCGCGGTAGGCGAACAGGACGTTCGGCACGTAGAACGTCGCGGCGATGGCGTCCTTGACCACGTACCCGAACTGCAGGGGAGACACCCAGTAGGCCGCCGCGGCCACCGTGGCGACGATGACGGTCAAGGCGGCCGGCAGCAGCCGGCGCACCCGCCGGGCGTAGAACGCGCCGTACCGGATGTGCCCGCGCTGGTGCAGCTCGCTCAACAGGTGCGTGCTGATCAGGAATCCGGAGATCACGAAGAAGACGTCGACGCCGACGTAACCGCCGCCGAATCCGGGGATTTCCGCGTGGAACAGCACGACGAGGACCACCGCGATCGCGCGCATGCCCTGAATGTCGAGACGTTTCTGCTGTTGGTGTCGGCTACCGAGCGCCGTCGATTCCACTGTCTTCCCCCCGGGAGTTGGGCGTGGGGGAAATTATCATTGGGTCGTCAATTCAGTGCACGTTGACGGACAAGTCGTCCACCCAGTGGGACAGTTTCGCTAAACCCACTCAGCGAACAGGTCTGTGACCGGTATTTCGGCGGCGAGTGCCGCCATCAGCAACACCCGGGCCTGAGCGGCGCGCAACCCGCCCGCGGACACCGCCCCGGCGTCCAGCAATGCCCTTCCGGGACCGTAGCCCGATGTGACGCGCGCACCGGGCACTCGTGTCGCAATCGCCACCGCGACGCCTGCGGCGCACAGCCGCTGCACCCCGGCGAGCACCTTGGACCCGGCATTGCCCGAGCCGAGCGATTCGAGGACGATTCCGCCGGCGCCGGCCGCGGCAAAGGCGTCCATCGCCAGTGCGTCACAGCCGGCATACGCGGCGACGATGTCCACCCGCGGCGCGGACGCCGCCGACAACGCGCCGAGTCGTGGCCGCTTTTTGACCGCGCCGGCGACGAACGAGCCGTCATCGAGCGACCCGACCGCCGTACCGAGCAAACCGTGCCCGGTCTTGGTCAGGCCAAGGGGCTGCCACACCTGCCCGGCCATGCTGACCAGCACGCCGAGGTCGCGGGCCGACCCACTGGCGGCGACAGTGATCGCGTCCCGCAGGTTGGCCGGGCCGTCGGCATCAGGTGCGTCGCTGCTGCGCATGGCGCCGGTCAGGACCACCGGTGCGGCGCCGTCGTACGTCATGTCGAGCCACAACGAGGTTTCTTCCATGGTGTCGGTGCCGTGCGTGATGACGATCCCGTCGGCGTCACCGGCGGCCCGCACGGCCGCCCCGATGCGGTCCCAGTCGGCCGGCGTCAGTTCGGAGCTGTCGACCGACATGAGGTCGACGGTGTCGACCTGGACTCCGGCGCCCAGATCGTGCACCAGGTCGCCGGCGCTACGTGTCGGGCGGGCTATTCCGTGTTGGTCGGTGCTGGTGGCGATGGTGCCTCCGGTGGCGATCACGACGACGCGAGTCATGGGCGAAATTGTTCCTCACGGGGTCTTTGGGATGATGGGGGAGTGACTGATGAATCCACGGAGCCGGAGGCGACCTCGGGCACCGGGCCGGAGACGGCTGACAAGGCCGGGCCGGAGACGGGTGAGAGCGCCGAATCGCCGGTGACCGAGCCGGCGCAGGCCCAGCCCGTCGCGCGACGGTTGCGGCTGTTGCTGATGGTCGCGGCGCTGGTGCTGGGGCTGGATGTCCTGACCAAGGTGCTGGCGGTGAAGCTGTTGGTGCCCGGTCAGCCGGTCGAGATCATCGGTGACACCATCACCTGGACCCTGGTCCGCAATTCCGGGGCGGCCTTCTCGATGGCGACCGGTTACACCTGGGTGCTGACGTTGATCGCCACCGGAGTGGTCCTGGGCATCATCTGGATGGGCCGGCGGCTGGTCTCGCTGTGGTGGGCGCTGGGCCTGGGGATGATCCTCGGCGGCGCGGTGGGCAACCTGATGGACCGGTTCTTCCGGTCGCCGGGGCCGCTGCGCGGGCACGTGGTCGACTTCCTCTCGGTCGGCTGGTGGCCGGTCTTCAACGTCGCCGACTCCGCGGTGGTGTGCGGGGCGGTGCTGCTGGTCGGGCTGTCGATGTTCGGCATCGATTTCGATACCGAGAGCAAGCAGGCACCGGCCGCCGATTCCACGGAACCCACTGATACACAACAGGATTCGCCGGCACAGCCGGAACCGGCCGCTGCGGCCGCCGACGAGGCTGAAACCAACCGATGAGCAGCCGTTCGATGCCGGTCCCCGAAGGACTGGCCGGGATGCGGGTGGACGCGGGTCTGGCACGCCTGCTGGGGTTGTCGCGCACCGCGGTCGCCACGATCGCCGAAGACGGCGGCGTCGATATCGACGGCGCGCCGGCGGCGAAGTCGGACAAGCTGGTGGCGGGCTCCTGGCTGGAGGTCCGCCTGCCCGAGGCGCCGGCGCCGCTAGAGAACACGCCGCAGGACATCGAGGGCATGGCGATCCTCTACTCCGACGATGACATCGTGGCCGTCGACAAGCCGGCCGGGGTGGCGGCACATGCGTCGTTGGGCTGGACGGGCCCGACGGTCCTCGGCGGGCTGGCCGCGGCCGGCTTCCGGATCAGCACGTCGGGCATCCACGAGCGACAGGGCATCGTGCACCGGCTGGATGCCGGCACGTCCGGCGTCATGGTGGTGGCGTTGTCAGAGCGGGCGTACACCGTGCTCAAGCGGGCGTTCAAGCACCGCACTGTCGACAAGCGCTACCACGCGCTGGTGCAGGGCCACCCGGATCCGTCGAGCGGCACCATCGACGCGCCGATCGGCAGGGCCCGGGGCAACGACTGGAAGTTCGCCGTCACCGAAGGCGGCCGGCACAGCATCACGCACTACGACACCATCGAGGCGTTCGTGGCAGCCAGCCTGCTGGACGTGCACTTGGAGACCGGCCGCACCCACCAGATCCGGGTGCACTTCTCCGCGCTGCATCACCCGTGCTGCGGTGACCTGACCTATGGTGCCGATCCGACGCTGGCGAAGAAGCTGGGACTCGATCGGCAGTGGCTGCACGCGCGCTCACTCGGGTTCGCCCATCCGGCCGACGGCAGGTGGATCGAGATCACGAGTGAGTACCCGCCGGAATTGCAGCACGCTCTGGATGTGTTGCATCGGCAGTGACCACTACCGCGACGGCCACTACTAACCAGAACCGGGGATTGCTGCTCGGACTCGGCGCCTACGGGTCGTGGGGTCTGTTTCCCGCGTTCTTCCCGCTGCTGAAGCCGGCGAGTGCCTTCGAGGTGCTGGCCCATCGCATCGTGTGGACGGTGCTGCTGATGTTCGTGGTGCTGGCCGTCGGCCGCCGCCTGGGTGACCTGCGCCGGCTGTCGGGCCGCACGTGGGGCCTGTTGGTGTGCGCATCGGCGCTGATCTCGCTGAACTGGGGCATCTACATCTATGCCGTCAACAACGGCCATGTGGTCGACGCGGCACTGGGTTACTTCATCAATCCGCTGGTGAGTGTGGCGCTGGGCGTCGCGCTCTTCGGTGAGCGGCTGAATCGCGCGCAGGCGGCGGCGCTGGCCATCGCCATGGTCGCGGTGGTCGTCCTGGCGGTGCAGGCCGGTGAAATCCCGGCGATCGGCCTCGGCGTGGCGGTGTCGTTCGGTGTGTACGGCGCGGTCAAGAAGGTGGTGCGCGCCGACCCGCGGGTCAGTGTCGGAGTGGAGGCCGGGGTGGCCGCGCCGTTCGCGGTGGCCTATCTCGTCGTCCTCCCCGTTGCCGGGCAGGCGACGGTTCCCACGCTGGGCGCCGGCCACACACTGCTGATGATGTTGTGCGGCCCGGTGACGGCGCTGCCGCTGCTGATGTTCGCCGGTGCGGCGCAACGGCTTCCGCTGGTCACCATGGGCCTGCTGCAGTACCTGACGCCGGCGCTGCAGATGGCGTGGGGTGTCGTCGTCGGGCATGAGCCGATGCCGGTGGGCCGGTGGGCCGGCTTCGTGCTGATCTGGCTGGCGCTGGCGGTGTTCACCGGTGACGCGGTGTTGCGCGCCCGTCGTGCCGCGGTGCCGGCTGCTCTGGAGAAGGATCCGGTCGCGACGTAGGCGGCGCTAGGACGCTGCTGCGTGGCGGAATTCGTAGGGCAGGGGTTCGACGGTGCCGGTGTCGCCGACCGGGCCGCCGTCGACGAAACTGCGCAGCGTGTTGCGGAGCCCGTCCAGGTGGGCGCGCGCCGTGACGATGCGGCGACTGACGGACGTCGAGTCGCCGAGCATGGCGTCGAGATATTCGTTGATGGCGGCGGGCTGGTCCGCCGGCAGGTCGAAGCCTCCGGGCTTGAGGGTGCGGAGCGCCTTCTCGGTCGACCCGCTCGAAACCGCCAGCGGGACGGCGCCTTCGGTCGCGCCAACGATCAACGCGTGAATCCGGTCGCTGGCGACGATCGCCGATTCCCGGTGCAGCGCGCGCACCTTCTTCTCCCACTCGGCGTGTGACTCTTCGCCGAACAGCAGTGGCTCGGTGCCCGGATGCAGCACCCAGGCGAGTTTCTCCATGGCCTCGCGATCGCGGCGCACCTGGCTGTACACCTGTATCCGCAGGCCCCGCGACTTGGCGATGTCCCGCAGGAGACGAATCTTGTTCTCATCGAGCAGATCCCGGTTCCCGCGCGTGGTGACGGCGAGAATCTTGCGTTCGCCGGCCGGGGTCCCCAGGCCGTCGACCAGGGGATCGGGGCCTTCGCCGAACGCCCAGTCGGGTGCGACGTCGCCGACTCCGAACGCGGCGGCGGTCCGGGGATCCCGCCAGGCGACGAGCGACATCTTGCGCCGCGCGTAGCGCTCCATGTGCGGCGCGGCGATGGTGGTGTCCGGCGACATCCGGACGCCGGCGCCGACCTGGACGGTGGTGCCGCCGCGGGGGCGCGACAACAGCGCACAGATGGCCGTCCACCAGCCCCAGAAGCGTCCGGCGCGTTCGGGCAGGACCAATTCACCGGCCGGCATCACCATGAGGGTTCGGCCGGTCAGGGCGCTCGTGGCGTAGCGGCTGATCCAGCCGATCGCCGTGTCGTGCACCACTTCGTCGCCGCGCAGCTTCAGGGCCGTCAGATACCGCTCGTCGTTCGCGTCCGGCATCAACTTCCGGCCGACGTGGACGTGCACGCGAGCGTCGTCGATGCCGTGAAAAGTCCGGAGCAGGCCGCGTCGGAGGATCGAGTCGCCGATGTTGTCGCTCTGTCCCCAGGTGGAGAGAAACACGCGCGCCAAGCCACTTCCCCCTTCGGCATGCCTACCACCAGAAGCTGTCCTCGCTGTGTGGATGCTCAGCACACTAACAGTTAGCTACCAGGATTGACCGGGGCTTGCGAACTTTCACACCCGGCGCCCCGGTGCGTCCGCCTGAAATCTTCGCCGCACGCATTGCGAAAACAGCTTCCGTGCCAGGTCAGCGGGGGTACCGTTCCAACCCTGGGAGTCGGGTCACGCCAATCCACGGCCATCGGGGGATGCCGATTTGAGCACGGTCGCCGAGCATGGACACCAACGGTATGAGCGGGTGTTCGTCAAATTTGCGGGGTATCGGCTGACGCCCGCCGTGACGGGCCTACTCATTGGATTATTGGTCATTCTTTTCGTGGTACCCGCGATGATGGCGACTTCGCTATCGCATGACGACGGGATCACCATATTGTCTGCGACCTGCAATCAGGGACGCTACGCGCATTCCATTCCCACTGGGCAATGGGTACCGGTTCAGGACTGGCAGGACTATTGGCGCCTGCGAAATCCGGGTTGCTTCGAAACGATTCGCACCGATCTGGCGCATTCTGACATCCATCCGCCCCTGTATTTCTGGCTCTTGCATGTGTGGTTATCGGTTTTCGGTGTTTCGATACCCGCTGCAGTGGCGTTGAACATTCTGATTGTCTTGCTGACGGCGCACCTGCTCTATGCGGTGTGTGGAGTGCTCGATGTGCCGACGTACTTACGGGCCATGGTCATGCTGACATGGGCGCTCACGATGGCAGCCCGAGCCAGCACATTCACGCGGCACCGGTGCGGATATCTGGTAGCGCTCGCGCCTGTCATCGCGTTGGGACTGCTCACTCAGTACTTGTTCGTCATCCCCGCCGGGGCGACGATGTTGTTCCTCGGTGTCGCGATCGTGGCCCGCCGGCGGCATGGGGAGTTTGCCCTCCTGGTCGCCGTCGGCATTGTCGCCGTCTGCGCGTTCGGCCTGGGGAACCCGGGATTTTGGGAGTCTTTCCACCGCGGTGGTGAGCAGGCGCAGCAGTTTTCGTGGTCCACGCTGGCGCTGCGAATGGTGGCACTGCTGCGCCCGGCGTACGAGACGTTTCTGCCGATCGGCCCCGACTATCAGTCGTACGGCGTTAGTGCCATCGCCATCGCCGGTGGTGTGCTGACGTTGGCGGTGGTCACACCGATTCTGTGGATGGCCGCCAAGTGGTTGGCACGTGTCCGCGGCGGGTGGCATCGATTCATTCCGACCGCACCGGCAGTGCCATTGTTGATGTTCTTCACCTGTTGGCTGAGCATTGTCGTGCTGTACCTCTTTTTCATCATGCCCGTGCACTCGATGAGTCCGCTGCATCTGTATTTCATCACCCCATTCCTCTTTGTCGGTCTTGCCGTGGCGGCTCGGAAGTCGCGCGCAGTTGTCGCGGTGTTGGCCGTGCTTCTTGTTTTCCAGCTCTGTGGGGTGCTGGCCGCGACGGTGTTCTCCGGCTATCGCCACGCGCAGAGATCGGCGTTGATACCCGGGTCCGACGCAGCGATCGTCATCGATTCCGATCGGCGTGGCGTGGTGCCGGCCGCATTATGGTCGATTCCACCTGGGGCGGTGACGTACGTGGCCGGTCAGGACGAATTACTGAAACACTTTCCAGATTTGTCTGACATCACCGGTCGACCGGTATTTTATGTGAGCAGGGTATTGCCCGCCGACCCGTACGGAAATTCGATCGCCAAACGCAAACGAATCCTGAAGGAGTTCGCTGAGCGGGGTTACCTTCCCCAGGACTTCGTGATCAACCCGGAATTCGGTGGCGCCGAGGTCTACCGACTGGTGCGCGGATAGACCTGAGATTCGGGGTGTCGCTGGCCGGCCACTTCAGCGCCGGGACGGGAAGTTCGGTCGAGGTTAGCTGGTTGCAGCCGGATCTCCGCCCGCGAGATCGGCGCTATTGACGAAAGCGTCGATTTTGGCCGAGGCTGGAGCGTTGCCACGCCGGGGCGTGAGAGTCCGCCGAACTCCGGTCAGCGGCCGCTGAACACCTGACGGATGCTCGCCAGCTGCGCCGCGTTGTCCGGGTGAACGAAGATGAAGTTGTTCACATAGTCGGGTGAGCGCTTTCCGCCGACCGACTTGGCGTCCTCGGGCCGCTGCAATGCCCGGATGTCGAATTCGGCCACGTGCCGGAGCGCGCCCCGGTGCAAGAAATAGCCCTGGTATCCCATCGTGTCGAAAAAGGCGAAGGTCTGTGCGACACCCCCGGCGTTATGCCGCTCCTCGCATTCGACGATGCACGTCGGTTTTGCGGTTTCCAGAGTTCGTACGCCACCGCGGAGAACGGCAGACTCGTGACCTTCCACATCGATCTTCAACACGCCGAGTCGATTGAGCTCGAGTTCGTCGATGGTCGTCGTCGGCACGGTGATGGTGCGCAGCTCGAAACCCGGATTGGCGTCTTGTTGTAGTGAACTTCTGGTGAGCACATCGCGACCACGGCGGGTGGGGATATGAAATGTGGTCTCACCGATTCGGTCGGACAATGCCACGGGCAGAACCCGATTCTCCGGCTTGATGATCCGCCGCAAGCTGGACGCCATGACCGGATGTGCTTCGACCGCAATTACTTTGCGGAAACGGTTCAGTGCGTAGTACGAATAGACGCCCGCATTCGCGCCGACATCGAGAAAATCCTGGCTTGAATCCTTTAGTACCGCAAGGAGTCTGAGCTCGGGCTCACCTTTGCGCAACTCCCAGTTGACGAGTTGGCGGGCGCGGAGTGCTGATGCGGAGAACATATTTGCTATTCGGTGCATTCCTTGACGGGATTCGGAACGTGTTTCAGTGGCTGCCGGTGCGGTCGCGGAAGACTGCCGCGGTGCGAGCGGCGGCCTCGCGCCAGTTGCTGTAGTTGCCTGCCCAATTGCGCATCGACTCGCGGTCGACGCTGCGGGCCTTGTCACGTGCTTCGGCGAGGCCCGCGGCCAGTCCGTCGACGCCGAGTTCCACCGGATACAGGCGCTGCCCGCCGGCCAGGTCGACGAGGTGGTTGACCTCGGGCCCGATCACGGGGCAGCCCATGCTCAGTGCCAGCAGCGCACTGCCCGAGGTGAAGAAGCCGCGGTGGGCGATGACGGCGCCGTCTGCCGCGGCGAAGTACAGCGGGACCTCCGACTTCGGAATGCGTTTGGCGCACACGAGGATTCGCGGGTCTTCCCGGGCCAGCGCGAGATCGGCCGACACGTCGCCCTGGGGATGGCCGGCCAGGATCAGGCGATCCTGGTCTCTGGCGACCTTCTGGAAGGCGTGGATGATGTCGCTGATGCCCTTGTAGGGGCGCAGCAATCCGAAGGACAGCGCGACGAAGCCGTCTGCGGGCAGGCCGAGTTTGGCGCGCGCTTCGAGCTGCGACGGCGGCGCCGGATGGGAGTCGATGTAGTGCGGGTGGCGAACCACGGTGCACGGCCCCGTGTATCCGAACTCCGCTGCGAGCGTTTCCTGGGCGCTGGGGAAGTGGATGAAGACGTGGTCGACGAGCGCGAGCAGTTCCTTGCGGATGCTACGACCCAGGTCCGGATGTGGATCATCGTGTGGCACCAGATTGTGTGCCGTCCAGGCGATGCGCACGCCGCGCCGCTTCAGTGCTTGCAATTGGCGGTTGAATGCCGCGGCGCGGGCTTCGTATATCCACCGCACGTGGCTGGTATGCGCTTCGGTGGACCAATGCAGATGCAGCCAATCGCCACTGTGTAGCCGAGCCGATTCGATACTCAGAATATGCGGCGCGGAAACTTCCAGGCCTTCGGCGCGTAACCCATCGATCATGTTGGGCAAATAGGGGTTGTCCAACCAGTGTGGCCATACCGCCACCCGAATCGGTTTTGTTTCCTTGGCGGCTGGTGCATCCAGAGTTGGCTGTGCAGGCCGGGTGAGCGAACGAGCCATGCGGCGGACTCTACAGTTATCCGCCCCGAATCTGCCACATATCTGTGAATTACCGGGATGTGCGCCAATTTCCTTTGATTAACAAACCAAACGGACTTGTCGACGGCGCCGGGGTTTCCGCGGATTGCGTGGTCAGAGGGCCTTTCTGCGCGCAATTCTGACGTGGGCAACAATTGCGTTGCCGCGTATATCTCTGGCAAATAACGTCACGTTCAGTCAATTGACAGATATGTCGCCGGCCGGCAATCCAGTACCGCTGAATATCGTGTATTTCGGTGCGCCAATCGGTGCAATCGCATTCGCGGCACCGTCACAGCAACGTCGGGGCGACCGGATACACGCCCCGCGGCGCCGATCGAGCAAACCGTGCTGTCGCATGCCCGGATTCCGGGCCCCGGCGCCGGCCGCAACGCCGGCAGCCGTGTGTGCCGCCATCGGGATGGCCGAACCTCAGTTCGCGGCGTCTCACCGAAGCCCCGGCGGCGCAGTGTGGTGTACTTAGCTGCGACGGCTGCTGCTCTCGAATAAATCCCGGGTCCGTGCGTCCCGACCGAGCGTTGAGCGCGCTGAGATGATCGACCGGCGACCCCTCGGTGGTCGGAAAGTAACTGCGACGACGTGGAGTTCGGCTATATGAGATTGAGCGTGATTGGAACGGGCTATCTGGGTGCCGTTCACGCCGCTTGCATGGCGCATATCGGGCACGAGGTCGTCGCGTACGACACCGACGCGTCGAAGATCGCCGCCTTGTCGGCCGGCACCTCGCCGTTCTACGAGCCCGGGTTCGACGAACTGCTCGCCACGGTGCTGGCCACCGGCCGGCTGCGCTTCACGCAGTCGGTGCAGGAAGCGGTGTCCGGTGCGGCGGTGCACTTCGTCTGTGTCGGCACCCCGCAGATGGCCGGCTCCGACGCCGCGAACATCGAGTACGTCGACAGCGCCTTCCGTGCGGTGGCCGCCAACGCCGACTGTGCGGGGCTGGTCGTCGGTAAGTCGACCGTTCCGGTCGGCACCGCCCAGCGCCTCGCCGACGAGGTCGCGAAGACCTCCACGGATCTCGAGGTCGCGTGGAACCCGGAGTTCCTCCGCGAGGGCAAGGCCATCGAGGACACGTTGCAGCCCGACCGCCTGGTGTTCGGGGTCACCTCCGAGTACGCCGAGAAGACGCTGCAGGAGGTGTACGGCTCCCTGCTCGACGGCGGCACGCCCTATCTGACGGCGGACCTTCCGACGTCCGAATTGGTGAAGGTCGCCGCCAATGCCTTTCTGGCGACCAAGATTTCGTTCATCAACGCCATGGCCGAGGTGTGCGAGATCGTCGACGCCGACGTGACGGTGCTCAGCCGCGCGCTCGGGTACGACGATCGCATCGGCAAGCGCTTCCTCAACGCCGGCCTGGGTTTCGGCGGCGGCTGCCTGCCCAAGGACATCCGGGCGTTCAGCGCCAGGGCCGGTGAGCTGGGCGCCTCGGACGCGCTGCGGTTCCTGCACGAGGTCGACAAGATCAACCTGCGCCGCCGGGAGAAGGCCGTGTCGGTCGCGCGTGCGGTCGTCGGCGGGGAGTTCCTCGGCCAGAGCATCGCCGTCCTGGGTGCCGCGTTCAAGCCCAACAGCGACGACGTCCGTGACTCGCCGGCACTGAACGTGGCTGCCGCGATGCACTTGAAGGGCGCCGACGTCCGCGTCCACGATCCGAAGGCGATCGACAACGCCAAGGCGCGGTTCCCGACGCTCGGCTACTTCGACAGCGCCGAGGCGGCCTGCCGCAACGCGGATCTGATCGTGCTGGCGACGGAGTGGGACGAGTACACCAACATCGACCCCGAGGCGTTCCGCTCGGTGGTGAAGGAGCCACGACTGCTGGACACCCGGAACGTCATCGACCGCGAGAGCTGGTCGCGTGCCGGGTGGCAGGTGTACTCGCTCGGTCGCGGCGGACTGCACGTCTGATCCGCGGCCGCGCCGCTGCTCGACGAACTTGCGATAGAGGAGATTGATCCATGGCGGGTCAGACGATCGACGTCATCATTCCGGTCCGCGACATGGCTGATCACCTTCCGGGGCTGCTGCGGCCCTTGCTCGATCAGCTGTCCGACGGTGACCGGGTCACGGTCGTCGACGACGCATCGGTCGACGACACCGCGGCGGTGGCGCGCGCACTGGGTGCCCGCGTCGTGACGCTGACGAACAGCCGGGGTCCGTACTACGCGCGGCAGGTCGCCGCGAGCCGGTCGGACGCCGACATTCTGCTCTTCATCGACGGGCGCTGCCGGCCGCTGCCCGGCCTGCTCGACGCGCACCGGGCCCTGCAGGCGCAACCGGGAGTTGCGTTGTCGTGCACCAACGTTCGCACTTTGTCGGGCCCGACCGTGGCGGCCCGCATGGCCGCCAAGATGCAGCCGTTCATGCTGCCCCGTGGCGGCGGGGCGATGAAGGCCGTCGTCGGGATGGTGCCGCCGCGGCCCGACTACTACCCGACCTGCAATCTCGGTATCGACCGGATCGCCTTCGAGAAGGTGGACGGGTTCCGGGCGATGCGTGGCGGCGGCGACCTCGACATCTGCTGGCGGATCCAGGATCAGTCGCTCGGCACCATCGCCACCGACACCCGGGTGCTGATGGAGTGGGAGCCGCGGACCGCGATCCGCGATCTGGCCAGCCAGTGGAAGCGCTACGGCAACAGCAACGCGTACATCCGCTGGGCGCACCGCAATGACTCGGTCAGCAAGGGCACCCATGCGCCGGCGCGGGTCTCACCCGCGGAAGCGTGGACGACGATGCGTGCCGAGCTGCGCCGTCCACTGTCAGAGCTGGCGGCGACCGCCATCCTCGGAATCGCTTTCCAGTACGGCTATTTCGCGGCGCAGCTGAAGCGCAAGGAGTTCGAGATGCCGGTGCACTTCGACGTGTCCCGGGATTCCGACTAGGCCTAGGCCGAGTCTCGGCGGGCTCAGCCGTCGACCTTGCCGCCCTCGACTGCCGCGCGGTACGAACGCACCGCCAGCGGCACGACGACCGCCGCGATCACCACGAGCCACAGCGCCGCCACGGCGAGAGGCTGCCAGAACGCACCGCCGTTGGACAGGCCCCGCATGGCGGCGGCCGCGGGTGCGATCGGCTGGTAGTCGGCGATCGGCCGTAGCGCGGCCGGAATCTTCGCCGGCGGGATCAGCGTCGCGAACGCCAGGCCCATGCACGCGGTGTTGGTCCAGGTGAGGATCATCCGGCCCTGGGGTCGCAGGGCCAGGGTGATCACGATGGTCGCGAACACCACCACGATGGCGACGGGGATCAACAGATAGACCAGCAGCGCGATCCAGCCGCCGGAGAACCGGAAGCCCATCAGGTAACCGGCCGCCACCACGAACGCCGAGGCCGCAAAGGTGCGCAGCGCCTCGGCGAGCAGCGCGCCGGTCAGGGGAGACGTCCGCCGGACCGGCATGATCCACAGCCGCGTCAGCAGACCGCTGTCGCGGTCGTGGGGGACGGCCAGACCGGCGCCGATGGCGCCCGACATGGCACCGGCCAGCGTGCACACCGGGATCAGGACGTCCAGTCCGCTGTTGCCGGTGAGGCGGACCATCGACTTGCCGACCAGGATGCCGTAGATGAGCAGCAGCAGGGTCGGGAACACCAGGGCCTGCACGGGCACCATCGGGTACCGGCGCCACTGGATGAACAGCCGGCTCGCGAAGATCCAGCTCTCGGTGAGGCGCGAATGTTGGTGCTGCTTGGTCGGATTCACGATGAGCGCTCCTGAAGTCGAACCGCGACAGCGCCGAAGACGACCAACAGTCCGACGGTCCACGCGATGCCGGCGCCGAGGATGCCCGTGTCGATGTGACCGCTGGTGAATCCGCGCAGCGCGTCGGTGATCAGCGAAACCGGTTGGTAGCGCACGAAAGAATGCAGCCACGTGGGGAACGCCTCGACGGGCGCGAGCCCGGTCGACAGCATCACCAGGAACAGCTGGGGGATCAGCAGCAGCTGGCTGGCCACCTCGGCACGTCCGGCCTTGGAGCCGGTGGCGTCGGCGCCGAACGACACCGCCAGCGTCAGGGTCAGCGCCAGGACGACGAAGGCGGCCGCATAGCCGAAACCTGTGGTCAGCCGGAATCCGAACAGGTACGCGGCCAGCACCGACGCGACCAATGCCAGTAGTCCGCGGATCAGGCAGTAGGCCATGCGGGCCATGAACGGCGCATAGGGAGAGATGGGGAGCGTGCGCATGCGGGCGCCGAGCCCGCTGGCCTTCTCCCCGGCGGCCCGGTCGGTCGTGGTGAGGGCGCCGAACAACATCGCCTGGACGACGACCGCGGGCAGGATGTACTGCACGTAGCTCATGTCGCCGGTGGCGATGACGTCACCGAGCATGAAGGTGAGGCCGATCAGCGTGGAAACCGGCACGAGTACGGCGAAGACGAGGTCCAGCCAGCCCTTGCGGAGGATGCGGGCCGTCAGGAGTCCGAACGCCGTCACTTCGACTTGACCGGGGTGGTGAGGTGGAGGAACACCTCGTCGAGTGAGGGGCGGCGCAGCGAGATGTCGATGAGTTCGACGCCGATCTCGTCCATCCGGCGGAAGACCTCGGTCAGGGTCGCGACGCCGCCCGGCGCCGGGACGGACACCGTCGTCGCGTCGGTGTCGACCTCGATCTCGTCGAAATCCGCCAGGGCCGTGGCGATGCGCGGCAGGTCGTCCGGGTTGAGGGGCGTCATCTCGCAGTAGCTCGAGCCGGTCTGGCGCTTGAGCTCATCGGCCGTCCCGCGGGCGACGATCTGACCGCCGTTGAGGATGACGATGGAGTCGCTGAGGATGTCGGCTTCCTCCAGATACTGCGTCGTCAGGAGGACGGTGATGCCCTGAGCCTTCATCGAGGACACCAGATTCCACACGTCGCGGCGGCTGCGCGGGTCCAGGCCGGTGGTCGGCTCGTCGAGGAACAGCACCTTCGGCGGGACGACGAGGGACACCGCGATGTCGATCCGCCGGCGCATGCCACCGGAGTACCCGCTCACCTGGCGGTCCGCGGCGTGCCCCATGTCGAATTGGGTGATCAGTTCGTCGGCCCGGCTGCGGGCTTCGCCGCGGCGCAGCCCGCGCAGGCGCCCGAACAGGACGAGGTTCTCCCGTCCGGTCAGCCGGAGGTCGAGGGCGGCGTCCTGTCCGGTGACGCCGATGGACTGGCGGACCTTCGCGGGTTCCTTTGCCACGTCGTAGCCGGCGACGATCGCCTGGCCCGAGCTCGGCTTGAGCAAGGTGGACAGGATCTTGACCGTCGTCGTCTTGCCGGCGCCGTTGTGTCCCAGCAACGCACACACAGAGCCCGTGGGGACGGAAAAGCTCACGTCGCGGAGTGCGGGAACGGACCCGCCAAAAGTCTTGGCGACGTTAATGAGCTCGATCACGGACTCATACGATACAGAGAGCGACCGTGCATTCAATTCGCACAGCGCCCGCCGCGATGTGGACATCATCACTATGCGGCGCCGGGTGAGGGCCGCATCCGGCGCCCGATTCGGTTGCCGGATCTCTACGTCGGCGACAAATTTTCAGGCAAATAGGTAGCGGGACTCGTCGCCGTCACCGAATGGACCGCCCGTCGACCGCGGGACACGACGCCGTCTGTGCCGGTCACCGGACGGAATCGACCGCACGGCCGGGCCGCGGGGGGCAAGTCGGCCGGCCATTGGCACGGTTGCGGTTGACCACGTATCAGCTATGTCTTAGAGTTTGCTGAATTCGTAAATATCCCCTTCTGTGCGAGGACGTGGCATGGTGCATCTCGATGTTCTCCCAGTGAAGGCAACACGGCGCCGGGGTCGGCCGGCAGGCACCGATTCGGCACAGACACGGGCGCGCATTCTGGGCGCCGCGCGCGAGGTGATCGCGGTCCGTGGCTACCACGCCACCACCATCCAGGCCATCGCCGAGATCGCCGAGTTGAGCCGTCCCACGCTGCACTACCACTTCCAGACGCGCGAGGACATCTACCACTGCCTGCTGAACGAGATCGCCACGACGATCGACCTCTGCATCGCCCGCGCGGGCGCGGAATCCACTCTTCCATCACAGATTTCGGTGCTCGTCACCGAATTCCGCAATGCCGGCGTCCATGAACCGGGCAGTGTGGCACTGCTGGTGAGTTCCTATCTGGAGGCCGACCGGCTGCCCGCACCGCGCAGGGACGCAAAGGCCGCCGTCCGCAAATTCATGGACCAGGCCGTGCGCGACGCCGTGGCGCGCGGCGAGTTGCCTGCCGGGACGGCTGTGGCCCCTGTTGCCGATCTGCTGTACACCATGGTGTGGGGGCTCGGGTTCTACGCCGGCCTGGTGGCTGATCGAGACCGCGTCGAGGCGGTAACTAAGCAACTGCAACAGGTGTTGCACAAGGGGTTGCTGGTGGGTCCCGGCGCAACAGCAGACGGCGCGGCGGGCGGCGCTGCACCCGCGGCCGCCACGGGCTCGTCGCAGTCGGCCTGACGACACAGCCCGCGACACGCCGAGACGTGTCGGTGGCCCGTTTTAGACTGGCAGCCCTATGAGCCAGTTCGTGCACCTCCACAATCACACCGAGTACTCGATGCTGGACGGTGCGGCGAAGGTCAAGCCCATGATCGCCGAGGCGCTGCGGTTGGGAATGCCTGCCATCGGCATGACCGACCACGGAAACATGTTCGGCGCCAGCGAGTTCTACAACGTCGCCACCAAAGAGGGCATCAAGCCGATCATCGGCATCGAGGCGTACATCGCGCCGGCGTCGCGCTTCAACACCAAGCGCATCACGTGGGGTGATCCGAGCCAGAAGAGCGACGACGTCTCGGGTAGCGGTTCGTACACCCACATGACGATGGTCGCGGAGAACGCGACCGGTCTGCGGAACCTGTTCAAGCTGTCGTCGCTGGCGTCGTTCGAAGGGCAGCTCGGCAAGTGGTCCCGGATGGACGCGGAGATCATCGCCGAGCATTCCACCGGCATCATCGCCACCACGGGCTGCCCGTCGGGTGAGGTGCAGACCCGGCTGCGGCTGGGCCACGAGAAAGAGGCCATCGAGGCCGCCGCGAAGTGGCAGGAGATCTTCGGCAAGGAGAACTTCTTCCTCGAGCTCATGGACCACGGCATCGAGATCGAGCGCCGGGTTCGCGAGGGCCTGCTGGACATCGGCAAGAAGCTGGGCATCCCGCCGCTGGCCACCAACGACTGCCACTACGTCACGCGCGAGGCCTCGCACAACCACGAAGCGCTGCTGTGTATCCAGACCGGTAAGACACTGTCGGACCCGACGCGGTTCAAGTTCGACGGTGACGGCTACTACCTCAAGTCGGCCGAGGACATGCGGGCCATGTGGGATCACCAGGTACCCGGTGCCTGCGATTCGACGTTGCTGATCGCCGAGCGCGTCGAGTCCTACGCCGATGTCTGGAAGTTCCACGACCGGATGCCGATCTTCCCGGTGCCCGAGGGCGAGACACAGGCCACCTGGCTGCGCAAAGAGGTGCTGCGTGGCCTGGACCGGCGCTTCCCGGGCGGTCCGCCGCAGGAGTACCTCGACCGCGCCGAGTACGAGATCAGCGTCATCGTGCAGATGGGCTTCCCGGCGTACTTCCTCGTCGTCGGTGACCTCATCAGCCACGCGCGCGAGGTCGGCATCTGGGTCGGCCCGGGCCGCGGTTCGGCCGCCGGTTCGCTGGTGGCCTGGGCGATGGGCATCACCAACATCGACCCCATCCCGCACGGTCTGCTGTTCGAGCGGTTCCTCAACCCCGAGCGCGTGTCGATGCCCGATATCGACATCGACTTCGACGACCGCCGCCGCGGCGAGATGGTGCGTTACGCCAGCGAGAAGTGGGGCAGTGACCGCGTCGCCCAGGTCATCACCTTCGGTACCATCAAAACCAAAGCCGCACTGAAGGATTCGGCCCGAGTCCACTACGGGCAGCCGGGCTTCGCGATCGCCGACCGCATCACCAAAGCCCTGCCACCGCCGATCATGGCCAAGGACATCTCGGTGGCGGGCATCACCGACCCCAACCACGAGCGGTACAAGGAAGCCGCCGAGGTCCGCGCGCTGATCGACACCGACCCCGACGTCCGCACCATCTACGAGACCGCGCGCGGCCTGGAGGGCCTGGTCCGCAACGCGGGTGTGCACGCCTGCGCGGTGATCATGAGCTCCGAGCCGCTCATCGACGCCATCCCGATGTGGAAGCGCGCCCAGGACGGCGCCATCATCACCGGCTGGGACTACCCGTCGTGTGAGGCCATCGGCCTGCTGAAAATGGACTTCCTGGGCCTGCGCAACCTCACCGTCATCGGTGACGCGCTGGAGAACATCAAGGCCAACCGTGGCATCGATCTGGATCTCGACCACCTGAGCCTGGATGACCCGAAAACCTACGAGCTGCTGGCGCGCGGCGACACGCTCGGGGTGTTCCAGCTCGACGGTTCGGCGATGCGCGATCTGCTGAAACTGATGCGGCCGACCGGCTTCGAGGACATCGTGGCCGTCCTGGCGCTGTACCGGCCGGGTCCGATGGGTGTGGATGCGCACACCGACTACGCCAAGCGTAAGAACGGGCTGCAGGAGATCAAGCCCATCCACCCGGAGCTCGAAGAGCCGCTGCGCGACATCCTTTCCGAGACTTACGGTTTGATCGTCTACCAAGAGCAGATCATGCACATCGCGCAGAAGGTCGCGGGCTACTCGCTCGGCCAAGCAGACCTGCTGCGTCGCGCGATGGGTAAGAAGAAGAAGGAAATCCTCGACGAGGCCTACGGCGGGTTCGCCGACGGCATGAAGCAGAACGGCTTCTCGCAGGCCGCGATCACCGCGCTGTGGGACACGGTCCTGCCGTTCGCCGGCTACGCGTTCAACAAGTCGCACGCGGCCGGCTACGGCCTGGTGTCGTTCTGGACGGCGTATCTCAAGGCCAACTATCCGGCCGAGTACATGGCGGGTCTGCTGACCTCGGTCGGTGACGACAAGGACAAGGCCGCGATATACCTGGCGGATTGCCGCCGCCTGGGCATCACGGTGCTGCCGCCGGATGTCAACGAGTCGGTGCACAACTTCGCCTCGGTCGGCAAGGACATCCGCTACGGGCTGGGCGGTGTGCGCAACGTCGGCGCCAACGTGGTGCAGTCGATCATCGCGGCCCGCACCGAGAAGGGGAAATACACCGACTTCTCCGACTACCTCAGCAAGATCGACATCACGGCCTGCAACAAGCGGGTCACCGAATCTCTGGTCAAGGCAGGCGCTTTCGACTCGCTGGGCCATGCCCGCAAGGGCCTGTTCCTGGTGCACGCCGACGCGGTCGACTCGGTGCTCGGCACCAAGAAGGCCGAGGCCATGGGCCAGTTCGATCTGTTCGGTGGCGGAGACGCCGGGGATGCCGGCGATGCCGCCTTCACCATCAAGGTGCCCGACGACGAGTGGGACGACAAGCACAAGCTCGCCCTGGAACGCGAGATGCTGGGTCTGTACGTTTCGGGCCACCCGCTCAACGGTGTCGCGCACCTGCTCAATGCGCAGGTGGACACCCAGATTCCGGCCATCCTTGAAGGCGCTGTCGCCAACGACTCCCAGGTCCGCATCGGCGGCATCCTGGCGGGCGTGGTGCGGCGGGTCAACAAGCAGGGATTGCCCTGGGCCTCAGCGCAATTGGAAGATCTCAACGGTTCGGTCACCGTGAACTTCTTCCCGAAGACCTACGCGGTGTTCGGCGCCGACATCATGGACGACGCCATCGTGCTGGTGAGCGGCAAGGCCCGGGTGGAGGACGAGCGGGTGTCGATCTTCGCCAGTGACCTTGTGGTGCCGGACTTTTCGAATGCACAGGCCGACCGCCCGCTCGCAGTGAGCCTGCCGACCCGGCAGTGCACCCCGGAGAAGGTCAGCGCGCTCAAACAGGTGCTGGCCCACCATCCGGGCACCTCTCAGGTGCATCTGCGGCTCATCAGTGGCGACCGGATCACCACCCTGGAACTGGACCAGACGCTGCGCGTGACACCGTCGTCGGCGTTGATGGGCGACCTTAAGGCGCTGCTGGGTCCGGGCTGCCTGGGCGGGTAGTCGCTGCTCAGAAGCCGTAACGCAGGATCCGGGCTTTCCGGGCACCGGCGCGGGTGCGCCCCGTCAGGCGGGTGGCGATCCGCAGCAGCCAAGGAAACAGGTCGACCTCGGGCTGATGGGCCAGGCTGGCTTCTTCGATGAGGTGCATTCGGGGATTCCAGGTCAAAGGGTGCCGGGCGTCTTTGAAACCCGCGTAACCCAGTTGGCTGCCGACGTCTTTGAACATCTTCTGCGGCAGGTACTTGAACGCCGCGAGGCTGATCGGCCCGAACTGTCCGTAATCGTTGAACGCCAGCTCGCCGTGGTGGAAATGTTCGGTGACGCTGCGGAACGCACCGGCTATGACGGGCTCGGTGAGGAACGCGAACAGCCCGTCCGCCACGAGCATGGTGGGCCGGTCTGCGGGAATCCCTGCGGCCCAGTCTGTTTCGGTCACCAATGCCACCACCGTGTGACAGTGCGGATTCGCCGGCAACAGCTCGTCGCGAACCCCGGAGATGCCGGCCAGGTCGACGGTGTACCAGTCGACCGTCGGCGGCGGTGCGACCCGATAGAAGCCGCTGTCGAGGCCCCCGCCCAGATCGACCACGACCGCATCGGGATGGGATGCGAGGAACGCAGCTACGCGGTCGTCGAGCATCTTGGCGCGCAGCGCGGTCTGGCAGACCACGCTGGTCTGGACGCCGAGTGCGGCGAAGTCGTAGTCGATGGCCGCTACTGCGGCATCTGCCCAGGTGTCCCCGAGAATCGGGTGGGGCCGCCGGCTGTCGAGGGCCCTCGCGTACACGGTGAGCAGGGCGGTCCGTTCCACAGGCGTCAGTGACGTGACAGCTATTCCCATCGTTCCGACCATACGCCATCATTCGAGCTGAACGTTTCGGCCAAAACGTTTAGCGCCCTGTGGATTTCGCGTCTCGCTGTACCTGAGTTGGCGGCCTGTCGTCGAGAAGTACGCAGCCGGGATCGAGGCGCTCTACGCAGCCGATCCGGGTCCGACGGTCCACGAACCGAAAGCGACTGTCGCCGCGGCGAATTGACCCTCAGGCCGTGGTGCAGGCGAACTTCAGCCCAACGCCCTCGGGTGCCGGGAGCACCGGCGTCAGGCAGCCGAAGGTCTGGATGCCGGCATCACTGAACCGGACTGCGGTGCGGCGCGCGTAGTTCACGCAGACCGGCCCGGTGGCGTCGGCGCGGCATTGATAGTCGCCGAACCGCAGGCTCTGGCCGTCTTTGAGCTTGGGGCCGGTGCCCTTGTTGAATCGTCCCGGATCTCCGTGCACGGAACCGACTTCCGCTGTCGGCCCCTCGAAGTCGACCCAGCCGCCCACCCAGTGGCCATAGGTATCGGCCGGTTGTGGTGGCGGGGACTTCAGGTGTGTCAGGCAGGCCAGCGTGCCGTTGAAACTCTTGTCGGTCATGCAGTTCGCCCCGGAGGCGGTGGTGAACGCGATGTCGGTACCCAGATCGGTGGGCGTACCGTCGCGTGTCGCGGTGTGGAATCCCGCCGGGTCGGCCGGGGTACCGGCCTCGACCCAGGCGATCACGTCGGCGACGGGGGCGCCCGCGGGCGGCGGCGTCGTGGGTGCGGCTTTCGGCGTCGGAGCCGGCGGCCGACTCGATGGTGCGGTGGCCGACAGCGACGGCTCCGAGATCGCCACGCCGGGTCGTCCGTGCTGGTCTGACGTGGCGGCACAACCCGCAACCAGGGCACATGCCGCGAGGACCACCGGAAGTCGCATGCCCGCCAGGGTAACCGGCACTACCGCAACACGCGGCTCAGGCACCCCGGTGATTACAGATTTTCGATAGTGTCCATTTATGCACGAACGTACCGTCCGCGTGACCATCGACAGCGGAACGATCGAGGGTTTCACCCGTGACGGCGTGCACCGTTGGCGTTCCGTGCCCTACGCGCGGCCGCCGGTGGGCCCGTGGCGCTACCGGGCCCCGCAACCGGTGCAGCCGTGGCGCGGCGTGCGGTACTGCCATGGCTTCACGTACTGCGCGCCGCAGGACCGCAAATTCACCATGCTCGGCGTGGGCAAGTACCAGCCGATGGGTGAGGACTGTCTGACCCTCAACGTGGTGACACCCGAGCAGCCCACCGGCGAGCCGTTGCCCGTGATGTTCTTCATCCACGGTGGCGGCTACATCCTCGGCAGTTCTGCCACCCCGATCTACGACGGGGCCGCACTGGCGCGGCGCGGCTGCATCTTCGTCTCGGCCAACTACCGGCTGGGTGCGCTCGGCTGCTTCGATGTGTCGACCCTGGCCACTGCGGAGCACCCGCTGGACGACAACCTGTTCCTGCGCGACCTGGTGGCGGCGCTGAAGTGGGTGCGGACCAACATCGCGGTTTTCGGCGGTGACCCGGACAGGGTGACCATCTTCGGGGAGAGTGCCGGTGCGCACGCCGTCGCGACGCTGCTCGCCGTGCCGCAGGCGAAAGGCCTTTTCCACCAAGCGATTGCCGAGAGCCCCGCCAGTGGCATGGTGCGGTCACCCGACGCGGCGGCCCAGTTCGCGAAGCAGTTCGCCGCGCAGCTCGGCGGCGGTGAGCGCGACGGCGCCGCCGCGCTCATGGCCGCGAAACCGGCTGAGCTGTTGGCCGCGCTGGACCGCGTCATCCATGGTGCGGTGGCCGACATGCCGGGTGCCTTTCCGGCCGGCCCGGCGTACGGCACCGAGTTCCTCCCCGAGGATCCGATGGTCGCGATGCGCGAGGGGCGGGCCCACCAGGTGCCGCTCATCGTGGGCAGCAATGCCGACGAGGGCCGCCTGTTCACCAAGTTCATGCAGCTGCTGCCCACCAACGAGGCCATGATCGAACGCATCCTGGCCCATGTCCCGGCCGAGCAACGCGCCCGGATCGTGGGGGCCTATCCGGGCTACCCGCAATCGGCCGACGCCTGTATCAAGCTCGGCGGCGACTTCGCTTTCGGCACGGCGGCGTGGGATATCGCCGGCGCGCACATGCGCCACGCGCCCACGTACGCGTACCGGTACGACTACGCGCCGCCGGCGCTGCATTGGACGGGTCTGGGCGCCACGCACGCGACCGAACTGCTCGCCGTGTTCGACGTGTACCGGACCCCGCTGGGTTCGGTACTGACCGCCGCCATGGACCGCAAGTCGGCGTTGCGGATCAGCAATGACGTGCAGAACCGCTGGCGGGCGTTCGCCCGCACGGGCGTCCCCGGCGAGGGCTGGCCACGGTACGACGCCGACGACCGCGCCGTGCTGGTGTTCGACCGCAAGACGCGTGTCGAGTTCGATCCCCGGGCCGAGCAGCGTCAGGCCTGGGAAGGCTTTTCACTGGTCCACGGCTAGGCCGCTACTTCTTGACCACCTGGGTGCCGCCGGCGAGTTCGTCGTGCCGGCCCTGCTTGCAGGGGCTGGAGCTGATGGTGACGGCGATGAAGATGTATGCGATGAACGCGAGCAGCCCGCCGACCCACGGGATGATGGTCAGCAGGGTGAACGAGTTGCGGATGGCCGACTGCTTGAGATCGGGTTTCGGCATGCCGTGCGGGCCGCGGACGCTGAGGCCCAGCACCATCTTGCCGGGCGTCGCGCCGGCCAGCACCTCGAACAGCACGAAGTACAGGAAGGTGCCCAGCCCGGAGAACAGGCCGGTCACCATGATGTCCGACATCGAGCCGATCGAGAAGGCGCCGAAGAAGGCCAGCACTCCGACGATCAGTCCGTCGATGAACCGCGCGAAGAAACGGGGCAGCAGGTCGCCGGGATGCACCGGGGTCGGTGCGCCGTAAGCGCCTGAGGTTGGGTAGTTCTCGCCGTAGGTCATGACGTCAATTTACTGCCGATTGGCCAGCAATATCTGGCTTAACCGCGTAGTGGTGGCCTGGCCGTCCGCATTGCCGCCGGCGCCGTTCAACGCGTTCATGACGGCCAGCGTGAAACGTTGTCCGGGACCGGCGAATCCGACGGTGTTGGTCACCCAGCCGCCCTGTTCCTCGGACCAGCCGTCCTTGTTGCCGGGCGCCATGTTCGGGCCGGCGCCCCAGACGCCCCACTGCTGGATCGGATCGACGTTCTGCATGGCGTTCACGATCCAGGCGGTCTCGTTGGGCCGCAACCGGGTCAGCATGTAGTTCACCATCTGGTCCAGATCGTCGGTGGTCGACTTCTGAAAACCCCAGTAGGGGAACATGTCTCCGAATCCCCGCTGGGGTTGGACCCGCGTCATGCCGAAATGCGGGAAGTCGTTGTTGAAGATGGTGTGGTCGGGTCCGCCGTACCGCGTCCACAGGGTGTCGGCGGCGTCGTTGTCCGAGGTGTGCAGCATCTTGCCCATCAGGGCGATGTCGTTGTCGGTGAGCCGCAGCAGCCCAGCGCTCTGCCGGGCGAACAGGTCCACCACGATGCCGAGCTTGATGGTCGAGGCCGTCCAGACCATGTCTCCGGCATGCGAATTGCGGTACACCGCACCGGTTTTGCGATCGCGGAGCACGTAGCCGACGGTGCCCGGCCGGGTGGCCAGGTAGGCGTCTGCCGCCGCGACGCGTTGCTGCGCATCGCAGGCACCGGTACATTCGGCGCGCGCGGCGGGCAGCGCGGATCCGGTCAAAAGTGTTGCGACCAGCGCCGCCCTGAGCAGTTTCACGCCGGTAGCCTCCCAGATCTCGGTCAGTGTCATTCGGTGCCGACGGCCTCGGGGCGCGGCCACGTCGGTAGGGGCACCGGTCCGTCGCCCGGTCGCAGCCGGTCGAGCACGGCCCGCAGCGGCGGCCAATTGGTGCGGCCCTTGCGGGTGACGGCGTAGGCGGTGTGGATCACCGTCGGCCCGGCCAGCGGGACGACCTTGATGCCCGCGCTGGTGGGGCGTTCCAGCGGCAGCAGACCGACGCCGTATCCGGCGACGATCAGATCCTCGACCAGCTCCAGGCTGTCGATCTGATGGGCGATGCGCGGGGTGAATCCGCTCAGCGCACCCAGCGTGCGGACGGCATCCTCGTCAGCGGTGTTGCGCGAGTTGACGATCCAGGTCCGGTCCGCGTAGTCGGACAGTTCGGCGGGTCCGTGGGCTTCATCGGCCGGTAGGCCCAGGCCCCACGGAATCGACCACAGCGCAAAGCCTTCCAGCAGGGGACTGGGGGAGGCCGGAGCGAGGTTGTAGTCGTAGGTCAGGGCCAGGTCCAGGTCGTCGTCGGTGAGGAGCGCGAACGCTTCGATGGGCTCGTATTCGCTGATGGCGACATCGATTCCGGGGTGCTCCTTCGTGAGTTCCGCCAGGATCGGCAGCAGCGAGACGCGGATGCCGGTGGCGAATCCGCCGATCCGCAGCGTGCCGACGGGTTCGGCGTCGGAATCGAGGTCCAGGCGCGCCGCGTCGACGGCGGCGAGAATGGTGACCGCATGATCGGCCAGGCGCTGTCCGGCCGGTGTCAGCCTGACTCTGCGGCCTTCCGGTTCGATCAGTTGGGTGCCGGTCTCCTTGGCGAGTGCGGCGATCTGTTGCGACACCGTCGACGTCGTCAGATTGAGGTTTTCGGCGACGGCCCGCATCGACCCCAGGCGTGACAGCGCCAGTAGGAGGCGCAGCCGTCGGGTGTCCATCCGACCATTGTCCAGGAAATCTGCATGATTCTGCGTCCTCCGGCCCGAAGTTATGAATATTTAGTCAATGTGCGACGATCCGAAAGTGACCGCACGCCCCGCCCACTTCATCCCGATCGACGCCGACCGGGTCCAGCCGACCCGATTCGCCCAGAGCCTGTGGGGTGAAGACCACCTCAACGGTCCGGCGGTGGTGGGGCTGGCCGCCCACGCACTGGAGGCCGCGTTCGGATTGCCCGACTTTCTGCCGGCCCGCCTCACCGTCGACCTGTTCCGCGCCGCGCGCGGCGTGCCGACGACGACCGAGGTGAAGTTGGTCCGGGACGGGCGACGCGTGCGTAATTCCGAGTGCGACGTGGTGCAGGAGGGCGTGGTCGTCGCCCGGGCCACGCTGGTGCAGTATCGGCTCGCCGAGGCGCCTCCCGGCGAGGAGTGGTTCCGCACAACCGATTTCGAGCCGCCCACGGAGATCGACGGCGGTCTGGCGCCGTACATCAGCAGTGACGGCGTGGGCTGGACGCGGGCCATCGCCGAGCATCAGAACACGGCCCGCAAGCGCTACGTCAACCAGCCCCTCGACGTCATCGAGGGCGAGACCAACACGCCGTTCGTCCGGGCCGCCGTGGCCGCCGAGGGCACCAGCATGGTCACGAATCTGGGGACCGCGGGCATCGGCTACATCAACGGCGACCTCACCGTGGCGTTGACGCGGCTGCCGCAGGACGACTGGGTCGGCGTCGAGGCCGAGACGCACTGGGCGGACCGCGGCATCGCGGTCGGTGCCACCACGCTGTACGACAGCGCCGGGCCGATCGGTACCGGGCTCACCACTGCGGTCAGCAATCCCGCCGCTCAGATCGATTTCGGCCACAGCCGGTTCCCCGATCGGATCAGGCGGGACGTGTAGCGCTCCGATTGTGAAGCGCTGCAGAAGGTTTAGCGACGGGACGCATGCGGTAACCAAGAACTGTCCGAGCAATCCGTGGGGTGGGACACCCCGCAATCATCTGATTGGAGGATCGCGATGAGGATGAAGAAAACAGCTGTCACCACTGCTGTTGCCGGTGCTCTGTTCGCCGGTGCCGCAGGTGTTGGCACAGGCATGGCCGCGGCGAGCATGACGCCGCTTCCCGGGCCGACCGTGACGGCACCGCCGGCATGGGCGCCCCCGAAGCCGGCCGAACCGGCGTGGTCGATGGGTAATCCCCAGGTCTGGGATGCCGGATGGAACCACTGGGGCGTCTGGGTGAACGGCACGTTCGTTCCGACGTTCTGATCGGTTCGGTTCTGATCCGGATCACGAAGGAGCCGTTGTTGCAGTCGTTGCAGCAACGGCTTCATTCATGAATTGCGAACGATATGTCCACGATTATCACGTGGACATGAACATTCTGGTTCCCGTTCAATACAACGCATGACCACCGCAGCGGCGCGAAACGGCGCACTCATGACCGTCGCGTCCATGATGTCGGTGCAGCTGGGCGCCGCCCTTGCGGTGAAGCTCATGGACGGCATCGGGCCGGCCGGCGTGGCCTGGCTCCGCCTGGCCTGGGCCGGCACGTTGATGCTGCTGTTCGTCCGGCCGCGGCCGAAGTCGTTCACCCGCTCGGCGTTCCTGTCGTGTGTCCTGCTCGGTATCGCCACCGCCGGCTTCACGGTGCTGTTCATGGTGGCGGTCTCCCGCATTCCGCTCGGCACCGCGAGTGCCCTGGAATACCTCGGCGCGCTTGCCGTCGCAGTGGCCAAGGGGCGCGGACGCGGACGGCTGCTGTTCCCCGCGATGGCGGGCACCGGCGTCGTTCTGCTTACCCAACCGTGGGCTGCTGCCGTCGACCCCGTGGGTGTGCTCGCCGCGCTCGCTTCAGCGGTCTGCCTCGGTGCCTACATCCTGCTGACACAGCGCGTGGGCGACGAGGTCTCCGGCATCACGGGTCTGGCGGTGTCCATGCCGGTGGCCGGGCTGGTCGTCACCATGGTGGCCGGTCCGGCTGTCGTCGGCCATCTGACGCCGCACCTGCTGCTGGCCGGCCTGGGGCTGGCCATCCTGTTGCCGGCCATCCCGTTCACGCTGGAGATGCTGGCCCTCAAGCGCCTCACGGCGGCGGCGTTCGGCACGCTGATGAGCCTCGAACCCGCATTCGCCATGATGCTTGGGCTGATCGTGCTGCATCAGGTGCCGGGGCTGCCCGCCGTCGCCGGTCTCGCACTCGTCGTGCTGGCCGGTGTCGGCGCCGCCCGCAGTGGCGCTCGACCCGTGGCCGGAGCGGACCACCAGGAACCGGTCCTCGTGGTCGAATAGGGGCATGACGCCACCGGCCACCGCGCTCACCGCCTCGCCGTTCACCGGCCGCACCCCCAGCCGGGCCGGGGACCTGTCGGTGGAAACCCATGGCATCGCCCCGGTTCCGGCCGACCGCCGGTACGGCACGCCGGGCCGGTTGTTCACGGTGTGGTTCGCGCCGCAGATCAACATGACGTGCGTCTTCACCGGCGCGATGATCGGCGCGCTCGGTCTGGGGTTCTGGCTGGCGATGCTGGCGATGCTCGTCGGCACGGTGCTCGGGTCGCTGGTCGTCGGCTACCTCTCCACGCTGGGCGCGCGCACCGGCACCGCGCAGCTGCCCGGGGCGCGGCTGGCTTTCGGCGGTTTGATCGCGGTACCTGCTGTGCTGCAATGGCTCTCGTCGGTGGCATGGGACGCACTGGTCGGTCTGTTCGGCGGCGAAGCGCTCGCCGTCCTGCTCGGTATCCCGTTCTGGGCGGCGGTGCTGATCGTGCTGGGCGTGCAGGGCGCGGTCGGGTTCATCGGCTACGAGCTGATCCATCGGCTGCAGGCCGTTCTCACCGTGGTGTTGTTCGTGACGTTCGTCGTGTTCGCGGTCAAACTCGTTGCCGGACACCAGGTTGTGACGCCGGCGACCGCGCACGGCGCCGACCTCGCCGGCGCCTTCGTGCTGGCGGTCACCATTGCCCTGAGCCTGGCCGTGTCCTGGGCCAGCTATGCCGCCGACTTCAGCCGCTACCTCCCGGCGGATTCCACGCCGCGCAAGGTGTTCGGGTTCAGTTTCGCCGGGCTGGCCGCCGCGTACGTGTTCGTCGAGACCATCGGCATCGCCGCGGGCAGTCTCATCACCGACCAGACTGCCGAGGGCGTGCGGTCGGTGATGGGCGGGGGAGCACTGGGTGCCATCGCGCTGGCGGTCATCGCGCTGGCATCGGTGGGCTCGGGCGTGATGAACGACTACAGCGGTTCCCTCGCCCTGCAGACGCTGGGCGTCCGCGTACGGCGGCCAATCTCTTCGCTGGTGGTGACGGCGCTGGCGTTCGGCCTCATCCTGTGGCTCCACACCGGCGACACCGCAACGCGATTCACCAATGTGCTGCTCCTGATCAGCTACTGGATTCCCGCCTTCGCGGCCATCGTGATCGTCGACTGGCGCCGCCGAAGCCGCGGCCGGCAGACGGTGGATCCCGCGGCGGAGACGACGCCGCGCGCCGACGCCATTGCCGCGCTCGTCGCGTTCGCGGTGGCCTACGGCGCCGCGATCCCGTTCATGAACACCACGCTGTTGCAAGGGCCCGTCGCCGTGGCGTGGCATGGCGCCGACATCGCGTACTTCGTGAATTTCGTTGTCGCGCTGGTGGTCTACGGCAGCTACCGGCGGTGGCGAGCGTCGCGAGTGTGAGTCCTATGCAGGTGATTTCGCGATAATCCCTGCGTAGGACTCACAGTCGTCAGATCGGACAGCCGGCCCCCGGTCCAGCCTTCGGCTTCGAGCAATGCGATCCGATCGATATCCCACGACCGCTGCCGGCGGTCCGTCCAATGGTGCACGCCGTCGTACTCGACTGCCACTTTCCACTCGGGCCATCCCATATCGACGCGGATACGGAGGTGACGGAACTCGATCTGCGTTTGTGGCGTCGGTAGACCCGCACCGACTAGAACGAGCCGCAATCTGCTCTCCTGCGGAGACTCCGCACCGCCGTCGACCAGCCCAAGCATGGCTCGCAGTCTCGCTGCACCCGGGACTCCACGGTGTGCCTCGGCGACCGCTGCCACATCGGCCGCCGTGATGCGGGTCGCGTTGAGCACCGCGTCGACAATCGGAATTGCTTGTGGTGCAGGACGAGTGCGGCCGATGTCGAAGGCCGTCCGGGCCGCGGTGGTGACGGTGATGTCACCGACTACGCACAGTTCGCACGCGCCGACAGTCCACGACCGCACGGCGAGCCCAGCCTGAGACCGCCGATTTGCGCGCAAGATCTCCGCGGGGTCGCTTGGGTCCAACCATTTTGTGCCGAGCACCGCGGCTGCAGACAATCCGCACAGCGGCGCACCGCTCGCGAGCCAAGCGGCTTGTGCTCGGAGCTTCGCCGTCAGTTCGATATCGCGCGGTAGGTATACATCGCGGAATATCGACCGGTAATCGCGGGCAAGATCATGTCTGGTGAGCGCTCCCCGGCGTACTTCCTGACTTCCGATGAATGGTTGCATGGCCACACCGTCGGTAGCGACACCGACGAATGTGAGTGCTGTGCACCCATAACTGGCTGCTTCTGTGCATAGACCTCACACTGGGGATAACTCAGTCGTCAGCGCACCGTCGCGAAGAACGCGCGCACGTCGTCGACGAACAACTCGGGCTGCTCGAATGCAGCGAAGTGGCCACCGCGCGGCATCGTGGTCCAGTGGGTGATGTTGTAGCCGGTCTCGCACCAGGACCGTGGCGCCCGCAGGATCTCCTTCGGGAACGACGCGACACCGGTGGGCAGCTCTACCTTCTTCTGGCCACCGCCGAACACCCGGAAGCTCTCCCAGTACAGCCGCGCCGATGATGCCCCGGTGGCCGTCGCCCAGTAGATCATCACGTCGTCGAGCATCTCGTCGCGACTCAGCGCGCTCTCCACGTCACCATCATGGTCGGTCCACGACCAGAACTTCTCCACGATCCACGCCAGTTGCCCCACTGGTGAGTCGACCAGGCCGTAGCCGATCGTCTGCGGACGCGTGGACTGCTGCTTGGCATAGCCGGAATCGACGTCCTGGTAACGCTTCAGCGCCGCCAGCGCATTCTGTTCCTCGGCCGTGAACTCCGTCGTGCCGGCGGCGGGACGGCCCATGGGCATGTTGGTGTGGATTGCGATGCAATGACCCACGTTCCGCCCGATCTGGGTCGTCACCGCCGCACCCCAGTCGCCGCCCTGCGCGCCGTAACGGGTGTAGCCGAGCCGCACCATGAGCTCGTCCCAGGCCCGCGCGGTCCGCTCGACGCCCCAGCCGGTGGCGGCGGGTTTGCCCGAGAAGCCGTAGCCGGGCAGCGACGGACACACCACGTGGAAGGCGTCTTCGGCCCGTCCGCCGTGCGCGGTCGGATCGGTCAGCGGGCCGATGACCTTCTGGAACTCGGCGATCGACCCGGGCCAGCCGTGCGTGATGACCAGCGGCAGCGCATCGGGGTGCGGTGACCGCTGATGGATGAAATGGATGTCCAAACCGTCGATTTCGGTGACGTACTGATCGAACCGGTTCAGCGTGGCCTCGCGGGCCCGCCAGTCGTAGCCATTGGCCCAGTAGTCGGCGAGGGCGCGCGTGTAGCCCAGCGGAATGCCCTGGCTCCAGTCGTCGACGCACTCGGCTTCCGGCCACCGGGTGTTGGTCAGACGATGGCGCAGATCGTCCAGCACGGCGTCGGGCACGGCAATCTGAAACGGGGCAATGTCAGTCACAGGATCCATTCTTACCTTGCGGCCCCGACGATCACGACGTCGAGGGTCCGTGGACCGTGTACACCCTCGACGCGCTGCAGTTCGATGTCGCTCGTCGCGCTCGGGCCGGAGATGAAGGTCAGCGGGCGTGACGGGTCGAGCGCCGCGAAGGCCTGCGGCACGGTGTCGACGATCTGGTCGGCCCGGATGACGCAAATGTGATGGTCGGGCACCAGCGTCAGCGCGCGGCGGCCCTGTGCCGCACCGGCATCCAGCACGATGGTTCCGGTTGCCGCGATCCCGAGGGCGCAGCCCGTCACCACCGCAGCGACGCTGTCCAGTACCTCGAGGCCGACGGGCGGGT
This sequence comes from Mycobacterium sp. SMC-13, assembly GCF_045311035.1. NCBI lineage: Bacteria > Bacillati > Actinomycetota > Actinomycetes > Mycobacteriales > Mycobacteriaceae > Mycobacterium > Mycobacterium sp. SMC-13. The sequence goes on from NZ_JBJIAI010000001.1 coordinate 578,367, forward strand.
CGTCGACGACGGTGTGGCTGCCTGTCACCCAGTCGGGCGGCAGGTCCGCGGGAACGACGGCGGTCCCGCTGCCGACGAGAGCGCTGATGGTCGGGGCGACCGCATCTGGCCCGACGCGGTGAACGCGCGCGCGGTAGTCGGCCACCGCCTCGGCGAACCGGTCGACGTCACCAGGGCCGGTCAGCGGCTGCCGGTCATAGTCGCGCGGCACGCGTACCTCGGCCGGCGGGGCTGATCCGAGTGCGGTGCGGATGCGCCCGAGTATCACTGCCCGCGCGTCGGTCATTGTTCACCGCCCCGGTTTCGGGCCCACCACTGCCGGAACGTCTCGGTGGGCGGTGCCGGAACATCCCGGCTCGCAGTCCATTTCGATGCCGGCCAGGGCAGTCTGCTGATGTGGTGGTCTTTCCCCGCTATCAGTCGGCCTACCCCGAGCGCTTTCTCCGCCAACCCGAACCGCGCCGCGGAACCCATGGCCCAGCCCGCGGCTTTCATCGCCAGGTCCTGTCCGCCCGGCAGCCCGCCACGTTCTGAATCGACCTGCACCGCACGCAGATGCACCAGGATCGACGGGATGTCGATGCGCACGGGGCAGGCCTCGAAGCAGGCGCCGCACAACGACGACGCGTACGGCAGGCTCGCGTTCGGGTCGTCGTGGCCGGTGGTCCCGGTCAGCAGGGGACTGAGGATCGCGCCGATGGGCCCCGGGTACACCGAGCCGTAGGCGTGCCCGCCGGTACGTTCGTAGACCGGACAGACGTTCAGGCAGGCGCTGCACCGAATGCAGTGCAGCGCAGCACGTCCCACTTCGTCGGCGAGGACACGCGTCCGGCCGTTGTCGAGCAGCACCAGATGGAACCGCTGCGGCCCGTCGCCGGGGTGCACGCCCGTCCACATCGACGTGTACGGGTTCATCCGCTCGGCGGTCGACGACCGCGGCAGCAGTTGCATGAACACGTCGAGATCGGTGAAGCGCGGGATCACCTTCTCGATGCCCATGACGGTGATCAGGGTTTCGGGCAGCGTCAGGCACATCCGCCCGTTGCCCTCGGATTCGACGACCGCCAGGGTCCCGGTCTCGGCCACCCCGAAGTTGGCGCCGCTGACGGCGACCCTGGCGGACAGGAACTTTCGCCGCAGATGCGCGCGGGCGGCCATGGCCAGCACGCGGGGCTCGTCGGTGAGTTCGCCGGCGCCGGGCATTTCGCGTTCGAAGATGTCCCGGATCTCCGCGCGGTTGCGATGGATCGCCGGAACCAGGATGTGACTCGGTTTGTCGTGTCCGAGTTGAACGATCAGCTCGGCCAGATCGGTTTCGATGGGCGTGATGCCCTCGGCCTCCAGGTACTCGTTGAGCCCGATCTCCTGCGTGGCCATCGACTTCACCTTGACGACCTCGTTGCTGCCGGTGCCCCGGATCAGCTCGGCGACAATGCGATTCGCTTCGTCGGCGTCGCGCGCCCAGTGCACGGTGCCGCCACGCGCTGTGACATTGGCTTCGAGCTGCTCCAGTAACTCCGGCAACCGCGCCAGCACATCCTGTTTCAGGGCACTGCCGGCGGCCCGCAGCTGCTCCCAGTCGTCGCATTCGGCAATGGCGGCAAGGCGTTTGGCGCGGATCGTGCCGGTGGCATGGCCGATGTTGCGGCGGAGTTGCGCGTCGCCGAGGGCGGTGCGCGCGGCAGCCGGGAAGCTCTGGTCGCCACGGAGATTCCCCACGCCGGGCTGCCCGAGAAACACCGCGGTCATGGTGTGGCCGCCAGGATTTCGGCCAGGTGCACGGTGCGGACGTCGCTGCCGATCCGGCTCAGTCCGCCGCCGATGTGCATGAGGCACGATGCGTCACCTGCCGTGCACACCGCGGCGCCCGTCGTCGCGATGTTCGCCATCTTGTCTTCGAGCATCGCGGTGGACACGTCGGCGTTCTTCACGGCGAAGGTGCCCCCGAAGCCGCAACAGGATTCGGCCTGCGGCAGTTCGACGAGCGTCAGGCCGCGGACGTTGCGCAGCAATCGCAGCGGCTTGTCACCGACACCCAGCAGCCGCAGCGAGTGACACGTCGGGTGGTAGGTGACGCGGTGCGGGTAATAGGCGCCGACGTCGTCGACGCCGAGCACGTCGATCAGGAACTCGGAGAGCTCGAAGGTGTGCGCCGCAACCGAGTCCGCGCGCGCCGCCAGCTCGGTGTCGCCGGCGCGGTGCGCCACCATCGCGTGCTGGTGACGCACCGACCCGACACACGATCCCGACGGCGCCACCACGGCATCGAATCCGCTGAAGGCGTCCACGTGGTTGCGCACCAACGGCACGGCTTCACGCAGGTAACCCGTGTTGACGTGCATCTGGCCGCAGCAGGTCTGCCCGGCCGGAAACGCGACCTCGTGCCCGAGCCGCTCCAGCAGCCGCACCGTGGCGATGGCGGCAGCCGGGAACATGGCGTCGGCCAGGCAGGTCGCGAACAGCGCTATCCGCACCGGCCGACAGTACCCCTACCGGGCGTGCTGGTCCGCCACGTCGAGGGCGCGATCCAGGATTTCCAGCCCGGCCCGGACCTCGTCGTCGGTGGCATTGCACGGCGGCACCACATGGATGCGGTTGAAGTTGGTGAACGGCATGAGGCCGTTCTCCTTGCAGAACGCGATGACGGTGTTCATCGCGGCACTGCTGCCACCGTAGGGCGCCAGCGGTTCCCGCGTTTCGCGGTCCTTGACCAGTTCGACGGCCCAGAACACGCCCGCGCCGCGGACCTCACCGACACTGCGGTGCCGCTGCGCCATATCCCGCAGGGCCGGCCCGATGATGTCCGCACCGAGGTGGGCGGCGTTCTCGACGATGCCTTCGTCGCGCATCGCGTTGATGGTCGCGACGGCGGCCGCCGTCGCCAGAGGGTGCCCGGAGTAGGTCAGGCCACCCGGGTAGGCGCGCTCGGCGAAGGTCTGGAAGATGGCGTCGCTGATCGCGACACCGCCCAGCGGCACATAGCCGGAGTTGACGCCCTTGGCGAACGTCAGCAGGTCCGGAATGACATCGAAGTGGTTGATGGCGAACCATTTTCCGGATCGGCCGAAGCCCGACATGACCTCGTCGGCGATCATCACGATGCCGTACTCGTCGCACAGTGCGCGCACACCGGCCAGGTAGCCCGGCGGCGGCACCATGATGCCGGCGGTGCCCGGGATGGACTCCAGGATGATGGCGGCGATGGTCGAGGCGCCCTCGAGCTCGATGACGCGCCGCAGCTCGTCGAGGGCCCGGGCGGATTCCTGCTCCTCGGTCTCGGCGTGGAACACCGAGCGGTACAGGAACGGGCCGTTGAAGTGGACGACGCCGGCGGCGCCGCGGTCGTTGGCGAACCGTCGCGGGTCGCCGGTCAGGTTGATCGCCAGGTCGGTGCCGCCGTGGTAGGCGCGGTAGCGGGCCAGCACCTTGTGCTTGCCGGTGTGCAGCCGCGCCATGCGGACGGCGTGCTCGTTGGCGTCGGCGCCACCGTTGGTGAAGAAGATGTGGTTCAGGTCGCCGGGGGTCAGCTCGGCGATCAGCCGCGCGGCCTCGGACCGGGCGGCGTTGGCGTGCTGCGGTGCGATTGTGCACAGCTTGGCGGCCTGTTCCTGAATCGCGGCAACGACTTTCGGGTGCTGGTGGCCGATGTTGGTGTTGACCAGCTGCGAGGAGAAGTCGAGCAGCCGGTTGCCGTCGCCGTCCCAGAAGTAGCTGCCTTCGGCCGCCGTGATGGTCATGGGGTTGAGCGCGCCCTGGGCCGACCACGAGTGGAAGACGTGGGCGCGGTCGAGGGCGTAGGCGCGCTCGGCTTCGGCGCGCATCGAGTCGAGGGTGTGTCCGGCGGGCAGGACGTGGTCCGCGGCGAGGGTCATGTCAGGTCCTCTATCTGGGTCGCGCGATCAGTTGTTTTCCGGGAAGCCCAGGTTGATGCCACCGTGGCTGGGGTCGGCCCAGCGCTGGGTGACGGCCTTGGCGCGGGTGAAGAACTGGACGCCTTCGGGGCCGTAGGCGTGGGTGTCGCCGAACAGCGAGGCCTTCCAGCCGCCGAAGCTGAAGAACGCCATGGGAACCGGGATCGGGACGTTGATGCCGACCATGCCGACCTCGACCTCGTTCTGGAACCGGCGGGCCGCGCCACCGTCGTTGGTGAAGATCGCGGTGCCGTTGCCGTAGGGGTTGTTGTTGATGAGGGCCAATGCCTCGGCGTAGGTTTCGACGCGCACGACCGACAGCACGGGGCCGAAGATCTCGTCGGTGTAGACGCTCATCTCGGGGGTGACGTTGTCGAGCAGCGTCGGGCCGAGCCAGAAGCCGTCTTCGGCGCCCTCGACGGTCAGGTTGCGACCGTCGAGCACGACCTTGGCGCCCTCGGCCTCGCCGGCGTCGATGTAGGCGGCGACCTTGTCGCGGTGCACCTTGGTGATCAGCGGGCCCATGTCGGAGTCCTTGGCGCCGTCACCGGTCTTGATGGCGGCGGCACGCTCGACGATCTTGGCGACGAGGTCGTCGGCGATCGGACCGACCGCGACGCAGGCCGAGATGGCCATGCAGCGCTCACCGGCCGAGCCGAAGCCGGCGTTGACCATGCTGTCGGCGGCCAGATCGAGGTCGGCGTCGGGCAGGATCACGGCGTGGTTCTTGGCGCCGCCAAGGGCCTGCACGCGCTTGCCGGAGGCGGTGGCGGTCCGGTAGACGTACTGTGCGATCGGGGTGGAGCCGACGAACGAGACGGCCTTGATGGCGGGGTTGGTCAGGAGCTCGTCGACGGCGGTCTTGTCGCCCTGCAGGACGTTGAAGACGCCGTCGGGCAGGCCGGCTTCCTTCCACAGTTCGGCCATCCACAGCGAGGACGACGGGTCCTTCTCGGACGGCTTGACGACGACGGTGTTGCCGGCGGCGATGGCGATGGGGAAGAACCACATCGGCACCATGGCCGGGAAGTTGAACGGCGCGATGATGGCGACGGGGCCGAGGGCCTGCCGGATGTTGTAGACGTCGACGTTGGTGGAGGCGTTCTCGGCGTAGCCGCCCTTGAGCAGATGCGGGATGCCACAGGCGAATTCGACGACCTCGATGCCGCGGGCGACCTCACCCATGGCGTCGGAGAGCACCTTGCCGTGCTCGGCGGTGATGATCGCGGCGAGCTCTTCGCGGCGGGCGTTGAGCAGCTCGCGGAAGGCGAACAGCGTCTGCACGCGCTTGGTGATCGAGGTGTCGCGCCAGGCCGGGAAGGCGGCGACGGCGGCGTTGATGACGGTCTGCGCGTCCTCGACGCTGGCGAGCGCGACCTGGCCGGTGACCTGGCCGGTGGCCGGGTTGGTGACCGGTGCCGACTGTCCCGAGGATCCGGTGAAGACGTCGTTGTTGATCCAGTGCGAGATGGTCTGCGAGGTGGTCATCGTCGAGGTTGGCCTTCCTGGTCGGGGCGGGTGTGCACTCAGCATGCCGCGATGGAACCTCTGAATCGGCCGACAATCTGTATCAAGTTCGACCACCCGATTTACACTTTGTAAATGCCCACCGTTGCCGAGATCGTCGCCCTGCCGGTCATCCAGCAGGGGGAGCCCGAGATTCTCTGCGCCACCGGATTCGACCGCCCGATCCGCTGGGTCCACGTCAGCGACGTCCCGGACCTCTCGGAAGTCCTGCAGGGCGGTGAGCTGGTGCTGACGACCGGTGCCGCGCTGCGGGCCGCGCCGCTGGACTACCTGCGGTCGGTCGCCGCCGCGCAGGCGGTCGGCGTCATCGTCGAACTGGGCGCCGGCGCCGTGCCGCTGCCCGTCAACGTCGGCGCGATCGCGGAAGAACTCGGGCTGGCCCTGGTGGCGGTGCGCCGGGTGATCAAGTTCGTCGAGGTGACCGAACAGGTGCACCGCGTGATCGTCGCCGACCAGTACCAGGAGGTCGATTTCGCGCGGCAGACGCACGAGGTGTTCACCGACCTGAGCATGCGCCGGGCGACGCCCGCCGGGATCGCCGAGGCGGCGGCGAATCTGCTCGGCGCGCCCGTCGTCCTCGAGGACCTCACCCATCAGGCGGTCGCGGTGGCGACGGCCGGGCGCCCGACCTCAGATGTGTTGCGGGACTGGCAACGTCGGTCCCGTCAGCACGAGACCGGGGCCGAACGGACCGACGACTGGGTGATCAGCGAGGTGGGACGCGGCGAGGATGCGTGGGGCCGTCTGATCGCGCTGAGCGCCTCGGACGACGTGGCGGGCAGGTTCACGATGGTGCTGGAGCGGGCGTCGCAGGCGCTGGTGTTGCACCGGATGGCCGAGCGCGGCCGCACCGACATCGAGCATCAGGCGCAGGCCGGCCTGCTGGAAGATGTTGCGCGCGAACGTATCCGGTTCGAGGATGAGGCGACCGCGCGCGCCTTCGCGCTGGGCCTGCGGCCGGCGGCGCAGTACCTGCCCGCGACGCTGCGGATCGCGGGCTGGGCCGCGCCGGATGGTTCCGGCACCGACCCGGTGTCCGAACAACGCCGCAGCGCGCGCCTGCTCGACGTGGTCACCCGGTCGGTGAAGGCGTTGGGGCACACCGGATTGTTCTCGCTACGCGGTCCCGGCGAGATCGCCATGGTGCTGTCGCTCAACACGCGCGCGGGCGGCGCGCTGGAACCACTGGGCCGGGCGCTGCGGCGCGACGCCGAACGTGCCGTCGACGCTCACGGCCTGGTACTGGGCATCGGTTCGCCGGCGGCGGGCCTGATCGACGCGATTCACCGCATCACCGATGCCGCCCATGTCGCCGAGGCGGCGCTGTCGCTGCCCGCGTCGCAACGGGTCTGCTTCCGGGTCGCCGACATCAGGCTGCGCGGGCTGCTGTCGATGCTGCGGACCGACCCGCGGGTGCAGCGATTCGCCGAGGGGGAGCTCCGCGCGCTGATCCTGCACGACATGGAGACGGGTGAGGGCCTGCTCGACGTCTTGCGCGGCCACCTCGAACTCGGCGGCAACAAGTCGGCGCTCGCGTCGCGGCTGCATCTGAGCCGCCCGTCGCTCTATGCGAAGCTCAGCCGCATCGAGCAGATCCTCGGCGTCGACCTCGCCGACGGTGAGTCGGCGACCTCCCTGCACGTGGCGTTGCTGATCCTGGAGACACGCAACGCTTTCGGTGGCGTCGGCGCACCGCTGTGACATGCTTCTGACCGTGTCGGGCACATCGCAGAACCGCCAGGGCAATGCCACCCGCGCCAAGTTGGTGAAGACGGCCGAGAAGCTCTTCGCCGAGCAGGGCGTGGACGCCGTCTCGGTGCGCTCGGTCAATGCGGCGGCGGGCCTCGGCGCCGCCTCGGTGCACTACCACTTCGGTTCCAAGGACGAGCTGCTGCGCGCGGTGGTGCTCGACCTCGGGGCCGCGGTGGGCTCGGCCATCCAGGCGAATGTCGATGTGCTGGCGGCGGATTCGGCCGCGCCAACACCCGACGCGCTGGTCCGCGCCGTCACCGCGCCCTATCTCGATCTGCTGCGGCGCCAGCGCACCCGCGGTATGCGCTGGATCAAGATCATGGCCCAGATCACCCAGGCCGGCCCGGCCGACGAGAACATCGAGCCCAAGCTGCGCGTCGCCCTGCTGGCGCAGGTGCGGCGGGCCTTCCCGAACGCCGACGAGGCCCGGCTCGAGGCCCGCTGGGCGGTGTCGATCATGGGCTTCGTGCAGGGCCTGAGCCGCGCCGACGAATGGGACCGCGCCAAGCTGTCGGCCCCGGCACTGGAAGCGTTCTACGAAGACCTCGTGACGTTCGTCGTCGGCGGCACCGAGCGCCTCCTGAACTCTTAACCGCGAGCGGCCGTGTCTGTACGGCAACACGCCGCAATCTGCGTGCATTTTCGTCGCACTCGTGCCTGACGAGCACGCCGAGATTTTTGGATCACTTGATCCAATCGAGTGATCGGATTACAGTCGGCCGGGCAAGCCGAGACAGCCCTCACCGAGAATCAGGAGACCACCGTGAGCAGCGTTGCCCAGTGGAGCCCGACGTCCATGAAGTTCGGGGCGTTCCTCGCCCCGTACCATCCGCTCGATGCCGACCCGGCGTTGCAGTTGCGCCGCGACATCGACCTGATGACGCATCTGGACCACCTCGGTTTCGAAGAGGCCTGGATGGGGGAGCACCATTCCACCGGCGCCGAGATCGTCCCGGCGCCTGACGTTTTCATCGCCGCCGCGGCCGAGCGCACCGAGCGCATCCGCTTCGGCACCGGGGTGATGTCGCTGCCGTACCACCACCCGCTGATCACCGCGGACCGCATCACACAGCTGGACCTGCAGACCCGCGGCCGGCTGATCGTCGGAACCGGCCCGGGCAAGATCCCGCTCGACGCGCACATGATGGGCATCACCACCACCAACCAGCGCCGCATGCAGGGCGAGGCGCTGGAAGCCGTCCTGCGTCTGCTGCGCGGTGAGGTGGTCAACATGGAGACCGACTGGTTCACCCTGCGCGACGCCCGCGCCCAGCTGCCCACCTACAACCCGGCCGGCATCGAGGTGGCCACCGCCTCGACCATCTCGCCCAACGGCTCGGTACTGGCCGGCAAGCACGGATTGTCGCTGCTGTCGCTGGCCGCGAGCTCGCAGGCCGGCTACGAGTCGCTCGACCGCAACTGGGGTGTGTACGAACAGGTTTCGGCCGAGAACGGCCATGTCGCCGACCGGTCGACATGGCGTCTGGTCAACCCGATGTTCATCGCCGAGACGCGCGAGGAAGCCGAGCGCGCCGTCAGCCGCCGGATTCACGCCATCGCCGAATACGTCAACCGGCAGCAGAACATCAACCCGGATTGGGCGCAGACCCCGGCCGGCATCATCGACTACTGGCGCACCGAATCGCTCGGCGAGTTCGGTCAGGCGATCATCGGCACGCCCGAGGACGCCATCGCGCAGATCGATCGCCTGATCGAGAAGACCGGCGGCTTCGGCACCCTGCTGATCATGCACGTCGACCTGGCCGACTGGGAGAACACCAAGCGCAGCTACGAGCTGTTCGCCTCGGAGGTCATCCCGCACTTCCGCCGCCGCAACGCCGGCCGTCAGGCCAGCCTGCAGTTCGCGCAGGACAACTCAGAGGTGCTCATCGGCAACCTCGTAGGCGCGATCACCAAGGCCTACACCGACTACTACGGGCAGCCGACCGATCTGCCCGCCACGCCGGCGCCCGCCAACGAACTCAACACCGCAGGAGCACACGCATGAGGGCAGCACAGTTCATCGACGGCCAGTTCACCGTGACGGACGTGCCGGAGCCGCCGGCCACCGGTCCGGGCCAGCTGCGCATCAAGGTGGCCGCGTGCGGCATCTGCGGCAGCGACCTGAGCATGTCCAAGGACCCGTGCCGGTTCGTGTCCGTCGCCGCCGGGGCGGGCTTCCCGTTCGCCGTCTTCGACGCCACCCGTCCGGTGGTGCTGGGGCATGAATGGGCGGGCGTCGTCGTCGAAACCGGCGAGGGCGTCGAGGATTTCCAGGTCGACGACCGCGTCACGGGCCTCGGCATCACCACCGAGCAGAACGGGATGCCGACGATCATCGGCTACTCGAACGACTACCACGGGGCGTTCGGCGAGTACATCGTCGTCGACGCCTTCTGGGTGCGGCATGTGCCCGACGGCCTCTCGCTCGAACACGCGTCCCTGGCCGAACCGCTGCACGTCGGCGAGATGCACATGCAGCAGTCGGGGCTGACGCCCGCGGACACCGCGCTGGTGATCGGCTGCGGCTCGATCGGTCTGGGCACGATCCTGGCCGCGAAAGCCGCAGGCGCGCACCTCGTCATCGCCTCCGAGCCGTCGCCGAAGCGGCGCGAGCTCGCCGCGAAGATGGGCGCCGACATCGTCGTCGACCCCACTGAGCAGGACCCGATCGACGTCTACAACGAGTTGCTGGGTAGCGGCAAGACCGGCGGTGGCCTGTTGATCGCCTACGAGTGCAGTGGCCGGGTCGGCACGCTCAACACCCTGACCCACACACTGCCGTGGGGTTCGCGCATCCAGGTGGTGGCATCGCCGTTCGCGGAGGAGACCATCATCCCGGTGGTCGCGCAGATGCGACAGATCGCGATCAACTTCGGGCACGGCCCGTACGAGCAGGCCTACGAAAAGGTGCTGGGCCGGCTGGCCGCGGGGGAGATCGACGCCGAGGCACTGATCACCGGACGCACCGGGCTCGACGGCATTGCGGATGCGTTCACCGCGCTGCGGAATCCGGACGAGCACGTCAAGATCCTGGTACTGCCGTCTTGGTCGTGAGCAGCGTTACCGACGTGTAGCCGTGTCGATCACGGGACAGGCGGGCCCGGGTGCGGCACAGTTAACTGTATGGCCGGTCAAATGATTCCGAAGCCCAGCGACCTGAAGGCTGCGGCTCAGTCCGCGGTCGATGCCGCCCAGTCCGCCGTCGAGATGACGCAGGCGGTGGCCAGCGGTGCCATGCGCATCCCGCCGGCCTCCGTCCAGCTCGCCGCCCAGGTGCCCGATCTCATCGAGAACCTGGCGGTGGCCACCGAGCGGCTCAACGCGACGATCGACCGTACCGAGCGGGTCATGGCCATGGCCGATCCCATGTTCCGGACGCTCGACGCCCTGCTGCCGCAACTCGAAGCCCTGGTGAACACCGGCAACGAGGTGTTCCGGCTGCTGTCGAACATCCCGGGGGTGTCGCGGCTGAACCCCTTCGGCGGCGGACCCAAACCCCCGCAAGACAGGTGATTTGTGCACGATTTTCCGCGCCGGCCGCGGAAAATCGTGCACAAATCACGGTAGGGCGTTGAAGCGGATGGCCAATCCGTCGATGAACGCAGTCAGGGCCAGCTCGAAACCGGCCGTGTCGATCTGGTCGGCCTTGCCACGCAGCAGATGTGCCTGGCCCATGTGCGGGTAGCGGTCGCGGTAGACCTGCACGTCGTCGGTGAATCCACGTGAGAAGGAGCCGACGGTCGACCCGAGCACCAGTGACCGGGTGGCGGCACCGATCAAGGTCGCTTCCCGTGGTGGCCAGCCGGCGCCGACCAGGCCGCCGTGGACGGCGTCGGCGATCCGGAGGCTGACATCGCGACGGCCCGGCCCGGTCGCCAGGTAGGGCACGAGATTCGGGTGGGCGGCCAGCGCGGCGCGGTGGGAGCGGGCCCACGCCGCCAGCGCGTCCTGCCAGTCATCGCCGCGGTCGAACCCGGAGGTGTCGATTTCCCCGGCGACCCGACTCGCGACGGCGTCGAGCACGTCGTCCTTGGTGGGGTAGTGCTTGTACAGCGACGACGCCTGGACGCCGAGTTCGGCGGCCAGCTTGCGCATCGACAATTCGGCGAGGCCGTCGCGATCGATCAAGTCCAACGCGGTGTCACGGATGAGTTCGCGGTTGAGCAGCGGTACGCGGGGCCTGCCCATCTGCTTCTCCCTTGAATTAGCGAACATTGTTAGCTTATGGTGACGGCAACAAGCTAACACTGTTCACCACTTTTGAGGAGTTGTCTGTGAAACGCGAGGTCTACAGCGAAGAGCACGAGGATTACCGGGCCATGATCCGGGCCTTCGTCGAGGCCGAGGTGAGTCCGGTCTACGACGAGTGGTTCGAGAAGGGCCTCGTGCCGCGCGAGTTCTACTACAAGCTCGGCGAACTCGGCATCTTCGGCGCGGAAATCCCGGAGGAGTACGGCGGCGAGGGTCTGACCTCCTACAAGTTCCAGGCGATCCTCACCGAGGAGCTGGCCCGCGCCGCGGTGTCGTTCGGCGGCTCCAGCGTGCACGTCGGCCTGTGTCTGCCCTACATCCGCGACATCGGCAACGAAGAGCAGAAGAAGCGCTGGTTCCCCGGCATGCTCAGCGGCGAGATCATGTTCGCCATCGCGATGACCGAGCCCGGCACCGGTTCCGATCTGGCCGGAATGCGCACCACCGCAAAGCTTTCCGAGGACGGCACCCACTACGTCCTCAACGGCTCCAAGACCTTCATCACCGGTGGTGTGCACGCCGACCGCGTGATCGTATGCGCGCGCACGTCGGCCCCCAAGGAAGACGACCGCCGCTTCGGCATCTCGCTGCTGGTGGTCGACACCAAGCTGGAGGGCTACTCGGTCGGCCGCAAGCTCGACAAGCTGGGCCTGCGCTGCTCGGACACCGCCGAGCTCAACTTCACCGACGTCAAGGTCCCGGTCGAGGACATCCTCGGCGAGCCCGACCAGGGCTTCAACTACCTCGGCCAGAACCTGCCGCGCGAGCGGCTGGGCATCGCCGTCAGCGCCTACGCGCAGGCCAAGGCCGCGGTCCGGTTCGCCGTGCAGTACACCAAGGACCGCACGGTGTTCGGCAAGCCGGTGGCCTCATTCCAGAACACCAAGTTCGAGCTCGCCGCCTGCCAGGCCGACGTCGACGCGATGGAAGCCGTCGTCGACCGGGCCATGGAAGCGCACGACCTCGACGAGCTGTCCGCTGCCGACGCCGCCAAGGCCAAACTGTTCTGCACCGATGCGGCCGCGCGCGTGATCGACCGCTGCCTGCAGCTGCACGGCGGCTATGGCTACATCAACGAGTACCCGATCGCCCGGCTGTACGCCGACAACCGCGTCGGCCGCATCTACGGCGGTACCAGTGAGGTCATGAAGATGATCATCGCGAAGGACATGGGGCTCTAAAAGCGCTGTCGCAGTGTGCGAAGGCGCCCGTCGGAGTAACTTGATTCCCGGGCGCCTTCTGCATTTTCGGGCCTGTCGAGGTGCCCGAATCGAGGGAACGACGCAAAGTGGCAGCCCCACGACACCACGTGCACGTGTGCGACCATCCGCTCACGCGGGGTCAGGCGCGCCGGCTCAGTCGGCGCTTCGCCGTCGCGGGAGTGCAGATCGAGCCCGGGCGCCTGCAGGAGATCGCGGCGGGCGCGGCGACCGTCGGCGACGAACACATCGACGTGGCGTTCGCCATGGTCGCCATCAGTTACGTCGCGGACCGTCGCATCGCGAAATTGACGCGCATTCGCCGCCGGATGGGCCGCTGGCTGCTGGTGGGTGCGATGATCGTATTGAGTCTGTGTCTGCTCATCAGCTTGGCCATGGCCATCTTGACGCTGATGCAGCCGACGTTCACGGGGGTCTGAGGAGTCGAGATCGAGAACGTACTGACGCGCTGGGCGATCGGGGTCATCGCCTTCGCGATGATCGTCGTCGCTGCCGTGCTGCCGTGGTACACCGCCCACAACGACCATGGGCACGGTTCCATGAGCGGTTGGGGAATCTGGGACATCACCGGGAACCTGGGCGCCGCGTTGCGGCCGCTGCCCTTCGCGGTGCTGATCCTGCTCGCGGCCGGCACGATGATCGTCGCCGCGGTGCGCGCCATGTTCGGCACCGCGCTGGCCGCGGCCATCGCCTGCTTCGTGGTCAGTCTGCTGCCGTTGATGACGGGCGGCGCGGTCGACCGGCGGCTGGCCGGAAGTGATTCCGTCGCAGTGGTTCTCGGTCAGGCGGTCACGCCGATGATCGTCATCGGCTTCGTGGCCTGCGTGGTGAGCTGGATCGGCTATGCGCGGTGTGTGCTGCGCGCGGCGCCGAGAGCCGAGGTCGAGGTCCAGCCGGCCTGACCGGCATTCCACTGATCGGACGTTCGGGCCGTCCGGGCCCGCGCCCTGCGATTTACTTCGGCCATGGGTGCACAGGAACTGTTCGGTGGTGGGATCGCGGTCATCACGGGTGCCGGCTCGGGCATCGGGGCCGGACTGGCCAGGTACGCCGCCGGGCTCGGGATGACGACGGTGCTCGCCGACGTCGACGCCGCCGCGATCGCCGCGCTGCGCGATGAACTGTCCGCTGCCGGTGCAACCGCTGTCGACGCGGTGTGCGATGTCCGCGATGCGCAGGCCGTGCAGGCCCTGGCCGACCGGGTCAACCGCGAGATCGGGCCGGTGCGGCTGCTGGTGAACAACGCCGGCATCGAGCAGTTCGGCTACCTGTGGGACACGCCGGTCGCCAATTGGGAGCGCGTCATGGACATCAATGTCAGCGGCGTCTTCCACGGCGTGCGGGCCTTCCTGCCCGCCATGCTGGCGTCGGACGAACCGGCATGGGTGTGGAACATGTCGTCCGTCGGTGGCGTGTCGACGGTGCAGCTGCAGGCGCCGTACATCGTCAGCAAGCACGCCGTGCTCGCACTCACCGAGTGCCTGCGCGTCGAGGTCGAGCTCGCCGGGCACGACGACCACGTAACCGTGCAGGCGGTGCTGCCCGGACCGGTGCAATCCAACATCTTCACGGCGGCCGGCGGTGTCGACAGCGGAAGCGGGGACGCCGCCGACGCCTCAGAGTCCGAGCGCGCGGCGATGCACCAGCTCTCCGCCATGGACCCGCTCACCGCGGCCGCGGCCATCTTCGACCAGTCGGCGGCCGGCGGCTTCTATCTGACCACCCACCCCGACGCCGTCGCCGGCGCCATGGCCGAACGCGCCCGGGTCCTCAGTGAGCAGGCGATCCCGAAGCTGCGCACCCGCCGGTTCGCCACCAAGTGATTTGTGCACGATTTTCCGCGCTCACCGCGGATTTTCGTGCACAAATCACACCAGTGAGGCGAGGAGCGCGGCCAGTCCGTACTCGAACACCGCGTCGTAGTCGGTCGGCGAGCGCAGGGCGTCGACCAGTTTCTGATCTGGCCAATCGTCGCCCCAGAGTGAGGGGTCCTCTTCCTCGTGCTCGCCGCTGCGGATGGCCGAAAACTGCATCAGCGCAGACGAAATCACGTGTACCTCGATGGACCGCAAGGCCAGTGCCGCCTGATTGCCGGTGATCCCCAGTGCGGCCAGTTCGGCGGCGAGGGTCTGCTGCACCGGCTGGAACAGTGACGGCGTCCGGTCGCGTTCGTGCGCGATCGCCATCAGGTGCTGGCGTTCGATGAGCGCGGTGCGCTGTGCGCGGGCCAGGGATGCGATGCGATCGGCCGGCGTGTCGCCGGTGGCGGGCAGGCTCGCCATCACCTCGATCAGCCGGTCGATCAGGTGGTCGAACAGCTTGTCCCGGCCGCCGACGTGCCAGTAGATCGAGGTGACGGCGACGCCGAGATGCTCGGACAGGCTGCGCATGGAGAAGCCCTCGACACCGTCGCGTTCCAGCAGCGCCGCGGCGGTATCCAGAATGAGTTGAGCGTCAACAGGTTTCGACGGACCATCGGACCCGCGCTGGGTTGCCTCAGCCATGACCACCTCCTTCAGCCTTGCCGAACACCTAATCACACCAGGGCTGAGTCCTGTCTCTGGATCTACCGCCCAGCACGGTGTAACACTGTTACAGTACTGCCGCCGACGGATGTTCGCGGGCAGCAACGAGGGAGCAGATGTGTTCGATCTGAAGATCACCGGTGGCACCGTCGTCGACGGCACCGGCGCCGACCGGTTCACCGCCGACGTCGCGATCAAGGACGGCAAGATCGTCGAGGTTCACCGCCGCGGTCCGAACGACCCTGTGCTGTCCGGTGATTCGGCCGAGACCATCGATGCCACCGGCAAGATCGTCGCTCCCGGGTTCGTGGACATCCACACCCACTACGACGGCCAGGTGAGTTGGGACAGCGTGCTGGAGCCGTCGAGCAACCACGGCGTGACGACGGTGGTCGCGGGCAACTGCGGCGTCGGTTTCGCGCCGGTGCGCCCCGGCCAGGAGGAATGGCTGATCGCGCTCATGGAGGGCGTCGAGGACATCCCCGGCACTGCCCTGACCGAGGGCATCACGTGGGGCTGGGAGAGTTTCGGCGAGTACCTCGACGTCGTCGGGCAGCGTGAACTGGCCGTCGACATGGGCACCCAGATCGCGCACGGCGCGGTCCGCGCGTACGCCATGGGGGAGCGCGGCGCCCGCAACGAACCGGCCACCGCCGACGACATCAAGGCCATGGCCAAACTGGTCCAGGACGCGATCGAGGCCGGGGCCCTGGGCTTTTCGTCATCACGCACGTTGGCACACCGCGCCATGGACGGCGAGCCCGTGCCCGGCACCTTCGCCGCGGAAGACGAGTTGTTCGCACTGGGCCGGGCGACCGCGGCCGGTGGGGCGGCCGTCTTCGAGCTGGCCCCGCAGGGCGCGGCGGGCGAGGACATCGTCGCGCCGCGCAAGGAACTCGAGTGGATGCGCCGGCTGGGAGAGGAGATCGACTGTGCCCTGAGCTTCGCGCTCATCCAGGTCGACGCCGACCCCAATCTGTGGCGTGAGCAGCTCGATCTGTCGGCGGCCGCGCACCAGGCGGGCAGCCGGTTGTTCCCGCAGGTGGCTGCGCGGCCGTTCGGCATGTTGCTGGGCTTCCCCGGCCACCACGCGTTCACCCACCGGCCGACGTACCGCCGGCTGGTCGCCGAGTGCACGCGCGAGGAGCTCGCGGAGAAGCTGGCCGAGCCCGCGGTGCGGGCCGCGATCCTGGCGGAGGAAGACCTGCCGATCGATCCCACGAAGTTGTTCGACGGCATGTTCATGCTGGCGCAGAATGCGGCAAATCGCCTGTACCACATCGGCGAACCGCCGGATTACGAGCCGACGGTCGAGCGCACCGTGGCGGCGATCGCGGAGCGCCGCGGCGTGGACCCGCTGGCCGCGATGTACGACCTGATGCTGGAAGCCGACGCCGGCGCCATGCTGATGTACCCGATGTTCAACTACTCGGACGGCAACCATGACGCCATCCGCGAGATGCTCACGCATCCGGCCGGGGTGCTCGGGCTGTCGGACGGCGGCGCGCACTGCAGCATGATCTGCGACGCGTCGTACCCGACGTTTCTGCTGACGCACTGGGCCCGGGACCGCCATCGCGGTGAGAAGCTGCCGCTGGAGTACGTCATCCGCAAGCAGTCGCATGACACCGCCCAGCTGTACGGGATGTCGGACCGCGGCGTCATCGCCGTCGGCAAGAAGGCGGACGTCAACGTCATCGATCTGGACGCGCTGACGCTGCACGCGCCGAAGATGGTGCACGATCTGCCCGCCGGTGGAAAACGCTTGGTGCAGGGCGCAAGTGGCTACGACGCGACGATCGTCAGCGGCACCGTCACCCGCCGGCACGGCATCGACACCGGCGCACGGCCGGGCCGGCTGGTCCGCGGCATCCGCTAGCTGGTTTGGAATCCTGATGATTTCAGGAGCATCGCGATACCTCTGGGGTCGTGCAGACGCGGCAGGCCCCGCGCGCAAACTCGCATCCCAGTGATCTGTCCTGGGTCCCCGGAACTCGCCGCGAGGCGCGCCAGGTTCGGACGCCGTCGACTGCCGCACGTCGCAAAGACGTTGGCATAGAGCCTTTTTGATGCCCCAGCGCACCCGCCAACGGCCGCTCCGGCGGACATCGGCGATCCCGCCGGCCTGATCTCCGGCCGGCCATCGCGCCGGCCGAGTGTCCGCCTACCGGACGTGCCGACCGCTCGGCCGACTATTCCCTGCCCTGGCGCGGACACTGCGGCCACCGCCGCGATCTGCGCGCGGCTCGGCAGAGTGGTCGTACCCCGTCAGGAAGGCAGGTTGCGATGCCTGATTCGTCGAGCCGAATCCATCTGGCCGTGGCGCTGGACGGCGCCGGCTGGCACCCGGCCGCGTGGCGCGAACCCGACGCGCGACCCGCCGATCTCTTCGGCGCCGGCTACTGGACCGACCTGGTCCTCGAGGCCGAACGCGGTGCGCTGGACTTCGTGACCGTCGAGGACTCGTTGGCAATCCAGTCCGACGACCCCTTCGTGCCGGACCAGCGCGTCGATCGGGTCCGTGGCCGGTTGGACGCGGTGTTGATCGCGGCTCGGGTCGCGCCCCGTACCCAGCGGATCGGGTTGGTGCCCACGGCCGTCGTCACCCACACCGAGCCGTTCCATGTGTCGAAGTCCATCGCGACGCTCGATTACGTGAGTGCCGGCCGGGCCGGCGTGCGCGTCCAGATCGCCGGCCGCCCGGATGTCGCCGCGCACTTCGGGCGACGTGAGGCTGCGGCCCGGTCGCGGGCCGGCGAGTATTTCGCCGAGACCGCCGACTACGTCGAGGTGCTGCGCCGGCTGTGGGACAGCTGGGAGGACGACGCCGAGATCCGCGATGCGGCCACCGGCCGCTTCATCGATCGGGACAAGTTGCACTACATCGACTTCAGTGGCCGCTGGTTCTCGGTCAAGGGTCCGTCCATCACGCCGCGCCCACCGCAGGGGCAGCCGATCGTCGCGGCATTGGGCCACGGCCGCGCCGGCCACGAGCTGATCGCCGGCAGCTCGGACGTCGGCTTTGTCACCCCTGGCGACGCCGCACAGGCCGTAGCTGTCGTCGAGGAAATCCGTGGGTTGCAACACGACGCCGGCCGCGGTTCCGAGACGTTGCACATCTTCGGCGATGTGGTGGTGTTTCTCGATGACAGTGCGCCGGCGGCACAGGCCCGCCGGCGCCGGCTCGATGACGTCGCCGGTGCCGAATATCGCAGCGATGCAACAGTGTTCGCCGGAACCGCCGCGCAATTGGCCGACCTGCTGACGGAGTGGCACGGCGCCGGGCTGACGGGATTTCGGCTGCGGCCGGCGACCCTGCCGCACGACCTGGTCCAGATCACCGAACAACTGGTGCCCGAATTGCGGCGCCGCGGACTCTTCCGCGACGGGTACGAAGCGAACACGTTGCGAGGCCTGCTCGGGTTGCCGCGCCCGTCCAACCGTTACGCAAGGAGCAGCCAATGAGCAAGCCAGTCAAGCAGATTCACCTCGCCGCGCACTTTCCGGGCGTCAACAACACCACGGTGTGGAGTGACCCGGCGGCCGGCAGCCACATCGAGTTCAGTTCGTTCGAGCACTTCGCGCGGACGGCCGAGCGCGGGAAATTCGATTTCCTGTTCCTGGCCGAGGGCTTGCGCCTGCGCGAACAGAACGGCGAGATCTACGACCTCGACGTCGTCGGGCGCCCGGACACCTTCACCGTGCTGGCCGCGCTGGCCGCGGTGACCGAGCGAATCGGCTTGACCGGCACCATCAATTCGACGTTCAACGAACCCTACGAGGTGGCCCGGCAGTTCGCCTCCCTGGATCATCTCTCTGACGGCCGTGCGGCCTGGAACGTCGTCACCTCGTGGGATGCGTTCACGGGCGAGAACTTTCGCCGCGGCGGGTTCCTGGCGGAGGACCAGCGCTACGAACGGGCCAAGACATTCCTGCAGACGGCGCTGGAGCTGTTCGACTCGTGGCGCGGCGACGAAATCGTGGCGGACAAGACGAACGGCGTGTTCCTGTCCGAACCCGATGCCGGCGCGTTCTCGCACACGGACGGCCACTTCGACATCCACGGCCGGTTCAACGTGCCACGCAGCCCGCAGGGGCGCCCGGTGATCTTCCAGGCGGGTGACTCGGACGAGGGCCGCGAGTTCGCGGCATCGGCTGCCGACGCCATCTTCTCGCGGCACAGCACGCTGGAGGCCGGGCAGGCGTTCTATACCGACGTCAAGGGCAGGTTGGCACGTTACGGCCGGCGCCATGACGAGTTGCTCATCCTCCCGGCCGCGACGTTCGTGATCGGTGACACCGATGACGAGGCGGCCGACCTCGCGCACGAGGTCCGGCTCGCCCAGGTGTCCGGGCAGACCGCGATCAAGTTCCTCGAACAGGTCTGGAACCGCGACCTGTCCGACCATGACCCGGACGGGCCGCTGCCGGCGGTGGATCCGGTCGTGGGGGAGAACACCATCGCGCGCGGCCGGGCCAGCGTGCGCATGTTCCGGGACCCGCTCGCGATCGCCGCCGAGTGGCGGGCCAAGGCCGAGGCGCAGAACCTCACCACGCGCGAGCTGATCGTCGAAGTCACCGGGCGGCAATCGTTCATCGGATCGCCCCACACCATCGCGGCGACGATCGACCGCTACGTCCAGGCCGATGCCAGCGACGGATTCATCCTCGTCCCGCACATCACGCCCGGCGGCCTCGACCCGTTCGTCGACCGGGTGGTGCCACTGCTGCAGGAGCGCGGCACGTACCGCACCGACTACACGGGCACCACACTGCGCGACCACCTGGGACTGGCGCCGCTGCCGCGGCCGGCGGTGCGCACCAATGTCTCCGCAGAAGTGGCGTCGTAGCTCATGGCGACTCCACTGACCGTGCTCGATCTGGTGCCGATCTCGTCGGGTTCGACTGCGCCGCAGGCGCTACGCAACAGCATCGACCTCGCCAAGCGCGCGGAGGCCCTGGGCTACGCGCGTTACTGGTTCGCCGAGCACCACCTCAATCCCGGTATCGCCGGCACCTCGCCGGCTGTGCTGCTCGCGCTGACCGCGGCGGAGACCTCCACGATCCGACTGGGCTCGGGGGCAGTGCAGATGGGTCACCGGACCGCGGTGGCGACTGTCGAGGAGTTCGGTCTGCTCGACGCGCTGCACCCGGGCCGGTTCGACCTCGGCCTGGGGCGCTCCGGTGGGAAGCCGCGGGAACCGAAAGTCCCGGTGGGTGCCTCGGTGGGCGCACCGGGTGTCCGCAACGGCGCGCGCGGGCTGCTGATTCCACCGAAGTTCGATCCGCGCCCGCTGTTGCAGTCACCGCGGTTCGCCCTCCAACGGGCACTCCTGCAGCTGCCCGGCGCGCAATCGCAGGACTACACCGACCAGATCAGCGACATCCTGGCGTTGATCGCCGGCGTCTACCGCGACGCCGACGGCTTGGCGGCGCAGGTCGTGCCCGGGGAAGGCGCCGACCTCCAGATCTGGATCCTGGGCAGCAGCGGCGGTGAGAGCGCCGAGGTCGCCGGGACCAGAGGACTGCGGTTCGCCAGCAACTACCACGTCGCACCATCGTCGGTCCTCGAGGCGACCGATGCCTACCGGGCCGCGTTCCGTCCATCGACTGAACTCGACGAGCCGTACGTCGCGGTGTCGGCGGATGTCGTCGTCGCCGATGACGAGGCCACGGCCCGCGAACTCGCCACCGGATACGGCCTGTGGGTGCGCAGCATCCGCACCGCCGAAGGCGCAATCCCGTTCCCGACCCCGGCCGAAGCGCGTGCGCACAGCTGGACGGCTGCCGAACGTGAGCTCGTCGCGGACCGGGTGGACACCCAGTTCGTGGGGACCGCCGCACAGGTCGCCGACAAGCTGGAACGGCTACGCGACGCGACCGGGGCCGACGAATTGATCATCACCACCATCACCCACGACCACCGGGACCGGGTGCGCTCCTACGAGTTGTTGGCCGACGAGTGGTCGCGGCGGTGAACAACTACAGATAGATGTGTAGCGGCGCAGCCATTTTCAAGGGTGCGCATAGGCTGGACCCATGACACCGGGCAGCGGCCTTTTCCAGATCGAGGACTGCGTCGACGAATCGGGGGCGGTGACGCTGCCGCCCGGCGCGACGCTGATCGCCCTGATCGATGGGAACATCGCGCATCTCCCCGACATGGTGGCATACCGCTACCTCGACTACTCCGGCACCGAAGCGCGGACTTACGAAGTGACCTGGGCCCAACTCGGGGTGCGACTGGCGGCCATCGCGGCCCGGCTGCAGTCCGTCACCGAGCGCGGTGACCGCGTTGCCATCATGGCGCCACAGGGCCTCGAATATGTCGCCGGGTTCTTCGCGGCGATCAAGGCCGGCGCCATCGCAGTACCGCTGTTCGCGCCCGAATTGCCGGGGCATGCCGAGCGGTTGGACACCGCACTCCACGATGCGCGACCGGCAGCGATCGTGACGACGGCGGCGGCGCGGCCGGCCGTCACCGAATTCCTCGCCGCGCATCCGGACCTGGGCACGCCGGCAGTCGTCGCCATCGACGAGGTGCCGGACGACGAGGGTGTTTCGTTCGAACCCGTCCACCTCGAGATCGACGATGTCTCGCACCTGCAGTACACCTCGGGGGCGACCCGCCCGCCCGTCGGAGTGGAGATCACCCATAAAGCGGTGGGCACCAACCTGATTCAGATGATCTTGTCCATCGACATGCTGGATCGCAACACACACGGCGTCAGCTGGCTGCCGTTGTATCACGACATGGGTCTGTCGATGATCGGCTTTCCCACCGTGTACGGCGGGCACTCGACATTGATGTCGCCGACGGCGTTCGTCCGCCGGCCGTTGCGGTGGATCCAGGCGTTGTCGGACGGCTCGAAGGTCGGCCGAGTGGTCACCGCGGCACCGAATTTCGCTTACGAATGGGCGGCGCATCGTGGTGCGCCGAGCCCGGGTGACGACATCGACCTGGCGAACGTGGTGATGATCGTGGGCTCGGAACCGGTCAGCATGGACGCCATCAAGAGCTTCAACGCGGTCTTCGAATCGTATGGACTGCCGAAGACGGCGATCAAGCCGTCCTATGGCATCGCCGAGGCAACACTTTTCGTGTCCAACATCGCGCCCGACGCGGAGGCGACGGTGCGGTACTTCGACCGCGCGCAACTGGCGTCCGGTGTGGCGGTGCCGGTGGCCGAGGACGCACCGGGTGCGGTTGCGCAGGTGGCGTGCGGGCAGCCGGCGAGCAGTCTCTGGGTGGTGCTGGTGGACCCGGTCACCGGAACCGAACAGCCCGACGGTCGCGTCGGCGAGATCTGGTTGCAGGGCAACAACATCGGCCGTGGTTATTGGGGCCGGCCAGAGGAGACCCGAGAGGTTTTCCACGCTCGGCTGCGCAGCACCTTGCCGCTGAACAGTCACGCCGACGGCGCCGATGTCGACGGATCCTGGTTGCGGACAGGTGATCTGGGTTTCTACCTCGACGGCGAGTTGTACGTCACGGGTCGTCTCGCCGACGTCATCACGATCAGTGGGCAGAACCACTATCCGCAGCACATCGAGACGACGGCCGCCGACGCGTCACCACTGGTGCGGCGCGGCTACGTGACGGCTTTCACCGTGCCGGGCGAGGATGGCGAACAGCTCGTGATCATCGCCGAACGTGCCTCGGGCACGGCGCGCCATGATCCCCGGCCCGCGATCGAGTCGGTCCATGCGCTCGTTTCGGAGCGTCATGGCGTGACCGTCGCCGAGGTCCGGTTGCTGCCCGCCGGCGGCATCCCGCGCACCACCAGCGGGAAGCTGGCGCGCCGCGCCTGCAGAGCCGCCTATCTGGACGGTTCGCTGTAAGCACCGGGCGCCACGCGGCCGGTTATGAATCCGATCATATTCGGGTGCGTTGACGCACGTCCATACAGCTCGTGCGCTTCGGATGTGGGCGGTTCTTGACTCCTCGATATGAACACGATCATAATTCGAGTCAATCGATCCGCTCGCCAGGAGTCGCCCCATGCCGCCCGACACTCGCCAGTCGATGGTGCTCGCCGCCGTCGAACTGCTGCGTGAGCGGGGCGTCGACGGTGTCACGCTCGACGATGTGCTGAGCCGCAGCGGCGCGCCGCGAGGCTCCATCTACCACCACTTTCCCGGCGGGCGCGCTCAGATCATCGACGAGGCCGCGCAGCTCAGCGGTGATGCCATCTCCCGGCTGATCTCCAGGGCGGCACCGGACGGACCGGCGGCCGTCGTCGACGCCGTGACCGGATTCTGGCGGAAGCTGCTGCGCCAGAACAACTTTTCGGTCGGCTGCCCGGTGGTGTCCATTGCCGTCAGCGCCGCACCGGGCTCGGCGCTGGCGCAGCACGCCAATCAGATCTTCCGCACCTGGTACCAGCTGGTCACCGACTGTCTGGTGGCCGACGGCGTCGGCACCGTGGTTGCCCGCCGACTGGCCACCATGTCGCTCGGTGCCATCGAAGGTGCCATCACCATGTGCCGGGCCACATCGAGCCTGCAGCCGCTCGATGATGTCAACGCCGAACTGAAGTTGCTGTTGGCAGCCCGGACGCTCTTTGCCGCCGGCGCACCTACCCCGAAGGGAAGTTGAGACCATGGAATGGACCGGTGCGGTGTATGCCGACGCCCCTACCGTCGAGGCGTCGACGTGGATCGACGCGCCCGTGGCGCGGGTCTGGGAAGTGGCGTCGGACATCACGGTGATGCCCGAGTGCAGCCCCGAGTTGCAGCGGGTCGAATGGCTCGGGGACTGTGACGCACCGCGTGTGGGCGCCCGTTTCGTCGGCCACAACAGCCATCCCGCACTCGGGGAGTGGTCGACGGAGTGCGAGATCGTCGAGTACGAACCACAACATGTGATGGCCTGGGCCATCGGCGATGCCGGCAACCCGACCGCAACGTGGCGCCTGAGCCTGCACCCCGAGGGCACCGGGACCCGGTTGGCGGAATGGGCCCAGATGGGCCCCGCACCGTCGGGGTTGTCTCTGGCGATCGCCCGGATGCCCGACAAGGAGCAGAAGATCGTGTTCAACCGGCTGCGCGAATTCGAGTCCGGGATGCAGTGCGCACTGGCGTACATCAAGCAGCGGGCCGAGAGCTGATGCGCGCCGCGACGACGGTCGAGGCAGCGAGCCTCGGAAACTGGAATTATCAAAGGCTTTTCGTCTCCGAGGCCGAGAAGTTGGGCCTGGACATCTGTTGGGTCGCCGAGGCGTGGGGATCCGACGCGCCGTCGGCACTGGGGTACTACGCCGCGTGCACGGAACGGATGTTGTTGGGCTCGGGCATCATTCAGCTCGGCACCCGGACGCCGGTGGCCATCGCCCAGGCCGCGATCACGCTGTCGAATCTGTCGGGCGGGCGCTTCCTGCTGGGCCTCGGCGCATCGGGACCCCAGGTCATCGAGGGACTGCACGGCGTACCGTTCGCCAAGCCGCTGGGCCGGATGCGGGAGACCATCGACATCATCCGGCAAGTAATCGCGGGCGAGCGGGTCACGCACAGCGGCAGCCAGTTCCAGATTCCGCTGCCGGGCGGTGACGTGAAGCCGATGCGCCTGTCGATGCGGGCGGAGCACGAAATCCCGCTCTACATAGCGAGTCTCACACCCGCCATGCTGCGGCTCACCGGCGAGGTCGCCGACGGCTGGCTCGGCACCAGCTTCGTCCCCGAAGGTGCCGACGACGCCTACTTCGCCCACCTCGACGACGGTCTCGGGCGCTCGGGCCGCGCGCGTGCCGATCTCGACATCTGCCAGGGTGCCGAGGTGTCGTTCGCCCGCGACGAGGCCCATCTCAAGACGCTGATCGACGCCCGGAAGTCCGAGTTGGCGTTCAGCCTCGGTGGGATGGGTTCGGCCTCGACCAATTTCTACAACCAGGCGTACAGCCGGCAGGGCTGGGCCGAGGTCGCGGCCGCGGTCCGGGAACGCTGGCAGTCCGGCGACCGCGACGGCGCGGCGGCGCTGATCACCGACGAGATGATCCTGGCCACCACGTTGATCGGCACTGCCGACATGGTGCGCGATCGCCTTCAGGTGTGGTGCGATGCCGGCGTCGACACCGTCCGGATTTACCCGGCGGGCGACACTCTCGAGGAACGGTTCACCACGCTCGGTGCCGCCATCGACCTGGTGCATTCGATCGAGCGGTGATCCGGCAGGCCTGACGGCGGCGGGCACATCATAGGGAGTTCCCTTATTTGCCGGGCCGTGACGCGGACGTAGCGTCGAACCGTGGTTCGAGCTGGCCAGCGCACCGCGATCCGTCTGCCATGTTCCGCTGCCCGAGGAGATGTCATGCCCAGTCGAAGGCGAAATCTGAGACGCATCGTCACGCCGATTCTGGTCGCGTGTCTGTGCACGTTCGGTCTGATGCTGCCGCCGGCGGCGAGCGCCGATCAGTTGTCGAACGGGCTCACCGCGACCTGTACGCCCGACAGCGACGTCCACGTCACGTGCATCATCGGCGGATGTGCTCGCGTGCACGGTGACTACGTCATCGACGCGGTACACATCATGTGGAACGGCATCCAGTCCGAATACGAATTCAAATGCATCAACGGCGCCACCGCACGGTGGGGACATGACAACGGCGGCAAGGCTTTCAAGATCGGCGTCCAGGGCTGCCGCAAGAAGGACTTCGAAGGCGACTGGTGCGGGCCGTGGGCCGACTACAACTACACCCCGCCCGCAAAACCGCAGGAGGCGCCGGTGAATTGCCCGGCGGGATCGAAGACGTCGACGGTGCCCGCGGGCCAGCAGTGTGAAGCAGCGCCAGTGGCAGACATCAGATGCCCTGACGGCTCGCCGACTCCGACGGTTCCGGCCGGGCAGCAATGCGCCGCGATTCCCGAGGTGACCAACGCGATCCAGGCCTCATTCGGCGCCCCGGGTGCGACGAGCGTCGCCTTCAACGTCACCAACACGTCGAACCTCGCGGCCACGTGCAACTACGTCGCCACCACGAACTCGATCAATCCGTTGGCGCCGCGCAAGACCACCCGCCAGTTCAACGTCCCTGCCAACGGGAACCACACCGAGAACTTCAGCGGTGCACCGACTCTCTCGACCTACAACGTCGTGCTGTCCTGCCATGATGCCAGTGGCAAGCAGAAGTCGGAGATGGGCCACGTCGAAACGTCGGTGACGTGGTGACCTGACCCAACTCGGGGGCGTCCTGCCACGGTCCGCAACGGCGCGGGCCGTGGCAGGACGGCGCCCGCCTACGTGTAGGTGACTTGGACGTTGTGGATGTGCCCTTCGAACGGGAAGGGGGCGCGCTCGCGGTAGTCCATCGACACCGGCGACCCCAGGCAGGTGCCGATGTCGAGGCAGTCGTTCGCGGTGAACAGCAGCGGGGCGCTGATCGGAACCTGTCCGGTGGCCACCGTCTCACCGCCGACGGCGACGGTGATGTCCAGTGGACCGCCGGGGCGTGGTTCGGCGTACTCGGTGGTCACCGTGATGGTGTGACGGCCGGGCGCGATGACGGACTCGGACCGAATCTTGGTGCGCTGCAGGATGAACAGGTTGTACTCATAGCGGATGTGGCCGTCCTCGAGGTAGCAGGTCAGGCCACCCGCGCCGCTGCCCAGTGCGTACAGCACGCCCGATGCGTCCTCCGGGACCTCGGCGTCGATGGTCACCACGTTGTTCTTGTTGCCCAGCGCCGGGGCGCAGAACTCGGGCATGCGGATCATGTCGCCGGAGAATTGCCATTCCCGGAACGGCGGCGCGATCCGCAATTCCGGGTGGTACACCGGAACCCACAGTCCGCCACCGACTGGCAGCACGGCGTTTCGGGCCGCTTCGATGGCGAACATCTCCCGCATCTGCGCGAGCTTCTCCGGCAGCTGCCCTGCGAGATCGTTGGCCTGCGACCAGTCTTCATCCAGGTTGTACAGTTCCCAGACATCCTGATCGGGCGTCCACGTCGCGATGCCCGGGGGTTGCCCCGGCACCCACGGCAACCGCGGCCCACGCGCCGACGCGATCCAGCCGTCGTGATAGATCGCCCGGCTGCCCATGATCTCGAAGTACTGAGTCTTCTTGCCGCCCGGCGCGTTCCGGTCGGCGAGGGTGCGGGCAAAGCTGGCGCCGGCCAGCGGCATCTGCGGTTCGCCGTAGACGGTGCGCGGCGGCTCGATGCCGACCACCTCGTAGATCGTCGGCACGATGTCGTTGCAGTGCAGGAAGTTGTCGCGCGGCACGGTGTCGGCGGCGATCTTCGCGGGCCAACGCACCGCCAGCGGATTCCGGGTGCCGCCCAGATGCGACGCCAGCAGCTTCATGCCCTTGTAGGGCGTGCTGCCGGCCCAGGCCCAGCCCGCGTGGTACTGATTGTCGACCAGGGGAGAGCCCAGGACGTCCAGTCCGCCGAGCTCATCGAGCGCGTCGATGTGCTGGCGCACCGTCGTGGGAATTCCGTTCTGCGCCAACAGCTCTGAGATCGTGCCGTTCTGGCCTTCGCCGGAGGAACCGTTGTCGCCCCAGATGTACAGGAACAGGGTGTTGTCGCCGTAGCCGAGGGCATCGAGTTCGTCGGCGATCCGGCCGACCTGAACGTCGACGTGCTCGGCGTAGCCGGCGGCGACCTCCATCAGGCGCCGCTGAAACGGCTTCTCGTCCTCGGGGATGTCGTCCCACGCCGGCAGGGTCTCGTCGCGTTCGGTGAGTTCACAGTCCTGCGGAATCCAGCCCTTTTCCTTGGCCCGCTCGAAGACCCGCTGCCGGTAGGCATCCCAGCCGTCGTCGAACTTGCCCGCGTACTTGTCCGCCCATTCCTTCATGATGTGGTGCGGGCCGTGCAGGCAGCCGCTCGCCCAATACATGAAGAACGGCTTGTCGGCATTGAAGGCCTTGTGCCGGCGCAGCCACGAGATGGCGTCATCGGCGAGGTCTTCCGACAGGTGGTAGCCCTCTTCGGGAGTCTTCGGCGGGGCGACCACCGTGGTGTTGCGGACCAGGTTGGGTTCGTACTGGGACGCCTCACCGGCGAGAAAGCCGTAGAAGTATTCGAAACCCAAACCGGTGGGCCAGTTCTCGAACGGGCCGGCCGCGGTGGTTTCCTCTGCTGGGGTGTTGTGCCACTTGCCGAAAGCCGAGGTGGCGTAGCCGTACTGTTTGAGAACTTCGGCGACCGTCGCGCTGGACCGCGGAATCTTGCCCGCGTACCCGTCCCAGTCGTTGGCGAGTTCGGCGATCTGCCCGTTGCCGATCTCGTGATGGTTGCGACCCGTCAACAGCGAGGCCCGCGTCGGCGAGCACATGGCCGTGGTGTGAAACCTGTTGTAGGAGACGCCTTCCGCGCACACCCGGTCGAGTGTCGAGGTGGTCACTTCACCACCGAGAGTGGACGGCAGTCCGGGACCGGCGTCGTCGATGAGGACGATGACGATGTTGGGGGTGTCGTCGTGCAAC
Organism: Mycobacterium sp. SMC-13; assembly: GCF_045311035.1. Taxonomy (NCBI): domain Bacteria; kingdom Bacillati; phylum Actinomycetota; class Actinomycetes; order Mycobacteriales; family Mycobacteriaceae; genus Mycobacterium; species Mycobacterium sp. SMC-13. The sequence continues at coordinate 606,985 of NZ_JBJIAI010000001.1, forward strand.
CGCTTGGGGACGGTCCGCGGCTGGTACGTCGACTCCTGCAGCGTCCGGCCGGCGATGCTGGCGGATGGAACCGGCGGGAATGGCAACACGCCACCGTCCGGCAGTACCGGTGCCACCACACTCGTGTCAGACAACTCGACACCTCCTTCTGCTGATGCGGCAAGAGACTGCTCCCCGATCCGGGGTCTACTGTGCCGTACGCCACTGACGGTCGCGTCAGCGGGGGAGATCTTTGCCGTGCCGGGTCAGCCCTGGTAGCCCTCCAGGAATCCGGTGAGTCCCGACGGGGTGTGCGGACCGATGGCGATCTGTTCGACGACGCCGATCCCGGTGCGCTCACCCATGGTCGCCTTCACGACGTTCTGCAGGTGCAGCGACGTGAAGTCCGTCGGATCGAAATCGCCCAACCGGATTGATTCCCTGCCGATTTCGTACGGGCCATGATTGGAGCCGTGGCCCCAGTGCGGGTGCCAGTAGCCGATGCCGCGCATCCGGAACGTATAGAGCTTCTCCAGTTCGATGTGTGTCTCGCCCTCGATGGGATCGGTGAACCACAGGTGGGCCCGCCGGATTTCGCGCCGCCCGGGCTCCCAGTCCAGTTCGTAGCCGATGTCGTAGCACTCGCGTACGCCGACGCGACTGCACGGTGACGCACCGTCCGGCAGCGGGTCCAGGACCGCGGCAGTCTCCAGCCACCGGCGGCCGTCCTCATGCTCATGGAACGCGTAGTGGGTGAATCGGTCTCCGAAATGCAATGGCGCCCAGAGCCAGAAGACCTGGAACGGCATGGGTTGGCGCAACACGGCGAGCTGTTCGCCGACCGGCCGGATGCCCCACGACCGATCCCGGGTCCCCGGCACGTCACCGGCTCTGACCGCAAGGTCCTCGCCGTCGACGCTGATGATCCCTTCCCACGACCCCCATTGCGTCAGCCTGGTGTGGTCGGTCAGCACGATGCCTTCAGCGGTGCGGCGCTGTTGACGTGGCTCCTCGACGGCCACGGTGGTGGCTCGGAAGGTCAGGTCGCAGGAGATGTTCTGCTCGTTGTCCTCGACGACATAGCGGATGGTCCGCAATGGTTCGGCGACTTCGACGCGGAAAGGGCCGATGGTCGCCGACCGGTCCAGGGGCATAGCGCCCGAGGCGAAGATCGAATGTTCGACACCGTCTTTCACGACACTGAAGGCAGCGTCGATGATGCCGCGAACGGGGTAGTGCCCCATGGCCGCACCGAAGTAGAAGTCGCCGTCACGCTGGTGGCCGTTGAACCAGTAGCGATCGTAGTGGTTGGGGTCACCGCTGGCCGGCACGCCTACCGGGTCTGCCGAGGCGTGAATCGGATAGTCGTCAAAGGGCGTCAGCACGGCGGCGTCACCGCTTCGGGTCGTTGATCTTCACCAGCATCTTGCCGATGTTCGCCCCGGTGAACAGACCGTTCAGCGCGTCGATGCTGGATTCCAGTCCCTCGTAAACGGTTTCGCGATGCACCAGCAGGCCCTGCTGTTCCCAGCCGCTGAGTGCCGCGAAGGCCTCGTCGAACCGTGCCCACTCCTCGAGTGCGATGAAGCCCTGCATCGTCGAGGCCGTGGACAGCAGGTTCACGTAGTTGGACGGACCGGGGTGGTCGCCGTTGAGGTACGTCGTGATGATGCCGCACATGACCACCCGCGCCCGGTGGGCGAGGTTGCCGAGTGCGGCATTGAGAATGTCGCCACCGACGTTGTCGAAGTAGACGTTGATGCCGCCCGGACAGGCCGCCTTCAAGGCGGCCGGGAAATCGTCGGCCTTGTAGTCGACGCAGGCGTCGAACCCGAACTCCTCGACCACGACGCGACACTTCTCCGGGCCGCCCGCGATGCCGACGACGCGCGCGCCGGCGATCTTGGCGATCTGCCCGGCGACCGATCCGGTGGCGCCTGCAGCGGCGGAGACGACGACCGTCTCGCCGGGTTGGGGCTTTCCGACGCCTGTCATGCCGAAGTAGGCGGTCGCCCCGGTGGGACCGTAGATCGACATCACCGCGAGAGGGTCGGTGTACCCCACCACCGGTGTGCTGAACAGGTCGTCGCGGATGATCGCGTAGTCCTGCAGGCCGGTCAGCGTGGTGACCAGGTCGCCGACTTTGTAGGCCTCGCAACGAGATTCGACGACCTCGCCGATGCCTGCCACGCGCACCACCTCACCGAGCCCCAGCGCCGGGAGATAACCGGGTTCGCCGTCCAGCCAGGTGCGGGCAGCGGCGTCGATGCCGACATAGGTCGTCCGCAGCAGTGCTTCACCCTCTGCGGGGACGGGTGCGGGCACCGTCACCATCTCGGTGTCGTCGGGGGAGACCAGACCGTTGGGGCGGCGCCGCAACCGGATCTGACGGTTTTCTCGGTTCATCGTGTCGTTTCTGTGGGTACCGGAGAGTTTTCATATTGATTATTAAAAGTCCTCTCGGTTATCGTCAACCCCGAATGTGGAAGTGGTCGCCAGGAGAGTCCGATGAGCGTCAACAACGCAGCACCCCGCCGGGGGCGGCCGCCGCGTGTCGACCAGAGTGCCATTGCCGCAGCGGTTTTGGAGATCGGCACCGAGAACGCCACGATGCGCCGGGTCGCCGAGCATCTCGGTATCAGCCTGCCGGGGCTCTACCATCACGTGAAAAACCAGCACGACCTGCTGCGCCTGGCCACCGTCAGTGCCCTGACGAACTCACCGCCGCCGCGGTACACCGGCGGACACTGGGCGACCTGGCTCCGCGACTATGCGTCCTACATCCGGACGGTGCTGGCCGCCGAACCCGCGCTGGTGGAGAAGTTCGTCAGTGGTGCGGTCGGCCATGACGTCGAGATGGAGTACACCGCCGATGCAGTGGAAGCGCTTGCCGCGCAAGGTTTGTCGCCGAGCGACGCCCTCGCGGTATGGGCATCGGTGAGTACCATGGCAGTCGGCAGTGTCACCGAGGCCCATCGCGAATACCTGTACTCCGAGAGCGGGCAGCCATGGTTGGCCCGGATTCTCGCGCTCACCGCCAAACGTTCACCGTCGGAGTTTCCCACGTTGCGTGCCATCGCGAAATCGGGTGACGACCCGTTCGGTGACGAGGCCTTCCAGCATCGAATCACGTTGCTGCTGACCGGTATCGCGGCGCATTACGGGCTGCCCCTCTAGCGCCGAAACGGCATTCCAGCAGAGCAAGTCTCGTGAACTTGTCTGTCGGAATGCCGTTTCGGCGGAAGGTGGATCAGCTGCGCGGGTACGTCGGGTATTCGATACCCGAGAGGAACTGCACGACGCGGACGACCTGGCACGAGTAACCGAACTCGTTGTCGTACCAGCAGTACAGGATCGCCTGGTCGCCATCGACGATGGCCGCGTTCGCGTCGATGATGGACGCCGCACGCGAACCGATGAAGTCGCTCGACACCGCGTCGGTGGCCGCGGTGTAGTCGAGGTTGCGGCTCAGCGGGCCCGACAGCGACGTCTCGCGCAGGTGCGTGAGCACCTCGTCCTTCGTCGTCTCCTTCTTGAGCTGCAGGCTCAGGATGGCGATCGAGACGTCGGGGGTGGGGACGCGGATCGAGTTGCCCGTGATCTTGGCCTTGAGCTCCGGCAGGGCCTTGGCGACGGCCGAGGCGGCGCCGGTCTCGGTGATCGTCAGGTTCAGCGGCGCGGAACGGCCACGACGGTCGGCCTTGTGGTAGTTGTCCAGCAGGTTCTGGTCGTTGGTGAACGAGTGCACCGTCTCGACGTGGCCGCGGATGATGCCGAACTTCTCGTCCATCGCCTTGAGCGGCGGGACGATCGCGTTGGTGGTGCACGACGCACACGAGAAGATCTGCTGGCTGACATCCTGGCCGAGGTGGTTGACGCCGTGCACGATGTTCGGCACGTCGCCCTTGCCCGGCGCGGTCAGGACGACCTTCGAGACGCCCGGACGCAGGTGCTGCTCGAGACCCGCGCGGTCACGCCACTTGCCGGTGTTGTCGATGAGGATGGCGTCGTTGATGCCGTACTGCGTGTAATCGACCTCGGACGGGTCGTTGGCGTAGATGAACTTGATGACGTTGCCATTGGCGATGAGGAGGTTGTTCTCCTTGTCGACCTTGATGGTGCCGTTGAAGTGTCCGTGCACCGAGTCGCGGCGCAGCAGCGAAGCACGCTTCTTCAGGTCGTCGGCGCCACCGCTGCGGACCACGACGGCGCGCAGGTTCAGGCCGTTGCCGCCGCCGGCCTTCTCGACGAGCAGTCGCGCCACGAGGCGACCGATCCGGCCGAAGCCGTACAGGACCACGTCGCGCGGGCCCTGCGGCTCGGCCTTGTTGTCACCGGTGACGTCGGACAGCGCGTCGGCGACGAAGTCGGCGACCGAGAGGCCACGCTCATCGGCGCGGTAGGCGTGTACCAGCAGGCCGAGATCGATCTTGGCCGGACCCAGGTCCAGGTTCGCCAGAGCCTCCAGGAACGGGAAGGTCTCGACCACCGACAGCTCTTCGCCGGCGATCTGCCGAGCGAAACGGTGGGTGCGCAGGATGCTGATCACCGACTTGTTCACCAGCGACCGGCTGTGCAGCAGGACGGTGACGCCGCGCGTGCGGTGCAAGGTGCCGACGATCGGAATCATCGCCTCCGCCAGGGCTTCCTGGGTGTTCCAATTGGCAAGTTCTGGTGTATTCAACTCATCTGTCCTACGGGTCGCTTGGCCGATCGCGCTGAGCAGCGCATTCATGTTAGCGATCGGCATTTCCGGTTCTGCAGGTCGTCCCGCTGGCAGGGCACGTAGGGGTTGACAGGCACGCTGGCGCGTGCGCCGAACAGGCCTCACCCAGGTGTTTCAGCGCGGCGTCAGCGTGCGGCCGGCTGGATCCGCCGCAACACCGGCACCAAACCGGCGAGCGCCGCGATGTTCGCCACGACGATCAGGGCCATCGTGTAGCCGGGGGAGATGTCGTAGACGGCACCGAGCAGGCCGCCGGCGATCAGCAACGCGACGCCCCGCAACAGGGCCAGCCAGCCGAAGGCGATGGCCCTGGTGTTTGCCGGCACGAGCTCGGTGACCACCGATTTCACCGTGGAATCGAGCACGCCGTTGACGACACCCCAGATCGCGACGCCGACCCAGACCAGGGTGCGGTCACCGGTGAAAGCAATCGCCGAGCACGCGGCGGCGAGGGGAACCGCGAGCAGCACGATCGGTCCACGCTTGTCGTACACCCGGCCCATCACCAGACCCGCTGCGCCGTCCACCGCCATCGCGATCGCGAACAGGATCGGCACCTGAGCGTCGGTGAGCAGTCCGGTGCGCTGGGCATGGAACGCCAACAACGGGAATGATGCGACGCCGCATGACAGCAGGCCGATCGCGACGACGTACTGCCAGAACTGGGCGGGCAATCGCTTCGGCACCGCGGGGCTGCCCGGGGTGGATTCCGTGGCTTCGCGAACGGCCTCTTCTTCGTAGCTCCGCGGGTCGGGAACGCGAAACCGAAGCCAGCCCAGCAGGACCAGGACCAGGACGCCGGGAACGATGAGTACGCCGAACGCCATTCGGTAGTCGCCCGCGTGGGCGCTCAACACCGCCGCGAGCAACAGCGGCCCGGCGATGGCACCGGTCTGGTCGAGGGCCTGGTGCACGCCGAACGCGCTGCCGCGCCCGGTGCTCGTCGACGCATGCGACAGCAGAGTGTCCTTCGCCGGCGAGCGCACCGCCTTGCCGAGACGCTCGGTGCCGTACAACAGCAGCGCCGGAACGAGAGATCCGGTGACGCCGATCAACGGGACACTCAGCACGGTCAGCGCGTAGCCGGTGATCGTCCACGTCCAGTAGTGCTGGGTGCGCGAGACGGCATAGCCGGCGACGACGCGCAGCCCGTATCCGATGAATTCGCCTGCGCCGGCGACCAATCCGACGACTGCGGCGGACGCGCCGAGGGTCGCAAGATAGGGACCGATGATGCTGCGGGCGCCTTCGTACACCATGTCGGCGAGCAGGCTCACCACCCCGAAGACGAGGACGAAGTGCCAGGGCTTGAGCGGTCGGCCGGTCACGCACCGATTGTGCACGGGACCCGGCGGCAATACATGGCACGTGTCCGACCCGTCTGGCATAATCGCACATATGTGCTACTCCTCACCTTCTCGTGGGTAGCTGAGGGTGGAGCCCGCCCAGGCAGAGATAGATCATTGAGGTCAGTGTT